>JBNKRJ010000036.1:0-58086 GCA_050296515.1 Bacteroidales bacterium | reverse complement strand
CAATGCAATTTTACTTTCATTTCAACAACAAAAGAGCGTATTTCAACAAGATTGAAAGCAGATTGATTGGATTGATGCAAGATTGAAAGAAAAATTTATAGCAAAACTAGTTTTGATACAGCCCCGGTGCACTTGTCAGGTATTGTCACCTGACAAATTAGCCTTGACACAACACTTGTATTTTATTTATGTATTGTATTGAGTTTTCTTTGTTTTGTTATTTAGATTGATTGCAGAATGAGGTTTTTATCATGTAAATATGGTTATTTATACAATTAAAGTTATTATACGTCAAATGAACTTAGGCAGTGCAGGAAATTTTTTCACTTTTGTGAAAAGAAAATTTGAGCAGTCAAAAATGCTTTTATATATTTGACATAACTTAATTGATTATTTATAGTTTAATAACTAAAGAGGAAAACCTGGAAAATCCTTAAAAGAGTACAGGGTGGTTGCCGAAAAACCTAAGAGTAGGCACTATTTAACTATATTATTAAAATTATGAAAAAAGTAACTAAAATTTTAATGGTGGTTGCATTAGCAACTTTTAGTTTTAATTCATTTGCACAGACTTTTGGTGTAC
The DNA here is from genome assembly GCA_050296515.1 of Bacteroidales bacterium. GTDB lineage: Bacteria > Bacteroidota > Bacteroidia > Bacteroidales > NBLH01 > NBLH01. The sequence continues at coordinate 57,503 of JBNKRJ010000036.1, read as the reverse complement.
AAGCTGGGTTGAATATGGCTAATGTTGCATCAAAAACTGCGGGTGAAAAGGATGATTCTAAAATGCTATTGGGTTTTAATGTTGGTGGAACAGCTGAATTTGCTATTAATGATGCTCTTTCATTCCAAACGGGTTTAATTTTGAACACAAAAGGAGCAAAAAGTGAATATACTTATAATGAAGGTGGTGTTGATGTGAAAGTAGAAAATAAAGCTAATATTCTTTTTCTTGATATACCATTAAATTTGAAATATAAATTTGATAAAATATACATCGCGGCTGGACCATATTTGGGTGTTGGTGTGACAGGAAAAATGAAAACAAAAGCTTCTGCTATGGGTTTTTCAGAGGAAGAAACAATAGATGTAAAATTTGGAAATGATGCAGCAGAAGATCATGTGAAAAGATTAGATTTTGGTTTAAATATTGGAGCTGGTGTTGATTTTGGTGCTATTGGAGTTGGTGTTCAATATGGTTTTGGATTAGCAAATTTGCAACCAGAAGGTGATTCTGATAACTTTTCAAAAAACAGATTGTTAAGCATTTCTGTTGCGTACAAATTTGGAAAATAATAATGCTTATAATGATAGTAAAACCCGAACTTAGGTTCGGGTTTTTTTATGCCGATAGATCTCGATTGTCAATGGACAAATGAACTCCATAATAGCAGCTTGTTATTTCATCAAACGATCAAAAAGTCACCTCTCAAATTTGCCAAATAGTTTTGTTTAATGAACGATTAAGCATATATTTGCACGGCATTGCAAATAGCCAATGAATAAATGTGATTTTTAACCTTTTTGAAAAACATTATGAAAAATTTCACTAAACCATTAATGATTTTATTATTAAGTGCTATAACTTTTCAGTCTGTAGCTCAGATTGACTTTGGCCTGCGGATTGGGGCTAATTTTTCAAAACAATTATATAAGGCTGACTTTGACGGTCTCCAGGGCTTTGAAGACCTTTTTGAGGAATTTGGTGACATTGATGGTATGAAAATGCTCCCTGGAGGTAATTTAGGTTTTGTATTTGACATTGATATAAATGCCCCTGTTTCAATTGAAACAGGTATGCTCTTGAATACTAAAGGTTACAGAGCAAAAAATGATAAATACAAGGAGTCTGTTTATCTTGTTTATGTTGATGTTCCAATTAATGCGAAGTATACATTTGATTTAAATGGCCCCAAATTTTATGTAACCGCAGGCCCCTATCTGGCATTTGGAGTTTTAGGGAAAGGCACTTCATTTGAAGAAGATGGAGACGAAACAATTAGAAATGAATGGGATTATACCTGGGGGAAAAAGGAATTTTTCAGTCATAAACGCATTGATCTTGGTTTAAGTATCGGATGTGGGTTCCAATTTGGTGGTTTTGTTATTGGTGCAAACTATGGTCATGGCTTGCTTAATATTTCCACAATAGATTTTTTGAAAATCAAGAATAGGTGCTTAAGTGTTTCAATAGGAACTAATTTTGGCGGCTAACAATATTTTGAAAAAATATAAACCCGGACCTTATGCCTGGGTTTTTTTGTGCAATATACCTGATGATAATTTATACTCAAAAGCAAGGTTCATATCGGTTAAAAACTCTTTTCATAAAAAAGTTATATCTTTAAAGAAAACGATTGCTTTTTTTCGCAATTTGCATTGCAGGTTTTTATACCAATTTCATTTATATTTTAGTCCAAAAGCAAAATATAAATTGCAGTGGTAAATGCCTATGCTACTTGAAAATATTCGAATAAGGCTTTGCCGAAATTGGACTATTTTGAAAGTAAAATCAGTATAAATCATTACTATTTCAAACCATAGCTAATATATTTAACACTTAATTCGCATTAATAGCTAATTCATACAGAATTTAATTATCTTCAATATTCCGAAGCTTTTGTTTATCTTGGCGAATTATTTATCAATACGAGGATGAAAAAAGCTAAAAGTGAACCAACCTTAATCGAATCGATTATTCCCATTGTATTTCTTATTGTTTTATTATCGCTAAATGTATTGTTCTGGGGTGATGGAACTTTAGATGGCTCTAACCAGATTGCTTTGATGGCTGCTGCAGCCCTGGCTGCTGGCTTTGGGAGTAGAATGGGGTTTAAATGGCTCGATATGCGCGATCAAATTGTAAAAACAATTGATTCTGCTATGCCAGCTATATTAATTTTGCTTTTGATTGGCGCTTTGGCTGGAACATGGTTAATTAGTGGGGTAGTTCCTGCTCTTATTTATTATGGACTTGATATTTTGCATCCAAAGATTTTTTTGTTTGCAGCAGTAATTATAAGCATGTTGGTTTCCTTAACAACTGGTAGTTCATGGTCGACTATTGCTACTATTGGAGTTGCGTTGTTGGGAATAGGTGAAGCAATGGGAATTAGCAGCCCAATTGTTGCCGGAGCAATTGTTTCAGGTGCTTATTTTGGTGATAAAATGTCTCCTTTATCAGATACTACAAACCTTGCACCAGCTATGGCAGGAACTGATTTATTTACCCATATAAGATATATGATTTACACAACTGCTCCTTCTATGGGCATAACATTGATTATTTTTTTAATTATTGGGTTTAATCAGGATTTTAACAATACGGGGCAGGATGTAGAAGCCGTTCAGAACGCTATCAAAAACACTTTTGAAGTTACCCCATGGCTGTTTCTTGTGCCAGCCATTTTATTTTTCATCATCATAAAAAAAGTACAACCTTTACCTGCCCTGGCTGCTGGAGTATTATTGGGAGGAATTTTTGCTGTTGTTTTTCAACCTCAGATTATCAATGCTTTAGCAACTGACGCTGATAATTATGCAAAAGCTTCATATACAGTTGTTATGGAAGCTATTTATGGAGATGTGTCAATAGTAACCCCTGATAAATCTATGAATGATTTATTTTCTACTACCGGAATGGCAGGAATGCTAAATACTATTTGGTTAATTTTATCTGCCATGATTTTTGGTGGGGTAATGCAAGCCACAGGTATGCTTAATAAAATTACTCAATCAGTAATTAATCTTGTTAAAAATGATGCTTCATTGATAGCTTCTACGGCTTTTTCTTGTATTTTCTTCAATACAACCGCATCAGACCAATATATTTCAATTGTGGTACCAGGAAAAATGTATAGCGAAGCCTTTAGAAAACGAGGCCTTAAACCGGAAGTACTGAGTAGAACGCTTGAAGATTCCGGGACAGTGACCTCTGTGTTAATACCGTGGAATACAGGCGGAGCAACTCAGGCAAGGGTTTTAGGTGTTCCTACTATTGAATATTTGCCATATGCTTTTTTTAATTTAATAAGTCCTGTAATGACCGTCATTTTTGCCTACTTAAACATAAAGATACGACGATTTAAGGATGATGAAGAAAACCCTGAATCCTGACCATGAAAAAACCAATATCACTTGTACTTGCTAGTGGTGGAGCTCGAGGAATGGCTCATATTGGCGTAATTGAAGAATTGGAACGTCAAAATTTTGAAATTGCATCCATTTCAGGATGTTCCTTTGGTGCTGTTGTTGGTGGTTTATATGCTGCAGGTGGCCTTAAGCAGTTTAAAGAATGGCTTTTAAACCTTGACAAAATAGATGTTTTCCGTTTAATGGATTTTACGTTGAGCACGCATGGCTTTATTAAAGGTAATCGGGTTTTTAATGCCATAAAGCCTTTTTTTAATAACATGAATATTGAAGAGCTTCCAATACCTTTTGCTGCAGTTGCAGTTGATATACATAAAAGAAAGGAAGTTGTTTTTAAAAAAGGAAGTTTGTTTGATGCCGTGAGAGCATCGGTAGCGATACCAAGTATATTAGAGCCATATGTGATTGATGAGGTTGAATATGTTGATGGGGGAGTATTAAACCCAATTCCTTTAGATCTCATGAAAAGGAAAAAGAACGATTTATTAATTGCTGTGGATTTAAATGCAAACATTCCATTTAAAAAAAATAAAAAACTGGATCAGGAAGAAAAGAAAAAGGAGCAAACCTCTATACTAAAGCGATTGGAGTTTAATCAAAGCTGGGATAAACTTTTTCCAAAGGAAAAGAATGAAAAAGAAAAGCTTGGTCATGTGGCTTTGCTAAATAGATCATACGATATGATGCAACAAAAAATTACCAGTTTAATGCTTGAAAAATACCCTCCAGATATTTTGGTATGTATTTCAAAATATGCTTCAAGCACTTTTGACTTTTACAAGGCCAATGAAATGGTTGAGCTGGGACGTGATTCTTTTAACTCTGCACTTGCTGAATATGACCGAAAAATGATTGAGAAATTCAGATCTAAAAGCTAATAAGTTTTTCTTGAAGGTGTAGATTTTTTACTTGAGTAACTAGTTGATTGATAGATTGATATTTGGTTGTTGAGATTCAATTTAGTCGATTTTGTTCGTTTTTTTTGATAAAATAATGAACAAAATGAACTGTCAGATGTTTTGTAAATGTTCATTAAAACTAAAACATTCAATCATGAAAACAAGAAAAACTAATTTAATCAAGATTTTCCTGGTATTAACACTTTCTGCATTGGTATTTGTAAGTTGTCAAAAGGATGACAATAACATGGTTTCTCCAAAAAGCGATGAGCTTAGAAATGTTGTTGAAGTTTTAAAAAGTTATAATACTCAGGACGCTGCAGATGACAATTTAAAAAGTGGTGATTTAAGTCGCAGGAATGCAACTTTTAATACATTGGTTGCTGCGTTAGTTCAAACAGAACTTTTAGATGTTGTAATCAATACGGAACTTACAGTTTTTGCTCCAACTGACGCCGCATTTGCTGAATTAGGCTTAAACCCTGATAATATTGGAGCTGTTCCTGGTCTTGCTGAAATTTTGTTGTATCACGTTGTAGGTGGACGTGTATACTCATATAACTTAGCACCAGGATTTGTACAAACATTAAATGGTGCTTCAGTTGAAGTAAAAGTGAGCGGACGTACTGCAATGATTAATAATGCTAACATACCTGCTCGAAACATTGAAGCACTTAACGGAGTTGTTCATATTGTTGACAAAGTTCTTCTCCCTCCAACAATGGATTTGGTTGATTTAGCTATTTCATTGGCTCCCGAATTTACAACATTGGTAAATGCAGTTGTACAGGCAGAATTAGTTGATGTTTTAAAGGGTAATGGTCCGTTTACTGTTTTTGCTCCTACGAACGAAGCTTTTGAAAAGTTGGGTGTTGATCTTTCGACTCTTTCAAAGGAAGATTTAACAGCTATCTTGTTGTATCATGTTGTTCCTGGTAGAGTATATTCCAGCGACTTGTCCACAGGGAACGTTGCTACGTTAAATGGTGATATTTTCATTGATTTATCCGATTTGACAATTAAGGATAATGGCACCATGGACAACGCAAACCTTGTAACAGCTCTTTTAAATGTTCAAGCAACAAATGGGGTGATTCATGTAATTGATAAAGTATTACTTCCCTAAGTTTGACAATAATTAATAATTCGAAGAAGCCATCTTTTTTAGATGGCTTTTATACTTTAAAATATTGGATTAAGTCATCCAGATTTTCCGCCTGAGTGCTTAATTCTTCTGCACTACTTGCCAGTTCTTCAGAGCTGGAGGCATTTTGTTGTGTTATTTCATTTAATTGATTAATAGCATTATTAATTTGTTGGGAACCAGAGTTTTGTTCTACACTGGCTCCTGCGATTTCTTGAATTAAATTCTTTGTTTTTTCAATCTCTGGCAAAATACTATTTAAGAGTTCACTTGCTTCTTTTGTTACTCTTACACTGGATAATGAAAGTGCATCAATTTCTTCAGCAGCAATTTTGCTTCTTTCAGCAAGTTTTCTAACCTCGCTGGCAACTACTGCAAAACCTTTCCCTGAATCTCCTGCCCTTGCAGCTTCCACAGCAGCATTTAGGGCAAGTAGATTTGTTTGGAAAGCAATTTCGTTAATAATTGATATTTTCTCTGCAATTTCATTTATAGATTTAAGACTCTGATTCGATGCCTTGCCCACCTTATCTATTCCTTTTGATGCATTTGATGATATTGTTTCAGTTACTTTTGCATTGTTTGCATTTTGTTGAATATTTGAAACCATTTGTTCCATCGAAGCCAATACCTGCTCAACCGAAGAAGCCTGTTCCGAAGCTCCATGCGATATTATCTGGGAACCACTGCTGATTTGATTACTGGCACCCTTGATTTGAGCGGAGCTTTTTTTAATAGCTGTGATTAACTCTCTTAATTTTCCAACCATTATATTCATTGAATCTGCTAAAACACTAAGTTCTTCAGTATTGTCTTTATTAAAATTTGTGTTAAGGTCACCTTCAGCAATTTGTTTTGCTCCTTTTGTAATATCAATAATTGGCATAGAAAGCCTTTTCCCAAATAGTACAGCAACACCCATTACAATTAATAAAATTAAAATCAGCACAATAAGCTGTGTCCTATCCATTTTATTAAAACTTTCACTTTGTTTTTCGATATGCGCACTTAGGTACTTATCCATATCCTCAATATAATTTCCTGTACCTACTACCCAGTCGTAAGGTTCAAAATAGAGACTGAATCCTCGTTTTTGAAGTGCTTCTCCTCCTTCCTTTTTCGGGAACCAATAGTCTGTAAACCCGCCTCCATTTAATCCATTTGATATAATATCCTTAATAAGATAGTTGCCTTTAACATCCTGGAGCTCTAATCTGTTTTTTCCTTCTGTATCACGCCCCAATAAAACAACATTATTCCCTTTTGAATCATCTGCCCAAAAATAACCGGATTCACCATATCGTAATTCCCTCAAATAATTTGCAGCCAGCCATTTTGCCGAATCAATAGGGATGTTGTTTTTATTACAAAAATTATGATGATATTTTAAATAAGTAATAGCAGTTTCAACTTCTGATTTGATTAATTTATCATAATCTGTAAAAAGGAGTTGTTTAAATTGTTCTAGATCCCGATCGTGTTTTTGCCCAGATAGAATATTTGTAGCAATACTTAAAGCAATCCCAACAATTAATGCTGTACTAATAGCTAAAAGCGCAATTTTTGTTGTTATTTTTTTCATAGCTCCTGAATTTTTTATTGTTTGCAGGTTTTGTCTTTAAAAAGACAACATTGCACTAAATAAAATTCTATGGCTAATTACTTCATCATCATTGATTATGCTTAAATCAATATCGTAATCTCCATATGATGCTGCTGTTGTATATAATTCCAATGAAAATTTTAGTTTATTAATTTCGTATACTACTCTTGGTGAGATTCGGTACATATAATTTATATTGGTTCCCAGTCCATAAACATCATTTATAGCTGTTAAATCTTCCTTAGCTCCAAGATTCTTTGTGTACCCTGCAAACAATCCCAGTTTCACACTGTTTAACTTATAAACTAATTCAGTCCATGCCGAGAAAGTATGAAGGTTAACATATTTGCGTTGATCATATTGTGCATCAATCTCACTTACTGCATAGCCACCAATTAACAGTAAACTGTTTAAGTTTTGACCGTAAATACCCTGTAACTTAAGGTCAAATTTATCGCCCATGTATCTGCTAAACAAATTGAAATTATAACTTCCAACAGTTTCCTTGTATATATAGTTGCTATCTGTTACTAGTCTGGGGCTCAGTGTTTTGTATCCTGCCGTAAGCCCGGCAACAAATTTGTCCGAAGGTTTTATCACGAATTGAAATTGCACCTCAGGGACTTGTGAATTTTTCAGATATTCTGAAGAATTTCCGTTGGGCCCGGAACTGACAAAATCACGTTGCGACAGTATACTGGCCATAAATGAAACTTTTTTGGTAGGCTTAAACGTAAACCTTAACTGTGGGTTTCTGCTTAGCACATGTACTGGTACAGAGGCTCCCCATGAAACAACCATCGGAAAACATTCAGGAACAAACATGGGATGCCAATATTGTCCCATCAGCCACTCTATTTTATCAGAGGCAAGTTTTAGAAAGGCATGGCGCATTCTAATCAGGTTAACAGTCCCATCATTAGTTCCTAAAAAATCAAATTCAATGGCACCGCTTGTTTTCATATTTTTGATATCAGGCCCTTTAATCGCTGCTTTTAGCCTGGTGTGAAAAGAAAACATTTGTAGTTTGCCATGATCATTAATATCATTCCCAAATTGATCATATTCAACTGGTTTTGGGAATAAATAAACTTCTCCCTCTCTTGCTGCAACTGATTGACGTGTGTCATACATCAATTCATAGTTTACAAATCCATGAAATTCTATCCATTTTGGGGTTTCTTTGTTTTGTTCTTGTGCATTTAAAGAAATAGATGTAATAAAATAAAAGAAAACGGCTAAAAAGCCTAAGGCATTCGAAAATTTCATTTTAAGCGACATATCAGATTAATTTTGTTCTAGTTTGAAATTAAAAAAAACACTTTTAAGAATACATGAACGGATTTTAAAAGTTCTGAGTATTAGTTGTTTGTTAATTAATTGACTATTTCTTTACTATTATAGATTTTTTAACAGAGTGCTCTTTTTAGCACAGGAAAAGCAATACAATATGTTAGAACTGGATTTATATTTTAGTAATAAAATCCTGAATAACTTTTGCAGATTTTTTTTTCTCTTCATACATTCCCATATGACCTGAGTTTTCCAAAACTACTATTTCTGATAGTATTGGTAGTTGAATTTTATCCAAAATATCCATTGAAATAAAATTATCTTTAGCTCCGATAATGTATTGTACAGGAAGGCTGGTGTTCTTCAGAACTTGGGTCTTATCAGTTCTGTTTTTCATTCCCTCTATTACCGAAATAATAAAATCTGTTTGTGGTTTTTGAGCTCTCTCTTTCAGTTTGATAATTTTTTTTGGAAACTTTTCTACATTCTCTGTGGCAAAGATTTTACGCATATGTGAATCAAGAAGTTGCTCCTTTTCGCCTTTTTTTAAAAGTTCAATTTCACTGTTTCTGTTTTGTTTTTTTTCTTCCGTATCAGCAAAAGGGCTAGAATGAAACAAGGATAAACCTGAAAGCATATTTGGATAAAGCTCTAAAAAGGCCAATGCAACATAACCGCCCATTGAATGACCAATCATAAAACACTTTTCTATTTTAAGGTGATTAAGCAAAAGCTTAATCTCTTTAGCCATTGATTCCATCGTTTGTACATCTTCAGAAATAGTGCTGTGCCCATGACCTGGTAAATCAGGGGCAATAATCCGAAAATTATCTCGCAATTCGTCAATTATTCCATTCCATATTTTAAGCGATTCCAGGTATCCATGCAATAAAACAATCACCGGGCCTTCACCAACCTCTCTATATCTAATTTTCGAATCAATTTTTAATGTACTAATCATTATTTTTCTTTAAAAAATGAAATAACCAAGGCACTTGAAACACACTGTACTAAGTCGTGTGGGTTAACTGGCGTCAAACAGTTGCAGCTAGTTTTATTGCGTAAAATTACAAAAAAGCTTTGCGATATTGACAAAAATTGTTGTTTATTCTGTGTTTAACACACTAATCTATAACAAAATTTTAATGTGAAAATCAAGTGAAATTCTGTCTATTGTAACTACTCAGGTTCCTTTTCTAACATATCAAAATATTACAAAAAGCTTTGTCACAACACGCCCAATTTAAATAGGCAACTATTGTTTCGCAATGATCAGATCAATAACAGACACTTGCCTAAAGAATAACCAAACCATATTGAATGCCCTAAAACTTATAGCGCAATCAAAACCTGAGTAGTTGCTGTCTATTTAGAATATTTCTAAATTATTTTATTCTAAAAACAAGGATTGTATAGTCTGGTTTAAGCATGTACATTTGTGTCTGCAATTTACTTAGTGCAACAATTTATTTATGAATTAATTCTTTAAAACCTAAACTTATGAGTGGATTTTTCACGTCCTCTGTAGGACAAAAATTTTTGATGAGTATAACAGGTTTGTTCCTTATCGTGTTTCTGGTAGTACACTTAACTGCCAACCTCTTTCTCTTAGGGGGGGCAGATGCCTTTAATATCGCATCGCACTTTATGGACACTAACCCAATTGTTCAAATCATGCAACCAATTTTAGCATTAGGCTTTTTGGTTCATATGATATATGCTGGTATTCTGACAATTCAAAACAGAAAGGCACGACCACAAGGTTATAATAAATTCGAACAGGGGCATAGCAGTAGCTGGGCATCACGTAACATGTTTGTGCTGGGTGCTTTGATATTTGTTTTTCTTGTTATTCACCTGATTAACTTTTTCTGGAAAATAAAATTTACAGGTGACCCATTATTTACTGAAGTAACAGTTGACGGAGAGACCATGCACAATTCTTATGCACTTGTTGCAGGACTATTCACTGATGGACAATTTGGTTTGATTTATTCATTATTCTATATCTTGGGTGCCATATTCCTAGGTTTACACTTACATCATGCTTTTTGGTCTGCTTTTCAGACCATTGGCTGGAGTAACCAGATTTGGCGTAAGCGTCTTGAAGTTATTGGTGATATCTACGCAATAGTAATAGCCGGTGGTTTTACAATTATTCCACTTTATTTTTTAATATTTAAATAATGTTTAATAAGTGTCTGATTATCAGATGTGATTAAAATTAAGTTATGACAAAATTAGAATCTAAAATACCAAAAGGGGCACTTAAAGATAAATGGACCAATTACAAAAACCATCAGAACTTAGTAAACCCCGCAAATAAGAGAAAAATTGATATTATTGTTGTAGGCACAGGACTTGCAGGAGCTTCTGCAGCAGCAAGTCTTGGAGAGTTAGGCTTTAAAGTCAAAAATTTTTGTTATCAGGATAGCCCTCGAAGAGCCCACAGTATTGCAGCCCAGGGAGGCATCAACGCTGCAAAGAACTACCCAAATGATGGTGATTCAATTTACCGATTGTTTTATGATACCATCAAAGGTGGTGATTACCGTGCCCGCGAAGCAAATGTATACCGTTTGGCAGAAGTAAGTAATGCTATCATTGACCAGGGCGTTGCGCAAGGAATCCCATTTGCACGCGAATATGGTGGACTTTTAGACAACCGCTCATTTGGTGGTGCATTGGTATCCAGAACATTTTACGCTCGTGGGCAAACCGGACAACAATTATTACTTGGTGCTTACGGTGCTTTAAACCGCCAAATTGCAAAAGGTTCAGTAACAATGCATACTCGTACTGAGTTAATGGACATTGTGGTTGTTGATGGTAGAGCAAGAGGTATTGTTACAAGAAACCTTGTGACAGGTGAAATTGAAAGCCATTCTGCACATGCGGTTGTTTTAGCAACTGGTGGTTACGGAAATGTATTTTTCCTTTCAACCAATGCAATGGGATCAAATGGTAGTGCTGCTTGGAAAGCCTACAAAAAAGGTGCTCACTTTGGCAATCCTTGCTATGTGCAGATTCACCCAACTTGTATCCCGGTACATGGCGAATTCCAGTCTAAGTTGACATTGATGAGTGAAAGCTTGCGTAATGACGGACGAATTTGGGTGCCAAAGACAAAGGAAGATGCAGAAGCTATCCGAAATGGTCAAAAACGACCTGAAGACCTTTCAGAAGAAGAAAGAGACTATTACTTAGAAAGAAGATACCCCGCATTTGGTAACCTTGTACCTCGTGATGTTGCTTCAAGAGCAGCCAAAGAGCGTTGTGATGCGGGACATGGAGTAGAAACCGGACAAGCTGTTTTTCTTGACTTCAAACATGCTATTGAAAGACTGGGAAAAGATGTAATTGAACAACGTTATGGAAACCTTTTCCAAATGTATGAGAAAATTACTGATGAAAATCCTTACGAAACTCCAATGAAAATTTACCCTGCTATCCACTATACAATGGGCGGAACATGGGTTGATTATGAATTACAGACTACTGTTCCGGGCTTGTTCTCAATTGGCGAAGCTAACTTCTCCGATCATGGTGCAAACAGATTAGGAGCTTCTGCATTGATGCAAGGATTGGCTGATGGTTATTTTGTATTACCTTATACTATTCAGAACTATCTTGCAGATCAACACCAGGTGCCTCGTTTTAAAACAGATGCTGCCGAGTTTAAGGAAGTTGAAAGTGCAACAAAGGAAAAGATCGATAAGTTGATGAATATCAATGGAAATCGTTCTGTTGACTCAATTCATAAAGAACTTGGTCATATTATGTGGGATTACGTTGGAATGGCCAGAAATGAAGAAGGACTGAAGATAGCTATTGAGAAAATCAAGGAGATTAAAAAAGAGTTTTGGTCGAATGTAAGAATCCCTGGAACAAAAGACGGACTGAACTTAGAGTTAGAGAAAGCTATTCGATTGGCTGATTTTATTGAGTTGGGAGATTTAATGGCGCGAGATGCTTTAAATCGAGAAGAATCTTGTGGTGGTCACTTCAGGTTAGAATATCAAACTGAAGAAGGTGAAGCACTTAGGAACGATAAAAAGTTTATGTATGTTTCGGTGTGGGAATACAAAGGCGAAGACAAAGAGCCCGAGATGCACAAAGAAGATCTTGATTACGAAGAAACTGAAGTAAAAACCCGAAATTATAAATAATGGGAGTTTAGTATAAGCATACTAATTTCTAATTTTTAAATTTCTAATTTCTAAAAAAATGGCTGGAAAAAATATAAATCTCAAATTAAAAGTTTGGAGGCAGCAGGATGCCAAAACCAAGGGTGCATTTGAAACTTACGAAGTAAAAGAAATATCTGCCGACAGCTCTTTTCTTGAAATGATGGACGTTCTGAATGAGCAACTTATCAACGAAGGAAAAGAACCTGTATCATTCGATCACGATTGCCGTGAAGGTATTTGCGGCATGTGTGGTTTGTACATAAATGGACGAGCACACGGACCTGATGAAGATATCACTACTTGTCAGTTACACATGCGTAAATTCAATAATGGTGATACAGTAACCATTGAACCATGGCGTGCAGGAGGTTTTCCTGTGATTAAGGATTTGATGGTTGACCGTGGTGCTTTTGATAAAATTTTACAAGCTGGAGGATTTACATCGGTAAATACTGGCGGTGTTCCTGATGCGAACTCCATCCTCATCTCGAAAGAAGCTGCTGATGAATCAATGGATGCTGCTTCATGCATTGGATGTGGTGCTTGTGTGGCAACTTGTAAAAACTCGTCAGCAATGTTGTTTACTTCAGCCAAAGTTTCTCAATTGGCGTTATTACCACAAGGGAAGGTTGAAGCAAGCCGCAGGGCAAAAAGCATGGTTGCCAAAATGGATGAACTTGGATTTGGAAATTGCACCAATACAGGTGCTTGTGAAGTTGAATGTCCGAAAGGAATTTCAATTGCTCACATTGCTCGTATGAATCGCGAGTTTTTGGTAGCGAATATTAAAGGATAAAAAGAAAAATTTAATTAATAAGGGCACTCTTGAAAGTGTCCTTATTGATTGTTAGATGTTTCTTGTTTACTTTTTTGATAATCAATTGCTTTCTCTAATCTGAATATTAAAAAACTATTGAATTCATAGGACGGAATTTTCATTCTTACTACATTTAATGCTTTTTCGAATATTTCTATTTTTGAAAGGCCTAGTTTAGAACCTAGGTCAATAATATTTTTTAAAAAGTTGTCATACGATTTTTGCCTTTCTTCACATAATTCATCAAAATTAAGATTTAGTTTACTATTCAAATCATTATTAATTGGCTGATTTGAAGAGCAAATCTTATTATTCTCGTCATAATATAATGTCTCAATATCTGTTTCATTTAATGGGCTGATTGTTAAATCTTCATTTCCCCTAATGTTACTACAGAATTTAATATGCTTCCCAGTTCTTTTATCAACGTAGTATTTACCTGAACAAACTCCAAGAAAATTTGAAAAATCGAGTTCTTTACTCCGATCTTTAGACCTAGGAATATAATGTTCAATAAATGTAGTTGAAGTTAATCTCCTTTGGCAATAGGCACACAGGCCTTTCTGATCATCATAAAGTAAATCACGGGTTATGTTCAAACACTCTCCTTGTAGGTTTTCATATTTGTTTTCGGGAACCTCTCTCAATTCTTTTAAGCAATCTGGTTCTTCAGATTTTGTAATATGAATCATGCTTTACCAAATGTTATTTTGTCTTCTAAGTCATTAATCCACTGAGGGCTTGAGTTTAGTTCCTTTTTTAATTTTTGGAGTTTCTTTTCTGCAGAATCAAAGTCAAATTTGTTGATTAATACCTCAATTTCTTTTTTTTCTTTATCGTAAATATCTATTTGATAATTTGAATGGAGTATTTTGTCGAGAATTTCATTTGCAGAACCACTATAAATATCAGGGAGTTCCGAAATAGGGATTTGCTCAAAATTACTGATAGCAATAATTTGTTCTTTTCTGACTGATGAAGCTATAAGGGGAGAGTGGGTGCTAACAATAAACTGTATGTTTGGGAAACAGCTTTCAAGAGCTTTTATTAGTGTTAACTGCCATCTTGGATGCAGATGGTTTTCAACCTCGTCAATCAAAATGATTCCTGGAATTGTTTGAAAATCAGAAAGTCTTGGGTTGAGTATTACACTCCGATAAATTAGCTCCAAAACTAGTCCCAGAACATATTTTTCACCACTTGAAAGTTGTGAAAATTCAAGTTCTATATTTTCTTTTGATACAATGATGCTTTGCCCTGATGAATATTTACTTGGTTTTACCTTGATTTCAACTTCTTGCTCGTATAACGTGGAGGTGAATTTTTTTAATGTATTTCTTAAAAATTTGCCGATTATTGTCTCAAACTCCAAATCCTTCTTGTCAATTTTTGCTTGATTTTCAATGTTAATTTGATTTATTAAAAAGTTGGTAACTTCTTTAATTAATAATCCTCTCGAATAATTTAAAACATAGCCAGTACTCCTGTTTTCAATTTTATTAAATTGTTGAGAACGTACTATCGTATTTTCAATATTGATGCTTTTCTCAGATCTAAAAAACCTAAATACTGGCAAAAGACCAGATTCATAATTTGCGTTCAGTTTGGAAAATTGATTTATTATTTCACCATAGAACTTTCCTGTAGCTTCTATATCTCCGTTTTGAGTGATTTTATAACCAATAGAGGTTAATGAATTGAAACCTGTTATCTTGATAAAGCTTTCAACATCAGAATATTCCTTGCCTATAGAGACTGTGTTTTGAGATATGTCAAGTTCATTTTTATTAAAACCAGTAATACGGTTAAGGCACAATGCTATTGAGATAAAGATGGAATTCATTAGAGTGGTTTTGCCTGCACCATTAATCCCTAAAATAACAGTGGATTTATCATTTTCAAAATTGAAATCAGATCTTTGATAAAATCCACCAAAGCCTTCCAATGAATGGCTTCCTATAAATACTCTATCGTACATTTTACAGTTATTTCGTTACATTAGCTAAATTACACATAAGTGATAAATATTCAAAAGTTGAAATTAAAAATAATGAATTGAAAGATTCATTCCTTCGTATTTTTTGAATTATAAAATCATAATCCCAGAAGCAAACCTCCCTGAATCCCCTTTTCTTGCTGAAAAGAAAACTTCATTATTTTCAAAAGTGCATATTCCAGAGACTTCAATATTTTCTTCTCTAAGGCCTGCGTTTAACAGTTGAATTTTGTTGGCTTTCCATAAATCCAGTTGGTATTTCCCGGGTTGTTTGCCATTGGTAAATAAGTCATTAAAATAATCAAACGCGTCAGAAAATGCATCATAAACAACTTGATCAACTTCATAGTTTTGTGGGCCAATGGATGGGCCAATTCCTGCAATAAGGTGCTTCGGATTGCATCCAAACTCATTTTGCATTGCCTTAACGGTGCTTAATGCAATGCCCTGAACTGTGCCCCGCCAGCCGGCATGAGCAGCCCCAATAATTTCTTTAGTGGGATCGTAAAGCAGGATAGGAACACAATCTGCACCCATAATCATCAGGTAAAGGTTTTTCTCATTGGTAATCATCGCATCATTATCAGTAAAGCCATCTTCGTATTTATAAAACCCTTTCCCACCATGGTCTTTTTTTACAACTGTAACATTTCTGGTATGCTCCTGTCGATGAAATACAAAGTTCTCGGGAGCTAAGCCTAACTCATCTGTCAATAGTTTTCGATTTTCAATAATTGGTATTGGCTCTTTTACAGATGAAAGGCTCATCGTAAATTGATTGTTTCCAATACCGTTTTTGCAAGTAACAAAATGTTGAACAGAACTAAATTTTGAGAGTTGTTCAAAGCGGTAAAGGGAGATTTTATTCAAAGTTACTTTCTTCATACGAATCATTTTCATTTACCATTTTGTCTACTATTGAAATTACTAAAGAAGCTTCATAACCTCTACCATGGGCAAAACGCAAAATCTTTTCTTTCAGTTTCCTAGTGTCGTCTTCTTTAGTTGTTTTTATCTTTTTAATAATTAGGTCTTTACAGGTTTGATTGTATTCATTTACATCAATTTGCTCAAGATGCTGTTGAATAATATCATGAGATATTTGTTTGTTACGCAATGCAAATTCGATTTTTACCTTCCCCCATTTATTAAGCTTAAACTTATCGCGTACAAAAAAGTTAACATACCTTTCTTCATCAATAAAACGATCTTTTACAAGGCTTTCTATTATTTCTTCATGGTATTTTGGGTTCACTTTCCAATCATAGAGCTTTTGCCTGATTTCTGCCTTGCATTTTTCTGCTTTTGCGCAAATGGCTTGTGCTTTTGCCAATCCTTTTTCTTTGCTTAATTCTTTCATTGGTTTCTCGTCTCTTGTTTCTAGATCATGGTTTGGTTGGAGGCTGAAGACTGCCGCTGTAAACTGTGAAATAAATACTGCCTACTTCTCCTTAATCCCACAAATCATCCTGTCTTTTCCATTCAGGTCCTTTCTTAACACAACACTTTTAAAACCTTCTTTTATCATTAAATTCTCAATTTCCTTTCCATAGGCTTCATTAATTTCAAAATAAAGTTTTCCTTCTTTCGTTAAATTTAGATTTGCATAGTTTGTAATAGCTTTGTAAAACAACAAAGGATCATTGTCTTTAACAAATAAAGCAAGCTCTGGTTCATAATTCAGTACATTTTTTGCCATCCATTCTTTTTCTTTTTCAAGAACATAAGGTGGATTACTTACTATGATGTCAAATTTTTGATTTTCAGTAACTTGTTGGTGTTCTAGAATGTTAAACTTTAAAAATTCAATATCCAGTTTGCTGATAGATGCATTTTTTTGTGCTATTTCAAGAGCTTTATCTGAAATATCATAGGCTTGCACCTTTGCCATTTGAAGGTTCGCAGCTAAAGCTATCGCAATGCATCCGCTTCCTGTGCCAATATCCAAAATGTTAATACTTTTTTGAGCATCAGCATCTTTGATTATCCAGTCAACTAATTCTTCGGTTTCCTGCCTGGGAATTAGCACTCCAGGCGCAACAAAAAAATCTAAATCAAAAAATACAGTCTTCCCAAGAACATATTGAACCGGTTCATTGTTCTTTAATCGGGTTAGGATGGCTTGGAGTCTTTCAAATTGTATTTCAGTTAATTGGTTTTCTGATTTCAGCAATAGATCTGTTTTTGAAAGTCCTAGTTCATACTCGAATACAATTTCGATAATACTGTTAATTTCAGTTAAAGGATAAATAACAGCTAGCTTATTTTTAAAAGATTTTATTATTTTGTCGACCGATTTCATAATTATAGAATACTGATGACACGAATTAACCCGATTTTCGCAGATTATAATGTTTAAAATTAATCTGACAAAAAATCGTTGAAATTCATTATTTACTTAAACAACAGGAACATCGGACAAAAATAGATACTGATTTGTTAATTTAAAATTCGATATGATCTGTTAAATCTGCATCATCCGCGTTCCATTAAATAGCAAAGATAAAAAATGTCAACAACAGAAGACGAAAAATATATACAACGCTGTCTTGAACTGGCTAAGCTAGGACTAGGCAATGCAGCGCCAAACCCAATGGTGGGTTCTGTAATTGTACATAATGATAAAGTGATAGGCGAAGGCTATCATCATAAAGCAGGTGAGGCACATGCAGAAGTAAATGCCATTAATTCTGTAAAAGATCAATCGCTCTTAAAGGATTCAACTATTTATGTAAATCTTGAACCATGTGCGCATTATGGCAAAACGCCTCCTTGTGCGGATTTAATTGTTGAGAAAAAAATACCCCGGGTTGTTATTGGTTGTGTAGATCCTTTTGCAGAAGTTGCAGGAAAAGGAATTGAAAAATTAAGGAATGCAGGTTGCGATGTAAAAGTAGGTGTGTTAGAAAAGGAAAGTATTGAATTAAACAAGCGCTTTTTTACGTTTCATAAGAAAAAACGTCCTTATATTATTTTAAAGTGGGCCGAAACCATAGATGGGTATATTGATGTAGTTCGAAAAAGTACGGATCCGGTTGAACCATATTGGATTACAAACGATTTAGCCAAAAAACTTGTGCACAAATGGAGAACTGAAGAAACTGCCTTTATGATAGGTACCAACACTGCCAGAAATGATAATCCGAGGTTGACAGCAAGAGAATGGAATGGCAGAAACCCTGTGAGAATTGTTCTTGACAGAAACCTGAGTTTAGCCACTAATTTGCATATTTTTAATGAAGAAGCTACAACCATCATTTTTAATACAGTTAAAACAGAAGATGTTCGCAACATTAAGTTTGTAAAAGTTGACTTTAATAACTTTTTACTTAATGATGTATTAAAGAGTTTGTATGAGCTTGATATTCAGTCAGTAGTTGTTGAGGGTGGAAGACAATTGCTGACCAGTTTTATTGACCAGAATCTTTGGGATGAAGCCCGTGTTTTTATTGGCAACAAACAATTTAATAATGGAACAAAAGCCCCCGAATTTAAGGGGCAACTAATTGCAAAAGAAGAAATAGACGATAGTATCCTTAGATGGTATTTGCCATTAACTGATAATTAACCAATATTATTAGCCAAATATGATATTTGGGGGGGAAATTAGCCAGGTAACAACACCTGGCAGATGCACTTGTCTTGTGTTGTCACCAGACAAAATAACCTTAACGTAGTATCCATATTTTCATTGGCAGCTTGTAATCATTTTATTACATTCGTAGCTGTTTTTACGAACCTGTAATAAAATTTTTATGGCACTAAACTACATCTGGATTGGATTTTTCCTCATCGCATTTGTTACCGGGCTGATAAGGCTTATTTTCTTTGGGGACATGGAAGTATTCCCCGGAATGATGTCGAGTACTTTTGATATGGCCAAAACTGGCTTTGAATTATCATTAGGACTTACTGGAGTTTTAACCTTTTGGATGGGAATTATGAAAATAGGAGAGGAAGGTGGAATTGTAAAAGTGTTTTCACGCATTATTGGTCCCTTTTTTCAAAAATTATTTCCTGAGCTTGGAAAAGATCATCCAGCAACCAGTTCTATTATGATGAACATAGCAGCAAATATGCTTGGACTAGATAATGCAGCTACACCAATGGGACTAAAGGCCATGGATGAGATGCAAAAAACGAACAAGTCTAAAGATACTGCCAGTAATGCCCAAATTATGTTTCTGGTGCTGAACACTTCTGGTTTGACATTGATCCCAATAAGTATTATGGTTTATCGAGCTCAGTTGGGGGCTGCAGATCCATCTGATATTTTTATACCAATAATGCTAGCTACCTTCTTTTCAACGCTTGCAGGCTTGATTAGTGTTTCTATCTATCAAAAAATCAATTTGTTAAATAAAGTTGTCCTGGCTTACTTGGGGACCATAACCGCAGTTATTGTTGGATTTATCTATTATCTTTCAGGGCTTGAAAAAGAACAAGTTACCATAATTTCTTCCCAGCTGAGCAATATAATTTTATTCAGTGTAATTATTGGCTTTATTTTATTAGCATTAAGAAAAAAAGTAAACATTTATGAAACTTTTATTGAAGGAGCTAAGGACGGTTTTAAGATTGCAATAAAAATCATTCCTTTCCTTGTTGCGATTTTAGTAGCAATTGGGGTATTTAGGAGTTCGGGAGCGATGGATTATTTAGTTGGAGGGATAGCTTTTATTTTTAAAACTATGGGAGTTAATACTGATTTTGTTGAAGCATTACCAACTGCCCTTATGAAGCCTTTAAGTGGTAGTGGTGCACGTGGAATGATGGTGGAAGCGATGGAAACGCATGGGGTTGACTCGTTTGTTGGAAAATTAGTTTCGACTGTACAGGGAGTAACGGATACTACATTTTACATTATAGCTGTTTATTTTGGTTCTGTTGGAATCAAAAACACTCGTTATGCAGTTACTTGTGGATTAATTGCGGATTTTGCAGGTATTATTGCTGCTATTTTAATCGGGTATTTATTCTTTCACTAATAAAAAAATGGAGTTTACAATCTGCAAACTCCATTTCCACTATTGTGTTTGTCTAAGCTATTTGTTTAGAACAACTTTAAATATTTTGAATTTATCATTGTTTCTCATTTCAACGAAGTAAATACCTGCAGCATATTCTGAAAGATTAATGCTGGTTGTTGTTCCTTCAGATTGCTTTTCAAGCACTGTTTTACCATGATAATCTCTAACAATAAACCTGGTTCCTACCTCAAAGCTTTCTGATTCAATGACAAGCTTTCCTTTTGTTGGGTTCGGGTAAATTCTCACGTTCTTGGCAAATTCGTACTCTTCAATATTGGTTGTACTCTTTACAGTTAATTTAAAGTCATCACTTACTGAAGCTCCAGCTTTGTCTAGTGCAGTAACTTTAATATTAATCTCTCCTGAGTTTACTGCTGTACCACTAAATGTATTATTTGCATTATTGAATTGCAACCATGCTGGTAAATCTTTACCATTTGCAAGCCCTACTGATAATGTAATTTCGTCATCTTTATCAACATCAGCAAAAGTATTCACCGGGATTGTAAATGAATAGTTTGTGTTTTCAACAACTTCCTGATCTGCAATTGCATTAATTAACTCTGGTGCATCGTTTACATTAATAACTTCTAAAGTAAAGATATCTGATACTGATTCTCCAAATAAATCAGTAGCAGTAAGTTCAATTGTGAGCAATTCAATGTCATCATTTGTTGGAGTTCCTGAAAATCCAAGTGTTTGATTATTAAAGTTTAACCACGAAGGTAAATTGTCTCCACCAACTAATCTGGCTGTATAGCTCAGTTCATCGTTTACATCCACATCACCAAAAGCATTTTTACTTACTTCGTATCCGAAGCTCTCATCTTCTAAGGTAGATATGTTAGCAAGTTTTTCCCTTAATATTGGAGCTGAGTTGGTATTTTCATTTTTGTAATTGAACCTTAAAACAAACCTGTCATTGTAAGTTCCCTTCACCGTTGCAAAGGAATAATTTTGAACTTCTTTTAAGTTTATTGTTTCCTTTTCCAGTTTATCTTCTAAATAAACATCAAAGTCTGAAGCTATATTTTCAAACTGAACAGAATTGAATGAGTAAGTGCCATCTTTACTGACAGAATATCCCATAGGAACTTCTTTAACATTGTTAGTTTTGTTGCTTAAAGGTTTAAATGATTGAATTGCATATTCTTTATTATCAAGCAAACTATAAAATGAAATGTCAGAATTACCCTTGTTTTTTCTTCCATCAAAGAAATGATCTTGTCCATCAGTCGCTCCATTAATAAATACTATCAGGGCTTCATTATATAATTTTTCAGCATCATTTGTCAAGCTTAACCGGATACGCATTACATCATCTACAGGTGCATTCTTGAAAAACTGACCGTTTCCAATCCTTCGCATGGAGTTAGTGAAGTTAAGATTTTCAGAAGCCGGTGTACCATTTGTTTTATGAACAAAAAAACCTTGTCCGTTTGTGATAAAACCATCAGGAACTTTTGAACCGGAACCACTTGATGAACCTATTGCACCAGCAAGGTTCCATGTTGCATAATCAGCTGAGCTGTAGCCAGTCCCTTCTGTTCCATCGTCATCCCAAAAATAAATTGTTCCATCAATAACCGATGCATTGGCTGTAAGTAAATCCTCCGCGCTTATGGCAGAAGGATAAGGATTTCCAACCAGGTTCCATCCGTCAACTAATGCTCCGTTATTAGAGTTGTGGGTAATTGCAATTGACTGATTACCAGTATTAAAGCTGCCGCCAGTCATATTGAAAGTATAATCACGACTAAAAGCATAAGTGTATCCGAGTCCAACCTGCAAGTTTCCATAACTAGCTCCTACAAGCTGCCATCCGTATATAGGATTTATATTATCAAAATTTTCATTATACCAGTAAAAGTTTGGGTTTGGATATTCTCCAGGGACAAGCCTATACAAGGAGCTTGGTACTGCACTTAA
Source organism: Bacteroidales bacterium (assembly GCA_050296515.1). Lineage (GTDB taxonomy): Bacteria > Bacteroidota > Bacteroidia > Bacteroidales > NBLH01 > NBLH01. The sequence continues at coordinate 35,174 of JBNKRJ010000036.1, read as the reverse complement.
AGGACTGGAGAAATAGTGATACTGAAGAGGATCGCCACCACTAATAAATCTTTGAACAGTTGCTGTTCCTCCTCCTGAAATGTTACCATTATCCAATAACGAGCCCGTTCCACTTGCACTTGACTCAATAGTTATATTTCCATCCATAGTTAAATTTCCACTAAGGGTTAGAGAACCATTAGCTGCAATTGTCAATGTTCGGTTTGATTCAATAGTGATAGCACCTGCAACAGCTCCAGAACTAATTCGTGGTTCATTTGTGACTCCGTTATTTGGTATTGAAACAATATCAATACTTGCTGGGACTGAATTTGTTGACCAGTTTCCTGGTGTGTGCCAATCAGATGAAAGACCTCCTATCCATATTGGAGAACTTGCTGTAGCTTCAGAACTCAGGGTGAAAATATTTCCAGTTCCGGTGAATTCATCAAAAGTAATTACTGCATCCGAAGAAATGGTCCCTGAAGTTCCTGGGGCACTTGTTGTGTAAGCACCTCCAATATCTTCCCATAAATCATCGGCAGGGTTGCCATCGTCAGGATTACTATCAGGATCTCTCCATTCTGCAATTCTTAACTGACTTCTGTCTGAGGCATCACTTGTTGGCATGCCGCTCTGGTTATCCCATCTTAAACCAACACTTCCATTATCCGAACCTGTTGGACTCTGAATTCTCCAATATTCATTGCTGCTAACCATTGTAAGTGGCAAAGTTGGATTTGTCGGGTCGTACCCTGCTGAGCCAGGGGTCTGATTGTAGTATTGTGCCTGCCAGTATCCTGTAGCATTCGAATTATCAGACCGGACATGAACTTCGCCATAACGTCCGCTATTACCAACAGGGAAATAGAAGGATTGCCCGTTAATAATATTTTTGAATAATGGACCATTTACATAAGAACTATTGCTCCCTCCTGTAACAATATTTTCTGACTGACTATCAAGGGTAATGGTATTTGTACTGCTTGAAGAAATAACCCCGGAAGTAAGGAGCAATTCATTGTCAATTTCGATATCACTTGAAGACAATGAGGCACCAGTTGAATTATTGATTTCAAAATTCCAAAACGAATTAGTTCCCGTAAAGTTTCCGTATATCGTTTGATGTGTATCCCCTGCTAATCTAAAAGTAGCATCATTTCCAAAACCTGCTGTGAATGTACCTGAATTGAAATGAACATCTTTATACACACTAATTGTCTGATAATGTTCATTAATAACTTCTGGAGTATCGCCTCCATCTCCAATTACTAAATCTCCATAAATTGTTAATGAAAGATTTGGAAATCTTCTTTCTCCTGTTCCAATTAAGGTCAAGTTATTTACATAGGTAAATTCACTAAGGATATCATAACTGGTTGAGCCATTAAAGACAATAGTCCCACTATCAGGAGCGAAAAAACCATCATAAACCCCGGCAGGCATATCTCCTCTCTGCAAATATATTTCTCCTGTACCATTTACAATACCTAATCGATGGCCAAATGTTGTTCCAACATTAACAACACCAGTGCTTCTTATATTGGTAATGTAAGCAGCCATAAAATTAACAGGCATGGTAACATTATGCTCAATATACATAATTGCACCACGAGGGCCACCTGCTGGAACTGAACCTCCACTTACAGGGTAAGTATCCCAGGTTGCAGCATCGTTCCATGGGCCATCAGTAATGGAAATATAACTTGGCACCTGAGCAGGTATCGCATCATCAATACCAGCTGTGTAATCGCCATCTATTCCTAAGTCATTAGTACCAGCAAAGTAGAAATACAATTCATTTGTTGCCTCATTAAAGTCTGCAGCATCGTATTTTGACCATGTTCCTAAATTTGCATCAATTAAACTTGCTGTAATGTAATCAGCTACAGTATACGGTGATGTTACCATAACATCATCCGGATAAGTTTCCATGGTGGCAGTAGCTGAGAATCCAGTTATTCCACTTGCATCTAAGGTCCAGTGGTATTGTAGAACATTATCGGCATCAATAATCTCTGGATTTGGGGCTTCGGAGTCTTCTATAATACTAATATGCATCTCATCAGCCGCACGTACCCTGATTGAACCGCCTGCGTCACAAGCTGTGATATCAAATTGTACAGGTGTGTATTTACCAGCGGATCCCATTGGGTAAATAAATTGTGTAGCACTGCTTATTGCTGGGAAATATTTTCTTACACCAGCATCTGTAAACGAAATATTCGTTTGAATCATGTTGCTTTCTGAAAATGGCGATGCTTCTACAATACTCGCATTTTCGTTAAGTACCAGTAAGTTCCTGCCAATATCAAAAATTCCGTTCTGCATTTTTAGATTTCCTTCAATGGTAATAGTATTACCTGTAGGAACCAAAATGCCATTTGGGTTATTAATCATTAGTTTTGCATAGGTTCCTTCACCAGAAACTTCCTGTTCTACAGTACCATTTAAGATAATTCCATCACTGGTTCCGGCAGAAGTGGTTGTAATGACACTATGTAGATTTCCTTTTACATTAACGTTGTTATTGTTGTCATTAAAGGTTCCAGCTTCCAAAGAAAGAATATTGTCAATAGTGATTTCTGAACTTGCAGCCAAACTTAAATCATTAGCAGTATTTTTTGTGAGATTATAAAAAGTAGTTGCTCCAGTGATGATTTGGGCATCAGTTCCTTCAAAAATAGTAGTGTTTTCATTTGCAGTAAATGTTCCTGCATTAGTAAAATTACCACTAATGTTAATATCAAGACCATTAGCGTTAAGTATTGAGCCATTGCCTATGGTAAGGCTTTCGTCTAACGTTAATGGTATAATATTTAATGTTAAGGATGGGTTAAAAGTGCTTGTATTATCTATTGCCAAATTCATTAAGTTTTGACCTGCATACAAGGTGAAAAACCTTTCTGCAGCAACAGTATTAGCATTACCGAAGGTAATAGCTGTACCTGAACTTAAATTAACTATTTCCGGATCAAAATAAAATGACTGAATAGAAGGATTACTCCTATAATCGTTAACCAGATAAAAATCACCTGCAGAATGGGTAAACGAGCTTCCTGCATTTAATATTTCAAATATACCCCGGGAATTTTGACCAGCTGCGCTAATGCCAACATTTACTGTTCCACCGCTTTGATTGAATGTCAGGATTCCCTGATCAGAGCTTAACGCTCTACGAATCTGGGAACCAACATTTAAGGTTCCATCAGTAATTTCAATAGTTGCATTACCTGTTGCTGAATACTCAATGTAATTATCTCCGCCAGACATGTCAACTGTTCCGCCACTAACCAGTAACTTTCCATCTAAAAGGATCCCACTTCCTCCATTAGCATTAGCTTGGCCTTGCCTTACTTCCAAACAAGCTGTGGATGGAATTTCAAAATCATCGTCTCCAGTGGTTAAATTAATATTAATAGAAGCGTTATTAAGAATACATGTCCCACTTTGTAAATCCAAAGCTTTGGTAACTCCAACGCCACTGGTTGGGCCACTCAATAAAAAATTGCTATCAAAACTAAAGCTTGATGTTTGGTCAGTGCCTTTATTAAATACAATGTTAAATAAATTTGCCGTTGCACCAGAACTTATAGAGTAAGAATGATTTCCAGTTCCGTTAAGAGTAAGCTTTATGTAATCTTCATCTGCTGCAGAATATAGTTGCAATCCTCCTCCGGTTGTATTATCCTGAATAATATTTCCATGTACAATTAAATTACCCTCAAAAACTGTTGTATTTGGGGTTTCCACATGAATAATTGCCTGGTTATTTACCAGTTCCAAATCTCCAAATACCTCAATTGATCTTGATGCATCATTTGGGAATGCAATTTCACCATTCCCTCCGCTATCATTCCCATTAGCATTATTCCTAAAGATTCGAAGATCGTTACCAACAATGAAATCTCCTGCGGTGCCACTACTAAGCATTAGATTTACATTTCCAAGAAGCTCAAAGTCTTGTTTGATTTCAACATCAGTAGAAATTTCAAAATCCCTATCTTGTGCTCCCCATCCATCACTAGCAATCATTAAATTGGGAACAATTGAAGGAATATTATTATAGATAAAACCATTATTGGTGGATTCGTAAACAAGATAAGAAGAATCCTGACTAATAAAATCTCCAATATCAATCGAACTAAAATCTGGATCGACCTGGCTTCCTCCCGTAGAACGGAGCCAAAACATTCCCTCTCCTGCAATTATGCTACCATTAATAACACCTCCCGGGTTTACACAAACTGTTGGTCTAAACTGAAAATTATAAGCATATTGTCTTGATGTTGGATTTCCATCATTTGCATCCAGCATTTGAGTAAACCGTAATTCTGCAAAGTTTACAGCATTATCAACTTCAACACCATGAGGGTAACCATTTGTATATGTAGGATCTCCAAAAGGAACCCAGCCAACTACAGCAATATCACCTGCCTGGGGCCAGTCTCCTGCTGCTGGTTGACGACTATCATGAAGCTCGTAAGAATCAACAGTACTGTTTCCGTCAATATCATTAGGTGCAAAAGTCCATAAATTACCATCTTCCCAATTTGCACCGGCAGCATCAAGCAATCGCCTTGTATAAAAAACCTGGACAGTTCCGGTAAAACGGTTTGTTTCCCCTGCGGTATAATTTGATTTTTCGAGTGTTGTTGCAGGGAAATTTATTTCGTTTTGGCCTGTACTTACACTTCCTCCTGGTGTTGAACGGGTGAATGGCGCTTCATCAAGGACTTTACCAGGCACATAATTGTTTTCATTGCCAACAACATCAGTATTTTCATAAGTAAATTTGTAGGTCACAGTAGGAAGTGTTGTAAAATCAGAATAACCTACACGCCAATAATATCCTAAAAGATCTCCTCCGGTTAAATTTGTTGTTTGAAGTTCTCCTATAACTGGTCTAATTTGTATATAACCATCATCAACAACTCCATTAAGATCAACAAGTGCCGGGGTAAAACGAGTAGTGCCAGTTTTTGTTCCCAACGGGAATTCATATTGTGTCCCATCAGCAGTACCTGCAGGGATGTATAATTCAATTCCACCATCAGACGCATTCGCTGTGCTATATATCATCCCGTTACTACTTCCTCCAGTAAAAATAGTGGTTGTTGACTGATCGTGTAAATAATCAAGTTTCAATTTATAGCTGCCAATGTTTAAAGAACCATTAAACATCCCTATCCTCTTTATGTAAATATCACTTGAAATTGCAACTGCGTTTCCGTTTCCAGGATCCAGTTTAAAATTTCCGAGTTGGGCGCCATCTTCGGTATTTAAGGTAATATTACCACCAGTATCATCAAGCATAATGTATGAAGTAATATCAGTAACACCTGGCTCGTAAACTCCCAGAATACCATTTGCCCCAACATTAACTGTCCCAAACAGGCTAATTGATTGTTTGCCTTGGTTGAGAGTGCCATTTTGTACATCAATGGTACCATTAACCCTAAGTAGCCTATTATGAGATTCTGGGTTTGCATTACCAGCTTCTTTGGCAGCATCTCCTTTTACAAGCAGTTCTGCATTATTGCTTTTGTTTATTACCAAGTTCCAGACATAAAGCTCATAAGGGTCATCAACTGTGTGACCAATGTAGAATGTGTCACTTGTACTGCCATTAAAAGTCAAGGTGTTTGGTAAACCTGCATCATATAATAAGCCATCATTGTTAGTCCCTTGATTTTGGCTATTTGAAGAAATCGAAAGCCCTGCACCAATTGTGATATCCTGTCCATTATGATTAAGGAAACAATTATCCTCAATAGTTAAATCATTTAAAACAACCAATGGTTGTGCTACTAAATCTGCATCTGATGTGCCGTTTATATTTGTTCCAGCATCTAATAAGTGATCTGTAGATGCGTCGTTAGTGTTTCTTAAAATAAGATCCCAAAAAGGAGCTTTTGATGTTATTTTAAATGTGTTTGCAACACCAGCAATTTCAGCAATAACGGTACCTCCGGTTATATTTACATTTTTAGGGTCGGAAGCAATAAAAATACCTCCTTGGTTAGTGGCAGTTCCATTAGCGTCATATACATGCAGGGTTCCACCAGACATGTTAAACACATTGCCTGAGTAGGTTAGCGAGAAATGGTAATAATTAGTATTTGTATTGCCTGGATTAACTATGTTTACGGTTCCGCCACTTTGAATATAACCACCAACATTACCAATACCTAAAACTGATGTCCTAATCTGATTGGCATTCAAAGTTCCACCATCTATTTTTATCAATCCATTATCTCTAAGTGTGAAGCCACTGGAAACCAGTGCTTCAATTGTTCCAGCTGATATCCTTGCTGTGCCGTATGGAACAATTGCTTCACCCGCTGATTTAGTAACGGTACCACCATCAACCCAAAGTTGTGCTGCTTCTGAGATATTGTAATTTCCAGTATTGTTTAAAACAGGAATATTTACATTATTTCCAATCTTTACTGTACCTCGTAAAAGGCCTAAGGCATTATTATTAACAGTTAATTGAGCAACACTTGCATGCCCTTCGTTTGCATAGCCAAAAAGATTAAAATTTGACACTGCACTTGCTTCAATCGAAAGCATGTATGTTTTATCTGTTCCTTTGTCAATTTCAATTCGATAGAAATTAGATATGCCGTTACATATTACATCCTGGTTTGAAGATGAATTTAAGAAATTGGCATCAACAATACCATCTGTTGCCTCAGCAGTATAATTTGCAGCTACTCTATTTGTGAAACGTAGCTCTCCATTATTTGTTAAATCTCCATAAAAATCAAACTGATGACGAGCATTACCTGTGCCAGTGCTTAAAAATGCCCCGGCAAGGATGTTCACATCACCAGCAACAGAAATATTTAGGCCAGTAGTACTTGCATCATCGTTTATTTTAAATGTGCCCGATTCTACCCTGAAATAGCCATTGAGCGTTAAATCCTTGGTTAGTGTGATTGTTTGGCCAACATTCATCTTTACCTCAAGGTTGTAAAATTCATGAGCAGTGTTTAGTGTAAAGCTGTTTCCGTATAAAGCAACAGTTCCCTCACCTTGTCCGGCTTTGATAAAGTCATCAGCATTTGAATAGGAAGGAAATACATCATCTGACATTAAAATGCGGCCAGTACCTTTTATCACAGAAAAAGTAAGTCCCGTTTTTGATTGTAAATCTAACCGGCCATTTACAGTAACTGAGGCAAAGGTGTAAGTCGGATTCGGTAAATCCATGACCACAGTTTTACCCGACTTTATCACCACTTTATCAGTATTAAACTGTGGATATGAATTTGATGGATTATTTGGTAAAGCTCCAGATGGATCCAATGTCCAGATAGTGGGATCGGACCAGTTTCCTGAAACAAGTGAGTACCATGTAGTTCCAGCTTGACCAAGAACCGGGCTGTTGGTTTGGTCCAATGTACCTAATGTGTAATAACCATCAGCTAGATTTGTGCCCAGAATATTAAATGAAACCTGATCTGCATCGGCATAATCTACACTTGAAGTAGTTGCAATGGAGTAGTTTCCTGAAGTTCCATTTCGGTATAATAATACATAGTTAGAAATATTCTGAGGATATTGGCCACCTGTAATACCTTCAGGTAAATCGAAAATGATTTGGGCATTTTGAGAATTGGTTTGTTCAATGTACCAATCTTTTGCCCAACGCTCCTGAACACCTCCTGTAATGTCACTCGTCGAAACTGAATTGGCAGAGTTATTATGCGCAAACATTATGTAATCACCATTATCAAGAGAACCTGATGATTCTATATAAAAACCGGTTGAACCACTAGCTGCTAAAAGGTGGTTTCCATCAGGTTCTTGTCCAATTCCTGCAACACCATAAATATAGGTGGGATCATTACCTGTCATTTTATCATTAGAAGCAGTCGTAAATGCTAAATTATACTTTGTACTAAAATAGTTTTCAACAATTGTTCGCTGAGCAGTATTTAATCCGTCTGCAAATACAGCAATTTCAGCAATTTCACCATCAAACCATCTTGTTTCTCCTGCGTCTTCGTCAAATCTTCCAATAGTTACATTTTCGGTTCGGTCGGGTATACTTAAACCTGTTCCACCTGAGGCCTGTAAATCACCATTATGGTATAAGCTAAGGTCTCCGTTAACAACATAAGACGCAAAACCATATGAGCCTGATGTGTTTACTCCTCCTCCAACTGCTGTTGCTCCTACATAACCATTTAGCTGAAAGCCATTATTGTGAAAAAGAGTCCAGGAACGATTTGTAGAGTTTAGCCTTTTCGAAATTACACATCTTGTGTCTGTTGAACCAGGATTAATAACAGCCATTATTGTTAGATTGGTCATGCCATCGAGCCTATTTGCCCCGGCATCATCATCTGGAATTTGTAAATATGACGCTGTGCCATCGAAATTCAACGTATTAAATCCGTTGAGAGTACCAAGGCCAGGTGCATTGCCCCCACTTGGAATATGGGTTGCATCATATCCATTTCCAGAGATGTCGGACCATACTGAACCATTTCCAAAGGTTGAAAGTAAGGATGCGTCTAACCAGATAATGTTCTCTGGTTGTCCATTACTTCCAGCGCTATTTCCTACACCACCAGGGCCAGTTTGAGCACGAAGTAAATTGTTATATACGAATAATAACACAAAAAAAACGAAAATTCGAAGTCCACTTTTCATTTGTTTCTTATTTTAATTTAAGAGTAAGTTCAGAAAATAATTAACTAATGGTCTAATGGTTAGATTAATTTTAAAGTTTAATAATAAATGGTTGCAACACAATATGAGTTTTATCTTTGCCAAACACCTATTTAACTTATAATACGCAAACAAACAGTAAAAGTTTCAATAAGTTTGCTCATTTCTGAAAACTTTTTGATAAAACTGCAAATAAAATTGACTGATAGTAAATACCCTGTCAAATTAAGTACCATGCTGTAATAAATACTTGCAAAACTAGAAGATATTTTTCAATATACTATAATAGTTATTCAATGAAATCATTAACTTTTAGACATTATACCCAAGTGAAAAGTTGCATCGGCTCATAGAAGAATTGGATTTTGATTATTTAATCGATTAAAAATTTTGCCAATAACAAACAATTAATTACTTTCGCAGTCCAATTCAAAGTTGCCCAGATGGCGGAATTGGTAGACGCGCTGGTCTCAAACACCAGTTCCTTCACGGGAGTGCCGGTTCGACCCCGGCTCTGGGTACAAAAGTCCTGAACAGATTTGTTCAGGACTTTTTTTATTTGTTCTTTTGCCATTAGCAAGTTTTTAAAATGCTAATAAATATTTTATGTGTCCCATTCTTGTTTTCAGTGTAATAGCTGCTTATTTCTCATTACTAATTTTTATATCTTATTTAACCTCAAAAAAATCGAATACAGCTACTTTTTTTACTGGAAACAGGCAATCGCCCTGGTATTTGGTTGCTTTTGGAATGATTGGGGCATCGCTTTCCGGTGTTACATTTATTTCGGTGCCTGGAGAGGTTGGGAATAGCTATTTTTATTATTTTCAGATGGTTATTGGATACTTGTTAGGGTATTTTGTTATAGCTACAGTATTAATGCCAATTTATTACAAGTTAAACCTGGTTTCAATTTACACTTATCTTGAAAAACGTTTTGGTGTTGCAGCCTATAAAACAGGAGCTGCTTTTTTTCTTCTTTCAAGGGTAATTGGCGCTTCATTTAGGCTATTTCTGGTAGCTACTGTGCTTCAACTTGCTTTTTTTGATAGTTTTGGTGTTCCTTTTTGGTTAACTGTAATTGTAACTATTTTACTTATATGGCTGTATACCTATCGCGCAGGCATAAAAACAATTGTGTGGACGGATACTTTACAGACTGTTTTTATGCTTGTGGCAGTAGTGATTAGCATCTATCTGATTAGTGATGAAATGAATCTTACGTTTTCTAGTTTGATGAAAGAAATTCAGAGCAGTCAGTTTTCAAAAGTGTTTGAGTGGGACTGGCACTCTGATCGCAACTTTTTTAAGCAGTTCTTTGCTGGTGCCTTTATTGCAATTGTAATGACTGGTCTTGATCAGGATATGATGCAGAAGAACTTAACGTGTAAGAACCTGAAAGACGCTCAAAAGAATATGTTTTGGTTTAGCATTACTTTAGTTCCTGTAAATTTATTGTTTTTGTCATTGGGAGCACTGCTATATAGTTATTTTTTTTCGAAAGGGATTCATTTTTCTGGCAAAGAAGTGTTTCATGTTATTGAGGAAACTGGTAAGTTTGAGTATACTGATAAACTTTACCCGTTGCTTGCTATCAATCATTTTGGTATATCTGCCGGAATAGCTTTTTTATTGGGAATTATTGCAGCTGCTTTTTCCAGTGCTGATTCTGCGTTAACTTCGTTAACGACTTCATTCACAGTTGATATTTTAAATGTTGATGTAAATAAGGAATCTGAAGATACTCAAAAGAAAAAGAGAATTGTTCATTTTGGTTTCTCAATGCTGCTATTTTTGGTTATTCTTATTTTTAAATGGATAAATGATGATAGTGTTATCAACCAGGTGTTTAGAGTAGCTAGTTATACATATGGGCCTTTGTTGGGGCTGTTTGCTTTTGGGCTATTTACAAAAATGAAGGTTTATGACAAGTTTGTTCCAATTGTTGCTGTTCTGTCACCGGTACTAACCTATTTTGTAAATATGTTTTCCGAAGAGCTCTTAGGAGGTTATAAATTTGGGTTTGAACTCTTGTTGGTAAATGGTTTAATTATGTTTGTGGGGTTATTACTGTTATTAAAAAAGGAGAAAAGTGTTAAAGTATAATGTGAAATTTTAGGCTATTGCATCGGGTATAGTAATTTTAATGGTTGTTCCTGTCTGGTTATTGACGGTTTCTTCTGCGGAAATGGTTTCAATACTAATTTTGCCATTCATTAAAGTAGTTAGCCCTTTGACTAGTGAAAGTCCTAATCCTGCTCCGGGTTGCAGTTTGTTTTGTTCGTCAATTTTTCTGAAACATTCAAAAACATAGGTTAACTTTTCCTTTTTTATTCCAACACCAGTGTCAACCACAAACACCTCAATGTCACTAGTATCTTTAACCTGTTGAAGCCCAAATTCAATATACCCGGCTTCTGTGTATTTTATTGAGTTGTCTATCAGTTGGTAAACAATCTTCCAAAACTTGTTGTAATCAAGCAATAATCTAAGCTCCCTGTTTCTGTAAGGAATGTATCTTAAGTCAATGAACGATTTTTTCTCATGCTTAAGCTTTGCTTGCAACTTCTCTAACAGGGTAATAAAAAGTTTGCTTGGATCAAATTTTACTTTTTTTAGAACTAAAATATTATTTTGGATGCGAGATAAATCAACGATATTATCAACCAAATCAAGCAAGTTGTCGGTGTGGGTATTTATAATTTCAACGTAGTAATCATACGATTCGTCGTCAATTTTAATATCCATCAACAGATTCGAAAACCCGGAAATTGCGTTCATTGGGGTTCTTATCTCGTGCGAAAAATCCTTTAAAAAAGCAGTTTTTTGTTGATCTGCATTTTCTGCTTCAAGAGTTGCCTCTTTTAATTCATAAGTTCTTTCATCAATTAGCTGTTCAAGGTTTTCTTTATGTAACCTTAAATCTTCATTTTGATTTGTGATGATTTTATTCTTTGTTTCCAAAAGATCATGATATTCAGTGATTTTTTTGTTTTGTTCAGTGATTTCATTATGCTTTTGCTTAATTTCTTTGTTCTGCTTTTTTAGCTCCTTGTTTTTTGCATATAGTAATTCTGTTTGCTCTTGAAAAAGTTCTTCCAAATTTTCCTTTTGCGAACTTTTTAAGATCTCTTTTTCTTTAAGCAAAACTTTCTCATTTGCAATAGCTTCCAGTCTCTTTAACTTATAGAAATTGATTTTGTTTCCCACTGCAATTGAAAGTAAAACAATTTCGAAAGCAGAGCCTATCTGAATTGTATTCGAGGTAATTTCATTCGTGGGTATAAAGTTTAACGATTGCAATGTTTGAATAACTATGCCAATGATGTATAAAATCCAGGCGTAAAGGAAAGTTCTTGCATGTTTATATCCTTTTTTTGCAAGCCGGACTGAACCCGTAATAACAAAGCCTGTTGCTGCAATGCCAATATAGTTTAGAAGCTTGCCCGCTAAATATGAGGAAATAAGTATGTCTACAAAGCTATTTAGTCCTAACGCAATTATAATTGTCCACAATGCTTTTTGCAATAGAGGGAATTTTTTTCTGGCATCAAGAAAATTCATTACAAAAAACAGAGATAAAATATATCCCAGGTTTATTATTGTTATAAAATATGAATTTACAATTGGATAATCTTTCCATATGAATTTTATTCCATAGCCACTCATGTACAAGAAAAATACGATGAGGTTAACAAGGTGAAGTAAGTAAAATAAGTAGATGCTTTCTCTGTTTGTGTAAAACAAAAACAGGTTGTAAATGAATACCATAATTACTAATCCAGCGTAAATACCCTGGAGCGTGTCAATTGTTTTTGTTTTTTTTATTAGTGCATCAAATGAACCAACCCTGGCTTTTATAAACAAACGGGTTTTTGATTTCACCTTTAATAGAAAATAATCAACATTATCATTAAGCTGAAAAATATAATTGTTCGATTTTAAAATATCACCTTTGTCGGCATAAAAGCTGCCCAATCTAAAGCTGTCAATCTGATTATCTTTGACTTGGTAGAGTGTTACTTCGTTTAGAATAGGAGGTGAAATTTCCAGATAGCAAGTCTCATCAGTAGAATTCTTTAGCTTAAATTTGCACCATATGGTTGATTCTGTGAAAGAATACGAGGGAACATTGCTTTTTGTTTTAATAAATAGTTTGTTTTCAGTTATTTGCCCCACATTATATCTCGAACTTGTATCTTCAAAAACTGCCAAATCAGAAGAAATTGAAAGAATTGATGATTTATCTTCATAATTAATCATTTCTTGGGCGCAAATGGTTTGATCTTCAAAAAAAACAAGTGCAAGAAAAAACACCAAAACCCGATTAATTACCTTTAACTTCATTTCTTCTTTTAGCTAATATTTTAAGAAGTTGTTCCAAATCTACTATGCAAATTGCCGTAAATATATAATTTTTACTGCAAAACGAGTTTTCTTTTCCATTTTAGTTCAATTTGTTTATATAATGATAATAAATAGTTTAATAAAATTTCATTATTAGAATGATGAATGCTAATTTTGGCCATCATTAAACATTTAACATTTCGAAAAAAATGAAGGTTCTTGTAATAGGCTCTGGAGGAAGAGAACATGCCTTGGCTTGGAAGATAAAGCAAAGTGCAAAGGTAGATGAAGTTTTTGTAGCACCTGGAAATGCAGGTACTGCTGAACTGGGAACAAATTTGCCAATTGGTGTTAATGACTTTGAGCAATTAAAAAAGTCTGTTTTAGAAAATGACATTAACATGGTTGTTGTTGGGCCAGAAGATCCTTTGGTTAATGGAATTGTTGACTATTTTAAAGACGATAACGAGCTACGCGGGATAAAGATAATTGGGCCGGATATGAATGCTGCACAACTTGAAGGGAGCAAAGAGTTTGCAAAGAACTTCATGAAAAAATATGGTATTCCTACTGCAAAGTATCAGAGCTTTACATCTGAAACAATTCAGGATGCATTTAAGTTTTTAGGTGAGTTAAAAGCACCTTATGTGTTAAAAGCCGATGGTTTGGCCGCAGGCAAAGGCGTGTTAATTTTAGACGATATTGAAAAAGCAAAAACTGAGCTTAAGCAAATGCTTGAAGGAAAGTTCGGTAAAGCAAGTCAAAAGGTTGTGATTGAGGAGTTTCTTAGTGGAATTGAAGTGTCTGTATTTGTACTAACTGATGGCGAGAGTTATAAAATACTACCTGAAGCAAAAGACTACAAAAGAATTGGCGAAGGAGATACAGGACTAAATACTGGTGGCATGGGGGCAGTTACACCTGTTAAATTTGCCGATGAGGTTTTTATGTCGAAAGTAGAGGAAAGAATAATTAAACCAACTATTGAGGGCATAAAAAATGAAAAAATGGACTATAAAGGGTTTATTTTTCTTGGCCTGATTAAAGTTAATGACGAGCCATTTGTAATTGAATACAATGTAAGGATGGGGGATCCTGAAACAGAGGTGGTTATACCTAAGGTGAAAAGCGATTTGTTTGAACTACTGGAGTCGTTGCCAGATAAAAAATTAAGTCATACAAAATTAGAATTTGACCACCGAACTGCAACAACTGTTGTTTTAGTTTCAGAAGGATATCCCGGAAGTTATGAGAAAGGTAAAGAGATATCGATTGGTGAATTTGACAAGGATGTTGTTGTTTTTCATGCAGGAACAAAACTTGAAAACAACAAGGTACTGACAAATGGTGGTAGGGTAATTGCTGTAACAGCTTATGGCGATTCGATGAAAGAAGCTTTGCAAAAATCCTACAAAATGATTGAAAAAATTAATTTTGATGGGAAAAATTATAGAACCGATATAGGATTCGATTTATAAAAACTGAACTTTGATTTTATTTCGCAATATAAGAAGCTACCAGCCAGTAAATTTCCTAATGTTTGTTTTTATTGGGTTGGTTGTCTGGATGAAAACATTTCTCACAAAGGATGCATCTGGAATTTATTCTGAACCAGATTTAATGCCTGTTTATAATTGGATTTATGATGGGCTTTCGGGCTTAACTTTATTAAGTAAATTAATTGCATTTATCCTTGTTCTGCTACAGGCAATAATTGTTAATGGGATTACTAATCAGTATAATTTACTTGGTTTTAGAAGCTATCTTCCAGGAATTTTCTTTATGCTGATTACTGCTAATTTTCCTGAATATCAGGTTGTTCATCCAATGTTGATTGCAAATTTATTATTTCTGGCTGTTTGGGAAAGATTGGCCTCAATTACTGAAAAATCCAATACATATAAAGCTTTTTTCAATGCGTCTTTCTTTCTTGGGCTTGCAACACTTTTTTATCCTAATTATCTCTATTTAGTAATCATAGTAATTTCCGGAATGGTGTTTAACCGAATTAGCCATCCACGAGAATTCATTATGATTATTGTGGGATTTGTCGCCGTCTGGTACTTCTATTTTACAATCAACTACATCATGTTTAATAAGTTGCAGCTAGATGGAATACATTTTAGGTTCGAATTTATAAACAAACCATTTTCAACTTTAAGGTCAGGTCAGCTTGTTTTTTTGTCTTATGTAGTTGTATTAATGGTAATTGCAAGTTTTCGGTTGAGTGCTTTTGTTTCGAATGTGAAAATTCAAATACGTCGTAATTTAAAAATCCTTTTCATTTGGTTCGTTTTAGGTTTGGTTATATTTTTATTTACAGATTCTTCATTTGAGTTTATTTATACCTGTGCTGTTCCAGTGGCTTTTCTTTTTGCCATGCTTCTTTCAAATCTTGATAAAAAATGGTTTCCTGAGATTATTTGGTTGTTGCTTTTTGGGATAACGATCATTAATCAGTACTTTTCTCAACTTATATAGGTCTGAAGATGTTTTTGAATCTTCGTTTTGAAGACCATTTTTTTTTATTAATTTTGATTCATCCTCAAAACAATTGTCAAATTTATGAAATTTGGGATTATTAGATTTCCTGAATCAACTGGTCATAATGACATGACTTATGTTCTTGGAGAAATCCTTGAACAAGAGGTGATTGAAATTTGGTACAGGGAAAGTAAATTACCCAAAATGGATGCAATTATCATTCCTGGTGGAACAGGGGGGGAGAAGCCACGGAAAAAGGAGCCAATTATTAAGGAAATAGTGAAATTTGCAAACAACGGGGGCTTTGTTTTTGGCGTAGGTCTTGGATTTCGTCTTTTGTGTGAAATTGAGCTTTTACCAGGAAAGTTGCTGCCGAATGAAAGCGGTAAGTTTTATTGTAATAACACATTTATAAAGCCAAAGCATACACATTCAGCTCTAACAGCGCATCTTAATACAAATCTTGCCTATAAAATTCCAGTGGCTACTAAAAGCGGAAGATTTCATTCTGATGACGACACCATTAAACTAATGCGGGAGAAAGAGCAAATTCTTTTTCAGTATTGCACAGAGGACGGACAATTATCCGAATCTGCAAATCCGAATGGTTCAAGGGCCAATGTTGCTGCTATTTGCAACACTGGTAAAAATGTTTACGGAATGATTCCTCAACCCGAGCGTGCTGCTGACGATGAAATTGGAAACACCGATGGCAGTTACATTTTTGATTCCATCCTTGCCTATCTGAAGTAGACTAAAGGTTTAATTCTCTGATATCAAGTAATGCATCTTTATAATTATCACTGTTTTCCATTAATCTAATAAGCTTACTTGCAACCTCTTCTGAATCACTGAGTTGGTTTTCTTTTTTATAATTAATAAAGCGATTAATATCTTTGAACCTGCTTTCATCAAGTTCTCTTATTTCGTCCTGCATTTTAGTATTCACTATTCCTGGTGCAATGGAAAAGAATTTTATGCCATTTTCAAGATATTTGTTGTTTTGTTCCTGGCTGGCCACTGACGTAAACATATCTAAAGCTGATTTCGAAGCGCAATAACTACTCCACGAGTCAATGGCATGTCTGCCAGCACCTGAACTAACATTCAGTACCAGTTTTTTGCCTTTAAAATTTTGATAAGCATTTACAAAGTTGTTCATAAGAATTGCGGGAGCTATGGTGTTAACATTGAAGGTTTCGATAATTGATTGATTTTCAATATTTCCTACCACATCAACATAACCCAGCATTCCAGAGTTGTTTATTAACGTAATTGATTTAGCATCAATGATTTGAATGAACTGATAATTCTTTACCAATTCAAGTTTACCAAGATCCATTTCAATAAACTCAAATCGCTCATGTTTAATGGTTGAAGTTCTGCCAAGGCCAATAATATAGTTGTTTTCATCTTTAAGCAGTTTCTCAACTATTGCTTTTCCAATACCTCTGCTAACTCCGGTAATAAAATAGTAGTCCATGTTTCTCGATTTTATTAATGTGCTTAATTTTAGTTGTTTTTGTAGGTTTAGCCAGCTATACAAAGCTTTAATTTCTAAGAAATCAAGTAGTTGAAATGGTGATCGAAAACTTATTTATCTTCTTTTGCAACAAACCTTTTTCTAATCCATGTAGGAACTAAAAATGCCCCAACAAATAAATAAGGATAGTAAGTTATTAATCGCCAAAGTGTTGCCATAACAATTGCAATACCAACTGCTGGTAAAAAGTCTCCCAGGTACTCTTTGAAAACAAATTCAGTAAATCCACTTCCTCCTGGTGTAGGGCTTACCAACATCATTATCCACATAACTAATTGGCGTGCAAAGAGTAATACATGATCATTAACAACAAAAAAAGCCAAAAAGAGTGCATTCACCACCCAGTATCTCGATGTCCAGGAAAATATTGAAGCTGCGAAAGCTTTTAACCAAAAAGCAAGCGGCTTTTTCTTTAGTATTTTTGAATTTTCAATGATTTCATCTCCTGCTTTTGCAGCGTTTTCTTTCCAACGTCTTAAAAACCTTAATTTGAAAATTCCTATGATCATTCTTTTTAATAAAAGTGGGTTCCTGAATAGACCGTATGAAAGAAGTGCAGTGTAAATGAACTTTATACTGTATCCAATAACAGCAAAGTACAGGAAGCTACTCGAGAATGCGTCTCCGTTTTCAATGAAAAATAGTTTTTCAGGGTTTAGAAAAATGAGCAAAAGAGGAAACATGATTATGAAATACAGCTCATCTAAAACAGAAGTTGCCATTACAATTGCCGAACTACGTCCGATACCGATTCCTTCTTTATTTACATAAATTATAGCGAGTCCGGTTCCACCAACAGCCGAAGGTGTTATTGCCGATGTGAATTCCCAGAGCATAATAACCCTTAGTGCCTGGCGCCATGTAAAATCACCTTCTGTAAGTATTCTAATACGAATGATATAACCAATATCCCTAAAAGCCATGAACATGATAGCGATAAATAGCCAGAAAACTGAATTCCATGTGAAATCTACAGCATTAAATGCCTGGATATCAAAATTATCATAGAGCATATAACCCACAACTACAACTCCAATAAGTATTGGGTAGATCATTTTTCGTGGGCTAATTCTTGAGGCAACTGATTTTTTCTTTCTCTCTTTTTTGCTTTCCTGCATATTTGCTTAAGGTTTTCGTGCTAAGTGAAAATATTAATTTACAAATATAGTCGTATACTTGTTCTAACTTACCATTGCTGGATTAAAAAATAGTCAATTCGTTTAGTAAATGCTACATTTTACTAAAAATGTCAGAAACTTTGAGTAAAATCATTTTATCTTATCGATAACATCTATATATTTGCATATGCAAATCTAGAAATAATTTTAATAATGAATTTAACAGAATTAAGTTCGGAACAGTTAGAATCTGCTGCTAATATGCTTAAAGCTATTGCACATCCAATGAGAATAGCTATTCTTAGTTACCTTGAAGGAGAACAAAGTTTAACTGTAACCGAAATCCACGAAAAATTAGGAATTGAACAATCGACTACTTCGCACCATTTAGGCATATTGAAAGATAAAGGTGTACTTTGCTCGAAAAGGGTAGGAAAGAACACCTATTACTCTTTGAAGCATACAAATTTAAGTCATATTGTTGATTGTGTTAGTAAATGTACGGCTTATAGCGATTAATTTTTTTTGCAAAAGTAAATGTTTAACCCTTTCGTTATGAGAGGGTTTTGTTTTTATTGAAAAAATTTTTTTATTCTACTGTAACATTTAATCATATCATTTCGTCCTACAATTGATAGACCGGATGTATGACAATTGACGAATATAATAAAAGCGTAGATCTGTTTTCTGACAATGTTTATCGTTTCATTTTAAAAAATGCAAAGGATGAAGCATTGGCGCAGGATGTTGTGCAAGACAGTTATGAAAAGCTGTGGATGAATTATAAAAATGTACAGTTTGAAAAGGTGAAATCTTATCTTTTCACCACTGCCTATCGTACCATGATTGACCATTTCAGAAGGAGTAAGAAAATTACAAACACTGAAGATTACGATTATAACGGGCACTACCATGATGAACAGTACAGCGATATTGGTGAGATTCTACAACAGGCAGTGAGTCAGCTTCCTGATGACCAAAAGGCAGCTGTCATGCTAAGAGATTATGAAGGATATTCATACAAAGAAATTGCAGAAATTACAGGCTTAAACGAATCGCAGGTAAAAGTTTATATCTACAGAGCACGCGTATTTTTGAAGAATTATATTGTTAAGGTTGAGAATGTTGCATAAATTTTAAGATGAAAATTAACAGACATAACTACGAAGAATATTTAATTGACTTTATGGATGGCAATTTGTCGGCCAATGAAGTCGGGGAAGTTATGTCTTTTCTTGATAGCAACCCTGATATAAAAGCTGAGTTTGAAGAACTAAATGGCGAGCAATTGATTGCTGATGAAATAATCTTTGAGAAAAAGAACCTTCTTAAAAAAGATCCGGAAAAAGATATAGACGGTGTCAGTAAATTTGAGCAGCTGAGTATTGCTAAGCTGGAAAATGAAATTACTGATGAAGAAGAAAAAGTATTGGCAGAACTCCTTGAAAAATCACCACAGAAGCAATACGAGCACCAACTGATACAGAAAAGCAGGCTGGAACCTGATATCAATATTGTTTTTCCAAATAAGAACTCACTAAAACATTATAAACTAGCTGTAAACAGAAAAGTAATTTATTTGATTAGCTCTATTGCTGCTTCAGTTGCACTTTTAATCAGCTTTTTTACAATTAATACAGGAAATATTAATTACAATGGGCTGGCAATCAATGGCAATTATTTTGAGAGACCTTCTTTAAGGCAACCATTCATAAAAACTGAAACCAAACAGCCAGAAAATGTTAAGTTTGAATATGCGAAAGTGGATAATAATATTGTAGGTGATACAACTGTAATTGAAGATCGTGTAAATGAGCTGGTTGCTGAAATTGATACCCGAAAAGTCAAAGAATTAGCTGGTAATAATAATTCTGCTTTCGTATCATCTTCGCAATTGAATGAAATAACTGTAAATGTGGTTGATAAAGATTTGCAGGAAGCAAAAGTAGAGGATTATGTGAATGTAACGCTTCAAAAACTTGGTGTTAAGCAGGTGGAAAAAGAAAAATCTATATTGGCCAAAGCAGGAGAGTCAGTATTGCAATCTGCGAATAAATTTATCAAAAAACGATTCCAGGTAAAAAAAGTTGAAATTGAAGATGGCCGAAAGCTTTATGCAGTAAGGGCCGGTTCTCTGGAGTTTTATACCAACCTGAAAGGCAAAAAGAACAAAGAGAAGAAATCGAAGTAGTTGTTGGTGAAAAGCCAGTCAAGCTGCATTATTGCAAACTTGCTGGCATGGAAAAAGAAAGAGCCTGCCGAAGTGCAGTCTCCCTCTGGGTCCTGAATGGAGCCGAAGGGTGTTTTATGTAAAAATGAGCAAATTGCTTCTTAACTACACGACATTGATCAGACATTGGTCATTTACTACCAATGACTTAATGACAAGTGTCAAATGACTTTTTGAAGAAAATAAGTGCTTGTAAAACAAAGTAATTACAAAATTCAAAAAAGGTTGAGTATAAAAAGAAGAAAAACAATAAACAGTAATGAAAGGTTTTTCTCCTTCCAATATCGAATTTTAATTCGTTGTTATAGCTAGGAGAAAAAATAGGTTTGTCACCCTGACAAGGAGAAATATGATTTATGAAAAATACTTCTTAGTGTCAAGTCAAGTATGATATTACTGGTAATTAGCCAGGTGACAACACCTGGCTGGTGCACTTGTCAGGTGTTGTCACCTGACAAATTAGCCTTGACATAACATTAGTATGCTGATTAGCAGGCGGATGTTGTATGAAATAAAAAAGCCACAAATAATGTGGCTTCAATTTCTTTTAAAAACAAGGCTATGCGGAAGGTCGGCAAAACTCTTCATAGTCAATGAGTTCTTCAACCTCAAAATTCTCTTCAACTCGCTGTATGTTAAATGTGTGGCTGCTACTTTTTAACATATTAAAAACAAAAACTTTACCTGAAAGTACTTCTCCAACACCAGTAATCATTTTAATTACCTCAGCTGCCTGCACTGAGCCAACTATTCCAACCAAAGCACCCAATATGCCAATATTTCCCGAGTTCAAAATCTTCTCAGATCTTGGTGGATATGGATACAGGCAACGATAGCTTGGCCCGTTGTTGTAATTAAATACCGAAACCTGTCCCTGGTATTTGTACAGCGCTGCATGAACCAACGGTTTTTTAAGAATAATACAGGCATCATTTAATAAATACCGGGCTGGTAAATTATCCGTACAATCTACAACAATGTCGTATTGCTCAATTATTTTTAGCACCCTTTCATCCGTGAAAAGAATATTATGAATATTGTAGGTCGAATAAGGGTTGTAATCCATTAATTTGCTTCGGGCCACAATTGCCTTTTGCATTCCAACATCCTTTTTAGAATACAGCACCTGTCTGGGCAAATTGTTCTCGGTAATCAAATCATTATCCCCAATTCCTAATGTGCCAACACCAGCTGCTGCCAGATATTGCAATACCGGTGCGCCTAATCCACCTGCCCCGACAACTAAAACAGAGGCTTTTTTTATTTTTTCCTGGCCGGCAGTACCTATCTCTTCCAGAGAGGTATGCCTTATATATCTGTTAAGCTCTTGTTTACTTAGTACTTGCTCGCTCATTTATAAAAATCTTGTTCTGATTAATAAAGAATGAATGCTCTAAAAACATCTGTAAGTAATAAAATGTTCATGGTTATAAAACTAGGTTCTGACATTTATTTTTTACAAAATGTTGTTAATTAACACAAAGATAGAAAACCTACTCTAAATTTCGGTAATCTACGGGTAAAATTACATAAAGCATGCTGTACGTTGTAAAAATAGGTGTTTTAAGTTCTTGTAAAAAATGATTCGCGATAAATGAATATTCTCATTCTAAATTATAAAAATCAATGGCATGAAACTAATATGAGAAAGTAACAGCTCGTTTAATTTTGTATAAAATTTTAAGTTTGTCTGATGATTTGGCAAAAAGTAAATATAGAGGTTCAAAAAGAAAAAGTTCAAGCAGTTGCTCCACTAATTTTATCTGCAAGTCGTGCAACCGATATTCCGGCATTTTATGCAAAGCAATTTATGAAGTCGCTAAAAAGAGGCTACTTGTATTGGACCAATCCTTTTAATAACAAAAAGAGCCTGATTTCATTTAAAGATACTCAACTAATTGTTTTTTGGAGTAAAAACCCCAAGCCTTTGATGCCCTTTCTTTATGAAATTGATGAATTAGAGATTGGTTATTATTTCAACTTCACTTTAAATGATTATGAAAAAGAGGGTTTTGAGCCTAACCTGCCTCCTTTACAGAGACGAATAGAAACCTTTACAGAATTATCAGAAAGAATAGGAGCCGAAAAAGTAATATGGCGGTTCGATCCAGTGATGATTTCTAAGAGTCAAAATGTTGATGCAGCTATTGATAAAATAGAAAGAATTGCATCCCAATTGAAAAACTACACGAAGAAATTGGTCTTTTCGTTTGTTGATGACAACTATCGGAAAGTGCAAAATAAACTAAAAGCGAATAATATTCAACTAGTTGATTTTGATGTAAATACTAAACAGTTATTTGTAGAAAGACTGACCAAAAGGTTAACTGCTTATCGATTGGAGATGGCTACCTGTGCTGAGGAGCTGAATTTCAACTCATATGGCATCAGACCGAACAAATGCATTGATAATGAATTGATTAAAAGTGTTTTTAATTCAAATTCAAAGCTTGTAGAATTCATTAAAGAACTGGAATCTAAAAACCGAATAAAAGACAAAGGTCAACGAAAATATTGTCAGTGTATGGTTAGTAAAGATATTGGCAGATACAATACTTGTGGGTTCTCATGTGTTTATTGCTATGCCATGTTGAAGAATTCACCAAATATTGTCGAGAATATTTTTGACTAAAAAAAGGAGGCAAATTAAATCTACCTCCCTATTGGTCAAATTTCCATATTATGATGCTATATCGTCATAATGTCTTTTTCTTTTACAGCAATCATTTCGTCTACTTTAGTATAATACTTGTCAGTAAGTTTCTGAACCCTTTCTTCCGCATCTTTTTCCAGATCTTCAGAAAGGCCATCCTTTTGCATTTTTTTCAGGTCATCATTTGCCTCTCTTCGCGAACTTCTTAAACTTACCTTAGTGTCTTCCCCTTCTGCTTTTACCTGTTTAACCAACGAAGCTCTTCTTTCTTCGGTTAGCATTGGAATATTTATTCTGATTATTTCTCCATTATTATCTGGGTTAAAACCAAGATTTGCAGCCATAATTGCCTTTTCAACAGGGCCGATCATTTGTTTTTCCCAAGGTTGAATAACAATTGTTCTTGCATCAGAAGTCCCAATATTTGCAACCTGGTTCAATGGGGTACTAGAGCCATAATAATCTACAAATACACCATTCAGCATTGAAGGGTTTGCTTTTCCTGCACGTATCTTAAGTAATGATTTTTCAAGGTGTTTTAAAGCATTTTGCATTTTCTCTTCTGTAACATCAAGTACTAATTCAACTTCCTCGTTCATAACAATTTAATTTGTATATTTGGATATAGGTCTAATGAAAGCAAATATATAAAAAAAAAGTGAATTTAAAATTTAAGGTTCAATTGCAAAAAAGATGCTTCTTTTTTACTTTATAGCAGTTGTTTTTTTGAACTTAAAACACCTTAAATTGTTGAGTTATTGATTTGTTTTTTTATTTTTGCTTGCATTATTATTTAAAATTTTTAACTAAAAATTATGGCAACGACAGCGGATTTTAAGAACGGATTATGCCTCGAGTTTAATAACGATTTGTTCACAATTATTCAATTTCAGCATGTAAAACCTGGAAAGGGAGCAGCTTTTGTAAGAACCAAGCTAAAAAGCCTTACAACCGGAAGAGTTATTGAAAATACATTTAACTCAGGAGTAAAAGTAAATGTTGCTCGTATTGAAAGAAGACCTTATCAGTTTCTTTATAAAGATGATTTAGGATACAATTTCATGAACCTTGAAAATTTTGAGCAAATACCTATAGACGAGAGTCTTATAAGCAATACAAAGCTTCTAAAAGAAGGACAGGAAGTGGAAGTTGTTTTTCATGCTGATACCGAAACTCCACTTACCTGTGAACTTCCGCCATTTGTTGAATTGGAAATTACTTATACTGAGCCTGGATTAAAAGGTGATACCGCCTCTTCTTCAGCATTAAAGCCTGCTACTCTTGAAACAGGAGCCGAAATAAGCGTTCCATTATTTATTAATACTGGTGAGAAGATAAAAGTTGATACAAGAGATAACTCCTATTCTGAAAGAGTAAAATAATACATTCCATTTCCCGGACCTGATTCGGGAAATTATATTTAGTTCAATGACATCAAAAGCATCACTAAACAGACTTGAATTTTGTAATTTTAAGCTACGAACATTGCTGGAATTTACACTGGCAATTAACCAAAATTTGTCTACTGATGAGCTTTTGAAAAAATATGAAAAACTACTTCGTTGGCGATTGAACATTGGGAAAGTATTAATATTTGCCAACAACAGAGGTTGGAGATGTATCCTGTCATCAGGCGTTTCTGGTGATAAGTACCTGGATATAGATGTTGAGAAAGATTTATTCATTAATACGGATATTACTGCCGCAACCGTTTACGAAAACCCTGTTATTCATGAATTCGATGTCGTTCTGCCAATTTTTCATAACCAGACTCCTTTAGCTTTTGTTTTGGTTGGTGATATTGATGACCAAAACGAAGGAGTTAGCCCCACAATTAAGCACATGCAGTTTGTGCAAACCCTTACCAATATTGTTATTGTAGCTATCGAAAATAAAAGACTGTTCAAAGAAAACCTTGAACGGGAAAAAATGCACAAGGAAATGGAGCTTGCTTCTGAGGTTCAGACAATGCTTGTTCCTGATCTGACTAAATTTCCGGGACATCCCAAAATTGATGTGGAAGGCTTCTATTTGCCTCATTATGAGGTAGGAGGGGACTATTACGATATTTTTGAATTAAATCACCGAGAGATTGGATTCTGCATTGCCGATGTATCTGGAAAAGGAATTTCAGCAGCACTTTTAATGTCCAACTTTCAGGCAAACCTTCGGGCGTTGTTTGTTTCTTCGAATCATTTAACCGATGTGGTTACAATATTGAACGAGCGAATTATCAGCAGTGTGCATGGCGAAAAGTTTATCACTTTGTTTATTGCACGCTACAATGCTGAAACAAATGAGTTACGATATATCAATGCAGGACATAACCCACCATTGCTTTACGATAAGGTGAAGAAGGAATCTGTTTATCTTAAAGAAGGATGCATTGGTTTGGGAATGATGGATACCATACAAACCATTGAAGAAGGGGATGTTATAATTGAAAATGATTCAAAATTACTTTGCTACACGGATGGTTTAATTGAAGTTGCTGAAAAAAGAGGAGTTAGCTCAAATGAGCAAACTATGGAAGTGTGTTTCTGCAATGATAGGGGTATCAAGGAAACTTTCAGCAAAATGCTTGAAAAAATGCAAATAGATAAATCGAACCCCGCCATCTTTGATGATATCACCATGCTAGGGCTCGATTTTTATATTAATGAAAAGTTACCTAATTAGTTAATGTGCTTAACTGAACCTGAGCCTGCTACTTTACTATCGATGGTAGCTGTGCCTTTATAATAAACATCACCACTTCCTGCAACTTTAGCTTTTAATTTTTCAATAGCGTATACTCTGCAATCACCAGAACCGGCAATAGCAACTTCAACATCATTAACAGGTAAATCTTCTGCATTAACATCACCACTACCGCTAATTCCTACAGTTAGTGAATTTACTGTACTGCTACCTTTAATTGAGATATCTGCCGAGCCTGAAATTTTTGAAGAAATTTGATTGGCTTTAACATCTGCCAACTTTATATCCCCACTTCCACTTATTTTTAGTTCTAATTCATCGGTTGATATCAATCCATCAGCCATAATATCCCCAGAACCAGCAATTCTAAGTGCATTCACTTTGGTCATGGTAATGTAAATTTTAATTTTCTCAGAGTGCCTTACATTTTTTTCATTCCACTTAATATTTAGGGCACTTCCTTTTACTTCTGTGTCGATTTTTTCTAACAACTTATCCGAAGCTTCAATTTCTACTTTTTGTGCGTTACCTTGTTTCAAATATACATCACCGCTAATAGCAAGGTTCAATTCATCAAATGATGATACATTTCTTACTTGTCCGTTTTGAGCAAAAGTACTTGTGCTAAAAAAAACTACTAACGCGATAGCTATTGATAAAACTCTACTTGTTGTTTTCTTTTTCATGGTTACCAATTTAAATTTATATTGAATTTTATTTTAAAGACGAAGTGAACATTTCATGTGCTGCATTAAAATTTGAATTTTAAACAAAAAAACTTTCGATTTTGTGTTTTCAGCACAAAGAACTTGTTGTTTATCTTCTGTAATTCTAAGGTTTTAGGTAAACTTGAAATACTTCAAAAAAATGGTTATATTTAACAGAACCAATTCCTGAAATTATGTTCGATGTTGAGTTTATTTTCGAAACCTCAGTTATCGCTTTTGTTCTGACTTTTTTTATCACCTATAATAACTTCAGCGTTAGAAAGAAAATGAATGAGCGACTGGGGGATGAATGCAAGGAGAAAATGAGTTTCTTTTTTAAACATCCTTTTCTTACAATCATTATCAACTTTGGGATTTTTGCTGTAGTTACAGCATTTGTAAAGTTCCTTTACTTTATAATTTTCAAAGAATAAGAAACCCTTCTTTTGTTCCAGATTTCAGTGATGTTATTTTACAATGTCAAAAGTGAAATTTCTATCCATTAGATAAAATTGGCTGGTTAATTTTTATTAAATTTTGGTTCTTTTTAATAGTCTGATTTGTAATTAACTTTGCATAGTAATAATTAAATTATGCTTCTGATAAAAATAGATAAGGATGTTAAAGTGCCTGTATACCAGCAAGTTTTTAATGAAATTAAACAACGTATAGAATCAGGAGTGCTTAAACCTGGCGAAAAGCTGCCTGCTTCCAGACTACTTGCAGAGAATCTTGAGGTAAGCCGGAGTACCATTTACAGAGCCTATGAAGAATTATGGTCATTCGGATACATCGAAAGCAGACCCGGTTCTTACTCAGTTGTTAGGGAAAGGGCCAGGCTTGCAGAAAATATGAATGTCTCGGCGGAAAGTGAGTTTAATTGGTCACAGGTAGCTAACCCGTTAATTCTTGATGAAGTATCCAGGAAAGACAGATACAATCACCCTGAGTGTGGCAAGAATATCATTAATTTTCTTCCGTTAAGTCCTGATTATGATTTAATGCCAGTTGAGTATTTTCGAAAATGCATGAACAATGTCTTGGTAAAAGATGGTGCCAGATTGTTGGGGTATAACAATTCTATTGGTTATGGGCCTCTTCGGGAGTTTATTTGCAACAGACTTGGGCATCATAGTATTAGAGCAGGGATTGACAATGTGATGATTAGCAACGGAACCCATAATGCTCTCGGGTTAATCTTAAAGTTTCTTGTAAAACCAGGAGATAAAATAATTGTCGAAGCCCCAACCTATTCTGTCGCTATTCCTCTTTTTCAATTGTATCAGGCTGATATTCTTGAGATACCATTAACTTTTGACGGCCTTGATTTACAGTATCTTGAAAAAGCTTTGAAGAAACATAAAGTAGCTTTTGTTTTCACCATGGCCAATTTCCAGAATCCTACCGGGGTGACTACTTCCCAACAGCACAGAGAAGAACTATTGACTATTTGCAAAAAATACGATATACCCATTGTTGAAGATGGATTTGAGGAAGAGATGAAGTATTTCGGCAAATCTGTTCTGCCAATAAAATCAATGGATGAAACTGGTTTAGTGATTTACCTGGGTACCTTTTCGAAGACATTGTTTCCAGGTTTGCGATTGGGCTGGATAGTTGCCACTGATAGGTTAATTGCTGCTTTAGCCCGGCTTAAGAAAATATGTGACATTTCAGGAAATTTCTTGTCTCAGGCAGCTGTATACGAATTTTGTCAGTCGGGGAACTATGAACTACATGTGAAGCGGCTTCACCGGGTTTACAGAAAGCGAATGGCTACAGCCATAAAAACAGCCGAAAAACATTTGCCAAAGAATAAATGTACGTTTACAAAACCACTTGGTGGCTATTCCTTTTGGATAAGTTTGAAAGACAATATTGTTGATGAAGCTGAATTAATAGACAGGTTATTTAAAAATGGAGTTGCTGTAACACCCGGAAACCTGTTTTTTATAAAAGAAAAGTCCAATCCGTCTTTTCGATTGTCGATTGCACATTTGTCTGAAAATCAGATAGAAGAAGGTGTGAAGATAATCGCGAAAGTTTTTAAATCCATAAACTAAAAAATATGAAGAGTGTGTTAATGCCACATCCCAAGTCCTTATCTACTTTTGTTGAGGCAAAGGATTATTACTACATTGATAAGGAAGGACGAAAATACATTGATTTAGAGTCCGGAATTTGGTGTGCTTCGCTTGGGCATAGTCATCATGGTGTTTTGCGGAAACAGGCTGCAAAACTTATTCATGCAGGAACAAAATTAAAACCAGAGTTAATTAACTATGTGGCTGAAAAGTTATTGTCGAAAGCAAATATACAAGGCAAAGTTTTTTTTATGAATACAGGCAGCGAGGCCATTGATTTTGCACTGACCATTGCTAAACTTAGAAATGAAAAGACAGAGATTACAAGTTTTACGGATGATTACCTGGCAGGCCATGGGTAAGTTTCATCCATCCAAAATAAAATTGACATTAAAAAGTGCCTTAACTGTTCTACAAAAACTTGCAATAAGGAATGTCCTGTTGTTAAAGATAAAATAGAACCACATGGGATCTTTGTTTTCGATCCGTATTGCTTTGCCAGGCAGGTTTTTGAAATCCCAACTAAACTAATTGAGCGTTTAAAATCAGAGATCAAAAAGAAAAAAGTGACATTGATTATAGATGAGATTACAGCAGGGATTGGTTGCACGGGAAAGTGGTCTGGTTATCAGCATTATGATTTAAAGCCCGACATTGTTGTTTTAGGCAAGACCCTGGGCAATGGCTATCCGGTGAGTGCTGTGTTAATTGATAAAAAGATTATGAAACTTGTTGAAAGTAAATCGTTTACCTATGCTCAATCGCATCAAAACGATCCGTTGGGTTATATAGTTGCAGGGACTGTAATAGATGCTTTGGAGGAAGAAAAACTAATAGAAGCTTCGGAAGAAAAGGGCAAAAAGTTGCTTGACCTGCTTAAAACGGAACTGTCTGACCTGAATGAAGTTATTGGCATCAGAGGCAAGGGATTGATGCTTGCCATTGAGCTAAGCGAAAAGATTTCGGTGGAAGAGGTGTATCAGCGACTAATTAAAAAGGGACTAATTATTGGAATATCAACTCATTATAATGTACTTAATATATTCCCAGCCTATACTCTTCCTGACGAAAAATTTATTACCATTATTGAAAAGATAAAAGAGGCAATTGAAGAAGAAGCTATTGCCCTGGTGGAAATCTCAATAATAAAATTAAAGAGCTTATTATTTAAATATTGAAACAATGATTCAGCGGTAATTTACATCCATTTCAAACAAATTTTCTTCATTTGTCCTATCCCTTAAAAGGAGTGAAGAACGTTTATCTTCACGAGCTTGCGAGTAAAATCAATTTGCGCCCAATTTGGGTCGGGGTAAACAAATTGATTTTTAGGACGGTTTGTTTAGGTATAAACTACCACAGAATTTTAAATATTAAAAACAATGAATGAATTAAGCAAAAACGAATACCAAAAGATACTTCCTTTTATAAGGCAGGTAGACTTTAATCATATGTTTGCCAAAACTGTTCTGGAGAATGGTGTTGACGGGAATGTTTATGTTGATAACAGAGAAAACCCTACTAGCTTTTACATCTTGCATTCTTACGGCATGTCACTACTTTTTGGAAATGAAAAGAATCCGGAGTTTAATTTATGGTTGCAGGATTACCTCTTGAATGTTAAAAAGAAGCGTTCACAGGTTGAATGGTTGCAGGTTTACCCTGATGTGTGGAAAGGAAAATTAGATCAACTTTTAGGTGAAAACCTGGCAAAAAAAAAGGAAATACAAGAAATAATAGATGAAAGTGTTGCTAACAAGATAGTTGAAAATACAAGGGTGAACTTTAAATTTAATTATAATGCATACAGGTTATTTAGGAAAAATATAATCTTAGAAGGTTATAATATTGTCAGAACCAATAAAGAGCTATTCTCTAAAATGGATGGAGCCGTGGTACCAAAAGCCTTTTGGAAAAGCGCTGAACAATTTGAACAATCAGGTGTTGGTTTTAGTTTGATTATTGATGGGCAGTTGGTTTCAACAGCCTATTCTGCCTTTATTCACGATAATCAATTGGAATTAGGAATTGAAACTGTTCCTGGGTTTCAGGGAAAAGGGCTTGCTGCAATTTGCTGCGCCGCTTTAATTGACCATTGTATAGCCAATAATTTTGAACCAGTTTGGTCTTGTAAGCTGGAAAATGTGGGATCTTTTAAACTAGCACAGAAGCTTGGTTTTGGACCTGTTAGTTACAGGCCTTATTATATGGTTAAGATTTAAGTCATTTGTCATTCGTCACTAGTCATTAATATCAATTGACAAATGACTGATGACCAATAAGTCTTCAAATGTTATATTTCGGGCAAATTAGCCAGGTGACAACACCTGGCTTGTGCACATGTCAGGTGTTGTCACCTGACAAATTGTTTTATACACTATTAATGACTCTTAATTAAATGTTATTCCTCGTATTCTTCCAATTCCGATTTGTGAATGATGCCTCCCCATTCTTCGGAATATGCATATTCTTCGTTGTTGAGATCTTCGGCGAATCCTTCCATCCATTCTATAAATGAAGATGCGATAAACTCACGTTCTGGCGAATCGTGCCAAATCCGAATAATTTGTCCCTTTTTGCCTTTTTCATCCGGGCTTAAATCCAGACAATAATGATTACCACTGCCGTCATAGGTGAGAGGGATCCAGGCCGGGTGCCACCACTTTTCCTTTACCTCAACATCTGCTTCTACCGTTGATTCATCAAACACTCCTTTGTCGTAGAGGTCTTTCCAAACCTGCCATTCATCCATAATTCTTTCAGTCGACAAAAGTTCTTCTGCATCAATTAAACCTTCTGATGTAGGTTCCTGGCCATTATAGATACTATAAAAAGCCTTAAACTCTTCAGGTAGTTTTTTGTTGATTAATTCTTCGAGGTTCTCGAAATCTTCTTCTTCGGCACCATCGTTTAGACTATTGTAAATATGGTTAGCATTTTCTTTTAACCAATTTTCAATTTTTGTCCAGGTCTCTTTCATTTTTAATGTTAATTAATGTAATGAATTTAAGTAATATAAATAATTGAAAATATTATATAAAAAGTAATATAGGTTCTGCATAATGATATGTAATAAACGCTTGGCATCTTTTTATAAGGTGGAAAGTGTTATTTGTATTATCACGTTAGTATTATCAATAAATTATACAAAGGGGGTTAGTGTTGAGTGGCAAATAGCTGTGCCTTTTAGCTGAAACCAAAACAGACGTTTCGTAAGTATCATAACGATTTTTATACAAAAATTGCTCTTTCTGAGCTAAAAAATCAATCTTCATTAATCATCATAATAAGACCGAACAGGTCTTTTAGTAATTAAATTTTAATGCAAATTAATAATTTTTTTAATACGCCGAACATATAGACCTTGAATTTTGACGTAAAATAGCTTAGATGTATGAAAATCAAGTTGTTGCAGGATGAGTTGGTGGTGGTTTTTCTTTCACCAGAAGTTTCACTTGTCTAAATTTTAGTTAAGTTGTTGAAATTTATTCACTTTTCTTAAACTATTTATATGGAGTTCATGAGCTTGCTTCGCAAGGTTAAACATATTCTTTTGTAAAGCGATTATTTGCTTCGTTAAGTTATACTAAGCCAGTTTGAAATATTGTAGATTGAAATTTTAAAATAGCTTTGTATGTGCCGATCGATTGGCAGTTTTAGTTTGCAAGTTTGCGAAGCAAACCAAATACTAATAGCGGTTCGGTATAATAGCCATAGGAGAAAAATGACTTCAAACCTGACTGGTTTCTTTTTTAAGATTACCAAACAAAACTTAATTTAGTAAGCCTTTAATTAATAATAAACCTGTCAGATCTCTACTAATAAGCATTTTGATAACTCCCATACTTTCCTTATTTTTAGTCAACTAACCACAAAATCTAAGCTTATGTTAAAGAAAATTCTGGTTTTTATTGGTGCGCTGATTGTTTTATTGCTGATACTTGCGATATTTTTACCATCGAGTTACAGAGTAGAGCGATGCACAACCATGAATGCTCCGGCCGAGGCTGTTTACAATCAGGTAGCCGATTTTAATAACTACATGAACTGGAACCCTTGGACAAAGATGGATCCCGGAGCGAAAAATACCGTATCGGAAAACAGCAAGGGAGTAGGCGCCGTTTGGTCGTGGGAAGGTGAAGAAGTAGGCAAAGGCAGCCTGACCATTGAAAATGCCGTCGAAAACAAAAGCCTCGAAACCAAGCTGGTGTTTACTGCTCCAAGGCAAGACGAAGGCAAAGGTTTCTGGACATTTGAAGAAACTGATGGAAAAACAAAAGTCACCTGGGCCATGGAGGGTGAACTGGGTTATCCTGTTGGCCGCTTTATGGGGCTGATGATGGAAGGCATGCTGGGCGATAGTTTCGAAGAAGGATTGGCTAACATTAAAGAGATTGTTGAAAAATAGTGGCTTTAAAATTGTTATGTTGAAAGCCTTCAATGCTATTAGCTATTGAAGGCTTTTTTAGATAAAAATTTATCTTAATTTGTTCAATAATTTTTAAATATATAAGAAGAGACTTTTTTTTACGTTATGATAGGTGCAAGGTTTAGATCTTGGGTAATCAATAAGCAGATTAGTCTTCTTTACATTACAAAATTCAGTATATTTATGAACTTAAAAAAGGAAAAACAGATGATTAAAGAGAGAGTATTAATTTTTGTGATTATTGTATTTGCAATGCTGGGTTTTCAAGCATGCGAAAAGGAAGGTTCTGAAAACGAGGCAAATATCAGCGCTTATAATTCAACCAGTAGCCACCACATGGGGCAGGAATGTATGAATTGTCACCAGGCTGGAGGCTCAGGTGAAGGATGGTTTATTGTTGCCGGTACGGTGTACGATAATGCAAAAACTAATACATATCCAAATGCAACGGTAAAACTTTATACCGGAACAAATGGTTCAGGCGATTTAGTCGCAACCATAGAGGTGGATGGAAATGGTAATTTTTATACTACGGAGAATGTAAATTTTGGAAGCGGACTTTATCCTGTTGTTGAAGGCAGTGCAGGTACCAAAGCCATGAACTCATCCATAACTACAGGCAACTGCAATAGCTGCCATGGAAATTCTGTTAACAAGATTTGGGTTGAATAATAATCAGAGATTAAATAAGTAAAAAAAAGTATTCACATAAAAAGGACAGTTTCGAAAAACAATACTATCGAAGCTGCCTTTGCTTAACTGAGTCGATTCTCTGTTGTATTTTATTGAATAGCTTTCAAATACCACCTACTCAACAGCATTGGGCAACTAATCAACTTACCCATGTAATTACTTACCCAAAGGCTTGACCAAAGATAATCAGCGAGTTACAAAGGTGGGAGTGAAGGGTGTTTTTGTCTTAATTTTGGTTGCTTACTCAGGTACTGCTAAGCTTTGATTACTGAGCTTCGGTTGCTGAGCGATTTCGAAGGGCATTTGGGGTACTAAACTAGTAAATAGCTTCTTAATCAAATAGCATCGAAGCACTAATAACCAATGACCAGAATAAGGCCCCAATTTTAATAAGCGAAACTCAAAAATATACCCCTGTAACAACTTTATTTTCCAATTGAGGATATTTTAGATAAAATCCCTTGGTGCTAATGGCTGGAAGGACTATTTTTAGGGAGATGAAACTCTTGTTGTAGGATGTAAAGAAAGCAAGTAGCTTTATGGAACTTATGAGTTAGAATAAAGTGAACTATTTATAAAGGGAATAAAGTGCATATGCACTTTATTCAATTGTAGTGCTCAATTATCGTTTGAAGCGGTATTCTTCAGTGCATTATTTGTTTCATTGACGTATTTAACTGTTTATTCATTAACTTATTGAGTGTATAGGTGAAAGAGATTTGCCTTTCTGAAGGAAAAAGGCTAGCTTCGCAAAGCATTAAAAGCACGCTTATAAGAGTTACCTCTTAGCTTTTAAACGAGCTTAAAAGAACAGCTTTGTGACAGGGAACATGCGGGTTTTACATCCGGAAGGTTTTCTTTTTTTTTATTTTAGGAGCGAAAGAAGTTGATGAATTCTTTGCTTTTAAAGGACAATGAAAAAAATCAAAATAATGGACAACTGACTCATAAACAAGTTTATAAGCCATGGTTCATTCTTTTAATGCGCGAAAGAATTTATTTTTCGCTTTCTGTTTGTTTTGGGACACAACCAGGGTTCAAATGATAACTGTTCCTTTTTTGACAACTTTAAAAGGAAGTCAAAAAAGAGCACAACATTATGCATATTTCACAGGGTGTTACTTGGTAGAGGAAAGCTCTGTGGAGTTCTGAGGCCACGTCAAAAAGTTGATTTGGTTTTGGGAGAAAGATAAAACAAAATACAACATTTTGGCTTTTTGGAACTTGATAATTGATTGCCTTCAAAAGCCCTACGTAAATATACATTTATCATTATATTCTATTGAAAAATAAAGAAAAATGAGGATAGTTTTAAATCTTTATGCAATACTCTTATTAATTACTATTTATTTGCTTCGATTTCTTTTAGGTTTCCTCAATCCTCAGTTTGACGAGTTTACCCATCCCTATTTTTGGTTGCTTTTTTATGTGGTCTCAGGACTTGGGGAAATTGGAAAAATAAAGGGACGTATTTTCTGGCTCCCAATGTGGTTGATTGGATTTGTAGGCTTTATTATTTCTT
>JBNKRJ010000035.1:0-45096 GCA_050296515.1 Bacteroidales bacterium | reverse complement strand
CTGATTTCTTCGGCCTGAAAATCAACAAAAACAGCTTTGTTCCCTTTGAAAAAGATGGCATCTTTATAGCTCATAATTGGGTGTGAAGATTAGTTGAAATTGTTTCTAACTAATTCAAATTTAATAATTTGCACCCTTTTTGCAATATTCTAATGAATTATTGTGGGTAAGAATATCTACAATATCCTTTTCATAAACATTTCCAAAGCCTTCACCTGCATCTAATAATGGGCAAACTGACAAGTTGCCGTTGGTTTTAATACCAACACCCGGATGAGGTCGATAAAAAGCCTGACAGCGTAAATCTTTCTGTGTGATTGAATTAATTTCTCTCCCTACTTTACTATTTGTCGCATTATTACCAATGTCTATCAGGTTACTGAATGTGTTGGTATCATCAAAAGTTAGCATCCTGAAACCACTTTCAGCATCAATGCTTTCAGGTAAATCGTAAATTTTTGTTGCTATAACAGCAAAAGTGTCGATTGTATGCTTGTCAGGAATTCCTTCTAAAACTACTGAAACCCTGGGTTTTAAGCCTGTGTTTTTTATTCTGTCGAAAGATTGAATAATCTTTTCAAAAAGACCTGCGTGTTTTCTTGATTTATCATGAACTTCGGGTGCACCATCTATGCTGAATAATATATGTGTAGCCCCATGTTCTTTTAAATCCTGGAGGTATTCCAGGTCTGTTTTGTATACTTTACCGGCTGCATCAAAGTCTTTTTTTTTCAGCCACCAGCCATTTGTGTACAGGGTAACAATTTTGTTATTTTTTCTGTTAATGTGTTTTGCTAAAGCTAACCAGCCATTGCCATACTTTGAAACTTCACCACCAATAAATTCAAACTTTTTAATGCCAAGTAAAATAAATTTATCAGCAACATGTTTCAAGGCTTCAATATTCGAAGAAGTTGTTTTCTCAATGTATCCATTTCGGCAATGCAAACAATTAAAATTGCACTGGGTGGTGATTTCAAAAACAACTCGCTGAATATGTTCCAGAGGGTTACGTTTGTATTTTAATGCAAGATTTTCAGTCTCCTCAGGCTTTATCTGCTCAAGAAAGCCCTGCTTTATGGTAGATTCTAATAACCTGAATGATTTTTGATTGACCTTTATGTATTTATTTAAGTAAATTTTGTCTAAAAGATCGATTAGTCCTTTTACTTTATCAGGAAGTTCTTTTTTCTTCTTGTTTTCCTGGTAAAAACGGAGGCCAAAGTTGGTTAAGGCTAAACAGGTTGACTTTGAATTTAGAAGCATCTTGCAAAAGTATTAAAATGACTTTTATTATAAGATGACTGTTTGAATAAACTTTTAAGTTTTATAGTTTTACAAACAAATTAATCTAATTAGTTTTATGGAAGACAAACGATTAAGAAAAGAACAAGACATTAAAACCAAATTATATTGGGCTCTTGGATTAGCCGCTTTGGCTTTATTATTAATGTTTTTCAGGTTGCCTTTTGATTTTTTGTTGTCCTTAGTGGCCTATATTATTACCGCTATTGCAGTGGTAAAAAAGGATGGTGCGATGGGGATTTTGCAGGTGATTATGGTTTTTCCTGCAATATATATTGGCGTAAGAGATTTTTTTAGTGGTGGAAATGATGATGTAGCTGATGTTGATTCATCTAAACCAGCAAAACTGGAAAGACTAGCCAATTTTACATTATTTTTTACAGCTGTGACTATTTTGGTAACTATTTTCTTTCCAATTATTAGGTTTTTCTGGAACTTGTTTACGTAAATAGACTTTTTTTATAAATGTGATTTTTTCAATTTACAAAAAGGGCTTTTTTTGATGCCTTGATAAGCTGAGTGAAAAGGCTATCTTAAGGTACCGGAGATACTCAACATCTTCGGTGCTGGCTGTTGATTGTACACAGTACCAATCTCAGGTTTGCACCCACGGTTATTGTTGTTTAGCCCTTGTAAAGGGCTTGCGGTTTAAGAGATTGAGAAATAAAGTATATTTATCATTTTAAAATTATCACAAAGGATAAAATAACAAAGCTATAGTTCAAAATAGTAATGATTTATTTATATAGATTCTATCAGCTTAATACGAAGGTCATTTGTCATTAGACATTAGTCATTAATTGTCATGTCCTAAATAAGGTTGACCCCCGAAACCAAAAACACCGCCGGCTTGACGAAATGGGATTCTTTTGGGTAATTACCATCGTTTTGTAGACTTTTTCAATGATTTTACACCTAACCTCCTGGTGCAATGCCGATGTAGAAACAAAACTGATAAGCGATTGGTGAAGATGCATATCGGCAATTTTGTTTCACAATCGGTATTATAAAACCCTGATGGAGAGATCTAATAGTTCCTTCCAAAAGGGTGCTGGCTGGTTAAATATCAGTGCTTAACTGAATTTAAACAAGTAAAATTATTGTACAGAAACAATAGGACAATTTACAAGTGCGACACCTGTAGCCAGAATATTCGAACTCATTGCTGTTGTCCAGTTACTAACTGAACCAAAATCTGCATTATCATATACATCAACATCCCAAAGTGGAGAGTAATCGGCATCTTCTGGCAAAGTTTGAACTACATTATGTGTTTGATCGGTACCAGCTTCAGTTACAAAACCTGAAGGTGGGCCACCACCATCCATTCCAGGGTTAATATTAAAAGTAACCAGGATGTCGGAAAGAGGTACATCGGGGTTTCCTTCGGCAGGCAAGTCAACTGTAATCATTTTTTCGGAGAAGTCGAAATAAAAAACGACCATGTCTTTGTACCATCCTCTTACTAAACCGTTATCATTCTCTGTTTTGTAGCGTAATTTGGCTGTGGAACCTTCCGGAACAATCGGACAATTAACAATTAAATTAGTTCTTTCAATTGAATAGCCTTTTGCTATGAGTTCATCCACACTGGTCACTGTATTTGCAACATAATTGGCCGGAACAGTTACTTTATGAACATGCCAGAAATCACTGTAATACATATCTCCTGGTTTCACATCAACAATATTTAACTGCCCTTCAACAGGCATATCCTCTCCCTCTTTGAACAGGACAAAGATTGGAGCAGATGTTTCCGGCATAACGTCAAAATTATAGTATTGTACTTTTTCACCATTTGGACCAAGACCTTTGGTTATAAAAGGTGCCTGATCGAAATCAATGGCTTCATTTGCAGCAGGTAGTCCATTTGAACCATCTCTAATAAATAAAGTACCTGCATCTGTACTAAACCTGTCTACAGAAGCTTTCTCAGCTGTATTTGGATCAAGAGGTCCCGGCTCCATATTATCTTTTTTGCAAGCTGAAAATGCTGCGATACTAATAAATAAAACGATAAATAATTTTGTTTTCATGTGATATATTTTTTTGTTTACAGGTCAAACTTCACAAATTAATGTCACGAAAAAGTCACAAAAAATTCAAATTTTTATAAAGGCTGGAGTAGAGTTGGCTATATTAACTAATAGTTAGAGCTTGGGTGAGTAGAATATTTTTAATTGATTTAGAACTTAATTGTAGTGTGCAAAACCAAAACTTCTATTTTATAATTAAAGCTTATATGTTTGAAAGTGATATTTTAAGTAGGGTTAGTGGGCTTGATTATCTAATACTTTCCCTGAAACCAAAAACATCCTTGGTTTGCTCGAAACACCATTCTTTTGAGCAACTATCACTGGATTAATACTTCTTCTTGAATAGCTCAATATCCAAGCGTTATTAACTATTAGGCTAAATAGTTTGTATCTTTGACAAAATAATAGATAAGTGCGTTTATAATATACACCTTAGATAATAAATCTTTTAACTTTGATTTTTTTCCGGAACTTTTCTCTATAATAATTCACTAAATAATACTGCCAATGTATAGAACAATAATGTTTCAAATAATTTTTATTTTCTTTTTTGGGACATTTCTGTTGGCTCAAAAAGGAAAAAAAGATAAAGAAATTTTGGTTGCAAGGAAAATAGAGAGCGTTGCAGATAGCCTTTTCAATGATAGAAGTAATTTTAGAGCTGCGCTTGATAGTTTTTATAAGGCAGCTATACTATTTGAAAAAAATAGAGTCTGGATTTGTGCGGTTAATAATTACAGTCAAACTGCTCTTTGCTATCATTTTTTAAAGAACAATGATTCTTCTCAATATTTTATCGATAAGTCATACTATTTATTTAACAAAAATACTACGGGAGATAATGAAAAAAGGAAGCTTGCGGAAGCAGGTATATATTATGTCCGGGCAAGGATAAATTTACGTAAAAGAGATTTTGACTCGACTTTTTATTACCTGAATAGAGGGCTTGAGATTGTTAAAAAACTAAATGCTGAAACTAATTCGCATAATTTACTGATGGCCAAATTTTTTCAAACATATGGAAGCACAAATTATGCATGGGGTAAGTATGATGCTTCTTTAAAATTCAATTTCCAAGCACTGAGAATAAGGCAGGAAGAATTGCCACCGAGTGATCTCAACATTATTGATAGTTACTATAATATTGTAAAAGTATACTATTCTAAGGAGGATTTTGAAAAAGCGAAACAATATTTGCAATATATCATAAAATATTGTCAAAGAAAGGAACTCAACTGGAGAGCTGTAAGCTACTACTATTTAGGGGTAATTAATCATCGGCAAAGGCAATTTAATGATGCAATTAATTATTATCACAAAGCAAATGAATCGTATCTAGAAGCAGGAGATACTCTATCTTCTGCTGCAGCTATGAATAATCTTGGAGAGGTTTATGCTTTAATAGGTGATTTTGAAAGTTCTCTTGAAATTATAGAAAAATCAATAAAGATAAGAAGAAAGTTTTTAGGTGAATCTCATCCCAATATTGCTAGAAGCTTTTATTCCCTGGGACTTTATTACATAAGAATTAAAAGATATGATGAAGCAATTAAGTCCTATTTTGATGCGCTTAAAATTATAGAATGTAATAAGCCTATAGATAAATTGTTTAAGGCAAGTATTTATAACCAAATTGGCTCAACATATCTTAGTAAGGATAGTTTAAACAAAGCACTTATTTATTATCAATGTGCTATTGATGAGGTTGTTGAAGGGGATAATTATAAAGATGAAATAGAAAATCCTAAAATTTTTTTTAAAGGAACCAATATTCTAAATCCTCAATTAAAAATATTATTAAAACCCCGACTTTTATATTATTTAATAAATAAAGCAATAACATATTCAACTATGTATGAAAATGATAGGGGCTTGACTGATAAATTAAAGCAAGCATATGACACCTATTTATTGGCTCTGCAGTTACTTGAAATAGTTAGGCAGGATATAAGAGAAGGTGAATCTAAATATTTTCTAAGTTCGGAATTTAAGATTTTTTTCAGAGATGCTATTAATATAAGTTTAAGATTGGATAGTTTGTACCAAGGGAACCAATATTCAAACACTGTTTTTGAATTAATTGATAAAGTTAAAAGTTCGTCATTAAGAGATAAGTACTTTGTTTCAAATGCCTTAAATAATTCAAACCTTCCAAAAGAGTTAATAGAACATGATAAAATGCTGGAAGAGAAGTTAGCTTTTTACAATACTCAATTGAAGAAGGGTATTCAGAGTTCAAGAAATAAGGATAACAATTATAAAATTGAATATGAAAAATTATCGCTTGAGTTTGATACTTTAAGTAAATATTTAGAAAAAAATTATCCGGATTATTATAGATTAAAATATGAGCAGAATGTTACTAATGTTAACAACATTATGTATCAGTTAGATGAAAATACGGCTTTAATTAATTACCTGGTGGTTGATACCTTTATTTATATTTATGCAATAACTAATGATAAGGTAGAGCACGAGGTTGTCAAAATAGATAGTTCTTTCAATGAGAAAATAATTGATTATTATATTGATATTAAATATGGATTTACCGCAAATGAATTGAAAATAAGCTCTGAGATATACAGTTCTCTTTTAGGACCTATCGAAAAATTAATAGCAGGTAAAAGTAAATTGCTTATTATACCTGATGAATATTTATATTATCTGCCGTTTGAGACTTTATGCAAAAATATCTCTACAACAGAAAATTTGTCGGATGTTGATTTTTTAATCAAACAATATTCAGTAAGTTATCATCATTCTGCTACTCTTTGGCTAAACTGTATGAAAAAATCAAAAAGACAAAAATCAAAGAATGAAAGTTTTATTGGTTTTGCTCCTGTATTTGATCATAGTGCTAATAGCAATCCTTCTGTTTTCTCCAGAGAATGGATTACTGATACCTCAAATGTTGATTCTCGAATTATTACTAGTGATTTAAAACATTTTAATCCTTTACCTCATTCTGAAAAAGAGATTAAATCTATTGTAAAGTTGTTTAGTGAAAAAAAGAAAAAGGCTGTAGGTTTTTTTTATAATGAAGCTGATGAACAAAATTTTAAGAGGAGCATAAAAAATTATGACTTCGTACATATAGCCAGTCATAGTTTTACTAATGACTTTCGTCCTGATTTATCTGGTATTGCTTTTTCTCAACCAGACACTTTAAATATTGCTGAAAGAAAAACTGAAGACGGTATTTTATATGTAAGTGAAACTTATGGTCTGGACTTATCTGAAGTTGAATTGATTGTATTAAGCTCATGTAAAAGTGGATTAGGGAAATTGCGAAAGGCCGAAGGTTTTCTTTCGTTATCCAGGGGCTTTTTGTATTCTGGAGTGTCTAATATACTTTTTTCTTTGTGGAGTGTAGATGATGAAAAAACCAAGGACTTGATGGTTGAGTTTTATAATCAAATATTAAATGGAACAGATTACGCAAATTCTTTGAGAAAAGCAAAACTAAAACTTTTAAATGATAATGAAACTGCGAATACTAAATACTGGGCACCATGGATATTGGTTGGAATTGATCGTTGACAGTTAGGGATTAATAATTGATGATTTGTGTGATTTAGCTTTGTTTCAAAATATCTACGATTTTAGAAGTACTGAAGGTTTAATTGTTTAAAAATTTAATTCCAAAGTAGTTTATGCCAACAGCAAATTGCTTTTCTTCTTCTACCCTGATCCTGTTTGAGAGTGAAGAAAATCTATTTACTTTCAATATGTGACGAGGTTAATAAGTTGATTTTCAGGACGGTTTGTTTGCTGAGGTGCAAGCTATATCGTAATCATATTTAAAAAAGTAAAAAACTTTTAAACGATTAATAATTTTATTATAATTGCAATGTCAAAGTCACTCAAAAACCAAACCTCGAAATAAAACCACAAACGATTGCATTTAATTGTAGTGATGTGAATGAGTAATAAAAGATTGTTAAGTGTATTTTTCTCAGCAGAAGGAATTTAAAACTAAAAAAATTAAATTTCTTTTACTCGTTCTTTCTAATTGACTGGTAGTCAGAAATGGATAAAACTTTATTAGAATAAAAAAATATTGGTTAATTAAATCCGTTGTTAAGAGCATTTTATATATCTTTTTATGTAATGTATTAGGATAAAGGAGATTAATTACTGAGATCTTGTGGTGTTAATAATTGAAATATAAACCAGATAACTTTTCTTGTAAACAAATATGTTTATAATTAGAAGAGCTATAGAGATTTAGTTAATCAGAAATTTGAATAATCATTATTTAAAAATTATTAGTTATGAGGAAAAAGACATTTTGCAAAAAACTTAATTTAAACAAAACAACAATATCCAGATTAAATTCTATCCAAATGGGGAGCATTTTTGGTGCTGTTAGATCTAATACACGGTATAACGTTACTGAACTATGTGATTTTGGAGATCCTACTGGAGGAGATACTAAGGACGCAACTACAATTGTGACAAAATATTGTACAAGTGATGTAGATTGCGCAGAAGTTTCCTTCCGTTGGTGCTAGATTTTAAGTTGTAATATGCTGAAATAGCTTTTTTGTGCAAAGTTATTTCAGTATACTGCTATTTTTCATTTGTGTGCTTTTTAGTGAAAACTTTTCATGAGCTTCTTTGATTTAACACATGGTAATTTGTTTTTAATTGTCAGCTAAGGTTTACCCAACACCTCCCCCGAAACTAAAAACACTGCCGGCTTGCCCGAAACAGGGTTCTTTTGGGTAATCACCACAGTTTTGTAGACTTCCTCAATAATTTTATAGTCCAGAACTTCTTCTGGAGTGCCCGAAATACGCATTTGGCCATTATTCAGCATTACCAGAAAGTTGCAATATTCGCCTGCAAGGTTTAAATCGTGAATAATCATAAGTACAGTTAGACCCGTT
Organism: Bacteroidales bacterium; assembly: GCA_050296515.1. Lineage (GTDB taxonomy): Bacteria > Bacteroidota > Bacteroidia > Bacteroidales > NBLH01 > NBLH01. Next base: position 36,863 of record JBNKRJ010000035.1, on the reverse strand, counting down.
TCTTTGTTGAGTTTTTGAATAAGGTTGAGTATTTGTACCTGGTGACCAATATCAAGGTGTGATGTGGGTTCATCAAGTAGCAATAGTTCTGGTTCTTGTGTCAATGCCCGGGCAATGGCTGCCAATTGTTGTTCGCCACCACTTAACTGGTTCATGTATTTGTCTTTAAACTTAAGTATGCCAGTTAATTGCATGTAGTGCTGCGCGATTTCAAAATCGTCTTGGGAATCGAAAAACTGAAACTTTCCATGGTAGGGGAGGCGTCCCATTAAAACATAATCTTCAACAGTAATATCAGGGCTTTCAATTTGTTGGGTAACCACAGCCATTTTTTTTGCACGTTGCTTAAAGGTCATGGAGTGGATGTTTTTTCCTTCAAGCAATATTTTTCCTTTCAGGCTTCCAAGTTCGGCAGTAATTCCTTTAAACAAGGTTGTTTTTCCAGAACCATTTGGGCCAACAATGCCTGCAAATGATGCTTTAGGAAGCGAAAAATCGATCCCCGAAATTTTAAATTTGCTGTAACCGCAGCTAAAGTTTTGTATTTCTAATATGTTATGAGACACTGATTAAACGAATTTACACTAATTTTTTACCACAGATGGCACAGGTTTTCACAGATTTTATTCTTGTTAATTTGTGTAATCTGTGGTGAACTCTTACCCTATTTTTATTTTATTATTCTTTCTTGTTATTACTGTTACAAATATAATTCCTCCTATAATACCCGTTATTACACCTGTTGGTAATTCGTTTGGTAAGATGACAGTTCTGGCAATGGTATCGCAAAGTACCAAAAAACCACCTCCTCCAATGAATGAAGCCAAGAGTAATATCCTATTGTCAGAACCAATCAGCATACGCATTACATGTGGAATAATTAATCCCACAAAACCTATTACTCCAACAATTGATACAGCCATTCCTGTTAATACCGAGGCAGTTATAAATAAAATCCGTATACTTGTTTCTGTATTTACTCCTAAATGTCGTGCTTTTTCATGTCCAAGACGCATGGCATTCATCGGTTTTACAAAAATGTAAGCCACAATAAGCCCTAAAAATGCCAATAATGCTGCTGTTTTTATAAGCATATTATCTGGTTCATCCAGTGAACCCATTGTCCAAAAAACAATGGTTTGCATTTCTTCGGCTGTAACAACCGAAAGCAGTAGCATCATTACCGATGAAGCCACATAACTAAACATTACTCCAATTAGCAGCATGGTTTGGATCTTAATTTTTCCTTTGCTGATGCTGATGTTGTATACAATCATCAGGCTGACGAATGCTCCAATAAACCCTGAAAAAGGAAGCATCATTCTTCCTATAACCTGCTGTAAATTAAATACAATGGCTAACGCAACTCCAAGTGCAGCACCACCTGAAATACCCAGCGTGTAAGGTTCCACCAAAGGATTACGATAAACTCCCTGCAAAATAGTTCCGGCCAATGACAATGCCGCACCAATCGCAAATCCCAAGAAAATACGTGGCAACCTGATTTGCCTGATAATGGCAAGTTCTATTCCTCCTTCTTTTCCACTAATTAAATCCATCAAATCCTGCAGTGAAGGCTTTATCTCACCAGCATAAAAAGATATGAGAATGGCCAGCAATGCAAAAAGAAGCACTGCAAGGGTTTGGAAGAGCCATTTAAGATATTTGGGATTCATATTAGTTTAAAGTTTGTAAAGTTACAAGTTTATAAAATGAAATGACTAACAACTTTCCACTTTCTACTTTCCACTTTCTACTTTAAACTTAATATTCCACCCCTTCTCTGCTTTGAACATTTTTATCAAAAGGATGCTTAATTTTTGTAACATTACTCACATAATCAGCCAGCTCTAACACCTTTTCTGTTGCACCTCTACCTGTAAGTACTAACTCTAAGTTGACAGGCTTCTTTTTTATAAAATCTATTAGTGTCTTTTCTGCTAAAAAACCATCACGGACAGAGATTAAAATCTCATCCATTATTAAAAGATCATAGTTGGTTTTAAAAACTTCATCTTCAATTGTTTTTATTCCTTCCTGGCACTTTTGTTCAAAATATTCTGGTTTTAAATCTTTATCAAAAAAAGGATGTCCTTTGGCAAAACCATAAATTTGTGCTCCTAGTTTTTCAAGCTGGTTTATTTCGTTGTAACCATACTTTTCGGGTTTTTTGTGAAAATAGGCATAGCAAACTTTTAGATTGTGCCCTAAAGCTCTAACTGCCAGACCTACTGATGTGGTGGTTTTTCCTTTACCATCGCCAGTGTATATATGGATGAGTCCAAGACCTTTCATTTTGAATTAATTTAGAGTTATTATTAGAGATTGTTCATTTTATTAGTAGATATAAGTCATTAGACTGGTCATTTGGTATTAACTAATGACCAATGACTATTTATACATCAATTTAATCATCTTTTCAACTGTTGCAGTAAAAGAGGTTGGTGTAGGTGTGCATGCCATGTCAGATTCCAATGTAAATACTTTTTTATTTAAGACTGCATTTAGCTTGTTGTATTTCAACCAGTTATTAATTTCTTCCTTGCCTGTTGCGCCCATGGTGGTAATAAATATTACATCCGGGTTTTTAAGCAATACTGTTTCACGGCTTATGATTCCTGTGCTCATATCTGTGGCAATGTTTTCTCCACCAATAAAGTTGATGTAATCGTGCATAAAAGTGTTTGGGATTACAGCAAACAGTGGTTTGGCACCAAGCTCAATAAATAGTTTGGGCTTTTTGCCATTTGGAATTTTCTTTTTAAGTTCCCGTAGCTTGGCTTTTTCCCGTTGAATTATTTCTGTCCCTTTTTTTTCTTTTCCAATAAGTTTTGCAATTTCTGAAAATTGGGTGCAAATGCCTTCAAAATCCTTGGGACTTTCAAAAACTTTGTATTTAATGCCTAATTTATCCAACATGCTAAGGGTTTCAGGTGAAGTTAAGCCTGCAGTTATTACTAAGTCAGGTTTTTGTGCATATAGTTTTTCCATGTTTACTTTAATAGCTGAACCAATAACAGCAATATTATCTTCTTTTTTTGTAATGCAATAGCTGGTACAACCCACTAATTTGTCTTGTGCTTCGAGGAGGTAGATGTTTTTTGTTACGGATGGGGCAAGTGAGATAACCCTATTTGCCACCTGGGCTTTTAGTGAAAAAATGGCTAAAAAAGCAAAAAGTAGTAAGAGTTTTATTTTTAAGTTCATATCTAAAGTTTTTATTTTATCAAGTTATTTAAAATAGTTCTGGATGAATGGCATTAATTAATTGTTTAAAACCTATTGGAGACCTTGGTCCTGGGCGCAATAATAATTCACCTGTAATTGGCTGGATATTACCTGTTTTGTAAGCAGATGTCTGGTGCAATTTCTTCTCTTTTTCAAGAAAAGCCGTTGTTTCTTTATATTCTTCTCTGTCTTTGCTATAAGGGACGATAATTACATCTGGATTTTCAGAAACTACACTATCCAAAAGGTTTTTATTTTTTAGTTTAATGTGTTTTCCACCTGCCAAATCAACTAATTTTGTGGTCGTACACTTGTTTTTCCACGCACAAAAACTGCCTGTTGAACACAAATAGTATACTTTTTTTACTGATTTTGCTTTTTTTGCTAGCTCAAGTAGTTTTTTAAGCTCAAAATCTGTTTGAGATGCCAGTTTGTTTGCTAATTGTACTTGTCCGGTTAAAGCTCCTAATTCTTCAATGGCTTTTGGTGTATCAAAAATGTCTTCTGTTTTAATTATTTTAACATCTATCCCATAACTTTCTACTTTTTTAAGTTCACTTTTTTTGTGGGTGGTTGTAGCAATAAGCAATTCTGGAGCTAAAGCTTTAATTTTATCCAAATCAGGAGTTACAAACCCACCAATACTTTTAATCTTTGATACTTGAGGTGGAAAGTTACAGTAATCTGTGATACCTACTAATAAATGACCTGCATTTAGTGCAAAAATGCTTTCTGTTATTGAAGGTGCTAATGATATAATTCGCTGATAGCTCATTTGATTAAATTAATTTCCTGAAACCAATGATTGTCCTTTTCAAAAACCTCTCCTTTAACTATTTCAACAGAACTTTTGAAATTAGGCCCATCATATACAAAGCTGTGATATTCACCATTTTCGGCACAAGGATCAATGCTTTTTAGTTCTACAATTTGTTTTGCAAAAGCTTCATCTAAATTCTTGCTTAACCAGCTTTTATCAAGCATTGTTTGATGTACAGAAACAGTTAATGCTTTAAAGCCTAATTTAATGAATTCATTCAAAAGTTTATATGTATTTTCTCTCCATAAAGGGAAGATGGCTTCAATTTCCATTTCTCTGCAAACTCTTTCAATCCAGATTCTGTGGGCTTCAAGATAAATATCTCCAAATACACCACCTTCAATGCCTTGTTTTTTTAGATCTTCAATTACTGTTTTAAAGTTTGTTTCGTACTCTTTAATGTCAGTTTGCTTTTGGACAATTTGAATTCCAAGTGCTTTAGCCTGGGCAGCAATAACATCTTTTTTCAAACCATGCGAGCGTGAATGTTCTCCGTCAGCATCACACATATTTACAAGGCATACAACTTCGTGTTCAGCTGTTTTCTGAATCCTGTATAGTGCTAACATACAGTCTTTTCCACCGCTCCAGGAAGAGAATAGTTTCATGCATTAGAAGTTAGAAATTAGACAATAGAACATTGTTTTGTTCAGGTTTCTGTTCTTCAAGTTTCTAAAAAAGGTAAATATGCAGAAGTGAAATGTTCTACAAACTTTTTTCCCGAAGCTTGATTCTTGCTTTTAAATATCTAACTGGTCGGTCTTCTGGCTTGCCTCGTTTTTTGATGCCTTCCCATTCCGATGTTGCGGAACAGTGGCAAAGTAGTTCAAAAAAACTTTAAAAAGGCTTACAGCTGCGGGTACAGCTCCTGATTTTCACAGGATTCCCGGTTTAAGGCTTCCCATGAAAAAGGGATTGCCACCAGCAGCTGCAAATGTAGGATTTATTTTAGAAATGGGAAATTAGTAGGTTCAAAAATTCTTACACATCGAACATTGTTGCTTTTTGAGATACTAATTATTGGAGCTAATGATACTTATTATTTGCTGTTTGTTTTGAACACCTGATTGTTTCCAGAGCAGATTGCCATTTTTAAATAATGCTAAAGTAGGTACTCCTTGTACCTGGAAACGCATGGCTATCTGTTGGTTTTTATCCACATCAATTTTTATGATTTTTACTTTTCCTGCTAATTCCCTGGCTACTTCCTGCAAAATTGGTGCTTGTACTTTGCATGGCTGGCACCAAGTTGCATGAAAATCTACCAAAACCGGAATATCTGAATTAATTATTGAATCAAAATTGCCTTTCATAACTTATTATTCTTTTCAAATACACTTTTCAAAGCTTGTTCCACTTTATAATGTGTGAAAAAATGACATGAATAACGACATTGTTTCAGGTTTTTTGAATTTATACGAATGGAAAGTCGGGGTGAGAAGACTCGAACTTCCGGCCTCGTCGTCCCGAACGACGCGCGCTACCAACTGCGCCACACCCCGAGTGAACTTCAAAAGTACACATTTTATAAGAATTCATTACAAAATTGATTAAAATTTAGGCATTAGTCCTAAATATTTGTTAAAAAGCAGAGATTTTTGTTAAATTTGAAAAACAAAATGATATTTGAACTTGACATATGTTTATTTCAGTAAAAGAAGCAGCAGATTTAACAGGTAAAAGTGCTACAACTATTTATCGACTTTGTAACAAAAGAATTAATACCGAATTTGTTCGAAAAGAGGATAATAAGTTCCTGATTGACAAAGAATACTTGATGGCTACTTATCCTATTGAAGAGGAAGAAGAAACAATGATTGATATAGAGGAACAACCCGAAATGAGATTTGAAAATGTAGTAGAAACGGAAAATGTTGAGGTCAGTGCGGAGGAAAAACCTGTTTTTCTTGAGAAAAGTGAGCCTTTCTCGAATAATAGTAATGAGTTAAAAACTGAAAGTGAGCTAAAAACAGGATCAACAGTTGAATTTGAAGAGAAAACAGAGAAATCCTATTTCAGTCAACTCTCATCTAATGAGGTAATTATAGGCCTTTTAGTAAGCTTAGGCCTGGTTGCTATTTTTATTTATTTGCTTTTTATACTTTCAAAGTAATAATCGGCAAAAATATTTTATGAAAATTATTGATTTAACGCACCTGTTAAATTCTGATATAACTGTATATCCTGGTACAGAAAAACCTGTTTTTGTCCAAGCCAATACTGTTGAAAAAGATGGTTTTGCAGAGCAAAAGATGACTATATATACACACACAGGAACCCATATTGATGCCCCTTTTCACATGCTGGCAAATGGAAAATCATTGGATCAAATGTCTCCTGAGAGTTTTGTCGGTAAGGCTATTTGTATTGACTGCACCGGGGTTAAAGGGCAATATGTTGAATTAGAACGTTTAAAGCAATTTGCTGGAAAAATTCAAAAAGCTGATTTTGTCCTGCTCAGAACAGATTGGTCGAAGAAATGGAAAACCAATGATTATTTCAAAGGGTTTCCTGTGTTAAGTGAAGAGGCCAGCAACTGGTTGACTAACTTTAATTTAAAAGGTATTGGTTTAGATGTCATTTCCATTGATCCGGTTGATGATTCGTTCAAATTGATTAATCATAAAATTGTATTAGGAAAAGGGATGATAATAATTGAAAACCTTACAAATCTTAATTTGGTTGGAGATGAATTATTTACGTTTTCCTGCTTACCACTTAAAATTGAAAATGCTGATGGTTCACCTGTAAGGGCAATAGCTATTAAAGAATAAAAAAATCAACGCCAAATTTTTTGACGCTGATTTTATATAGATTGGGCATTAATTCCTTTCTATTAAGCCACTGGTCTTATGTTAAGAAGTTGATAGATCTTTTTCTCAATTAATTCCAAATCAAGAGGTTTTTCAATATAATCACTCACTTTATATTTTTTTGCCTCTCTTTTTGCTTCTGAATCAAGCCTGGCGCTAACAATCATTACCGGTATTTTTCCTAGAAAACTATCTTTTCTCATTTCGCCAAGTATTTGAAAACCATCAATATTTGGCATCATCAAATCCAACAGTATTAAATCCGGGTTATGTTTTCTAACTGTTTTTAAGGCTCTTGTACTGTTACTTTCAAGAGCAACTTCAATTTCCGGATCGTCTTCGAATATCGAATTAATCAATAGGAGATTCGCCTCGGAGTCATCTATTACAAGTATTCTTTTCATCACCTATCTATTTGTTTAAATTTTACCAGTAAATTGATCTAAGATATGAAAAATCAATAAAAAATAAATTCTTTAAGAAAAAGATTTTGTTTAAATATATTGTTGCTCGAAATAATGATAAACTGGTTCCGGAGCAATTGTTGTTTTTATTTCTTTCTTAATAAATTCTACTTTTTCAATTTCTGGTTCTAAACTAACATTTGTAAACAATTCAAAGTTTCTTTTATTATCAATATATTCTTTACCTTTTTTGCTTAATTGAACCAAAAGTGTTCTATTATTAATTACTTGAATATATCCTTTCTTCTCTAAAAGCTCTACAATCTCAAATACCGATTCTTTTGTCGCTTTTATTGCGTTGCCATTCAAAATTCTTTGAATTGGATAGTACTTCTGATTATACAAGTGATGTAACTTATCCATTACTAAGTCAATGACCTCTCTTCTTGTATACATGCCTCTTATTTCAGTATCAACTAACTTAGGCTGAATAATAACATCTGAAATACTCAATAATTCTAAGTAGTATTCAAGAGTTTTCTTTTTGGTATTTAATTCGTCGAGCAAATTGTTAAGTTTGGCTGCGCTATTTTCAGTTGGTTTCAAATAGCTACTGTATGGTTTTGCTGATTGAAAACCAATTACAAACTCATTATTTGCCACATTAAAACTGGTTTTTAAGATTTTTTCGCTCTTAGTAATCCAGCTATTAATAAGTTTTTCTAAGCTGTTGGCACCAACTTCGCTTAAAGATTCTCTTTCAAAATAAAGAAGATCATTAGCTTCACTAATTGCTTCTTCAATAGCCTTTTTAAAGGCTTTCCATTTAATTATAAGTTCCATTTTAGCAGGTTTTAATAGTTATATAAATGATTACGAGTTGATTTGCCTTTTTTAATGAAATATCTGATGCTGATAGTTTCATTTTGATGTCGTAAAGGTATCTTATTAGGAAATAGGAAGGATGTTTTTTTTAAAGTGATTTGACACCTATGCAACTGGTAATTATACTATCTTGAAATAGTATAATTACTTCTTTTTTCTGTTGATTTTATGTAACTTAAAGGATTTAGGCTTGTAACATGTTGAAAATAAATTAAATAAATTGATGGAAGTAAAGTCAGTTTTTCTTATATTTGGATGATTGTAGGAAAAATTGGCACCAACATTATGATAGTTAATTATCTTGAAGAAGTTAATTGTGCGAAATGCACTCATAAATGTTTATTAAAATACATTAAGGAAGACGATTTGCCAATTCTTAATAACGGAAAGGCAGAGTTAGAGTATCAACCAAATGATATTGTTATTAAACAGGGCTCACATGTTTCTCAAATTCTGTATGTTAAAGAGGGGTTAGTGAAAACTGTAATCGAAGAAAAAAACAAAAGAAGTACAATACTTAAATTTGTTCCCCCAGGAAATTTCATAGCACTTCCGGTGCTTGGAAAACAAAAAAAATATCCTATCTCGGTAGTTTCAATGACAAGATCTGTTTTATGCCTGATAAGTAAAGAAGAGGTTAAGTTGCTAATGGATACCAATCCAAAATTACTAGATACGTTAATTGATTGGTACTCTTTCGATTATATGTATTTGTATTCGAAAATTTCGAATCTAAGTACACGTAATAGTCATGGTAAATTGGCTTCTGCACTTTTATATTTAGCTGATGAACAATTTAACGGTACAAATATTTTCGAATTAGTCTCCAGGAAAGATTTAGCTGATTTAGCTTCAATATCACTTGAAAGTACTAATAAAATACTTCAGGAACTTAAAAACGAAAGAATTATTGAGATTGAAAACAGAAATATTCATGTAGTAAAACCGAAGCTACTTCATACTTTAAGTATGATTGGTTAAATATTATATATTGACCTGATCGATCCTTAAAATCTTCCAAAATTTACCCTGAACTGGTATAATGTAACCTGCATCAATTAATCATGTATTTTCTAATATGGAAAGAAAATACTTCGTTTTATTTTACTATCTTAGGTTCAAATATTTTGCTAAGATGTCTAAGGTAAAACGTTTTACGCAGAGGTATAAAAGCGGTGATATTCCATGGGATTTAGGACACGCTGATTACAATCTTACCGAAATGGTTGTTAATTGGCCTATCATGCCTTGCAAAACACTTGAACTTGGATGTGGAACTGGTGACAATGCAATTTGGTTGGCCGAACATAAATTCGATGTTACAGCATTTGATTTAATTAAGGTGGCAGTAGACATGGCTAAAGCAAAGGCACTTGAATCTAATGTAAAAATTGATTTTTATGTAGCTGATATTCTTAAAGATGAAATTCCTAATGAACCTTTCGATTTTGTTTTTGATAGAGGGGTTTTTCATGTAGTTGATGAAGAGGCTGAACGGCTACTTTTTGCCAAAAATGTGGCGAAACATGTTGCTGACGATGGTTTGTGGTTGAGTTTGATAGGAAGTAGTGATCAGTTTAGAACAGGAAGTGGGCCTCCCCAACGCTCTGCATACAACATTATGAAAGCTGTTGAACCCTTTTTTGAAATTCTTCTCTTAAAAGTCGGCCAATTTGATTCAAAAGACGAACACCCATCCAAAATATGGGTGTGCCTGATGAAAAAAAGATCTAGTCGTTAAGCGTTTTTCTGATTACAATATTCTCATTCAACTTATCATTTAATTCGGTAAATAGTTTTTCAATATTACTGTACTCTGTGTTTGGATAACTTAGCAATTTGATTTCGAGAGTTACTGATAATCTGAAAGTACCATTTTCTTTACTTGATTTATAGGTGAAATAGGCCTGGTCCCCGAATGTAGAAAAGTTAGCATCTTTAGGAAGCTGACAATCGTAACCTTCGGGTAAATTTATTTCCAGCACATATGATTTTTTGTAAGGGTATTCAAATTCAACAGGATACATACGAATAAACTCTGTAAAATCTTTTTGAGTGAATTTAGGCGCAAATTTAGGTTTGATGATAAATTCGTCACTACTAAAATGTTCATTTGATGTGGAACTGAATGTTAGAGGAAGTAGTTCATTCTCAATATTGTCAACCGATTTACTGTTGCTTAAATCGGCCAAACCATTGATTTGCGTATAAACAGATTCTTTCCCTTCTTGCTTTATTTTTCGTCTTAAATCAATTGCATCATAGCCCGTACATTTTACAATGCAGCTTTGTTGAATATCTGAATTTTCATGAACAATAACTTTCTCAACAATATTGGTTGATGTTGTTTCGATATCTTTAGTTTCCAGCCAACCAAAATCTTTTCCTTTAACCAGAAATGCTGAGTTTGTTAAATGATTTTTGCCAATCAGCTGAAATGGCCTTAGTGAGTCAGTTGCATCCAAAAGAAATTCTTCATCACCAATTTTTGCTAAGGCAAGCACATGATTAAATTGTCTGGGATCTGGGATATTGGTATCTACCTGATCATTATCACGAGTACTAATTAGAACCGGATGAGTTTCAATTTTTGCCTTGTTTAATAACGATATCAGAATGAAATTGACTTCACTGCTTGTACCTTCTTTTGCTTCAAATGGTCGTTTTAAGCTCTTTTCTTTTATTAGCTTTTTGGTAATTTTTGTATAAAGCTTTGATAAGCCAGGATTAAAAACAGAGCGAACATAAATATCATATTCGCCATTCCATTTAATATTTTTGCGAACATAATCGTAAATGGCTTTCATTTTTTCAATGTCAGTTGTTTTCCCTTCGAGCATATTGCTTAAATATGGCTGATACTCCCAATGCTTAATTAGAGGTAAACCAAAACGGTCACTTTTCAAAAGTTCTTCATTAACTTTTTCCCAATCATGCAGGTTATAAAGAATGTATCCTGCTGGGTAAATAATCGAATTTTTTTGAATGGGCTCATAATTCTCATACCCCTCAACAGTGGTAGTGAATAACCGATGAGTAATATATTGCCATGCATATCCATAATTTTCATTTATTGCCCTAACTAGATGAATGTTAAGTTTTTGTATGTGTTTTTCAGGGCTGTAAATGAAACCCTGGTATTTTATTGCCTCGTTATTCATTTTAACAAACTGCAATTGTTTCCCCGATAAATCAAAGTGATAACTCCTATTATATCTATAATATCTAATTTTGGGCGTAAAAATCAATGTTCTTGAGTAATTAGTTTCTTCTGCAATATCAAAATTTTCAAAATTTACAGGTGAAAATAAATATTGAAAATATCTTGGAACCTGCATTCTTAGTTCACTGTAGCGAATAGGAATTTCTCTTTGAAAATACCAGCTTTGAGGCTCAGCAAAATCAAGTGTGGGCTTTTCGTAGTAAAAATCTATGATAGAGCCAACTTTTACATTAGTCAATTCAAATTCTGCAATCTTCATGCAATTGGTTGAATCTATATAATTTATATTTTTCCTTTTAAACTTTGTAGCCTCTACCTCTCCCTTTTTCGATAAATTATAAGTCATTCCTTTAATAACTATAGGATTTTCTTCAGACAGTTTTTCACAGGTCATGTCAATAAATGGAATTCGCATTTTTGCATATCTTAATCCCTCTTTTTTAAGAATTTTTATTCTCAAGTGCCTTTTATTGAATAAAAATAGGTTTTGACCATTCGGATTGATATCAAAATAGTATTGTCCGTAATCGCAAAGAACAACTGCAGAAGCCGAAGTGTCCAAAGAATAACTTGTCATCTGTAAATCTTCCATTGGAATTTCTTTCCATTTTATGGGTGGTTTTTGGGCTTTTAATATCTGAGGAAGAAGGAGGATTAAAAGAATTAAAATGTTTTTCATAATTCACTATTTTAAGTCAAAGATATAGACTTTCTAAACAAAAAATTATTGGACTATGCTTATAAACCTTACTTTATTTATTAACATTTTAAAAAAAGCAGGTCAATTTGTATCGCTCGATAAAAATTTAAATTTTGTTAAAAGAACATTAAATCCAGAAAAACTGATTGAAATTTTTGGAATGCTAACCTAATAAGTTCTTGATTGTCTTATTATTATCCTGAATTACTAACCTTTTGAAACGGCTTTAATAACAATAGGCTCAATACATGGCGGAACAAAACACAATATTATTCCTGATAAAGTTGAAATGCAGCTTATTGTAAGAACTTATTCTAATGAAACCCTCATTCCGCGTGCCGCTGAAGCTTTAGCGGAGGCGCAGAGGGATTAGCTTATGCTGAGCCTTCGGGGTTTATATAGAATTTTAACTTAACAAAGTGATCTCATGAGCGAAGCGAATAATCGTTCTACAAAAGAATATGTTTAACCTTGTGAAGCTCATGAACTCCATATAAATAGTTTAAGAAAGGTGAATAAATATCAATTACTTAACTAAAATTTAAACAAGTGAAACCCTCATAGAGGGATTTATAAAGAAACTTAACTTAACGAAGTGATCTCATGAGCGAAGCGAATAATCGCTCTACAAAAGAATTATTATAAGTTTCGATACTGTTATTCAGCAGAATTTGGCTTCAACAGAAGAACTTACTGCTACTTCTGACCAAGTTGGCAAGTAACGCTGGATATCTGCAAAGCCAAATCCAATATTTTAAGTTTTAATACTTGATTTTTAATTCTTAAAAATATCTTTGTGAAACCCTCTTAGGGGGTTTTATAATGAAATTTAATTGCTCTATGATAGAGAGTTTGTTGAATTTCAATAGATTAACTTTAATATAAACTTTGAAACAAAGTTTCCAAAAAAAACTTATTATGAAAAAAATCTTATTTGTATTATCTGTTGTGGTATTGGTATTTGCCTGTAATCAGCAAGATACAGAGGACCAAACTGGCTTTACGATTAATGGAACTATTGCAGCTTTTGATTCTGGTTATGTTTACCTGCAAAAAGTGGTAGACGGTGATCTAAAAAGTGTTGATTCTGTTTTAAGCACTCAGGGTAAATTTAATTTTAAAGGCGCTGTAGATTTCGCCGAAATGTATTATTTAACTTTTGGTGATAGAGAACATATGTCAGGCATCTTTCTTGATAATTCAACAATTGATGTAGCTGGTCATATTGATAGTCTTGATAATATTGTAGTTAAAGGCTCAAAGTCGCAAGATGAGTATAAACAATATCAAGATGAAATGAAACCTTTTGATAACAAAGAAAAAGATTTATATACGCAATATTCAGAGGCAAGTAAGGAGGGGAATGAAGATCTAGTCAAGCAGTTGGAAGAAACCTGGGAAGCTTTAGATGCTGATAAAAACACATTTATCAAAAATTATATTGGAACCCATGACAAATCTGTTGTTACTCCATATATTTTAACAAGAAGTAATTTCTTTTATTCTTCTCCGGTTGCTGAACTTGATTCATTGGTAAGTCTGTTGGATTCAAGTCTTAGTGAATCAGTTTATTATCAAAAATTAAAGGAAAAAGTAGATGTATTATACAGTGTTGATATTGGAAAAAAAGCACCTGATTTCACTCTAAATGATACTACCGGAAACCCAATTGCAATGTCATCTTTAAAAGGAAAATACCTGCTAATTGATTTTTGGGCATCATGGTGTGGACCTTGCAGAAGAGAAAATCCAAATAATGTTGCACTTTATAAAGACTACAAAGACAAAGGATTTGAAATTTTGGGCGTTTCGTTTGATAACAAAAGAGAAAACTGGATAAAAGGGATAAATGATGATGGGTTAACCTGGCCACAAATTTCTGATTTAGAAGGATGGAAATGTGCAGCTGGGAAATTATATGGTGTTAGTTCAATTCCTCATACAGTGCTTCTTGATAAAGAAGGTGTGATTATAGCAAAAAACCTTCGTGGCGATGAACTAAGAGCAAAAATTTCAGAATTGCTTGACTAGACTTGATACTGGTTACTGGATGATGGTTTCCGGAAAAACAAGAAACCATCATCCAGTAACCAGTATCTTTTTAAATTGTTCATTCAAAAACTAGTTTCCCTTCTTTTTCATCTACTAAAATTGCACTTGATTTTTGGACAGTTCCAGCCAACAGTTGTTTGGATAACTCATTCAATATCTGTTTTTGAAATACTCTTTTTACGGGCCTGGCACCGTATTGAGGATTGTAACCTTTTTTGGCAATCCAATCAATTGCTTTATCTGTAATTTCTAATTGAAAACCATTTTCTGCAAGTAATTTATTTATTCCATTTAGCTGAATACGAACAATTTGTGCAATGTCTTTTTCTTCTAGTGGAGTGAACATCACTATATCATCAATTCTGTTCAAAAACTCTGGTCTGATTGATTTTTTTAACAGCTCAAACACTTTGTTTTTAGTATCTTCCAGAACTCCCTCTTTATTGTTTTCATTGGCATTTTCAAAACTCTCCTGTATAATGTGAGAACCAATGTTAGAGGTCATAATAATAATGGAGTTTTTAAAATTGACAACCCGCCCTTTATTATCGGTAAGTCTTCCATCATCAAGTACTTGCAATAAAATATTAAATACATCTGGGTGCGCTTTTTCTATCTCATCAAGCAATACAACCGAATAAGGTTTTCTTCTAACTGCTTCAGTCAATTGACCTCCTTCATCATAACCAACATATCCTGGAGGTGCTCCAATTAACCTCGAAACAGAATGCCTTTCCTGATACTCAGACATATCTATTCTGGTCATCATATTTTCATCACTAAAAAGGACCTCAGCTAAAGCCTTTGCTAATTCGGTTTTTCCAACACCAGTTGTTCCTAAAAAGATGAAAGAACCAATTGGTCGTTTGGGATCCTGCATTCCTGAACGACTTCTTCTCACTGCATCAGCAACAACTTCAATCGCTTCTTCCTGGCCAACTACTCTTTCATGAATTTGTTCTTCCAATTTCAATAGTTTTTCTCTTTCAGTTTGAAGCATTTTTGAAACTGGGATTCCGGTCCAACGAGCTACAATCTCTGCGATATCCTCTGTATCTACCTCTTCTTTAATGAGTTGAGAATTAGACTGTAATTCTTGTAATTCAAGTTTGTATTTTTCAATATTACTTTCGGCTTCCTGTATTTTACCGTAGCGTAATTCAGCTACTCGACCAAAATCACCTTCTCTTTCCGCCCTTTCAGCTTCTAATTTATAGTTTTCCTTATCCTGTTTGGCCTTTTGAATTTTTTCAATGATTTCCTTTTCTGATTTCCATTTGGCCATTTGTTCATTTAAGCCTTCCTGCAAGTTTGCAATCTCTTCATTTAACGCTTCAAGTCGTTTTTTGTTTTTTTCACGTTTAATAGCTTCACGTTCAATTTCCAGGTGCTTTATTTTGCGCTGAAACTCATCAATTTCTTCGGGAACTGAGTTCATTTCTAAACGAAGTTTAGCAGCAGCCTCGTCAATTAAATCAATAGCCTTATCTGGCAAAAACCTGTCTGAAATATAGCGTTGCGAAAGTTCAACTGCGCTTATAATTGCATCATCTTTAATTCTGACCTTATGATGATTCTCATACCGCTCTTTTAATCCACGTAGAATAGCTACAGCACTTAATTTATCTGGCTCATCTACCATAATTGTCTGGAAACGACGTTCAAGGGCCTTGTCTTTTTCAAAATATTTTTGATATTCATTGAGTGTAGTTGCCCCAATTGCTCTTAAATCTCCTCTTGCCAATGCTGGCTTTAATATGTTAGCAGCATCCATAGCGCCTTCGCTCTTACCTGCACCAACAAGCGTATGAATTTCATCTATAAACAAAATGATTTCACCGTCGGAGGCCAAAACATCTTTAACAACACCTTTCAATCGCTCTTCAAATTCGCCTTTGTATTTGGCACCTGCTATTAACGCACCCATGTCAAGCGAGTATATCTGTTTGGTTTTCAGATTTTCAGGAACATCTCCGTTGATGATTCTATGAGCTAAACCCTCAGCAATTGCAGTTTTACCTACACCTGGTTCACCAATCAGGATAGGATTATTTTTAGTCCTTCGAGATAATATCTGCAGAATCCTTCTAATCTCATCATCACGTCCGATTACAGGGTCTAGTTTGCCTGTTCTTGCACGTTCGTTTAAGTTAATGGCGTATCGCTCCAAAGAATTATAAGTTTCTTCTGCCGATTGACTGTTGACTTTTGAACCTTTCCGCAGTTCCTGAATGGCAGCCAGCAAATCTTTTTCATTAACTCCCTGGTCTTTTAACATTTGCGAAACCTGGTCTCCGGCTTTCAGAATACCAACAATAACATGTTCGATTGAAACAAACTGGTCGCCAAATTCTTTGGATGATTGAATGGCATTTTGAAGCGCTTTTTGTCCACCTTTTGAAAGATAAACTTCTCCACCGGAAACTTTTGCATAGGAATGTACAATGCTATCAAGTATTTGCTCGATGTTTCGAATATTTATGTTCAACTTGCTGAAAATAAATGAACTAATATTTTCATCGGTTGAAAAAACGCCCTTTAAAATGTGCCCGGTCTCAATAGCCTGGTGGCTCATTGATTGGGCTATTTCAGAAGCTTTTTGAATAGCCTCTTGTGATTTTATTGTAAAGTTATTCAAGTTCATGTTTTAGGATTTTAGTTGAATTTTGTACATGTTTGATCAATTTTATTGCCACTGAAAATTTGAATGAAAAATAAGTCAAAATGGCTGTATTTGGCTGATATTTAACGACATATTGTCTCTTAATCGTAATTAGAAAAGTCATTTTGTCAGAAATGTTAAAAATTTGTTTTGGTTTATAATGTAAACTAGTTTATATTTGTTGAGATTAAAACTAAAATTATATGGAATCACAAATGAATGAACAACAAAGTTTGCAAATCATTCAGAAGATGATTGAAAACTCAAAGGTGAAATTTCGGGATAATAGTTTCTTTTTTATCCTATGGGGATGGTTGGCATTAATAGTAAGTGTAATTCATTTCACTCTGGAAAGATTGGATTTTTCTTATTATTATATCGGTTGGCCAATTATGATGGCAGTTGGTGGCATTATATCGGGAATTGTTGGTTACCGGCTTTCGAGAAAAGTGAAAGCTAAAACGGTATATGGTTCAGCAATGCCTTATCTTTGGGGGGGATTTTTTATTAGCATCATATTTATCAATGTTATTGTTGGGGTGCTCGGAATTTATGGCGACTATATCCCTGTATTTATTTTACTTTTATCAGCTGTTGCTACAATGGTTACTGGCGGATTACTTGATTTTAAACCATTAATTATTGGTGGACTTTCTTGCTGGCTTTGGATGGTTTTGTGTTTGATTGTACCTTTGGAGTATGTTGTATTGGTTTCAGGTTTGTCAACAATTACTGCTTATCTTGTTCCTGGTTATTTGCTAAAGTATCGAGTAAAAAAACATGTTTAAAGAACTTAATCCTCTTTTGCATTCTCAACTTCGGTTACAAATTATGTCGTTACTGGTTTCGGTAGAATCTGCAGAGTTTACTTATTTGCTTGAAGAGACAGGGGCAACAAAGGGCAATTTAAGTGTGCAAATAACAAAGCTGAAAGAGGCAAAATATATTGAGGTGAATAAAACGTTTAAGAAAAATTATCCACTTACTGTGTGTAAGATAACAAAACAAGGGGTGGAAGCTTTTGATGAATATGTGGCTGCTATAAAGCAATATATAAACAAGAAATAATTTTTTTACTAATTAAGTTTATAAAATAAACTAGTTTACAAAAATTAAAACACGAAAATTATGATGCGATTATTTATTATTTCAATGATGTTTTGGTCATGTGCTGGAAATTCCTCTGAAAATGCAGGAACCAATAGTATTAGCTACGACCGTTATGAGTACAATGTTCAGACAGACAGTCTGTTAAATGGAATTCAATCAAAAATTTTACAGGGTTTTGTGCAAAGTATGATAACAAAGGATGCAAAGCTTATAACTGAATTAGACACTAAATTGGAAAAGCTTTATGAAACTCGAAAAAACAATTTGGTTATTTATTGGAGATCTTATCTGAAGTTTTATGAATCAATATTTTACCTGGACGCAAAAGACAAGAAAAAAGCAGGACAAATTTGTGCTTTAGGTGTTGATTTATTAGACAATTTAAAAAACAAAAATGCTGAAGATTATGCTTTATTAGCAATGCTTCAAGGGTTTTCTTTTCAGTTTCATTCTGGTATGCAAGCTCCTTTTATTGCAAAAAAAGTTGAAGCCAGTCTTGAAGCCGCAATGGCTATCGATTCGACTAATTTACGTGTCAACTATGTGGTGGCCAGCAATGATTTTTTCACACCTGAGCGATACGGAGGAGGTAAAAAAGTTGAAAGATATGCTCTAAAAGCGATTTCGTTACCTGTTCAAAAGGTGAAAAATGAATATTTACCATCATGGGGTAAAGAAGAGGCTTATGAAACACTGATTAAGTTCTATATTAAAAAAGAAAAATGGGATTTGGCTGTAAAGTTCTATAAGGAGGCTAATGGAGCTTATCCACAAAGTTTTTTACTCGCTCAGTTGGCACCTAAGCTAGTTGGAAAGTAGGAATTAGACATTAGAAATTAAAACTTATAGTGTTGATAATTAGTTAGTTAAAGGTTTCAATGCGTCAAATTTTTAAATAAACCAAAGACTAAAAACAAACATTTCCAAAAAACTACTAAAATGAAGATTTTAATTGCTCTATTATTCACAATTATCTGCTATTCAGTTGTTTCACAAACAGTGATAAACGGAATAGTAAAAGATGCAGATGGTCAGCCGGTATTTGCTGCAAATGTATACCTGCAATCCAATCCACAAGCTGGTAAAACAACCGATTTTGATGGCAACTTTACTATAAAAGTAGATAAATCTATTACAAATGACACATTGATTGTTTCTTTTATTGGGTTTAAAATCAAAAGGTTAACCTTAAATAGGTTGGCACTTGGAGAAGTTATTCAGATAGAAATTGAAGAAGATAATCAGACATTGGAACAGGTAAACATTATTGCAAAAGAGCCTGTTTCAGAGCAATTTTCTGTAACAAAAATGGAAGCTTTAGATATTTATTTAAACCCAATTTCTAGTGGAGATCCTTTAAAAGCAATTACTGCTTTACCTGCTTCAACTACTACGGACGAATCTGCAAATCCTTCGTTACGCGGAAGTGCAGCTGACAGAACCAGGGTGGTAGTGAATGGCATACCTGTATATCGGCCAGTCAGAAATAGCCAGATAGATGGGGTGGGGCATTTTAGCTTGTTTAATACCGAAATTGTTCATAAACAATACATTTATGCAAGTAATCCACCGTTAACTTATGGAAATACCAGTGCTGGCTTGGTTGAAATAGAAACCATTAATGATTTAAATGAAAATAGTCTAAGTTTATCTGCAGGATTGGCTCATGCAGGAGTATTTTTATCTCAAAAAATAAAGGGACACTCCTTTTTACAATCCTATGCAAACTTTCAGTTTTCTGATGCTTTTATGGAGATAAATGGAGCGAATATTTCCGGTTTGAGAGGATTTGGCAGTAAAGATGCAGGAATTAATTTTCATTCAATTCTTGGTAAAAAGCTGATATTCAATTTATTTAGTTATGGAATTATAGAAGATTATCGGGTGAACTTTGATTTACACACTTATAAAGGTGATGCTGTTGGTGAGAAAAGCAGGAATTTTAACATCATAAATTTGAAATACGAATTAAAAAAAGGGCTTATTTCAATAAGTAATGGTACAAATTTCAGTAAAACAAGTTACTCATACGGAAATGTGTATTCAAAAAACAAACGCAAACAGATTTACACTTCCCTTGATTACAAGCAAATTGTAAATGAAAAACTAAATTTTCAGCTAGGGATGAATCACGACTGTTCAAGTGATAAGTTTAGAGATAGTATTGCAACAAATTATTATGCATTATCACCTGCTTCGGAGAATTACTATAATGATAATTCAATTGAAAATCAATTGCTTGAAGGTTATTTATATGCAAGTTATAGCATCACTGATAAAGCGTTTTTATCGGGAGGCATTCGTAAAAATATTCCTGTTGAAAACGGGGATTCTTACCTTAGTTCTCAACTTGGAATTAAATATCATTTCGATAGTAAACAAAGTGTTCTTTTAAGTGGCGGCTTATACCATAGTTATACCGTGCCTACTTATTTCATGGAAAACTATGAATTGCTCAAGAGTGAGCAAGTTGCTTTAGATTATGAATTAGAGATAAACAAACTGAAAATAAATGCTGCTGTGTTTTACAAAGATGAAACAGGTAAACGAGTTGATTCTGACTACAGAACTATAGAAGTTACTTTAACCAAAGGTGCCGAGGTTTATTTTGATTATTATTTTTCAAAGAACCTGAAATGGACTTTTGCAAATACATACTTAAATCAGCAGGTTCGAATTGATGGAGAAGAATACAAGGGCGAGAAAGATTTGAATTATTTTGTAAAAACTACTTTGAATTATAGTAATCCTAAACTTTTTACTGCCGCAATTACTTACATAGGCAGACCTGGATTGTATTATACCCCTGTTGTAAACTCGCAATATGATGATGTGAGTGGTTTTTACCAGCCTTTTTATTCAAATACATTTAATAGCGCACAATATGCTGGTTACAATAGTGTTAGTGTTAATATGAGCAAATATATGCGGTTTTATAACCAGGTATTCATTTTTTATGCTTCCTGCAACAACTTACTAAATTTTGAGAATCCTGGTAATCCTGTTTATGGCAATGACTACAGTACACATACTTATAGTAACTACCAACTTAGAACGGTTTATTTTGGTGTTGTTTGGGAGCTCAGATATTAGAGCTTAGAACTTAAAACTTAGTTTTTTAGTAAAATCGATAAATTACAAAAGCACAAAATCTAATTGAGAAAATCGAAGAAAGCTTGTGTAAAATGGCAATAAAATTGGGGATTGGTTTTTCAATTGTCAATAATGCACCAGAATCAATTGTCGACAGTAAAAACATTACCGAAATTGAAACAAGGATTAGGTTCATTATAGAAAATCCAACCACTTTTTACTGATAATAAGCTATTGTAATACAAAGAATTATTGATGCAATTGAAAGTAGTTTATGTACTGTTGTGATGGCGATATTATACGGCTTTTCCTTTTTATTTAAAAGGATTCCTGTTGCAATTACAAGAATTGTAATGATTACTAAGATGATAATTCGGGTTTCAATTGATTTCATTTTTTATTCAAGAGGCTTATCTCTATGCTTATTTAGCCTATTATCGATTTGGTTTTTGTGTTAAAAAGGCTTATGAGAAGAAATAAAAAACACTTGCAGTTATTTTGCAAGTGTTTTTAGGCTTATAATCTTTATATTGAAGTCTTTTTAAGCTTAAAGTTTTGATTATAAGTGTGTTTCAATCGAGATTTTTTTTGAGCCAAAGTATTTTTTCGACCAGGGCTCGCCCATTTTTAAAATTTCTCTGCCGGCAACATCGTTTATAACAATGCCAGCCAACATATACCAGGCTGAAAGGGCGCAAATAATCAACTCGTATCCAGCTACCACATTAAAAACAGGGAGACTGAAATGCCCCAGATCCAATAGAATAAATCCTATAAGAAGTAGTGTGAATGTAGTAGCCATAGCTGAGTGGATATATAATGAAGCAATCCAGAAAATAGCTGTCAACATTGTCCAGGCAATAAGATAGTAGCCAACATCAGTTGTAGTTGATTTATAAACTCCAAGATGATTCAGGATCCATATAATGCCTAAACCGATCCAAAATGATCCATAGCTGGTAAAAGCGGCAAATCCAAAATTATTCCCCATTTTTTGTTCAGCAAATCCTGCAACTAATTGTGCTAAACCTCCAAAAATGAATCCCATTGCCACAACAGGGCCTAGTCCCATTAATCCAATATTATGAAACTGTAGTAATAAAGTAGTTAGTCCAAATCCGGCTAATCCAACAACTGCAGGGTTTCCTTGCTTTCCAATACTCATAATTTTTTTAAATTTCGATGTTAAAATGAGGCGCAAAAGTAAATTATTTCTTTTACCTGAAAACATGTTATAAAGCATGTTATAATCTTGCTCCAGCCATTTTTTTTAAGTCCAATTTTGCATTAAGATAGTAAAAATAAATTTGTTTTTTTGTGAGCTTTTCGTTTTTTATTCCCCTTTGAAGCAATTGTTTTTTTCATCTCATAAGTATAAAATAGTTATTGAATCATCTACTTTCGTTCTGCTTACTGAAGAGTTGAGATTAAATTTATAAAAAAACAGGAACGTAGATTAGACAAAGATTGACAATTGTTTTATTTATATTGATAATTTTCTGATAAAAACTACTAATATATCAATTCTAAAGGCTTTTGTCATAAGAATTTCATATACTTGCAGTACTATTTTTCTAACTCTAGTTTTATGTTTTGGTTTGAAAATGATATAAGAGAACTGGAAAACAAAGCAAAATCTGATGATTTTAAATCCAGGCATGTAGCAATTGGAAGTGCTTCTATTCAAATGTGGAATACAATGGAAGAAGATTTCCCTAAAGCAAAATTAGTGAACTTAGGATTTCGAGGAGCAACATTGGCCTCGTGTGCCTGGTATTTCGACCGGGTGGTTTTGCCTTTCGAACCAAAATCTATTTTACTTTACGCCGGGGATAATGATTTAGGTAATGAAAGATACCCTGAGGAAGTCTTGATCTTTTTTCAACAGTTTGTTTCACTAGTAAGAAAATATTTTGAAAACATTCCGGTTGCTTTCATTTCAATAAAACCAAGTCTTGCAAGATGGAACGTGAATGATCGTATCAAGTTTACAAATGATTTAATAAAAAAGGAAACTGAAAACGATGGTTCAAGGCTGTATTTTATTGATATTTACCAACATATGCTTAATGAGCATAACTTCCCAATTTCTGAATATTATATAGAAAATGGACTGCATATGAACAGAAAGGGGTATGAATTATGGTGTGGCGAAATATCAAATTTTTCAGATAAATTATTTGCTTAACCACTCAATTGCTGCCTCTTCGGTTGAGAATATTTTTATTTCGTAATTAGGGACTTTTTTAAACTTTTCAGTTATCAGAACAGATATTGCTGTGTTTAGTGGTACACTGACTATAACCGCTCCCTTTTTGCCATTCATGATTTCTTTAACACCAGCAATAAAATCGTCTAAAAATTCTGTTTCTTCGATTTTAAACTTAAAGTTAGCATCACGATAATCAGAAAGAACGTTGTATCCAAGTTCATCAAACTCCTTCATTTTAGCAATTTCTTCCCATGCTTTGCCCATATTTGATTTATCAAGATCTCCAATTAGTTTGTGCTTGATTATTTTCAATTTCTTATCTGGAATAATGGAATAGCTCATATTACATTGTGGAAGAAAATTTTAGCTGTTTTATAATACTAAGATGAAGAATTTATAAAAACCCTGGGTTTTTTTATTCTTTTAACCATTTCATGGCTGCTTCTTTTGTAGAAAATATTCTTGTGTTGTACCCCAAATCTGCATGAAATTTTCCCTGTACAATCATTGTAACAGCAGTAGTGTATGGCATATTGGCAATCGCGGCTATTTTTTTTCCAGGAACCTTTGAACTTGAAGCATTTAGCACAGGATCAAGTACTTTTGTGTCACTAATAGAAAACTTAAATTCTGCCTCACTGTAATCTGCAAGAATATCATAGCCTAACCTGAAAAATTCTGGCATATTGAATATTTTTTCCCAGGCAATACCAACATCTCCTTTTTTTATCACGCCTGATACTTTGTATAGGATGATTTTTTGTTCCTTATCCAAATTAATTAAGTAAGCCATTAAAGATTTTACGCTTTAAAATACGTCCTATATCGGATTTTGGCAATATAAGGTATGTTTTTCTTTTTCCCAAGCCACATTGCTATAATTTAACATTATTTTGCTTAATGAATAAATCTCAAACATAAATTACCCTGCAAATTTTAATTTTACTTTTAGATCTATTTCTTTTTATAACTTTAGTCGGTAATTTTTAAAACATGAAGAACTCAAACATAAAACAACTTGGGATAACTTTTTTGCTAGCAATTTTCATAATCGGGAATTCACCAGCGCAAAAAATAGTTCCACAATTAAGCAAGATTGATGTCTTAAAATATACATTGAATATCAAGCTAAATGATACAACAAATGCAATTGAAGGTGTTGCCGTTGTTAAAGTAAAGCTGGGAGATTCTGTCAAAAGCATTTCTTTTAACCTGGTTAACGAAAAATATTCAAAAGGGATGCAGGTTAAGCAGCTGAAATGTAATGGTAAGGATATCGATTTCGTTCATCAAAATGATTTGTTGAATATTGGAGCAAGTAGCTTAAAAAGAGGTGTTTATGATTTTACAATTGTTTATTCTGGAATCCCAATAGATGGGTTGATAATTGGTAGAAATATGTATGGTAATCGAACTTTCTTTTGCGATAATTGGCCCGACAGAGCTCAAAATTGGTTTCCCTGTGTTGACTCCCCTCTTGATAAAGCAATTGTTGAGTTTAATATTACTGTTCCGAAAAAATATTCAGTAATTGCGAATGGTGTCCTTAAGAAAGATAGAATGGTAGGTGAAGATGCAAAATTATATCAATATGAGATGATAAGCCCGATTCCGACCAAAGTAATGGTTTTTGGTGTAGCTGAATTTGTAGTTGAAAAAGAAGGTGAAGTTGGCAATATTCCATTATCTGACTGGGTTTATCCTCAAAATAAGGAAAGAGGTATCAAAAAGTTTGACGAAACTGCCAACGCAATGAAATTTTTTATTGAAAGGATTGGTGATTATCCTTTCCAAAAGCTGGCCAGTGTGCAATCGTCAACCATTTTTGGCGGAATGGAAAATGCCGGTGCTATTTTTTATCCCGAAAATCGTGTAGCTGGAACCAGAAGTATGGATGAAACCGTGGTGCATGAAATAGCCCATCAGTGGTTTGGCAATTGCGCAACTGAAACCGATTTTTCACACTTATGGTTAAGCGAAGGATTTGCAACTTATTTAACCGATCTGTATTTTGAACAAAAATTTGGCCGTGAATATTTTAAAAGGATGCTGAAAAGTCAGCAAGAAGAGGTATTGTACTATTTTAGGCAGAATAATGCTCCGGTAATTGACAGCTTAAATTATAACTACATGAGCATGTTGAACCCCAATTCGTATGAAAAAGGTGCTTGGGTGCTACACATGTTGAGAAAGCAAATTGGTGATGAACTTTTCTGGAAAGTTTTACGTGAATATTACAGCGAGTTTAAATATGGAAATGCATCGACTAATGATTTTATTAAAGTTGCTGAAAAAGTGAGTGGCAAAAAACTTAACGATTTCTTTAAACAATGGCTTTATCATTCTGGCCACCCGATTATTAATTTTAGCTGGAAACAAGAAGATAATTCAATTAGGCTGCAACTTGTTCAAAAACAAGCTGATGGTTTTGTTTTTAAGTTTCCGGTTGAGCTACAAATAGTCTATGATGATAAGTCATCAGAATTGATTAGTTTAGAAGTTAAGAAAAAAGAATTTTTAGAGTCAATTCGTTTGAGTAAAGACAGAAAGGTAAAAGAGGTGAAAATAGACCCAAACGTTTGGCTTTTGTATGAATTAAATTAAAACAAGAACTAATGAATAAATTTGAAGAAGAAAGAATTAAAAGAGCCTTTCAACAAAGAGATTGGCATGATATAAAAACGGAGGATTCGTGGCATATTTTAAAAGTAGTATCAGAGTTGGTTGAGGGCTTTGATAAAATGGCCAAGATTGGACCTTGTGTAAGTATTTTTGGTTCAGCACGTTCTAAGCCCGAAGATGCAGATTACAAACTTGCCGAAGAAATTGCATTTAAGGTATCCCAATTGGGCTTTGGAGTGATATCAGGTGGTGGACCCGGAATCATGGAAGCTGCCAACAAAGGTGCTCAACGGGCTAAAGGAAAATCTGTTGGACTAAGCATTAAACTTCCATTTGAACAAGGAAGTAACCCTTATATTGATTATGATAAGAATTTGGTTTTTAACTTCTTTTTTGTTCGAAAACTGATGTTTATTAAATACGCACAGGGCTTTATTGTTTTACCAGGTGGTTTTGGCACCTGTGATGAGTTATTTGAGGCATTAACACTTATTCAGACAGGAAAAATTGGAAAGTTTCCAATTGTATTGGTTGACAAAGAGTTTTGGGGTGGAATGATAGATTGGGTGAAAAAAACAATGTTGAATGAGCACGAAAACATCAGTCCTGAAGATTTGGACTTATTTGTTTTGACTAATACAGCTGATGAAGCTGTGGAAGCAATTGATAAATATTATAAAAAACATAATATTAGCCCTAACTTATAGATTCCTTTTCATATAAGCCTGAGTCCAGGGAAAAAAAACATGCATTCAAGGCAGGTGGTGCATTTAAAAACATCCACTATTTCACTTGTTTAAATTTTAGTTAAGTTACTTATTACTAAAACTGCTTTTTCCTAAAAAGAATATTGCTAAATTTGCCATTTCTAATAAAAAATAGTAGTAAAAATGCCTAAAAACAAAGAAATTATTCTATTGAATATTACTGGTGAAGACAAATGTGGTGTTACAGCTACCTTGACCGGAATATTAGCCGAAAATGACGTAAATATATTGGATATTGGTCAGGCTGTTATTCATGATGATTTGGGGTTAGGTATTTTGTTTGAAGTGCCTGAAAAAGACGAAAGTTCTCCCATCTTAAAAGAACTTCTTTTTAAAGCTTATGAGTTAGGCATTAATGTAAAATTCACTCCAATTCCAGTTGATGATTATGAAGAATGGGTGCACCAACAGGGAAAAGACAGGTATATTATTACCTTATTATCTCGCAAACTAAAAGCAACTCATTTGGCAAAGGTGACCGCTGTAATTGCAGAACAAGGGTTAAATATTGATTTTATTTCGCGTCTTTCAGGACGACCGCAGTTGGATAATGGCGATAAAAATACCCGTTCGGTAGTTGAATTTTCTGTGCGTGGCACACCTCGGGATGTGGCAAAAATGAAAAAAGAATTTACAGCTATTGCTAGTAACCTGGGGATTGATATTGCTTTTCAGGCAGACAATATCTTTCGTCGTAACCGAAGGTTAGTCTGCTTTGACATGGACTCAACCTTAATTCAAACCGAAGTAATTGATGAGCTGGCTTATCGTGCCGGAGTGGGAGAGAAGGTAAGTGCCATTACCGAAAGCGCCATGCGGGGCGAAATTGATTTCAATGAAAGTTTTATTCAACGTGTTGCTTTGTTGAAAGGTTTGGATGAATCAGTAATGAAAGATATTGCTGAAAATCTTCCAATTACAGAAGGTGCTGAGCGATTGTTTAAAACACTAAAACAATATGGTTACAAAACTGCTATCCTCTCAGGTGGATTCAATTATTTTGGAAATTACTTAAAGAATAAGCTTGGAGTGGATTATGTTTTTGCCAATGAATTGGAAATCATAGATGGAAAGCTTACAGGGAAGCACCTAAATGAAATTGTTGATGGAAATCGAAAGGCGGAATTGCTAAAGCTTTTGGCATTTAAAGAAGATATTCACTTAGAGCAGGTTATTGCCGTTGGTGATGGCTCTAATGATTTACCAATGTTGCAATTGGCCGGGCTGGGTATTGCCTTTCATGCCAAGCCAAAAGTGAAAGAATCTGCCAAAAATGCCATTTCTAATATTGGTTTAGATGCTTTGCTTTATCTTCTTGGTTTCAGAGACAGGGAAATTAATGGCTAAAATGTTATTTCCTAAAAAACACCTTAATTCCGGCATTAAAATTGAAACCCTGTTGAGGTATTGTGGCTGTGTAAACTGCCATTTGAGTGTATAACCCCGGTTGCCTGATTTTAGTGTCAAGCAAATTGTTAAAGTTTGCGAATAATTCGAGGTGTTTGTTTAGGTTTTTTACTGTGAGATATACATCCAGCGAAGAATAACTTTCTTGCCTGTTATCTGGGTAGACGTTCGTATTTGCATTATAACTGCTACCATTCCATGAAAATTGAGGAGAAATTGAAAAGTACTTAAATAGTTCATTAACAGAGATTCCAATTCTTATTTTGTGTGGAGCCACTCTTGGAATTTCCTGCTCTTGACCTCCCTCAACTTTCGATACTGCATGACAATACGAATAATTTGCATTAATCAGGAGCTTTTCCATTATTTTGGCATCGAAATAAAACTCGCCACCAATAATTTTCGCTTCTCCAATATTCTCGTTTCTTAGCCCACTGGTATATGTATCGAAAAATTCGTTATATACCGAATCAGTTGGGTACGCTGCAAATAGTTTCCGTTCAATTAAATTGGTCAAATCATTGTAGTATCCAATTGCTTTTAGTTGAAAATTGTCCCCAATTTTTTTCGAGATACTTAATTGATACGAATTTACTATCTGGTTCTGAAGTTTGAAATCTGGTTCAGTTTGCTGAAAATCCGTTGAAGGCAACATAGTAATAGTTGGAGTGCTAAATTGCTCATACTGAAAGAATAACGAAGGTGCCTGGAAAGCCCTGCCATAATTAAATTTAATACTGAGCGATTCTATTGGTGTGAAAATTAAACCTGCCCTAGGATTGATTACTTCTTTGTAACTATCAGAATAATCGAATCTTGCCCCAACAACAAAACTGAATTTTTTATTCGGTGAATAACTGAATTGTCCAAATGCAGAAGACCTGTTTTCAGTAATAGTTAATTGATCATCAATAATGCGTTTGTCTTTGCCAAAATACTTTCTTGGTTGACCCAGAACTTCATCATTTGCATAAGGAGGAATACTGGTTGTGTTTTCAAAATCAATTCCGGTTATAAATTGAAACTTATCAGAAATTTTTTGATCGTATGTTATAACGCTTTGTATTGTATTGTCTTTTCCTGTCATAAACTGCAAAAAACTTCCTTCAGGAAGGTTCGGTGAAAGCCATTTATGAAAAGCAGTATTATTATCTTGTATGTGAGCTTTATAGGAGACATCAATGGTTAGACTGCCTTTTTCTTCAAACTGCTTTTTATAGGTTGCCCAAACAATATCAGTAGTTGTTTTCCATCTGTTTTGTTTATCAAAAACATAAATTAAGGGGCTGTGCCCTAATGCATTGCCCTGATCAAATTGTTGGCGATAATAATTTAAAGAGAAGTCTTTATAACTAACTCCAGCATATAAATTGTGGTCATTAATTGGCTGATCGCATTTTTGTGGTATTGGTGGTGGATAGTCATTTATGATTTGATATACAGGATCGGTCCCTACAACATCAAAACCATCTGATTTAAATACTCTTGCATTAAGGTTTAGAAGTAAATCTTTTTTCAACAGAACGGCTGTTCCAACTCCAAAATCTACAGAATTCATTGAACCATAACTAGCAAAGCCTGAGACATCAAAATTGTAATAGTCAAGCGCTGAATTATCAAAAACAATGTTTATAATACCAGCAAAAGCATCGGCGCCATATATTGCTGAAGCAGGGCCATAGATAATTTCAACTCTGTTTGCATTGCTAATTGAAATAGAATTGCCAATAGATAAGAACGTTCCACTGGCCGGATTCAATTTATGTCCATTGATGAGTATTAAAAACCGGTCATTCCCGCTAACTCCACGAAAAGAATATAATTCTCCAAATCGGCCTGCATTTTCAATAACATCAACCCCTGGAATATCTTTGAGTAAATCGGATAAATTAATATATCCTTTTTCTTTAATCTGTTGCCTGTTAAATGCGATGATGGTGCTTGGGATTTGCTCGCTTTTTTGCGTATATCTGCTCACACCGGTAACTTCCAAACTCAATAATTCTTCCAGTGACAGATCAAAAAGATCAGTGATTGGGACGGTATCTTTTTGGGCATTGCCAATGGTTATACTAAAGATTGTAAATATCAGGATTAGTATAGACTTTTTCTTAGTCATCTCTTTCATACAATAATCAAGAGGATATTTATTATGGTTTTTTTACAAAATATTAAGTAAAGATTACAAGCTTTTTTATACTGTTACCTGAATGGTAAAAAACTTGTACTTCTCATCAACCTCATTAAAAGAGAATTTTATTGGCTTTTTGCTGGCTTTGGCAATATCAATTAATCCGAGTCCGGGCAAAGAGTCATCAGAACCTTCATCAAACAGTGCCTTTTCGTAAAGAAACTCCAGTTCATCTAGTGAAGCCAATTCAACAGTTTTTAGTTTGCGTTCAAAAGTTGCAACTTTTGATTCTGCTATGTAATTACCCGCTGTTATATGATATGTTTCATCGATTTGCTGAATCAGGAAAATTCCTTCGTGTCTGTTGTTTATTACAAAACTGTTTTTGCTAATGTTTTGAAGAAGTTCAACCAGAACATGATAAACTGATTTGTTTTTATAAGAACCCTTGTTTTTCTGAAAGTTTTGTTCAATTATTTTTAGCACTGGCAGAATGGTTTCTTGCGAAAAATCACCCTTCTGAATAAGTAAAATATTTTGATCATTCATTATTTGATGAAAATCAATTGCCTCATTGAGCTTGAAATCGACATTTTCATCAATCTTTGCCAATTTAATTTGATTATAGAAGTATGAGAAAGAGTCATCAAATTCGGTGAATGAATATTCGATCTTATAACCTGATTTTCTGGCCATTTCAATGAGTCCAAGACCAGCACCGCCATGTTCGGTTAAGCCTTCTGTACCCATTACTTTTCTATACAAGTCTTTGAGCTCTTCCTGGCTAAGGCTGTTTACCCTTTTTAGCTGAGTTTCAAGCTTTTCAATGTCTTTTTTATCAATTAAATTTCCTGATGTAATAAAATAGGTATTTCCGGTATTTTTTGTGGAGAAAAATCCGGGCAAATCTTCTTTTGAGCCTTCCACTTTACTTCCTTCACCGTGTCTTACAATGTTCTGAAAACATTCGGCCATAAGGAATGAAACCCTGTTTCTTATTTTTGAAAGATTAACATTGGTGTTCAGATTATATTCGCTTAACTCAATGAATTTTAGGGTGATACTATCACTAAAGCTACCATTATAAAGCAAGCTTAGATTGTCACATTTTAGTTTGTTGAAAATTGAAAAGGCAGTGTTCAGCTCCATTCCGAAACATTATATGATTGAACGATAAATTTACTATAAATCTTCAAATATTACAAAATAAGAATGGTTTGTCGGATAATAATACAACCGTTGATGCACAAAAAAACGTTGTTGATATAATATTCATTACAAAAAATGCTGACTTTATAAATGTTTCATAATTAAATAAATACAAGTAAATAGAACAGAATTTTCATTTTAAGAACAGTGCAGTTCCTTTTGCCTGTATCAATAATAATTTCAAGTTTTATTCTCATAAACTTTAGCATTCAATATAAAAGTTAGATAAACTGATGTAAGTTTAAATAATAAGAGCAGAATGGTGAAAATTGGGACGTTTTTAGTTTTATTAAGTACGCTGCTTATCGTTGGCATTGTTGTTTTTGCTAGTTTCAAGAGATCTTGAATATTATGAGGATATCGAAGTTCTTGTTTTAGTACTTTCATTTATTTTATACTTGTCAGGGGGCTTCTTTGTAATCTTAAAAGGGGACCAAAAAAATGCAAAATAGCTAGCAGGAAGAATTGGCTTAGCAGTAGCTATTGTGGGATTTATTTTTAAGCAATTGCATTGGCTTCTTTCCGGGCTAATGGTTATTATTTCTCTTTTATTTCTGGCAATGATATTTGCCCCCCTATTTTAAAGACAATTATGAAAAATGGAAACAATATACCCGTTCATAGAGAGATGCATTTTTGCATGGAATCAAAAGTTTAAAAAAGAAATCATATTTCGAAAAAATGCTGAGGATAAAGAAAGGGAGCAAAAAAATAGTATTGAAGATAAAAATAAAATACATCAGAGTGAGAAGCTAATGCCTCAAAATGAGGAGATTACTGCACAATACGACCAGATTGAAAAACAACGTACTGCAATTACCGACAGTATTTTTTATGCCTGGCGTATTCAAACTGGGTTTTGCCACGCAAGGAATACATTGAGCAAGTATTGCCTGACAGCTTTATTCTATTTAAGCCAGGAGATATTGTACGCAGAGATTTTATTGGGTAAAGCAAATCGATAAAAAAATAGTAATTACAGCTACTGATTGTACAGGACACGGAGTATCTGGCTCCATGATGAGTATGTGAGGCGTTTCATTTGTCACAGAAATTGTACAAAAGCAGCACTTACTCCAAGCAGATATGATATTAAATGAGTTAAGAAACCAGATAAAACAAATATAAAGCAAGTAATTTTCAAAGGATTCTTTTCGAAAATCATCAAAAACCTATGATTATGTAAATGGAATTATTGGAAAAGAACTTGAAAACTGGATGAATGGCTACGAACAAACCGATGATATTTTGGTAATGGGAGTGAGGGGCTGGAATTTTTACCGATGGGATAATGAAATTGATATTAGGATCAGGGTAGTTTGCCTATAAATTATCTTAAAGAATGAATTTTTATGTACCTTGCTATTCGAAATTCGACTTGGCCAACAATGAAATGTGAACACATGAATTTAAAAATACTTTCCCTGTCTTTTTTTATTACTGTTTTTGTAGGTGCTGTTAACGCTCAATACGAAAACATGAATTTTGAGCATCTTACTTTAAACGATGGTCTTTCTCAAATCACAATAAACAGTATGATGCAGGATAGCTATGGGTTTATTTGGTTTGCCACTCAGGATGGATTGAACAGGTACGATGGTGTTCATAATAAAATATACCGCCCGGATTTGGAAAATCCTGAAAAGACCATTGCAGGTTCTTTTATCAATTACATTTTCGAGGATGTTAATAAGGATATCTGGATTGCAACCTATTCGGGGCTTAGCAGGTACGACAGGGACGAGGATAGGTTTTATAATTTCTATCATAACCCGAATGACTCAAATTCTATTTCAAACAACATTGTAGTTTTTGTTCAGGAAGATAGCTACAAAAATATTTGGGTGTTTACTCCCAATGGCGCAGACAAATTAATTTTTGAGAAAAATCAAAGAGACAGTCTTAAAGTTGTTCATTATTTTGCAGAGCTTGCCGTTAAAACAAATATGAGAAACCTGTCGGGATGGACGATGGATAAAAATGGCGACATTTGGATAAGCTCAAATACCAATGGCCTTTTTAGGTTGTCGAAGGAAGAACAAGCGAAGAAACTTCCTGTACCAGAGCAATTTGTAATGCAGGAAGGTGATGATAACTCCTTGCCTTCTAATCATTTAATGGCTATAACAACCGATGCAAATGGTGAGCCCTGGATTTATTCGTACAAAATGTTTATTAATGTAAAGAATGAAGGAGGAAAAATTAGCTTTATTACTCATAAAATTAATGAGGACATACCTGCGAGTTATGTTAATGGCCTGGGATTGTATATTGATGAGCTAGGGAATGTATTCTTTGGACTTGACCATTCAGGTTTATTTGTTTATGATACTAAAAACGAAAAGCTTTATAACTACAGGAATGAAACTTATAACCCCAGGAGTTTGATTAACGATAATGTAAACACCGTTGTTAAAGATAATTCTGGAGTTTTATGGGTTGGAACAGCCAATGGTATTAGTAAATACAATCCTGATAAAAATAAATTCAAACGCTTTGAGCCTCAGCCAAATAATCCTGATTGGTTGCGCGATCCTTTTGTGTTTAGCATCTGTGTGGATAAGTTTAAGAATTATTGGGTGGGTACAAACAATGGGAGAGGGCTCTTTATTTATCATCCCGATAAAAATAAGTTTGTAAATATGGGGGCTAATCTTGGCGACAGGACCTCGTTACAAGGACCATTGGTTTACTCTGTTTTTACGGATAGTGATAAAAATATGTGGGTGGGGACTAATAATGGCCTGTCGAAATATGATTATCATTCAAATACATTTAAAACTTACAGAAGTATTAAAGGAGATACTACTTCTTTGGTAAACAATATTGTCAGGTGTATTACTGAAGACAAAAATGGTGATTTATGGATAGGTACTGCATTTGGTGTGTGTAGTTTTAATAAAAAAACAGAAAAATTTACGCGATGGAATATTAGCCAGACCAATAATATTAATTCGAATATTCAGTGTTTGCAATTTGATAAGAATGGTAATCTTTGGATTGGAATGTTTTTGGTTGGTATTATAAAAATGGAGTTTACTTCCGATTCAGAATATAAAGTTACAAAGTATCAATCAGATGTTAATGAAAGTAATAGTTTAAGCAGTGATCAGGTCTCTGCTTTGCTTGAAGATAAAAACGGAAACATTTGGATTGCCACTTATGGCGGAGGAATAAACAAATACGATCCCAAAGCTGATAAATTCACTCTTTATACAACAAAAGACGGTTTGCCTGGAAATAACTTTTACGGACTTCTTGAGGACAATAATTTTAACCTATGGTTTTCGTCTAGTGCAGGTTTAACGATGTATGACGTAAAGAAAAAAACATTTACGAATTACGATATTAACGATGGGCTTCAGAGTAACGAATTTAATGGTGGCTCATATTATAAAGATGATGATGGACAGCTCTTTTTTGGAGGGGTAAATGGTTTTAATGTATTTAATCCTGATGAAATAACCACCAACTCAATTGCACCAAAAATAGTGTTCACGGATTTTAAAATTCTTAATGAATCAATCAAGCCGGGTAAAGATTCTCCATTAAAGGAATCGATACAAACTACTGATGTAGTTGAACTTAAGCCAAATCAAAAGGATTTTAAGTTTGAATTTGCGGCTCTACATTATGTGTCACCAACGCAAAACACCTATGCTTATAAGATGGAAGGTTACGATGAAGACTGGATTGATTTAGGGACGCAAAACTATATCTCTTTTAAAAGTTTTCCGTACGGCGAATATGTATTAAGGGTGAAAGCTGCAAATTGTGATGGGGTTTGGAATGAAGAAGGAATTTCAGTAAAGGTAATTATTCATCCACCGTTTTGGGCCACCTGGTGGTTTAGAATAATAATGTTATTTTTTGTTTTGGTTATTATTTGGACTTATATCAAAATCCGAGAGCGAAACTTAAAACACGAAAAGCGGAAACTTGAAAAGATTGTTGAAAAGCGAACACTGGAAATAACAGAGGCTAATGAAGAATTAAAACAGCAAAGTGAAGAGCTAAAGTCTCAGAATGAAGAAATTACAACCCAACGTGATCAGCTTGAAATACAGCATGTTGCAATAACTGATAGCATATTATACGCACAAAGAATTCAAACTGCGGTATTACCCGGAATAGACTACATTGACGAAATTTTACCAGAAAACTTTATTCTGTTTAAACCTCGTAATGTTGTTAGTGGTGATTTTTATTGGATCAGAAAGGTGAATGAATACATCATAATTGCTGTTGCAGATTGTACCGGACATGGAGTACCTGGAGCGATTATGAGTATGCTGGGTATTTCTTTTATTAACGAGATTGTTAAGAATAAAGAGATTTTGCAAACAAACGAGGCGCTAAATGAGCTCCGAAGACAAATAAAACAAGCCTTACGGCAGACCGGTAAAAGGGGCGAAGCAGATGATGGAATGGATATGGGACTGGTTGCTCTTAATACCAAAACCAATGTCTTGCAATATTCTGGAGCAAATTGCCCATTATATCTGATTCAAAATGGTGAATTGGTTGAGGTTAAGCCCGATAAGATGCCAATTGGATATTATCCTAATGAAAAACCTACGTTCACTCATCATGAAATTCAGCTTAAGCCAACCGATGTTTTTTATTTGTTTTCAGATGGATTTGCTGATCAACTGGGTGGTAAAAGGGCCTTAAAATTCAAAGTTTCAAATTTTCAAAAAACAATTTTTGAAAACCATAAAAAGCCAATGCCAGTCCAAAAAGAAATTCTGGTTCAGGAACTTCAGGAATGGATGAAAGGGCATGATCAGACAGATGATATTTTAGTGATGGGGGTGAGGGTGTAAATTACCTACTTTGCCTTTTTATATTCAAATGGACCGATATCATATTTTTTGCCTTCAGGCCGTTTAGTACCTTCAAAATCTAGAAGTACATCAGTTATACTTTTGCCGGCATCAATTGCCTGGGAAGTGGATTTTAGATGGTAATCGCTTTCTCCTGAGTTCCCTGTGTAGGTTATAAATCCAGGATCAACTCCTTTACGCTCATTTGTCTGTAAATCAGGAATTAACCTGGGTTCTGAACCATCAGAATTCCATGAAATATTATAATCAATGGCACCCTTACCTCCTTTGATTTTGCGATGCTCAGGATGACAATCAACAGTTATGTTGTTGTATATTTGGTAATTATTTACATCAACCAGGCATATTGATACTCCCCACGGTTTTTCATTTAAGTTGGCTTTGAAAATATTATTGTAAATAAAAATATCGTTAAACTTGCCAGAATACATCGAAATACCAATATCCCTAAACTCAAATATATTATTACGGATAATTAGGTGATGCCCGCTTCCTCCTTTAAGGGCTTCCAGGATAATGCCTTTCCCGCTCGGATGCTTAACCTCGATTATTCATAAATAACAAACTTACTATCTATTTTAGATATTTTCCAACTATTTGGTTCAGGAAACTTTTTATGGGCATATTTTATTTTCCAGGGTGTCAATTTTGACATTTTCTCCCTCCTTTGAAGTTAAT
>JBNKRJ010000034.1:0-3678 GCA_050296515.1 Bacteroidales bacterium | reverse complement strand
TATCTTTATTCCGCAGCATATTTTTTAGTTTTTGATTCACCCTTAATTTACTAATAATTAAGGTATTAACAAAATAATATGCTGCATTTTTTATTCTACTTTTCTGTTTATCAGTACTTTAATTTAGTGCTAAACTTGAGTTACATTTTTTGGTAAAAGATTAAAAGACTATTTTGCCTTTGGTCTTTAAAGATGGTAACTTAGTACTTTCACAATTTAACTCGTGAGAAATGTTAGAAGCCTATCATCACAACTCGGTAAAGAAGATCTACAATAAAACATCGAAGTATTATGACTTGATGCACAAACTAGGGACTTTTAGCCTGGACCAAAAAGGACGGAAATACCTGGTTAACAGAATAGTTAAGAAAGGTGATTTGATTCTCGATGCCGGTGGAGGAACCGGGACAACCTCTTTCATGGCCTTGAAAAAATCAGGTGGAAATACAAAATCCACAATCCTCGATTTTAGTGAAAGTATGCTCGAAAAAGCAAAACAAAAAGCAATTGCAAATGGCTTGGAGGATAGAATCAGCTTTGTTGTTGGAGACATGTACGAAATCCCCTTTCCTGACAATCATTTTGACACCGTGATTTCTACTTACAGCACCTGCCCGCTGGAAGCACCATCAAAAGCCGTTAAAGAAATGTTGCGTGTATTAAAACCAAATGGCTTGCTGGGGATTGCTCATTCAAGCGAAGCAGATAGCAAAATCGCAAAAACACTAAGCAATTGGATTGAACGAATTATCTGGAAATTTCCAAGGTTATCATTAGGTTGCAGAAGTATCGATTTAATGGAAGATATTAAAAAAATGGAAGTGAATATTATTGAAAATAAGCTAATTGGAGTTATTCCCTGGTACTTCAGGCTAATTATTTTGGAAAAACAGGCTTCCTAGATAAATACATTTGAAATTGCCTTTCCAAAAAAAACTTTATTAAACCAGTTTTGACTATTTACCTCATCAACAATTGATTGCAACCTGTTTTTAAATTCAATTTGCAGACCATTTTCAAAAATAAAATCAACAGCATCTTCAAAAGATTTTAGCATGCTTTTGTAAAACGCATCTTGTTTGATTTCTTTTTCTCCGGAATAAGTTTGGACAATTTCAATATTGTAAAGCATTATGTCAGCAATCATCATTGGGTCGGCACCCAATTGTATAAAATGTTTGATGTATTTTTGAGCAACCGATCTTCGTGCTTTAGCTCTTCTTCCGTTTACAGGAAAGTATTCCTTGGAGATTTTGAATTTGCATTCATCTAATAGCCTGTCTTCTTGCGGGTTAAACACGAAATCATAGAACACTTTTACCTCCTTAAAGCGGGTATACAAATCAGTGATTTGCTCTTCAAGCTGTTCTTTTGATAAATCATGAAGATATTTTTTTAATTCTCTTTTACTCATTTCGGTGCAAACTTAAAAAAAGTTTAAAGATGGAAGTCAGAAGCTAGAAGTATTTTAATCAAATTTCCCTGAACCTTCCAGTTTCAAACCATGGCAATCGGGTTTAGAATTTTGACATATATGTTGAACCCTTATCAGGGTTCATTTGTAAGGCTTTACAGATATTCCCGGTATTTCATGCCGGCTTATTACCTTCGGTGAGGGCTTTGCAGTTCATCGTTAAATCCCTTCGGGATTTTAGGAAAACCATAAAGTGGTTAAACTATGAATAACCCACGGGAAAGCTTGGCAAAAGCACAGCTACAACCAGGGGCTAAAATAATGACTGGTAAAGAACTCTGAAAGAGTTCAACTTTTAAACCCGATTGCCCTGAGTTTCAAACTCCCAACTCCCAGCTTTACAAAAAAATGCTTAACTTGTAATGTCTGGAATCAAACATTAAATTTATGAGAATCACAATTCTGTTAATTATTTCAATATTCTGTTCAATTAGCCTGAATGCACAAAATCATCAACACAAAAACAAAAATATGACACTTGAGTATTCTGATGGAAACGGAAATTATTACAAAATCACTGTCGATAGCATTATTTATGTTCCAATTACAAAGGAAATGAGTTCCAGTGGAATGTATAATGGAGGAGAGCCTATAGAAAAATCAATTATGGAGAAAGAATTTACGGCTGTTAAAAATGAATTTGAATCAATTTTTAGTAAAAAGGAAATTCACATACAGCACCGTATGAAAACCTCTGGCAGACTAGCCGTTAACAAGGGGCAAGATAATGAAAAACAGGTTATTATCAAGCATTCCAAAGAACAGGAAAAACTGGATAAATTGCTTAAATCGCTGCGAACTGACTAAAATCAGGTTAAATACCAACCAATTAGAATGTTTTTTTCCTATTTTTAACCATTGTAGAGATTAATTTAAACCTTTGAATATGAAATACCACGAATTTAATAATGGAGACCAGATTCCTTTATTGGGGCTGGGGACATGGAAGTCTGCCCCGGGAGACGTATACGGAGCTGTGAGAGAAGCGATTAAAGCAGGTTACCAACATATTGATTGCGCCCATATATACGAAAATGAAGCAGAAATTGGCCTGGCAATAAAAGATGCGATTTCTGATGGCGAAGTAAAGCGCGAAGACCTTTGGATTACATCAAAACTTTGGAACAATAGTCACGGGAAAGACAATGTGATTCCTGCACTGCAAAAAACCTTAGCTGATTTGCAACTTGATTACCTTGATTTATACCTTATTCACTGGCCGATTCCGCTTAAGGAGGACAAGAAATTTGCCATGGCGGCAAGTCATTTCTACAGCCTTGAAGAAAGACCCGTTTCAGACACATGGAAAGGAATGGAGCAAGCTGTTGAACAAGGACTTACAAGACACATCGGGGTAGCAAATTTCAGTATCAAGAAATTAAAAGATTTAATAGCCAACTCAAATATAAAACCCGAGGTTAACCAGATAGAATTACACCCATACCTGCAACAAAAGGAAATGCAGGATTTTTGCAACCAGGAAAATATTTTGTTAACTGCTTATTCACCACTTGGTTCAAAAGACAGGGCAGCCAATATGAAGGGTAAGGATGAACCTGACATGCTAAATAATTCAATAATTGATGAAATAGCAAACAATCGAAACATAAGCAATGCGCAAGTATTGCTGGCATGGGCAGTAAACAGGGGAACAGCAGTAATTCCGAAATCGGTTAATCCTGAAAGGATTAAAGAAAATCTTAAAGCAGCAGATATTGTTTTAGGTGAAAAAAATATGGATCGAATTGATTTGCTTGACAGGCGTTTCAGGTTTATTAACGGTAAATTCTGGGCAGTTCCGGGATCTGGATATACAGTTGAGAACCTTTGGGATGAATGATAATTGTGTAAGAAACCTGTCGGGTTTGCTTTATCAGGATGCGATTATGCCATTAAGCAGACTCACTTTAATAAATGAAACCTGACCGGTTTTGCCCAGAAAGAATTCAATTTGTTTCGTTCATTTTTCAGGATTTTTTTGAATTATACGGTTCCTTTAAAATCAAAACTGGCCATTGTTTGCATTGGGCATTCAGGTTTAAAAAATTACCATAACTAAACATGGGGCTGTATCAAAAGTCTAATTCAATGCAATTTTACTTTCATTTCAACAACAAAAGAGCGTATTTCAACAAGATTGAAAGCAGATTGATTGGATTGATGCAAGATTGAAAGAAAAATTTATGGCAAAACTAGTTTTGATA
>JBNKRJ010000033.1:0-68000 GCA_050296515.1 Bacteroidales bacterium | reverse complement strand
GACCTTCATTTTTGGCTTAACCCAAAAACGAAGCAACTTAGGCAAAGCCGATCTCATGAAGTTCTGCAAGAACGAGTAAAAAAGTCAAGGCTGCATTGAAAACCTCCTCCATCTCTTATCAAACCTAAGTTCGGCCGGGTGATCTTCTAACAAGTTCGAAGCTTCCCGGTCTCACTAAGGCTTGATTGCGAGCTGAAGAAGGTTTTCAATGAGGCCGATCGGGCTATTTATCCATATTGATAATTGTTGAATTTTATTCATAAAATTAACTTGGGAAACATCAGTTAATAAAAACAAATTAGGTGTAATAATGAGAAAGCATTGATGTAATATTAACACCAATGCTTTCATTATGTTCTACTAAGTTTATTCAAATTTCTTTATTGATCATCCATATCACCTTCACCTTCGTACATATCATCCCCCTCATTCATTGCTTCTTTTGCAGCTTCTACTTTTTGTGCATCATTCCCGTTTTCATCTGTATAAAGAATCAGTTTAGCAGCAGGCTTTGTCATTACAAGTCGATAAACAACTCTGTTTTTTGTCAAAAAATGCAATTTATCGCCTCGTTTTATCTCAAAATTAGGATAATTACTTTTTGCCTTTGATGCAACACCTGCAGGAATTTTATCAGCTTTGTAGTGGTAAATGTTCAACATTGCAGTTCCATCTGGTTTGTAATGAGCCTTTACAATTCCGTCTGTTCCCATAAATCCTGCAATAAAATCTTTGGTCATCCCTTCTTTTGTTTTGATGGCTTTCTCTTTCCATTTAATTTTTTGAGTACCTGGAAACTGCTTAGTCTGTGCATCTTTTACAGCCTGAGGAACATTAGCAGGATCAACTCTGACAGCATGGGCTTTTTTTAATCCACTTAATTTTTTTCTGTCTTTTTTTACTTGAGCAAACACAACAGAAGTGCATAGTAGCAAAACGATTAGAAATGTTAACTTTTTCATTGTTTCAATTTTAAATTAGCAAAATTTAGTATTAGACCAGTGTATCATGTTTTGGTTTAACCAACCAACAATCCATTCCTGATTTCATAAACTATTTCCCCATCTGAATTTACCAAATTAAAATCTGCATTATCGCCAGTCAGAAGTGTTTGATTATTGCTTAAAATACTGACATTCAACCCAGAAGCATCGATTTCCTTGTATCCATAATAGTAAGTTAAATCACCTATTTCTTCAATTTTTCCGAGCAAAGTAAAACTTGTAAAATCATCATTATTAACCTCTTTCGTCCTAATTCCTAAATCAACTTTAAAAGAATGCCCGTTCTTTTTAACATTTGCATTTCGAACCAATAAATCAAAAAGTTTTTCCTTTTTATTTTCAGGAATTTTAAAATAATCCATCAACTCAAAGTTTCCTGGATATTTGTAAGCTATTCCGTAGAGTGCAGATAAAATACACAGATAATTGAGCTCACGAACATATTGCTTTTCCGGATCATTTTTGTATCCGCCAGA
This sequence comes from Bacteroidales bacterium, assembly GCA_050296515.1. GTDB lineage: Bacteria > Bacteroidota > Bacteroidia > Bacteroidales > NBLH01 > NBLH01. Next base: position 66,520 of record JBNKRJ010000033.1, on the reverse strand, counting down.
CTCAATAAGTATTGTACTTGTTCCCCATAGTTGCATGTTATCACCAAAAGCAGTTGGCATAAAATCGTCGTTGTACCTGCCTACCTGATCAGGAATTCTTTTTTGCAAAATTTTATTCATCAACACAATTAGCTTCATTGAAGCAACTCGATTTTTATCAATTTCCTGCTCATAATTAAATGAAGGAGTTAAAAATGAAATTGTTGCAGGCTTTTCTGTTGCACCTGCTGTGTAATAAAAGGTCTGATCGTGAAGGTTAAATCCATATTCCGGTTGAATTTTATCCCTGAACTCTTTCAACAGCCTTGTTTCCACTCCCTGAAGTCTTACAGCATCCCGGTTTGGATCAATATCAACAGCGTTTCTTCTTTTAAACACCTCTGCCCCATCCGGATTCACCATAGGGATAAAATACAGGGTTAGTTCGCTAAGAAGTTTTTCTCTGACATCATCCATTTCATCATTTGCATTTAAAAAATTAAAAATGTCAAAAAGTGCCTGAGTTGCAGTAGGCTCATCGCCATGCATTTGCGACCATAAAAGAACATTGGTTTTTCCACACCCTGCTTTAATTACAAAAATCTCTCTTTCTTCTGTAGATTTTCCTAATTCACTAACTTCAAAAACAGGTTTTGTTCTTAATTTTTCAATTAACGGAAGTATGTCTTTATGCTTAAATCTTCTATTATAAAGACTTTTCTCTTTATACTCTTTGTATTTTTCTTCAACCTGACTAGCAAAATCTTTAATATTTCTCACAATTCTTTCAGTTTTAAGTATTTAGTTATCTTCTCCTTCTGCTATTTTTTTTAGTTCAGCATTTAATTTTTCGTCATTAATTGTAATCAACTGATCGTTTTGGTAGCTGTATTTACACAGAACTCCAACATCAAATTGCTTATCTTTTTTCATTCTTCTGTTTGGATCTGTTCCGAACCTGACGATGATATCTTTTGTTTTACCAATAAACCTATAATTAAGAACAGTTTTCCCCTTCATTTTTGCCTGCTTCAACATCTTTGTATTAATTGAATAAATAAACAACGAAGTATTGTCATTAAGGTTTAGTACTCCATTACTATCTGTATCTATATCAGCAGCCTCAAAAACCAATAAAATATCATCAGCAAAATACATCGGATGATATTCGCTAATTATGACTTTTTGCTTAAATAGTTTTTCAACTTGGCCAGTTATTGCATTGTATGTTAAAAGGTTAACAAAAGTTGAGTTGGAAGAATAATTATATTCATTATATGATCCGCTACCAGAAAAGCTAAGTTTTCTGGAATAATCATCAACTATCCCATCTTCAGTTTGATGGGTGACAGGAATCACAAAAATTTGCTTAGTGGTATCAACCAGATGAGGGAAACGATAGGATACAAATAATTGAGGCATTTCAGAGTCCGACTCACTATAATATGGATCTTCAACCGGGAGTCCTTCTTCCTGGTAGCTGACAGAAGACCTGTCAAATACCCTGAAAACTTCTGTAAATAAGAAGAATATGAACGAAAACAAGCCAATAACAGCAAATGCAACTGCTGCAGTTGTAATTACAGCCAGCATTTTTTGGTTGTAGTTTTTGATTTTTTCAATATCCATAGCTGGTATTTTAAGTTCTGGTGCCGGTTATTAGACTATCTATTCATCTCTCATTCAGTTTATAGATAGAGTATTAAAGTTAAGACTAATATTATGATCTTCTTCAATATTTTGATAAATTATTTCGAAATCATAATAATCACATATTTTTTTTGCAATAGAGAGCCCAATCCCCAAAGATTCACTGTTACGCGAAGCTTTTGAAAATCTCTCGAATAAAATTTCAGGCGCAAAATTCAGCTTATTTCCGGTATTTTTTATTTCAAAATGATTTTGATTGCAGTAAATCTCAATTCTTCCATTTTCAATATTGTGCCTGATAGCATTCTTTACAAGATTGGTGAAAAGTATTTCAGCCAGTTCAGGATTCATTTCAACCGTAGGCTTATCATTAAACTCAAGTTTTATTTTAAGTTGTTTTGCTTCAATAAAATCCTCAAATAAAGAAATCTTTGAATTAACAACTTCCTCTAAATCAATTATTTCTTTGTTATGATACTGGTGATGATCAAGTTTAGTGAAAATACTTAATGCCTTAATTAACCTTGAAATCCTTGATGTTTCCTGGTTGATTTCGGAGGCCAGTATCATTTGATTTTCAGTCACATCTTTATCCTGAATTAACAAACTAGCTTTTGATTTTATTACAGCAAGAGGGGTCTGAACTTCGTGCGTTAAATTTCCGGAAAAATCACGTAAACCATCGAAATCTGAACTTATTCGATCAATCATTTTTGTTAGCACCTGGTTCAGTTCATTAAACTCAATAATCATTGATTGAGGGAAACTAAGCTTTTCAGGAGATGATAAATCAAAATGCTGAATTTTATTGATTGTGTCGAAAAAGTCAGACCAAATCCTTCCAAAAAAATATCGGTATAAGAAATACACTGCCAATAAAAAGACAATAACAATAAGCGTTACTGTTAAAGCAACCTGCTCAATTAGATAGTTCGATTCAATCATCGACTTGTAGATAGAAACTTTGTACAGCCCTCCATTTACTTCAAGATGAAAGGAAAGCCTTTTATAAGGTGTCATTCTGGCCCTCATTTTATCGTAAACGAGAGTATCGGAAAATTGAACCGAAGGTTTTGAAATTTCATGAACATGTTTCATCTCAATCAATCCGCCAGATATAATTGTTGTATTGTTCAACTTCTCGCCCATTCTTTTCAGGTCGAATGTAAAGCGATGCATCTGATCGGTTAACTCATCCCGAACCTTTCTTTCTTCAAGGTTTTTTACCAGTTGGTAAATTCCAATTCCTCCAGAAAAAAAGATAAACAACGATACAGTGATATAGTAAAGTGTTGTTTTTGTTAAGAGCTTCATAAATCAAATGCTTTAGTCGGTCTGAAACTTATAACCTATTCCGTAGATTGTTTGTATATAATCCTGTAACCCTTTCTCTTGCAGCTTCTTTCTAAGATTCTTAATATGTGCATACACAAAATCATACGAATCGGCCATATCAATATTATCCCCCCAAATATGCTCAGCAATGGTTTCTTTTGCCAACACACGACTTGCATTAGCCACAAAAAACATTAACAGGTTGTATTCCTTTTTTGTTAAATCAAAAAGCTCATCGTTAAATTTTACTTTAAACTCATCTGGGTAAATAGATAGCTCACCAGCAGTAATTATATTGCTTCCACTAAAACTTATTCTTCGAAAAAGCGACTTAATTCGGGCATTTAACTCGGCTAAATCAAAAGGTTTAACCAGGTAATCATCAGCTCCTAAATCCAATCCTAAAATTCTGTCGTCTATTGTATCACGAGCCGAAATAATTATAATTCCTGTGGGTTCGTTTCCTTTTTTTAATTGCTTAACAATCTCAAGACCAGAACCGTCTGGCAAATTAATATCAATTAATGCACAATCGTATTTATAAACATTGATTTTTTCCTCGGCTGATTTATAATCTGAAGCTAATTCACAAACATGACCACTCATTTTAAGATAGCTTAAAATAGAAGCAGCCAATCCCTTTTCATCTTCAACAATCAAAATTTTCATTACAAATAAAAATGTTCATTTTTACACGAAGATAAGTTTAATTAGCGAAATGTTTTGTAACTTTATTCGAGAGGCAATATTAGCCTATTATTTAGTTCTGGAAAAGCACTCGGTTTTAAAAAAAAATAAAAAATTTAGTTGATTTTTTTGAGTAGGTGATAAACTTAGGGCAAAGGATCGTTTCTTGCTATAAAAGAGGAGTTTATCCGACAAAAACAGGTGCGATATTCACAAAAAAAATTGATAATAGATGTCGCACAAACTTAAATTTTAAAAATTTAGTTGTTTGAAAAGTTTAAATTTTTAGATTTGTCACTGAATATAATTTTATACATTTAATAAAAAAAGAACACAAAATTTATAACTGATGAGTACTAGTAAACCAAGGGTAATAAAAGATTTTGAGAAGCTGGATAAAGAAATTCGAGAGCAAATAAAACTTGTTTACAGTGAAGGTTTTGCTGAGCATTTGGTTTATTACACAAATAAAGACGGAAACCAGGTTACTGCATTACCATTTGAAACGGATGATAAATATTATTTGGTTAGGATGACAGTTTCGCAAGCTGAGGCTATTATCGAAGAGGATGATGATTATGACGTTGATGGAAATCTTACCGATAAGGCAAAAGAAAAGTATGAAGATAAGTATGCTGACTTGGATTATCTTGCAGAACAGCTTACTGAAAATGAGGATGAAGGCAACGATGGTGATGATGATGATGACGATGAAGACGACGACTAAATAAGTCTCTCATAATATATTTAAATTCAAGCATTTAAAAGGTTGCTTGGATTAATCTTTTTAAATAAACCAATTGCTCTGTAAATTGGTTTATTTTCAGTTTTTTTTGTACTTTCATTAGCTCTAAAATGCTAATATGCAAAGTACCATCGACCACAGTAAAAACCCTGTTAATAATTATAAAACTTTTTTTAACAAAGTCGATGATTTCTTATTTGTTTTAAGTAAGGAAGGCGAAATACTTGAAGTTAACAATACTGCATTACAACGGCTTGGCTACAGCAAAAATGAATTGGTAGGACAATCTGTACTAAAAATCCACCCTAAAGACAGACACCCGGAAGCAATTAAAATTATAAGTAACATTTTAAAGGGTGAAGAAAAATATTGTGCAATACCATTAATCACAAAAAAAAAGGAAATTGTTTCGGTTGAGACCAGAGCTATATTTGGAGAATGGAATGATCAGGAAGTGATCTTTGGTGTAAGTAAAGACATTAGCAAATTAGCATCCTCCGAAAAAAAATTTTCCAAGGTTTTTCATTCAACTCCGGCAATGTGTGCAATTATCGATTTGTACACCGATAAATTCATTGAAGTAAACAACACTTTTTACCAAAAACTTGACTATTCAAAAGAACAGGTTAAAAACACAAGTGCTTCTAAGTTGCTGAATCTCAAGGAAAAAGCAATTAGTTTGGGATTGAAAGAATTAAAAGAAACAAAAAAAATTGGCAGGTTTGATTTAGATGTTCCAACTGCCAAAGGCAATAAAATACCTGTTTGGGGTTTTGGTGAAACAGTCATCCTTGAAGGCAAAAAATATTTATATGTAGTAGCTATTGATGTAAGCGATAAAAAACAAGCTGATATTAAACTTTTGCGAAGTAAAAATATGTTGAAAGAGGCCCAAACCATTGCAAAACTTGGCTATTATACTTTCGATATTAAAAATGGTACATGGGAATGCTCTGAGAGCTTAAATAACCTTTTTGAAATAAGCGATAGCTACGAAAAAAATGTTGCAACATGGCTTAATATAGTACATCCGGATTTTAGAAATGAGATGACAAGCTATTTGCAGGAACATGTAATTGGAGGGAAAAATGAGTTTGATAAAGAATACAAAGTAATTGGGATTAATGATAAAACAGAGAAATGGGTTCACGGAAAGGGGACATTAAAATTTGATAAAAAAGGTGAACCTGCACAAATGTTTGGAATGATTCAGGATATTAGCGAAAAAAAAGAGTCTGAACAAAAGGTACAAAGAAGTGAAAATGCACTTAAAGAGATAATAAAAAATACAATGGGAAAAGGCGGACAAGCCTTTTTTGATGCTTTAGTTGAAAGCTTGAGTAAAATAGCCCAGGCAGATTATATTTTTATAGGCGAAAATATATCCTTTAACAAGATTAGAACTATTTCACTTTACAATAAAAAAGGAAAATCAGAGAATTTTATATTTGGACTTAAAGGTTCTCCAAGCAAGATTGTTTTAAGTGAAGGGACACGCATTTACACAGATGAAATCACTAGTTTTTTCCCCGATGATATATTTTTAAAGGAATTAAATGTAGTTGCGTATATTGGCACACCTGTTTATGATCATCTGGGCAATGGAATTGGTATTATCTCAGCGTTGTTCTGTAAACCAATAACCGATACATTTTTCATCAAATCTATTTTCGAAATCTGCTCAGCAAGTGTAGGTAGCGAAATGGAGCGTAACCAGGCTAGTTTGAAAATAAAAGAAAACGAAGAAATTCTGAACAAAATATTCGATCATGCACCGGTTATTATGATAATCGTTAATAAAAGAGCTGAAATTATTAAAATTAACCGTACAGCAAGTTCTGTTTTTGGTGAAGAAAAAACAATCAAAACTTACAATTGCAAGTATGTTTTTAATTGTATTGGCGAAAGTGTTGATGCTATAGGTATTGGCGATTCCGAACTATGCACTAACTGCGTGATTAACAATACTTTAAAAAAAACCCTTGAAACGGGGAAAGAAGTATTTAAGAAAGAGGCTGATGTTATTACTTTGAGAGAATCTGAAATTGGGCTTAGGACCTACTTAATATCTTCTTCTTTGATTGAAAAAGGCGAAAATTTGAAGGTATTGCTTACTTTTGATGATATCACTGATCGAAAACGGATTGAAGAAGAGCTTCTTTTATCAAAGGAAAAGTCAGTTTACAATGAAAAACGTTACAGATTGCTTTCAAATCTGACTTTTGAAGGAATAATGCTTCATCAAAACCGTAAGATCATTGACGTCAACAAAGCTCTTTTAAAAATGACAGGATATTCATATCCTGAGCTAATTGGTCAGGATTCAATGGGTTTTATCTTCCCGCAAGAATACGAGAATTATTTTAAAGAAAAAATGATGGAAGAGCACTCATTACCTTATGAAACTGAAATTTTAGATAAAAGAGGTATCCGTTTTCCTGTTGAAATTGAATCGAGATATTTTAAGCAAAACAATCAAAGAATCAGGGTGAGCGCAATCAGAGATATTACCGAAAGGAAAGAGGGTGAAAAGAGAATTTTACAAGCCGTTGTAAACACTGAAGAAAGTGAACGCGCAAGATTTGCGCAGGAACTTCATGATGGATTAGGCCCAATATTATCGAATGTTCAAATGTATTTTCAATGGCTGGCAGATGAAGATGATAACAAAAAATTTGTTTTTGAAAAAGGCAACCTGTCGTTAAAGAATGCTTTTGCCACTTTGCGTGAAATTTCGAATAAACTGAGCCCACATATTCTTCATAATTTTGGATTGGTCCATGCGGTGAACAATTTTATTGAAACAATGATGACAAAAAATATTCGAATTGATTTTAGAACGAATATCGAAGGCAAACGATTTAGTGGAGATATTGAAACTTCCTTATATCGAATTATTACTGAACTTGTTAACAATACAGTTAAATATTCAGGAGCAAATAAAATTGGGTTAGAGTTACTCGAAAAAAGCAATGCTCTCAAGCTAATTTACTCTGATAACGGAAAAGGATTTGACATAGACCGTGTTCAAAAAGAAGGCAAAGGTTTTGGAATGATAAATATTCGAAACAGAATAAAAACAATACAAGGTAACATTTCTGTGAAAAGCGAAATTAATAATGGAGTTGAGGTAGAGGTTAATGTTCCGATAAAATAAAACCTAATGGCAACACCTAAAGTTATAATTGTAGAAGATCATGATATTTTTCGGGATGGTTTAGTCTCATTGCTAACAATGAAAGGCATCGCAGAAGTGATTGGTGTAGCTTCGAACGGCGAAGAATTTCTGAAGATTTTAGAAACGAAAACACCTGATATTGTTTTAATGGATATTTCAATGCCTGTTATGAATGGGCATGTTGCCACAGTGGAAGCAATAAAAAAGTATCCTGAATTAAAAATATTAGTGCTTTCGATGTTTGGCGATGAAAAATATTATTATCAAATGATTGATGCTGGTGTGAAAGGTTTTATATTAAAATCATCCGGGAAAGAAGAACTTATAAATGCAATAAAGTTGGTTGCAGAAGGAAACTCTTACTTTTCGAATGAATTACTGAGAAACATAATTCTAAATTTTGGAAAAAAAGAGTTTGCCGAAACTGAAGCTGAAAAATTAACCAATCGTGAACTCGAAGTATTGAACCTCATGTGTGCAGGTATGTCGGCCAATGAAATTGCCAATGAATTAAACTTAAGTAAAAAAACAATAGAAGGGCATCGAACAAACTTGTTTGTAAAAACCCAAACTAAAAATTCAGTAGCTTTGGTTATTTATGCAATCAAAAACAAACTGGTTAAAATATAAACACCTGACAGACTAACTGTTACAAAGGTGTAAAAAACAAAAACTCAACCTTATCAAGAGTATACTCCCGAACCCTGAGAGGTAAATCCCCTACTTTTATCAGGAGTTTCCCCTCTTTATTACTAAACGTTGTCGCTGTAAATTTGTACTTCAGACTTTATCATTTCAATTTTCATATGAAATTAATTCTGGTTGATGATAATAAAGAGTTCCTTGAGAACCTTGAATTTTTTGTAACGCAAAAACTTGGGCATACGGTATTAGCAAGTTTTACTGACGGGATGGAGTTTTATCAAAAACTATCAAACTACAAACCAGATATTATTTTAATGGATATTTCAATGCCAGGCAGCGATGGTTATACTCTTACAAAAATGGTAAACTGGAACAACGTTCATCAGAGAATTATTGCTGTCACAATGTTCACAAATAAAGCCTACCTGCAAAAACTGATAGGTGTAGGGTTTAAGGGATGTGTTTTTAAGTCAAATGTGTTTCGGGAACTTCCCGAGGCCATTGAAGAAGTGCACAAAGGATTGTATTACTGGCCGGCAGAAATTATTGATTAACAAACCAATACTGGGGCAATGAATTGGAAAAATTTAAAACTGGGAGGGAAATTAAGTATTGCTTTTGGGGCAATCACAATAATTTTATTTGTGGTTGGGGCATGGTCCATCATAAATATTTCAGGAATAATTAACGATGCTGAGGCCATGATAAAAGGAAACGAATTACGTGCTAATTTGGAGTCAAAATATGTTCAGCATTTAAAATGGTCTGCAGAATTGACTCATTACATTAATGATTTTGAAACCAAAGATTTGAATATTGAAACCGATCACGCAAAATGCGATTTTGGAAAATGGTACTATGGAGATGGAAGAAAAAATGCCGAAGAATTAGCTCCGGGGTTAAAGCCAATTTTTGCTGAATTTGACCAACCGCATAAAGATTTACATGCCTCTGCAATAAAGATCAAAGAGTCTTTGAATAAAAATGCAGTTGTTTATTCCGATAGCACTAATGAAGAAATATTCCGGCAACAATATAATGCAAACAATATTTTCTTTATCGAAACAGAGAACTCTCTAAAGAAAATGGGGGATATTTTCGGAAGAGCTATACAAAAATCGAAAGAAGAAATAATTACTGACGAAGTTTTGATTGGAAAGGCCGGTTTGTCGAAACAGGTAATTGTTTACTTAAGTATAATTGCCATAATACTATCGGTGATTTTAGCTATAATTATTACCAAAGGAATTACACTACCACTAAAAAGAGGACTCAACTTTGCCCTGAAAATGTCAGAAGGAGATCTCACTTCTGCTGTAAAATGCGACACAAATGACGAAATAGGACAATTATGTGATGCTTTGAGTACCATGGCCGGAAAACTACGCACAACTGTATCTGAAATACAGGCCGGGGCCGAAAACATCAACCTGGCAGGGAGCAATGTAAGCTTTAGTTCTCAAAAAATATCTGAAGGAGCATCAGAACAAGCATCAGCAACCGAGCAAGTTTCTGCATCAATGGAAGAAATGACCGCCAATATTTTGCAAAATACTGAAAATGCAAAGCAAACTGAAGCCATTACAAAAAAGGCTGTTAAAGGTATCAAAGAAAGCAATGAATCCACTGAAATAGCAGTAAAGGCAATGAAAGAAATCGCTGATAAAATACAGATTATCAACGACATTGCATTTCAAACAAATCTTTTGGCACTAAATGCTGCAGTAGAAGCTGCCAGAGCTGGTGAACATGGAAGAGGCTTTGCAGTAGTTGCTTCAGAAGTCAGAAAATTAGCTGAGAGAAGCAAAATAGCATCTGATGAAATAAATGCGTTGTCAAACTCAGGTGTGCAGGTTTCTGAAAAGGCCGGAAAACAACTTGCCAGTTTGGTTCCTGAGATTGAAAAAACAGCTGTTTTAGTATCTGAAATTGCCACAGCAAGTATTGAGCAAAACACTGGAGCAAAACAGGTTAACAATGCAATAAATGGTCTGAACCAAATAACACAGCAAAATGCAGCATCCTCAGAAGAAATGGCTTCTGGGTCTGAGGAGTTGGCAGGACAGGCCGAACAATTGAAGCAATTAATAAGTTTCTTTAAAGTGGGTGGTGTTAAGTTTGAAAAAATAACCGATGTACCTGTTAAGAATAAACTAGTCAATAAGTTTGAATCGCCAAACCACAATTTACCAGAAAAGACAGAAAATCAGCCCTATGGAAGGAAGGAAACTGTGAAGAAAGAACAAAAGAACAAAGGGGTTGTTATTTCTTTTGATGATTATGAAGAAGATGAATTTGAGGTGTTCAGGTAATTGTGGTTTGGTTTTTTTTGATTAATTGAATTAATAAGGCGAGTTTAAGTATTGATTATAAATTAATTGTGGTTAGTAAAATCTCCGGAATTTTATTTCGGAGATTTCTTCACTAAAATTTCAGATATTTGTGTTATCTGCCTTTTTGTTAATCCTGTATCTCAATAAACTCCTCTACCACCTCTTGAATTCCAGGTTGATCTCCATATTCTGTCTTTAAAGCTTGGAGACTCGTTGCTGCCTTTCCACAGTCAACATCATGATATTTACATAAATTCATATAGGTTCTTGTAAGTCCTAGTTGTAAAAGATAATCGTCAGGATCAATCTCAGCGGCCTTTTTAAAAAACCATCTTGCTTCGTAAAAGTCATTTATTTTCAGTCTATTATGACCTTCAATTATATATTCTTGACGCTTTTCATAGGCCTTTACACGTTGTTTTTCAACTATCTGCATTCCCTCATCTACCGATTTAAAAAATCTTTGCCCAACAAAATAAACAGGTATGAGCAATATCACAACAACGCTTAATCGAAAAACAAATTGGCGACGGTTAGCCTGGATAATTTTTTTACGAATTTTAGATTTAACCGCTTTTAATTCTTCATCACTAATCATCCTATTATTTAAACCTTTCTTATCAACCTTGCCCCGAATGTTTTCAAAAAATTTTGCAAAAGTCCTTGGTTCAGGTCTGGCATTTTCCTTGATGGTCTCTGTCTTAGGTTTTATAAAACTAAAATCGGCCATAACAAACGAATTAATCTTAGGTATCTAACTATTAGTATATAATTTTATTCATTTGTTACACAAAAGGAGTATTTTCTTTTCGAAATATTTATCCTTTCGGAAAAGGGATTCATTTTTACGTACACAAATTATGTATGGAAATACAAGCTACTTATATTTTTAAAGCACTAATTATTAACAAATTAATCAAAAACAGTTGCTTTCCCGCTAAAAATCATCAATAAAACATCAAGGTTTTTATATTTCAACTTTTTAGCAATGCTGTAGTATTTGTCACGGTTTTCCATATCGCCAAAATAATGGTAAGCAATGGATAAGTTTGCGGCAATTACAGGATCTTCACTGTCCAGCAAATAGGCTTTTTCTCCCAGTTGTACTGCATTTGAAAAATTTTTCCGCTTTAATTCTATGGTTACTAAACTTGAATAAGCTTGTGCATATTCGGGGTTTACTGCAATGGCTTTTGCATAATAGCCTGCCGCCCGGTCGTATTCCTTTCTTTTCCTCAGAACAATACCCATTCCTGTTAATGCCTGCTCAAGCTTTGGATTAATTGACAGTGCTTTTTCATAAGCAACTTCTGCTACCGAATCATTGTCAAGTTTTTCTTCAATGTGTCCCTTTAGAGTCCAGGCAAGTTCTTGTTCGGGGTTCTTACTAAGCAAGCTATCAATACTTAGTTTCGCTTTCTCATATTTCCCCTCTTCAAATAACTGATCAATATGCCTTATCATTACCCTGTTTCTAAACTCATCAGAACAAGAAAACAATAAAACAACCATTAGTAAAAGAAACAAGTTCTTCATCTATCTGTAATTAAGTAATTAATGCATTGTAAAGTTTAAATTTAGAAAAATATTAGCTAGACAAAAAACTGAATTTCAATTATTTTGAGCAATGGTTTATAATCAAATGATATTACTCAGATTGCTTAGATTTGGGATAATATAATTACATCCCTCTGCTTCAAAACTTTCTTTCGACACAGTACCTGTTAGCACAGCAATAAACTCTATACCTGCACGTTTTGCAGCTGCGGTATCAACCAACGAATCTCCAACATACCAAATCTGCTTTTTTTCCACACCAAGCTTTTCAATTGCCAGAAGAAGCCCTTCGGGATCAGGCTTATGTTTAGAGACATCTTCACCGCCAACTATTACATCAAAATTACTATTCAAATTTTCCCTCTTCAGGACTCCCTGAATTCGATAGCGGTATTTTGTTGAAATAATGCCTGTTTTGTAACCTTTTTCTTTTATCAGACACATCAAATCAAACACTTCAGGATAAACCCTGGTATTCAAATTCATTATGTCATCGGCTTTTTTGACGAAAAGTTTTACAAACTCATTTTCCTCATCTTCAGAATTTCTTTTTGTTAATATTCGATAAGTTTCAGGCAGCGAATGTCCTATAGTATATTTTATGGTATCGTAATCCTGCTCTGCAAGGTTCATTTTATTCAAAGCATAATTTATACATTTAAAAATGCCTTGTGAAGAATCTGCCAGTGTAAAGTCAAAATCAAAAAGGATGGTGTTCTTTTTCATATTTATTCTAGGTTTATTATTGCAAACCTATCAATTTTAAAGGAAACATCTGATTTGATTTATTAAAAGATATCAGTTACTTTTAATGTGACTAAAACTTACTAAACATGAAACCTTCGTAGAGGGGTTTATTATAGACAAGCAATCGCCTTACAATTGTATGTGGCTAATCTTCAAACACTTAACTATAAATTAAACTTATGAAAAATAAAGTATGCCTTGTAACCGGTGCAACTTCGGGAATTGGATTTGAAACAGCGCTTGAGCTGGCCAAAATGGGTGCCACAATTGTAGTTGGAGGACGAGATATGGAAAAAGCGTCAAATGCAGTTATTAAAATCCGCACCGAAAGTAATAATTCAAGTGTTGATTTTTTGCTCGGTGATTTATCTGATTTTGAGGAAGTAAAGAAATTTGCAAGTGAATTTTTGCAGCAATACAAACAACTTGATGTATTAATAAATAATGCCGGAGCTATTTTCAAAGAGTTTGATGCAAATCCTCAGGATATTGAAATGACTTTTGCTCTAAACCTTTTTAGTCCTTATCTGTTAACAGGTTTATTACTTGAAGCTTTGCAAAATAGTGCTCCTTCCAGAATTATAAATGTCTCGTCAATGGTGCACAAGATGGCTAAAAACGAATTTCAGAATTTCAATAAAGAGCTTGATTACAAGGGGTTAAATGTTTATGCGAAATCAAAACTGGCACTAATGCATTTTACTTATGCATTGGCAGAAAAATTAAATGATACCGGTGTAACAGTTAATGTTATGCACCCAGGATGGGTAAAAAGCAATTTTGGGAGTGGTTTTTATACAGGATTTTATGGTTTTATTGATACTCTATTTAAACCTGTGCAGGTGCCTCCAAAGAAAGCTGCTGAGACAATTGTTTACCTTGCATCGTCCGATGAAGTTGACAAAGTAAGCGGAAAATATTTCATCAAGAAAAAACAGGTTCCATCTTCGCAGGCGTCTTACTCTCAATTGGCTGGAAAAGAAACCTGGGCACTTTGTGAGGAGCAAACAGGGTTTACATACAAAATCAAAGAAAAGGAAGGCGCAAAAAAAGAAGATACATCTGAAAATACTGTAACTACAAAATCGGATGATAAACCAGGTGGAGCTTAATTAAAACTGAGCCAGCATAAAAATTACATCTGTCCTACAAAACCAAATAAGCAACTGAATATCAATAGTTAGAACATCCATATTAGGAAAAAGTATTTTTCAATTCTAAAAACTTTTGCAATAATCACAAAAGCAGTGAATAAGGAAGCCATAACTTGTTAGTTACTAAGTTGTAAAATTCTGTTGTATGAAACTGTCCTTCATTATTCTGATAATGTGTATATTTTTCTCGTCCTCAAACCTATTTGCCCATGTAAGGCTTTCAGCACCGGTTGATGGCAGCACTATGATTATTGACGGAACAGTAACCATCGCATGGTAACTCATGCAGGATCATGGTGATTGTAACCGGGATTTGTATTTTTCTTCTGATGGAGGTTCTAACCGGAGCGAAATACAAGTTGATAGGAATAAAACACAATTACTTCTCACCTGAACAGTCCCAAATATTGAAACAACCACTGCCAAGATTAAAATTGTACAGGATAATGTGAGCGACATGAACTATGAAGATATATGTAAGGCATTCGCAATCACCACAGACTCATACGATTATGTAAAAATGTTAAGCCCGATTGCCGGTATTGGCCTAGCACCAACAGAAATAACAAATATCAGTTGGGAGCAATTTCAGACAACTGGTTTGGACAACTGAGATTTATACCTTTCTACTGATGATGGCTCAACCTTGTCAGAAATTCAATTAGGTATCGATCTCAATACCATGTATTTTACATGGACAATTCCTAATGTTTCAACAACTACAGCAAAAATAAAAATTGTTTACGACTACTCTGGTACTACCCAGGAAGCAATCAGTGATGCTTTTACAATTTCAGGAACAACTTATGCAATTGATGTTGAGACAACTCCAGGTTTGTCATTCAACAATTATCCAATCCCATTTAATCAGAAAACAAACTTTCTGGTCAATCTTGAAAATAAAGAAAATGTGCTTTTAGAACTTTATTCAGTAAATGGAATGAAACTTGAAACCATCCTGAATAGGGAAATGCTTCCAGGTGAACATAAAATCCCCTGGCAAGCCATAAACTATTCAAATGGAATTTATTTTTGTAAAATGAAAGTTGGCAAAAACATAACAACCAATAAATTAATGGTTTTGGACTAATAATTTAAGCACCACAACATCTTTTAAACTTTTCACCACTTCCACAGGGGCATAGATCATTGCGGCGAATCTTGCCACTTTTATGTTTCATTTTCCCGGCCATTTTTCGGTTAAAAATTTTCTCCAGCATGGCATAAAGCTCTGGATGTTTAGATTTTAACAATTTTGGCCGTTCGAAAAAGTACTCGCTAATAACAGCAAAAAACTCGGCCTTGTTTGTTGATCCATACGGATTTATATCGGACTTATTATCAACTATTTCCTCAATTTTCTTTTGAATTAAATCAATCCACGGAATGGCGTATTGCTTTTGCAAAAGCAATTCAGGAATACCATCCACAGAACCATCCAGCTTATCAATCAGGTGAACAAATTCATGAATTGCCGTATTTTTTTTGTCCGTTTCATTACGGAAACCATGATGAAGAGCACTTTTCGACAAGATCATCTTTCCATTCATGTAGCCACTGCCAACCATGCCTAAAATATTCCGATTAGATTGTTCACCAGTTTCAAACTTATCATTAAACTCATTCGGATAAATTAGCACCTCATTCAGGTTCACATACTGCCACTCATCAAACTCAAATATTGGGATTATTGCACTGGCGGCAACAAGCACCCTGTCAGTTTCATCAATTTGAGTATCGATACCTGTTATTCTTACGTTTGTAAGGAATTCCTGCACCTTGTATTCAAACAGGTCCTTTTCACTGGCAGACAGATTGTTATAAAAGGTGATTTTTTCAATTAAAATTTTTCGCCACTTATCAGGAAACAACTGGGTAGGATCTTTCCATTTTTTGCGTTTACTCATCCATTTGTAAAAAACAACAATGATTACCAGTGCAACAATAAGTATTAAAAAAGGTTTAAATGAATCCATGTTTTAGGGTTTGTAAAATCTTTTGATGAAACGGCCAAATATTTGATTTATTCAGTAAAATATGAATTAAGCACCTCTTTGCTTCTTAAAAGGAACCATCACCTTTTAATCCTTCTCCCACTCCACACTTCTGGCTCTATAATTCGTCAATTAACTCTCTTATTCGTCTATTTCGTATTTCTTCCCGCTTCTTTTCTTTTCGAAACATCAGAAATCCAAAAATCATAAAAATAATGCTAAAACCAAACAGTAATAACTCACCTAGTCTGTATTTTTCAGAATAATATCCACGTTCAGAGATTTCAAGAAAGACGTCAAAAATTGTAATAACTCCAACTAAGGCACCTGTAACTGCCATTACTAAAAAGTGTTTCGATGACGTTATACTTCCAAAAAAATACCTACCTTCTTCGTTTTCGTTTATTAGCTCTTCAAGCTCCCACTTCTTTTCGTATTTTTTGATATTCTCTAAATCAATATTCCTGTTTTCAAGCTCTTTTTTAGCAAATATCTCAGCTTCAGATCCATAGATTATTTGGCCGATATAAATTTTATAAAGCTCACTGCTTGTTTTGTCTTTTAATATTTTCTCCCACTTTTTGCTCATTTTGTTAAATCAAAGAACCCTCCAATTTAACGAATTCACAGAAAACAAAAAAGCCCCAAAAAGGGGCTTTAGACTAAAACTTTCATCTTTTTACCACTTGTAGAGCCAAAAAGTTAAATTGTTATGTTCAACTCTCAATTTCTTAATTGCCTTTCGGGCATTTGCTTCTTCAACATACGATGAAATAGCAACCCTGTTATATTCGTTTACTTTAGGAAGAATTAAAGGATAGTAACCTTTATCTTTGAAATACTTGTGTAATTTTTGAGCATTGGTATACTCTTTAAAACTACCAACTACAATGTAAAATCTCTTTTCATGTACCTTTGCTTCTTCTTTAACAACAGGCTCCTTTTTTACATCTTTTATTTCTTCCTTTACAGGAGGGTCAACCTGAATTTCCTTTGTATTATCAACATAAATCATCGTCTCTTTTGAGCTACTGTCGGCAGGATTTATATCCTCTTCATCATCGGCAAAAAATTCAGGATAACCTGTAGTATCATTCTCTAAATCAACGATTTCATTATCCTTAGGAAGATCATCTCTTTTTTCCTCTTTTGCTCCACACGAAGTAATTAGTAAGGCAGCAAAAATAAATGCAAATAGGCTTACGTATTTCATACTTTTAAATTTTCGTGACAACTCGATTAAATTTGATATTTACTGGCTAAAAGTATGAAATTATTGCTTACTAGCCAAGAATTCTATACATTTTTCAATGTTAGTTGGATATTCAAAGATTTTTTTAGCACGATTTAAGTGGCGAAACATGATCTGAAATCAATTCATATCCTCCATATTGTTCACCAATTAAATCAATTAGTTCAAGCACTTTTTCAGGTTCATCGGTAGTGACTAGCTTTAGTCGAATTTCTTTGAAATTAGGCAACCCCTTAAAATAAGAAGTTAAATGTCGGCGCATTTCGTAAACTCCACGTTTCTCACCTTTATATTCAATTGATTTTGCAAAATGCAGTTTTGCCATTTCCACTTTTTCTTCTACAGAAAGTGGCTGCATCGCTTCACCTGTATTTAAAAAATGGCGAATTTCTTTGAAAATATAAGGCCTTCCGTAAGTTCCGCGACCAACCATTACTCCATCAACTCCGTATTTATCAAAGGCGTCCTTAGCTTTTTGTGGTGAGGTAATATCGCCATTTCCGATAATTGGAATTTTCACTCGCGGATTGGCTTTTACTTTTGCAATTGTTTCCCAATCAGCCTCTCCCCTATATAGTTGAGCCCTGGTACGACCATGAACAGTCAGTGCCTGAATACCGACATCCTGAAGCATTTCAGCTAATTCTACAATGACAATCTCATCAGAATCCCAGCCTAATCTAGTTTTTACGGTAACAGGAAGATGTGTGGCTTTTACAATTTCTTCTGTCATTTTTACCAGTTTGGGAATATCACGAAGCATTCCGGCACCAGCTCCTCTTGTAGCAATTTTCTTTACCGGGCACCCATAATTAATGTCAACTAAATCTGGCTTGGCAGCAGTTGCTATTTTAGCAGACTCAACCATTGCATCAATATTATGTCCATATAACTGAATACCAATAGGTCTTTCTGTTTCAGACAGTTCCAGCTTTTTAAAGGTTTTGGCAATGTCTCTAATGAGTGCTTCAGATGCTACGAATTCGGTATACATCATATCGGCACCATAGTGCTTACACATAAATCGAAACGAAGGGTCTGTTACATCCTCCATGGGTGCCAAAAATAAAGGCTTTTCTGGTAGTTCTATATTTCCTATCTTCACTAAACTCGCTCTTTAAAAAGATTTTCGGGGCTGCAAAATTAACGAATCATTCTAAGTTTTCGAAATTTGATTATAATTATATCGCTAATAATCAGGCTTTTTAATTGATTTTTAGGCTTTTTAACATTTTTTAGTTTAGAAATTATTTGGAATTCTTAAAACCTGATCTACTTTTGTACCAATAAACCATTTTGGTCGACAAGAACAAAAAATGAATATTATTAAAGACAATACAGAAGATATAAAGTTAAGACTTTTAAGCGAAGCAAGGAGGATTTTTGCCCGATATGGTTATAATAAAACAACTGTTGACGACATTGCTAAAGCAGCAGGAAAAGGAAAAAGCACCTTTTACTATTACTTTTCGAGCAAAGAAGAAATATTTAAAGGTGTTATTGAAAAAGAGGCAAACCTTTTCAGAGCCAAGCTTATAGAATCAATAAGTATCGATGCAAGCCCGATTGATAAGGTTAAAAATTACATTTTAACCAGGCTGCTCAGCTTTAAAGAATTGGTGAATTTATTTACTGCCATTAGCAGTGGAGGAATGGATCAAATCTCATTTATTGATGATATCAGAAAAAAGTACGAACAAGAGCAGGTAAATATCATCAAAATGGTATTAATGGAATCGATTAATAATGAAAAAGTTAATGTTGATGATATTGATTTGGTAACTGAAGCAATGGCTGTTGTTCTAAAAGGACTTGAATATCATTTAATGTTTAATCCGGATGAAGTTTCAAAAATGGAACCTAAAGTAGATAAAGTTTTAGACCTGATATTTAAAGGAATTACGAAACATACAAATGATAGATAAATAATTTTTTCATGAATATATCGACCAATTATTCAATATGGTCTGTTTTTTAAAAAATGAAACACAAAATATTATTTTAAACAATAATTGACTAATTTGGCATATTAGTCTAATTGAACACAATAATAAAATTATGAAGATGAAAACAATTAACAAAATTACATTAACATTAGGGCTAGTTTTAGCCATTGGAAGCTTAAATGCTCAAAATTTCAAATTTGGAATTCAGGCAGGAACTAACCTTGCTGTTCAATCACCAATAGGTGACTATTACAACAACGAAGAAATTAGGGCTGGTTTGCACGCAGGCTTTTTTGGTAATTACAGTATGAATGACAATATTTATTTACAAGCTGAATTAAACTACGACCAAAAAGGAAGTAAAGCCGATGACGCTACAGCCAAATATGATTACATATCGGTACCAGTTCTTTTCAATTACTCTTTAGGTAAAAGCTTGAAAACTCCATTGAGATTTAATATTTATGCTGGTCCTTATGCTGCATTTTTAGTAAGTGCCAAAGTAGAGGCAAATAGCGAAATTGACATGAAAGATCAGACAGAAAGCACTGAGCTTGGAACAATTATAGGTTTTGGATTAAGATATCCCGTAAAAGAGAGTAACATTCTTTTCAATATTAGACTTGGGTTAGGTTTGACTTCATTTGACAAAAATGAAGCCGATCCTAAAAACAAATACATTGGTTTAAGCCTTGGATACGAGTTCTAAGAATAAGTAAAAACATTATATTCATTCAAAAGTGTCCGGATCTGATTTCTTCATAATTAGGTCCGGACCAAAATTTAAAAACAGTTCAAAGAGTATTATTTACATTTCAATTGCATTTTTATCCCATCTAATGTTTTAATGGTTGCCCCAAACTGAAAAACGGCCCAAATTTGTTCCATAATTAAACCATAAAACTTTTTTACAGATGAATGCAATACTCAAAAAAACAATTGGAATAACCCTTGCATTGGGTTTGGCTTTTTCGCTGAATGCGCAAAAGTTCAATTATGGAATCAAAGCAGGCAGCAATTTTTCAGTACAATCAGAAACCGGCAACATTTACAACAACAATGTTATCAAAGCCGGTTTTCATGTAGGAGCTTTTGGAAACTATTCAATTACTGAAAACTTTAAATTACAAACAGAAGTTAATTACGATCAGAAAGGTAGTGAGTATGAAAATGTTACAAACACTTATGAATACATCACTGTTCCTGTTCTTGCAAAATTATCATTAGGAAAAAGCCTTCGAACACCATTGCATTTTAATATTTATGCAGGTCCTTACGCAGGTTTTTTATTAAATGCTGAAACTGAAATATCAGACGTTGAAAACAACAGTCTGACTATTGATAATACAGACAACACTAATAGCACTGAAGTAGGATTAATGAGTGGATTTAGCATTCTTTATCCGTTAGGTAATAGTAATATTTTTCTCGATTTTCGATTAGGCCTGGGACTTAATGAATTTGATAAAAACGATGATTCATTACGAAACAAGTACTTTGGAATTAATTTAGGGTTAGAGTTTTAACACTTTTCCCGGGCGCGACTATTTATGCAATAGTTATATATTAGGTTTTATTTTTTTGAGGCTGGTAGATTTATTTATCAGCCTTTTTCTCTGTCTTCTTTTCGAGCCACCAATTCACTTTCTCACGAAGCATTTCCAATGGAATAGCTCCACCTTCCAACACAATTCGGTGAAATTCTTTAATATCAAAATCATCACCAAGTGTTAGCATCGCCTTTTCGCGAAGTTCCAGAAATTCAACTAATCCTGTATCATATGTTGAATATTGTCCAGGCCAAACAATCAGTCTATCAATTACTGTTTCAGCAACTTCTGGAGAGTAGGAGCCATATTCGGTAAGGTACTTTACTGCATCATCGGCAGTCCACTTACCAGAATGAATCATTGCTTCAAGATACATTATCCTGCTTGAGCGCCCTGACACTAAAAAATGAGAATAACCTGTACTGTAAAGGCCCATTTCATCTGCCAACACCTGGGCATAACTGGCCCATCCTTCAATGTACCCACCAACAGAAAAAAGTTTAACAAGCAGATGCGTTGAATCTCTTTCTCCAACCAGGCCTAGCTGTAAATGATGACCAGGCAAGGTTTCATGAAAAATTTCGGTTTCAAGTTCACTTCTCATTTTTTTTTCAGGATGTCGCAGGTTGATGTAATAATAAGAAGGTCTGCCAATTGAATCTATAGAAGGAATATAATGCGAAGTCATTGATTCTTGAAGTTTTTCAGAAATTGGCACTACCTCCAAATTTTGCTTGGGCACCTGGCCAAAAGTTATTTTACATTTTTGTCTTGCTCTTTTTACTGTTTCTTTTGCAAAAAACAACATTTCCTCCCTGGAGTTAAAATAATTTCCTGTATCCCGAATAATGTTTTTCAATATATCGGGAATATTATTGCTGCCATATTTCTCCTGTCCGTACAATCTTAATTTAGAATCACTTACTCTTAAATTGTATTCACTAACTTCAATAATATCATCAACCGTTCTGCTTACCGAAGTATGATATCGATAATAGGCTTCATACGCCTCTTTTCCATTAGGCAAATCAGCCAGTGAAATACTTTCTCTTGCAGATTTATAATATTCGGTGCTTAAAAAATCCCGATATTTTTTTAATGACGGATAAATGATGCCGGTAACAACATCCTGCCATCCTTTTTTAAATGCATCACTTGTATCTCTTTTAGCAGGGCTATAAAATCCTGACTCAGCAACAGGTTCAGTTAACATGTCTGAAATTTGATCAATCACAAGTTTTACAATTCTTTTTGGAACAGTATATCCTTCGCTGACGCCCCTTCTTAAATTATCTATTTCATTATCAACAAAGCGAGGAAGTTGTTTCCACCTTCTAAATGCATCCTTTCTGGCTTTTTCATTGCCAACAGGTTGCTGACTTGCAACTTGCTGAAAATATATTTGCCAACCAGAAAGGTGATTTATGGTATTGTATTCAAGCTTGCATATTCTTAATTGCCTGGCAGCTTCTAAAGCTTCTTTTAAATATCCGTATAAATACCATGATTCAGAACCAACCTCATGATTAACTGTAATTTCCTCAAACTCGCTATACAAGGAATCCAGAATAAAATCCCACTGTTCAGTTCCAGCCTGCGAATTATCTGATAAACCACCATGGTCAAGCTGACCAGAAGAATAATAAACATAATTTTCAGGAAAATATTTAAATGTTAAATCGACGTAAGCATCGGCTAGTTTCTTTATTTTTTGGAGATTCATTTCATTAGCATCACCTGTTTCAGTACTTGGCTTACACCCCAAAACCAATACAACAATTAATAAGATGAAATATAGAATCTTCACTTGTTTATTTTTTAAAGTCATTGAAATTTAGACATATTCAAATTTAAAGTAATCATTCACTTCGTTCATAAGCCCGAAATTCCCTTTTAATTATTCAAGTATCCTTCATTTATCTTTCTTAAAACAATTAAAATTCAAATGTAGTAAAGAAATAGTTACCTAAATGGTTTCTGTAAACATAGTTAATCAATAAAAAATATGCTATTGGTATATTGTTTGCTATTTAATTGCTCAATAGCGAACAATAAAAATATTATTGGTATTTTAGTAAAACCAGAATTTCCGAATCTGGAGGAGTGCATTATCGCTGGAATAATCTATTTATTGTGTATTTTTTGCAATAATTTTTTACATTTATCTATTTTATTTTAGTTTTATGCTTTTAGTTAAAATGGTCGGAGGCTTGGAGATCGAAGCTCGAAGAAATAAAAACAAGTTTTAGTTCTTCTAACTTCGTGCTTCCCACTTCGAGCTTGGTTTGTTTAAGCATATTATGCTTTGGCAAACTATAGCCGAATTAAGTTATGTTAAGAATAGCTTCCTCAAATAAAAAGGAAAACAATGGATTTTTTTCAAAATTTAAGTGTCAAAACGAAATTCTTTTCAGGGATATTTCTCATCATTTTAATATTCCTGATATTAATTTTTTGGCAGTTTAGCAAACTTGATAATATTGAAAACCAGCTCATTGTACTGCAAAGTACAGAAAGAAGTTCCAATATTGTAAAAGAACTTTCAGAAATCAATAAGCAAGAAATGGCTTTGCTTCTTGAAATAATCCAAGCGGAAGAATTAGGAGATTTGCAGCAGTTTTACGAAGAACATAATTTCACTGCAAATAAAATCAACCCGCTTTACGATTCACTTTTTTATGATATCAAAGTGATCTTTCCCGATAACTCAAAAGCAGAAAGAGTAAAAATAGTTAACTTTTTAAATGAAAATCGATCAAAAATTAATAATGTACTTGTTCCCTATTTCGAAAATGTAAACTCTATAAAAAAGGCACAACTTGAAGTTGGAGATCTTTTTGCTCCGAATGAAATAATGGAGACAATTGAACCAGAAGAAAATGACACAATTGAGGCAGAAAATGAAAGCAATGAAATTGTGCTAATAGAAGAAAGTGTTGTATCTGGAAGTAGCAGGAGTGTACAACTTGTTAAACTTTACAAATTCTATAAACAAAACTATATTCAACTTAATAATCAATACACAGAGATTAGTAAAATCTTACGAAATGAGTTTACTACTTCAAAAGCAGGTATTGACAACACAACTGATAAAATAAAACTGAACAACAGCATATTCTTCCTTATTGCTATTATTGCAGCTCTGATTGTGTTAGCATTTATTAGTAGAACAATTTCTAAACCGCTAACGGAATTAGAGGAACTTGCTTCAAAATTATCCGAAGGAGAATTACCGGAACACTCTGATGTTAGATCAAGCGATGAAATTGGCAAAATGGCGAAAGCACTGAATGCATTAACTGATGGATTGATGAAAACTTCGGAATTTGCGTCGGAAATTGGTAGAAGTAACTTCGATAGTAAATTTGAGCCTTTGAGTAATAAAGATGTGCTTGGGAACTCGTTGCTTGAAATGCGCAAAAGTTTACAGGCTGCAAATGAGGAAGAAAACAAACGTAAAATTGAGGATCAGGAACGAAACTGGACCACTGAGGGACTTGCCAGATTTGGTGAAATCTTGCGTAGACATACTGAAAACATTGGTTTGTTATCAAAAGACATCATTCAAAACCTGGTTAAATACCTTAATGCTAACCAGGGAGGTATTTTTATCCTAAATGACTCGGATCCTGATGATATACACCTGGAACTTATGTCGGCTTTTGCATACAACAGGGAAAAATTTATCAAAAAGAGAATAAAACTTGGCGAAGGTTTAGTTGGTGGAGTGGCTATTGAAAAGTATACCATTCATATGACAGAGCTCCCCGAAGAATATATTGAAATTGAATCGGGTTTAGGAGGTGCAAATCCAAATAGTTTGCTAATTGTTCCACTAAAGCTTGAAAACAATGTACTTGGGGTAATTGAACTGGCCTCCTTTAATAAATTTAAAAAGTATGAAATTGAGCTGGTAGAGCGAATTGCCGAAAGTATTGCCTCAACCCTTTCTACAGCAAAAATCAATACCACCACGGCAGAGCTACTTGAACAGTCAAGAATTCAAACCCAGGAAATGCAGGAGCAAGATGAAGAGATGCGTCAAAACATGGAAGAAATGATTGCAGCTCAGGAAGATTCCCTGCGCAGAGAGGAAGAATTGAAAAAAGAGGTTGAAGAGCTAGAAAACCTGCGCATAAGCTTTGTTGAAAAAGATAAAAATCAACGAAAAAGATTAGAAGAACTAAGCAAAGAAAGCTCTTCTGTTACTAAAGAGCTGGAACTTCTACTTAACCAGGTCAACCGGGCCTTTGAATCAAGTCTTGATCCTATTGTTTGGATTGATGAAGACCGAAAGATTCAGTTTTTCAATCATGCATCAGAAAGAGTTTCGGAATATAACCGAACAGAAATATTAGGACGAGGTTTGGACGTAATCTTTGATGAGGAGACCAGAAAAGAACTGGCTGAAGACATACAATTATATCTTCAAACTGGCAGAAAAGGACTAATTGATAAGCAACGCTACATTGATATTGTAGCAAAAAACGGCGAAAGAACCCCTGTAATCTTAATCATGCAGGATGTTTTAATTAGAGGTAAAAGAAATATTGCCTTATTCATGAAAGATCTTGGCACTGTTAAAAGGCTTGAATATGAGCGAGACGAAATCAAAGAGACACTTATGACAAAAGACTTTGATTACACCACAAAAATAAACACTCTTGAGAGTTTTATTCATGAAAACAAACTGCAAATTCCAGTTGATCTTGATGCTCATACAGATTTAATTACATGGTCAGATAAATATTCGATTCAGCTAAATATCATTGATCAGCAACATAAAAAATGGATTGAATTTGTAAATATACTCTACAAAGCATACAAAGCCGATACAAAGAAAAAAGAAATGGCTGAAAACATTTCTAAATTCCTAGATTATACTGATTATCACTTTGGGTTTGAAGAAAAATATCTTGAAGATTTCAATTGTGGAAATCTTGAAAACCACAAATCAAGGCATGCTGAATTTGTTGCTACAATAAAAAAATACCAACAAAGGCATAATAACGATGATTCTGATGCCGTTTACAAGCTCATTATTTATTTGAATACATGGATATTGAATCACATTCAAACTGAAGATAAACGCTATGTTGAGTGTTTCAAACTAAATGGCTTGTCTTAGTTTTAGAAATTTTGCATAAGTAAAGTAGTTTGTAGGCATCAAAACACCAAAGTAAAACTATTCCTACTCTGAAAAGTACTGCAAAGAAAGGCAGCAAAGGATAAGATAGTAAACTTAACAAACTTCTTATCCTTTTCGTTTTTTCAAAAGTTTTTAGAAGCTTATTAAACTCTATGAATTCACCATTGGGAAGCAAACAAGTATGAATAAATAATAAATTTTCAATTCCTTGTTGGGTCTTTTTCAGGAATTCTTCAGAAGTTTCGTTAAAATCATGTATTGTCTGATTATCAATATGTTTAATTAGGTAATTGTTTTTCATTAAATGATACCCGAATATGCTATCTTCATGACCATAACCAGTTAACCTTTCATCAAATTGAAGCTGTTGTAAAACACTAATTTTCACAACAAAATTATTAGTCATGAATGAGTGATAAGGTTCCAAGGCTCTTTTCTTAGCCAATTTACATTCCCGATTGATACCATATTTCCATCTTAGTAAATATTTCCTCTCCCCTGGTTTTTGCGAATAAATGCGCCCTCCACAAATAACATCTTCACGGAGATTCAAATAGTTAGTTATAAAGTTATCATTCAGGATTTTCGTATCACAATCTAAAAAAAGAAGGTTGTCAAATTGTGCATATTTCAGGAACAGATTCCGAATCGCAGAACGACCAATGTTTTTCTCTAACTCAATATATATGGCATATTCTAAATCAAGGAGTTTTTTGTTTACAGCCTTGTAATTATCGTTTGATGCATCATCAACAACAATTATTTCACCATTGACTTTGTTATTCTTTAATTGTGAAAGTAATTCTTCGACTAATTCTCTGACATCGCAGTTGTAAACAGGAATGCAAACAGATATCATTTTTTTTCTGTTTTGTCCAGAGGAAGGGTAAAATGAAACTGGCTGCCTTGTCCCACCACACTATCAACCCAAATTTCACCTTCGTGCTTATTAATAAATTCATTGCAAAGGATTAATCCCAGTCCTGTTCCTTGCTCAAATGCAGTACCTTGGGTCGAAAACTGGCTATCAATCCTGAAAAGCTTTTTTAAATCTTTTTCTTCAATTCCAATACCATTATCAGCCACAGTAACATGCACTTTTGAGGTTTCTGTTTTTTTCTTCTTCTTAACAATTTTCACTGTAACTGCAACTTTTCCATTTGCTCGTGTAAATTTCACTGCATTCGAAAGCAAGTTCCGTAACACGGTGTCAATCATATTCTTATCAGCATCAACTTCAATTTTGCTGTCGCAAATACAATCAATTTCAATTCCTTTAATTGAAGCTTTTTCACCTACAAAATCAATATTTTCGTACAATAACTCCGACAAATCAAAATTCGACTTTTTGAATATTATTTTATTCGTCTGGCTCATCGACCATTTGAGAAGATTCTCCAATAATACCAAACCCTTGTTCGCAGATTTATGAATTATTGAAATATAGTTTTTAAACTGTTTGGGGTTCACTGTTTCATGATCTGTTAATAATAAATCAGCAAAGCCAAGTATGGCATTAAACGGACTTTTTAAATCATGTGCAATAATAGAGAAAAACTTGTCTTTAGCGGCATTTATTTCACGCAACTTTTGTTCTGCTTTTATGTATTCATCGCTGACCTTTCTGTAATTAGAATGATCTACAAGCACTCCCATGACCAGAGGACCTTTTTGAGGTACAATTATCACCTGTGAAAAAACCAGCATGTAGAACTTTTCTCCTCGCTTATTTTTTATCAAATACTCGTCTCCTGCCGGAACACCAACTTGTTGGTAAGGTGATTCAACTCTTTTAAGAAACACCTGATAATCAGCTTCATTAGCAAGTATATCCTTAACATTCAATCCTTGCTCAACATCCTTAGTTGTGTAACCAGAAAGACTTAAGCCAAACTGATTCAAATAAACACATTTTCCATCTAAGTCAATTAAAGTGATTACCAATGGAAGCAAATCTGCAAATAGACTAATTGCAGTATTAAATGTATTATCAGTACCAAATAATCCGCCAGAGTTCTTTAACTCCTCTATTTCTTTATCTTTCTCCTTAATTAGTTTCTTTGCTTCCTGGTACTTCTTTAGCAACTCATCGTATGTAAGTTCCTCGTTCACATTATAAAGATAAAAAGAATTCGAGATTTGCACAATAAGCAGCAAGTCAACAGTTTGGGAAATATCATTTTTTTTTATTTATAAGCATCGCTCCGATATTTTCCTGAATCCTCGAACAACATGCTTAAATAACTTTTGTATCTTGATTCTGCAATTTCGCCTGCTTTTACTGCTTCAACCACCTTACAACCAGGCTCATGAGTATGAGTGCAATTGTAGTATTTGCAATCGTTCTGAAGTACAAGCATTTCGGGGAAATAGGTAGCCAGGTTCTCCTCTTCCAGGTCAACAAGGCCAAAACCTTTAATACCCGGCGTATCAATAATAAACCCTCCAAATTGAAGTTGAAATACTTCAGAAAAAGTAGTTGTATGCTTCCCTTTTTTATGATATTCGGATATTTCAGCAGTTTTTAAAGAGAGATTAGGATCAATTGCATTGATCAGGGTGGACTTTCCAACACCTGAATTGCCTGATATTACAGAGGTTTTATCTTTCAAAATATCTTTAAACTCCTCAAGATTGACACCCTCTTTTGCAGAAACCTTCAAACTTGGATATCCAATTTTTTCATAAATTGCAATCCATTCATCCATAGTTTCGATTTCCCCTTTATCATACAAATCTATCTTGTTGAAAACCAGATAAACAGGAATATCATAAGCCTCAGCAGAAACTAAAAATCGATCAATAAAAATGGGATGTGTTTCAGGCAATTTTATGGTCACAATCAACACAGCTAAATCAACATTGGTGGCAATAATGTGTGCTTTCCGCGAAAGATTGATTGATTTTCGGATAATGTAATTCTTCCGTTCATGAATTTTAGTAATCAACCCGGTGTTTTCCTCCTTTTTTATCAGAAAATCAACCTTATCACCCACCGCAACAGGATTGGTAGAAACAATTCCTTTTACACGAAAGTTCCCTTTAATTTTGCAACGGGTTACCTCATCATCATGCAAAACATGATACCAGCTGCCTGTTGATTTTATGACCATTCCTGTATATTCCATCTGTATTGACTTCAGTAAGCGCAAAATTAATAAAAAACGAACGTGGTATAAGATATTTTGGGTAATTTTGAAAAACGAAACCTTAAAACTTGAGTATGAAGTTTGTGATTAGCCTATGCCTGTTGCTGTTTTACTTTTTTTCTGCAGGGCAGGAAAATTCCGTACAAAAACATCCCATAGACGTTGCCTGTATGAAATGCCTTGATAATCCAAATAATCAAACTACTGTTGGAATGGTAAACTGCGCTATTCAGGCAAAAAAAGCGTGGGAGGTTGAAGTTGAAAAATATTACAAGTTGCTGCTGGCTAAAGTTTCGGAGGAACACAAGGTCAAACTAAAAGCATCGCAAGAGGCATGGAAAGCCTATAAACAAAAGGAAATTGGATTTTCAACCGAAATGTATTTGGGCATTGGTGGCACTATGTGGCAAATTGTTGCAGCCGATCATGAAACTGAATTTGTTAAACAACGGGCTCTTTTGCTAAAAAGCCACTACGAAAACCTTCTTGAAAAAGATGAATAGAATAATCCTTTTTTTATTTGTCTCAACACTCATATCATGTAACTCTTTATCAGAGCTTTACATGGTAAAAGCAAACAACAAATGGGGCTATATCAACAGAAAAGGGGAAATGGTTATTGAGCCAATTTACGAAAACTGTTGCTATCATCGCTACGAAGATTCATGCTGCAGCCGGATTATTTGGCCTGATGCCTTAGGAGTTGTGAAGCAAAACGGAAAATACGGTGCAATTAACGCCAATGGAGATTTAAAGCTAAAATGCAATTACGATTTTCTTGATCAGTATCACAATTCCCTGTTAATTGCAAGATCAGGCAACAAATATGGTATTTTAGACAAAAATAGCGACACCATTTTTCCATTTATTTTTGATAATCAGTTTATTAGTTGTAATAGCAAAACAGGCCAGGGTCAAATAAATGGAAAATACTACCTGCTTGATTTCGAAAACAAAACAAAAAAAGAAACGAACTTTGACAAAATCAGCTATTTTGTTGAAGGTTTAGCAGCAGTTAAAAAAGGAGAAAACTTTGGCTATATCAATCAAATGGGAAACCTTGTTATCGATGTAATTTACCAAAATGTATGGCCTTTTAATAAAGGGTTAGCTGCTGTAAAGCAAAATTACCAATGGGGATTTATTGATACCACTGGGAAATTTGTCATCGAACCACAATTTGATGAAACTGAAGGGTTTGATTTGTTTTCAGGGAAGTATGCTATTGTCATAAAAAATAAAAAATACGGAATTATTAATCGGAAAGGCAATTATCTAATCAAACCAATATATGATTACCTCTATTTTGAGGATGAAAATGTTTTGCTAGCTTCAATTTCTGAAAATCAAAAACAAAAAAGAGGGTTAATTAACATTAAAGAAAAATGGTTGTATACACCTGAATATGAAAACTTTGATTATTTTGATGGATATTTAAAATTTGAAAAAGACGGAAAATTTGGACTACTGAAACTAAACACAAATAAAATAGTTATCGCACTAGCTTTTGAAGAAATTGCATTTCGGCCAAAAGGACTGACTCTGCTTTTTTACTATTCTGAAGCAACCAATAAAATGTATCATACTTATGTAAACAAAAAAGGTCGGGTTATTTGGAGCGAAAAGGGTTTTAATGCCAAAAGAGTAATAAACCAGCATTCAAATTAGTTATCTATCTCAAAATCAATTAGCTGGCCAGCTCTAAACGCATCCAGATATCCTCTTATTTGATTGTAATTAAATATTTTATCGCACATCTCAAAAGCTTTTTCAAGCAGCTTTCTCTCCCTTAGGGTAACTTTTCCATCCAAAATAGCAGCATACACCAGCGTATTTAAAACAATGTGCTGTTCTTCTGTTTCAAGTTGTGGTAATTCTTCTAAAAACAATTTAGAATCATCCATTACCTCACCCTGAGGATGTTCAAAAGTTTCTTCTAAAATTCTGTAAAAATATTCCAGGTTAGGATGTAAATCGGCTGTGCGAACAATACAACTCCCAACTGCACGAAGCAAAGCCAATTGGACATTTTCCGAAAGACCTACTTCCTGTTTTTCTAAACGATGAAGAATTTCATTGGCAGCAGATGGTCCTAATACCCTGATTTTAACCTCCCTAATCACCAACCAGCAAACAATTCCATTCCATAATACACAAACCGGTACCGATAAAAAATTTAACCAGGCCCGGCTAATTGCCCGTCCCATCATTCTTTTTACAAGTGCCTTTAAAACAAAGTTGGTCACCGAAACTTTAAGTTTATAAAATACTGTAGCTAAGAATATAACCAGTTTCGATGATTCCTTTTTGGGATCAATGTCTATATCAGATTTCTTTTTATTAGGCAACTCAAGTGCGGCTCTTACAATAGAAGAGGCAATATCGTCAGTTTTACTATCATTCATAAACAATTGCAAATGAGCAGCTTTTGTTAAGGCATTGGTTTTGGCCATCATATCATAATAGATGTAAAAAATCTCGATTAATGAAACAGCAATGGTCACCCCCATTACAATTCCCCAATACCAAAGGTTCTCTTTTGAAAAAAAGTCAGTTGCTACATCCAGCAATGGATCTGCATAAAATCCGGCTAAGCCTGAAATAATTGATGATAAAACACCTGCAATTGTAACATTAACAATAGCTTGCTTTTCAATTCTATTAATTTCTTCACGCTCCTGGTTATCAAGAATATAAGCCTTAACATCAGTCCTTTCAAGGGGTTGCTTTTTCCGCATACGCCTTAAATACCAAAGACCATACTTTTCCATTAAAGGCATTCGCGTTTTGACCTGTGTATTCATATAAGAAAACCAGTAATATTGACCATTGTTATTTCGGCTTAAAGTTAAAAGGAATGGCTAAAATCACCTAATTTGCTTCCATTTTTTAAAATTCTCAAAATTATATTTTGTTTTCTTCTAAAAAGATCTTAATTTTGAGTAACTACTCAACGAGTATTTACTCAATGAAAAATAAAAGACAAATAGCTAAGCAACAAACATTTGACAAAATAGTTAAAACATCAAAAGAGTTGATAATTGAACAGGGAATTATCAATTTAAAAACGTTGGATGTTGCAAAAAAAGCAGGAATTGCACACGGGACATTATTTGCTCATTTCGAGACAAAAGAAATTCTTATTTCAAATATATGCCAGAATGAGCTTCTTAAAATTGCACGAAAACTTAAAAGCATTACTGAAAACCAGACAGATATTATTCCTTTGCTCGAAAGCTATCTGAGTTTAATCGCTGATAATGAAAACTTTTACGTAATCATTGCAAAAGAGTTTCCTTTTTTTGATTCAAGCATACAACAAAGCATTTTAGCTAACGAAACCATTATTAAAAACATTCTTTACCGAAAAATTGAAGCTGGCAACGAAACAGGCCAATTTAGTGTAAAAGATATAACCATGTCTGTCTCTTTCTTCTTTGCAAGTATTAATTACTATCTGTCCAGGAAAGAATATTTTGTAAATGGCAAGGGAAAACTGATGAATCAGAAGAAAGAACAGATAATTGATACGTTTATGAGGCTTTTAAAGTGTGAAGTTTGAAGTATAGAGAGGGAAGTATTAAATTCAAAAAAATATTTCTTTGTGCTTCCAACTTCTTGCTTTATGCAATTAAAAACAACCTGAATTTTAAGGGAAACTAATTCAGGATCAAACAAATATCTAACACCTAAAATTAAAACAATGGAAAAAATTTGCGAAAGTTGCGGAATGCCAATGAAAAAGGCAGAAGATTTTGGTGGAAAAAACACAGAGAACAAGTACTGTGTACACTGCACCGATGACTCAGGAACATTAAAACCTTTTGATCAAAAACTAAAAGACATGACTGGTTTTATTATGCGAACATCTGACTTAAACCATGAAAAAGCAGAGCAAATGGCCAAAGATACAATGAGCAAAATGCCAGCCTGGAAGAGTTATTTTTGATAGTATCAAATTATACTATCATTCAATCTAAATACTGATTATGAACAATTTAATATCTCAACCCAACCTGGGTAAAGAACTGGTAAAACAACTTACCCTGGTTGGGATTAATTCTATTGAAGAATTAACCCAAATTGGTTGCGAAAAAGCATTTACCAGGATAAAAACTATTGATGAAAGCGCTTGTATTAACAGGCTTTATGCACTCGAAGGAGCCATTCAGGGAATCAGGTGGCACCATCTTTCAAAAGATAGAAAAGCAGAACTGTTGGAATTTTTTAGAATGTTTAAAACCAAAACCAAACAAACGAATCGAAAAACTTAGTACTTTCGCACAAAACATATTGCTCAACCCTGAAAAACAATAGTATGGATGCTAAATTTAAGCAAAGAGTAAATAATTTTTTAGCGAAGAAAAACATTGCCATTGCCGGTTATTCAAGTAAGGGTGCTGAAGTTGCCAATCATCTTTATGAAAAATTTGAAAAAAGCGGGTACAAAGTGTTCGCAGTAAATGTGAAAGCAGATGACGTAAAAGATGTTACCTGCTATCCTGATTTAAAGTCAGTTCCTGAGACAGTAGAAGCTGTTATGATAAGCACACCACCAAAAGGAACTTTAGAAATTATGCAGCAGTGCATTGAATTGGGAATAAAACACGTTTGGATACACAAATCGATGGGTGAAGGGAGTTTTAACAAAGAAGCGATTCAACTGGCCGAAGAAAAAGGTGTTGAAGTGATACCAATGGCTTGCCCTATGATGTTTTTGAAACCGGATGGATTTCACTCGTTTTTTAAGTTTTTAATGAACATTTCGGGCAAGCTTAAGATTAAAGAGATACAGAAGAATTGATTGAGGTTGAGAAAATCAGATTGAATTAGATTGAAGGAAGATTGATAAAAGATTGTCGGTTCTTTAAAAATTGAAAATATAAATGAGAATATACTTTGCAGGTTCCATCTCAGGTGGAAGAGGAGATGTAGCACTTTATGGTCAAATTATCGAACACCTAAAACTATATGGAGAAGTATTAACAGAGTTCATAGGAGAGGTCTCTCTTTCAGGAATGGGAGAAGAGCACAATAGTGACAAGCATATTCACGACAGGGACATGAACTGGCTATTGAGTTCGGATGTAATTGTGGCTGAGATAACTACACCAAGTCTTGGCGTGGGTTATGAAATTGGTCGTGCTCTTGAAAATGGTAAAAAAATATTGGCTCTTTACAGAAATATTGAAGGAAAACGTATTTCAGCCATGATAAAGGGAGCAAAAGGAGTCACTGCAAAAGAATACAAAAATTTCAACCAAATAGAGGAAATCACTGCCATTTTCTTTGCTTCACTAACCAAATAACTCATTAGAATGGAAGGCACAATTAGAAACAATATAAAAGTGGGAATGCTGGTTGCCATCATATTAAAAGCAGATCAGCGTAGCGGTAAACTAACAGAGGGAATTGTGGCAAAAATATTAACAAACAGTTCTACTCATCCTCATGGGATTAAGGTACAACTTAAAGACGGAAAGGTTGGCCGCGTAAAACAAATTAAGCAAGAGTAAGGAAATAATCAAAGTTCATCCAACATTCACTCTTTTTTGTTATATTTGATTAACAAACTATTTTGCCATGACCACGAAAAAAGATTTCTACCACTCGAAAAAACATGTAATGGAGTACATTAGCATGGCCGAAGGATATGATGGCAAAGAACTAATTGAAATCCTGAAAAAACACCTTCCTGAAAAATCTACTGTTTTAGAATTGGGAATGGGACCTGGTAAAGACTTAGATATTTTAAAGAATGATTTTGATGTTACTGGTTCCGATAATTCAGATATATTTCTTGATATGTATCGCGAAAAGCATCCAAATGCGGATTTGATTCATTTAGATGCAGAAACATTAATCACTAACCGAAAATTTGATTGTATTTATTCTAACAAGGTACTGCATCATCTTTCAACCAAAAAGCTAAAAAAATCGATAAAAAAACAGAAAGAAATGCTAAATAGCCAAGGATTGCTACTTCACAGCTTTTGGCATGGTGATAAAGAAGAAATATATAAAGGATTAAGGTTTGTTTATTACACAAAAGAGGAACTAATTAATTATTTTAGCGAAGATTTTGAGATTATTGAAATTGAAACTTATAAAGAAATGGAAGATAACGATTCCGTTTACGTCATTGTAAAAAGTATTTAACAAAAAACAGATTGCTATGAATATGAAATTATGGATCATCATTGCGATTTCCACACTTATGCTGGAGAACAAAACTGATGAATTTACTGTTACTTTTAAAACCAATACCGAGACATTTTCGTTTGATGTTAGCGCAGTTAAATCTACTTACTGGAACATTTATATTCCTGATGAGGCCGATAAGAATAAATTGATCCCAATGAACTATACAATTACAAAAGATGGAATTTTCCGTACCATTTTGTTTAATGACATCAAAATGAACGAAATAATTGATTTCACTGATGTAGACTGGGAAAATACAGATAAGGTAAAGCTGCTGAAGGAAGATGCTAAAGACATAAAAATTGAGCGGGACGAAGAGAACAAAACTTTAAGATTCAAGCAAAAGAAAGGGAAAATGATTCCGGAAGGAGAAGAGGTTACCGTAAAATGGAAGTAACCTTTTACACTGAATATTCAGTATTTAACTCTCAAATTTGATCAACCGTGCCATTTAACCTGGCACGGTGATTAATTTTATAGAAGCAGTAAATTTATAATCACTCTGTTATGAAAAAAATACTAGTCTTCAGTCTCTTTTCAATGTTCATTTCAACTGGTTTTGCACAAGAAGAAATTGTTAAAAAAATAAGACAAACCTACATTGATTACAACAAGCAAATTACTGACTCAGAGGCAGAAGGACTTGATTTTTTACCTCCTCATTTTAAAATAAATAACATCCAAAACAGGCCTGCGTTAGGACCTGTTAACATCAGTATCACCTATTTTTACGATGAGTACAGCAATGCTGAAGAGGCAGAAAGTTATGCGGAACTTAAAAACTGGACCATCTTACGAAAAGTTATTTACACTGAAGGAATGCCCTCTTACACAGATTACAAAGAAATGTTTTATGATGAAAAAGGAAACCTGATTTTTTATTACATAAAATCTACTGGCTATGAGT
The DNA here is from genome assembly GCA_050296515.1 of Bacteroidales bacterium. Lineage (GTDB taxonomy): Bacteria > Bacteroidota > Bacteroidia > Bacteroidales > NBLH01 > NBLH01. The sequence goes on along the minus strand of JBNKRJ010000033.1, from coordinate 30,359 downwards.
GTAGCGAGCAAAGGTTTTATTTCGACAAAGGCAAACTTATTAAAATTAAGTTTAACCCAATTACCGATGAACAATGCAGCAATGAAGAGGAATTTCCAACATTCACCAGATATGCAGGCAAACTTACTAAAGATGATTTAAACTGGGAGAAATGGATCAACGAAAAGGCCCAGAAAAATAAACAATTACTGAATGATTTATACAATTCGACCCAATAAACATACGTTAAACGAACCCCACCAACTTTCTGATTAATAACACAATACCAAGGATACTTGAATCTGCAGCATGAATATTGTTGGAGATTGACTTTGGCTTTTCTATTTTAGCCTATTTTTAAGCCTAGCCAATGCTATTTTAAACACTTATTTATTTATCTAAATTTGCAGTGAATAGCTCAAAATGATTTTGTCTGTTGTACTTTATTAACCAAAAACCTCACTATAAAATGATTAAGAATCAATATTTAGTAATTATTCTTTTTTTAGCAATACTGGTTGCCTGTGATAAAAAAGAAGTTATTGAAATAAATGATTTTAAAATAATTCCATTACCAAATGATATAAAACTCCATGATGGGTATTTTTTACTTGATAATCATACCTTATTAAATTACGACAAGAATAATGAAGGGTTAAAATCAATTGACAATTATTTTTCAACCTATTTAAAAAATTTTCACGAAATAGATTTAGGTAAAAAAAAGAAAAACAGAACTTCAATTTCTCTCAAAATATCTAACGAAATTAGAAATGAGGAGGCTTATGAGTTAACTATTGATTCTACCGGAATACAAATAATTGCTAAAAGCGAAGCCGGTATTTTTTATGGCGTTCAGTCCGTAATTCAAATGCTTCCAGCCAATACACATGAAGCTGAAGGGTTTAAATTACCTTTTTGCCAGATTTCAGACCAACCACAATTTAAATGGCGGGGTTTGAATTTAGATGTTTGCAGACACTTTTTCCCGGTTGAATTTGTTAAAAAAATGATAGATATGGCTGCCAGGCTAAAATTAAATACATTTCACTGGCATTTAACCGAAGACCAAGGCTGGCGAATTGAAATAAAAAAATATCCGAAACTAACAGAAATTGGAGCGTGGCGAAAAGAAACCTTAATAGGTCATGCCATAGAACACCCCTCAAAATACGATAAAAAAAAACACGGAGGGTTTTACACCCAGGAACAAATTAAAGAAGTTGTTGAGTATGCACAAAAACGATTCGTCACTATTGTTCCTGAAATTGAAATGCCCGGGCATTCTGTAGCAGCGTTAGCAGCCTATCCTGAATATTCCTGCACAGGAGGTCCTTTTGAGGTAGCAACCACCTGGGGAGTATTTAATGATGTATATTGCGCTGGAAAAGAAGAAACTTTTCAATTTTTAGAAGACATTCTAACAGAAGTAATCGATTTATTTCCTGGCGAATACATTCACATTGGCGGAGATGAATGCCCTAAATCCAGATGGAAAGAATGCCCCGATTGCCAAAAAAGAATTAAAACTGAAAAGCTGAAGAACGAATATGAACTGCAAAGTTATTTTATCAAACGAATCGAGAAATTTCTGAACTCAAAAGGTAAAAAAATAATTGGGTGGGATGAAATTTTAGAAGGAGGATTGGCTGATGGAGCAGCTGTAATGTCGTGGCGAGGAGAATTAGGTGGAATTGAAGCTGCTATGAGCAAACATTATGTTGTTATGAGCCCAAACGCTACCAATTATTTCGACCATTACCAGGGAAAAATAAACGAGCCCCTGGCTATTGGCGGATTGACGACCCTGAAGGACGCATATATGTACCAGCCTGTACCTGAAGCACTTGACAGCACCTTTCACAAATACATACTTGGTTCGCAGGCAAATTTATGGACCGAATATATCCCAACTGGGGAACATGCAGAATATATGCTGTTTCCGAGGCTTTGCGCTCTTGCTGAGAACCTATGGACCAAGTCAGACAAGCACAATTGGGAGGATTTCATTGAAAGAATGGATCAATTTTACCCTTATCTTGATCAATGGGGCGTAAATTATAGGGTGAACCCACCTGAGGGTTTCGAGGAAGTGAACAGAACAACTGATGATGAGATAGTGCTGGAATTAAAAAATGATATTCCATCTTCAAAAATCTATTATACATTTGATGGCACTGAACCTAATACTGAATCAAATGAATATTCAGAACCAATTAATTTACAACTGGATAGTACCATTTTATTAAAAACAGCAAGCTTTCTTCCAAGTGAAAAAAAAAGCCAGACTGTCACAGCAACCTTTGAAAAACTGAAATATTTCACACCTCTGAAGGTTAAAAATTATGGAATGGGAGTATCTTACCTCTATTATGAAGGAGAGTACAGTTCGGCAAAAAAAATTGATGATTTGGAAATTTACAATGGTGTAGTTAGTAACATTCGATTGCCTGAAGATAGAACAGATAGCTTCTTTGCAGTTACTTATTCAGGTTATTTAAAAATTCCAAGTGATGATGTTTATAATTTTTATTTAACCTGCGATGATGGAGCCATTTTATATATTCAGGATTATCCAGTGGTAGATAATGATAACTTTCAGTGGGCTACAACGAAAAGTGGCAAGGTTGCACTTAAAGAGGGCCTTCATCCCTTTAAACTAAAATATTTTCAGGCAAAATATGGCCACTATCTAAATTTACAGGTCGAATCGGGAACCATGGAAAAACAAAGGATTCCTGATAACTGGCTTTGGCACTAATAAACAATATCACAAACCTGAAATCCAGTGAAAAAAACATCTATACTTCTGCTTTTACTCCTGTCTGTTTCAATTTCAGTAAACGCCCAGAAAAAATACGAACGCAAACTTTCAGTTAGCGAGTGGGTAAAAGAAATGCTCGAATGCAAAAAGAAAAACTACATACTTAGAAATGCAGAAGTGGTTTTTGAATATGAAAAGGACTCCATTTATCAGTCAAATCAAGACAGTTTAAGCAAAATGGATACTATTAAATGCTTTGTAGAAATGCATAACTGCAAATTACCTGTTCAGTCATTCTCCCTTAAGAACCTGGTATTCAAAAAGTATGTATTTTTTACTGAATGCGAGCTCACAAATATGAATTTAATTCATTGTGAGTTTAATGAAGGAATTGAAATTCTTTGGGGCAACATGGGCATGCTTATGTTTAAAAACACAATATTTAATGATGTTTTTGAAACTTTTGAAGTAGATATCCCAATACTTAACTTCAATAAATGCACCTTTAATGTAAAAAAACAAAAAGTCAGGAGTTATGTAAACATAAATGAACCAGGAGATGGTTTCAAAAGTATTTTTAATATTGCTTCGCCAGGTGGCGAAAAACGTGTAAAATTGTTTTCTCTTGATAGCTGTCAGATTAACTCAGACAGCTTAACTCCTGTTTTTAACATTCGTTTGGCCAATTTTAATGCCTTAAGCTTTGCCAATATTGATTTTAAAAACACAATTATTAATTTTTCATCTACCTCAATCGATAAATCACTTGTGATAGAAGATTGCAAGATTAACAGGCCAATAGGGATGTCGGGCTTCAATTTTCCTGAAAAAGGAACAAACTTTCACTGGAGCCAAATTAAAGATGCCGGCATTGCAATTTATAATACTAATTATAAAGAAATCTATACAGCTGAAAATGATTCTCAATTACAAGAAATTAATAAATACAATGAACTGGTGAGCTCCTACAAACAAATGTACTCCACTTATCGTACACGTGGCGATATGGAATCAGCAAATAATTGTTACATTGCAATGAAGGACATCGAAACCAGACGCCTGGCCTATTTATATCGTGAAAAACAAAACCTTACCAGCTACTTCAACTGGAAATTAAACCAATTCCTGAAATTCTTTTGTAAATACGGAACCAGTCCAATCCGAGCATTAATTATTTCAATGTGGGTAATTTTAGGTTTTGCACTGGTTTATTTCTTTTTCGATAGTGAATGGGATAAAATAAACAGAGAATATTTACTAAACCGATACAAAGCCCTACTGTCTTATTTTCAGTCGGATAAAAAACTTGCTGATTACTATGCAGAGAAATACGACTTGGAATTAGGGACTTACAACGAATTTAAAGATTACCTAAAATCGAGTGAAGGCAACATCCCGAAATACATGCTTTGGTTGGGTAAACCGCTGTATCGTTTCCCAACAACCAGAAGAATGCTTACCCGCTATATTTATAGCAAAATTGAAATACTGGATGGTAACTGGAACTCACTAAAACCAAGAAAAAAGATTTTTGTAAATATTATCACGGCATCTGTAATAACACTGTTTGTGATTTATGCCTTTGTTTCGAAAGCAATTAACTCACTGTTTCTCAGCATCAATACCTTCTCCACCTTAGGTTTTGGAAGCATCCCGGTAAAAGGAGTTTCACGGTACCTGGCCATCCTACAAGGATTTTTAGGCTGGTTTTTACTGAGTATTTTTAGTGTTTCATTAATCAACCAGATATTGCAAAGCTAAATCACATCAATGATTCGCCTTTCGTGCTGACTTTGCTGTCCTAATTTTATAATTTTGATAACATTTCTGGCTTCTTCAGGTTTAACCAGTAATTCAGCGCTTTTTGTTAGTGCGTCATACAGGTTATCAAAAAGAGCCATGTAATTACCAGACAACGAAGGATAAGAATAACTTTCATTTTCCAGAGAAATAGCTGCCCATTGACTTCCATCTTCTTTTCCCCAGTTTTTGCCAGAAGGTAATTCGCCTTTCATTAACAAATTCTCCTGAACATCGTCACCAAACTTTGTACAATTACCTTTTTCACCCTGGATTATAAACCGATGGCCGGGAACATTTGACAACAATGAAGATTTTAAGTTCACTTTTAAGCTTTCGTAATACAAAATCAACTCGAAATAGTCGTCCGCAATGGCCCTTGGCCTTAAGGTTCTAATATCAGCAAAAACAGCTTTGGGCATTCCGAATAAAACCAATGCCTGATCGATAAGGTGTGAACCCAAATCATACAACAGGCCAGCTCCTGCCCTATTATCCGTTTTCCAGGCTTTGTTTCCAACTTCAGGCTTCCATCTAAATATTTGTGAATCAAACACTTTAAGCTCACCCAATATATTTTCATTAATAATTTTCCGGATGGTTCTGAAATCACTATCGAGTCGGCGATTGTGATAAGCTGTTAGCACAAGCCTTCTTTCTTTTGCTAATTTTATTAGCTCATCAGCTTCTTCCACTTCAGAGGTAAATGGTTTTTCAATTAAAACATGCTTATTGTGCAGAAGCGCTTGCTTTGCCATTTCAAAATGCAACTCATTGGGTGTATTTACAACTACCAGTTCAATACTTTTATCATTCAGGATTTCATCGTAACTTCTTACTATTTGTGCATCAGGAAGTTTTGCCCTTGAATTTTCTTTGCTTCTTTCCAGAACTTTTGTAACTTTAAATCCAGGGTTGACAATTAAAAAAGGTGCATGAAAAACCAAACCTGATAGGCCAAAGGAACATAAAGCCGTATTTATTTGTTGCATTTGTTTTTGCTTAAAGATAACTTTTATTTCTCAACCTAACTTTACTTAAAACTTAAACCTATGAAGAAACTTTTTATTCTATCATTTGCGCTTCTTTTGTTTGTGTCATGTAATTCTGTTTCTACAAAAGAAACTGAAGTGTCTGATAAAGATTCAGTTTCAATGGAAACAAAAACATCTGAGAGTTTTGCATTTGATGCTGAACTGGCAAATAAATACGGTGCTGACGAATACGGCATGAAAAAATATGTGATGGCTTATTTAAAAAAAGGCCCAAACCGCGACCAGGACTCTGCTACAAGGGCACAACTTCAACGCGCTCATCTTGATAACATTATAAAAATGGCGGAAGAAGGGAAACTTGTACTTGCCGGACCATTTTTAGATGATAACGACATAAGAGGAATTTATATTTTTAATGTAGAAACTGTTGAGGAGGCTGAGGTATTAACAAACACAGATCCTGCAATTCAGGCAGGAAGTCTGGTTATGGAATTGCATCCCTGGTATGGTTCAGCAGCTTTAATTGCAATAAACGACCTGCATAAGAAAATTTCAAAAAATGGAATTTAAAGAAATCACAAATTATGAAAACTTTACTATTTATTCTGACCATATTAATTTCATCCACTAGCTTTGCTCAAGAGAAAAAGCACAGATATACATGTAATGAAGACAGTATTTTTGTTATTGTGGATAAAATGCCCGAATTTCCGGGAGGAGAAATTGCACTGAGAAAATTTATTTCGGAAAACATAAAATATCCGGAGGATCTTCCCATTGAAGAAGTGAACATAGGTAAAATATATGTTGAGTTTTGTGTTACAAAAAAAGGGAAGATAGAACGGGCTAAGATTATTCGTTCTGTTCACCCAAAACTGGATTTAGAAGCGTTAAGGGTGATAAACAAACTCCCAAGATGGACTCCTGGTATGCAGCACGGGCAACCAGTCTGCGTTTATTATACTATTCCGATTAGTATTAGGTGGGAGTAGTATTTTTCTCAAACTAACAAAAAAAGTATAGCAATTCCTGCAATTATCGATAGTACTGAAAGAAAAATATTTTTTTTGTATTTTTTTAATAAAACATTTTTCCCTGGTTTTGAAATAATTATGTTCGCGGCATTTTTAAAAAGGGATCTTGTATCATTTGTAGGAAAAACGTCTCCCTGCAAATAAACTTCAGTACCTTCTTCGATAATGTATTCTTTAAATCTCATTTCTAAAGGTATTCCAAAAGCATCCTTTTTGAATTCATAGTTTGAAAGCACTTTTCGTTGATAATCATTTGGGAATTTAAACCATGAGATTTCGAATTCAAATCTCTTCATTACAGAAACAGAGGCTTTCTTTAGGTCAATCTCCACCATTCCTGTGCCATCATCTACTCCAATCGCTATATTCTTTTCATCATCGACCAGATTGTTCCACCACCAAGTTATTGTTCCCCTTAAGCCCATTGACATCTTTTGCTTCACTTCAAAATGGTAATACACACATTTTTTTTTTCTATAAGGACTTACAAGCTCAGGTTCTAATGCAACAATTCTTCCCTGAATAGCAGACATTCCCTTTTCTAAATCTACTATTTTCTTTATAATTAAAGGCTTGGTTTCTTTATAGGATTTAATATTATTGAGTAATTTAACAATGGCAATACTCTCAATAATCAAAGATATAGAAACAATAAAATAAGAAGAGTCAAAAAATATCACTTCCGATTAAAAAAATGAATTAAAACACATTAGTCGAAAAAGCGACCAATACCACAGCTGCAATAATCATCACAGCAACAGATAAATAGACTTTGTTTCGATAAGATGAAACCAGCTCATTTTCAGGTTTATCCGAAACAAACATGGGTTGGTTTAACTTTTTAAAAACCGGTCTAAAATCATCTCTTGAATTGACTTCACCTAAAACAATTACCTCATCCCCTTCTTCCAAATATATCTCACGATAGCGCAGCGTTTTTTCAAAAATCAGACCTTTATTTCTTTTTCCATATTGATTAAGCACTTCCTTTTGCACCTCGTCAGCTTTATTAAATAACCCGGATCGCTCTTTTCTATCCACCCCCAGTTTCATTACTGCATTTTGGGGTTCTATTACTGCCGTTCCGCTACCATCATCTACTCCAAATATTTGATGCTGAATATCTTTTATATATTTTGCCCAATGACTGCTTTTTCCACTACTCCTTTTTTCTTCGACTAAAAAATCATAATAAACACATGCTTTTTTGCTAAGCGGAGTTATTAATGGCGGTTCCAAAGCTACCACACGCCCCTTTATTTCGTAAAACCCATTTCGCACATTTGCAATACGCGATGTTACAGTCTGTGAAATTAGCTGAAGAATTTTACGGTTTTTTACAAAAAAAAATGCAGCAATGCCCTCAGCTACAACTACTAATACTAAAACAATAATAAACTGATTATTTTCCATAGGTTTCTAATTTACCGAATAAAGATAGAAAAGAATAGAAGGATTCTTTGTATAGATAATAAAATTTGTGCTTAATTTTGAGACTCAAATTAGCATTAAAAATTAAAAACAAATGAAACCCTCATAGAGGGGTTTATAAAGAAACCTTGCTGCTTATCAAGATAACATACTATATATTAATCACTTAGCTAAAGTTAAAACAAGTAAAAAATGCATTAATAGTTTATCAAAGCAAAACCGGAACAACAAAAAAGTACGGGTTTGCTATTCGTGACTTTCTCAGCACTTTAGATATTGAAGTTAAAGCTATTCCAGTGCAAAACTTCACAAACGAAGAAGCAGAAAAGGCCAATTTTATTTTCCTTGGCTGCTGGACCAGTGGCTTATTTGTGATTTTACAACATCCGGACAAAAAATGGGTTGAGTTTACACAACAATTACCTGATTTAAAAAACAAAAAAGTAGCCTTATTTACCACCTATAAACTACTCACTGGTAGCATGTTAAAAACATGAAGCAAAAATTAAATACAAAAATTTCTGAAGTTGGTTTAACCTTAAAAGCAAAAGGAGTAGAGCTTTCTGAAAAAGACAAAGAAAACCGGAAACGGTTTGTTCTCCATCATAAATAAATCATATAAAACTATCTAATAGTATTAATACTTTAACATTTTTCTTGTTTAGAACAATTTTTTTCTAAAATGAATTACTTACATTTGTGAAAACATTCATATAACAATTCTAAAAAGACATATTATGGTAATTGAAGGAACTGACGCTAATTTTGAAGAAGTTGTATTAAAATCAGATAAGCCGGTTTTGGTTGATTTTTGGGCAGAATGGTGTGGACCATGCAGAATGGTTGGCCCAATTGTAAAAGAATTGGCTGATGATTACGCAGATAAAGCGGTAATGGTAAAGGTTGATGTTGACACAAATCCTGAAACTGCTAATAAATTCAGTATCAGAAACATCCCAACTTTACTGTTTTTTAAAGGTGGCGAACAGGTTGATAAGCAAGTAGGTGCTGTACCTAAAAAAGTACTCGCTGAAAAACTGGAAGCTTTATTATAAAATTTGACTAAAGGATTTTAGCAGTAGGCATGCATAATTGTTTTGTCTACTGCTTTTTATTTTGGTCATTGTCCATTAGTTACTCGATAATTATAGTTTCATCTTTAATAACAAATTTCTAATTTCCAACTGTGCAAAGCACCATTGAAATACAAGATTTTCAACAATTTAATCAACTTGATTTTTTAGCAAAACAGGTTGTTGAAGGGTTTATAACCGGATTGCATAAAAGCCCTTTTCACGGTTTTTCGGTGGAATTTGCAGAGCATCGCTTGTATAATAAAGGAGAACCAACACGCCATATTGACTGGAAACTGTTTGCCCGCACAGATAAATTGTTTGTAAAACGCTACGAAGAAGAAACCAACTTACGAAGCCAGATACTTATTGATACATCTTCATCTATGCTTTTTCCGTATGGAAAGAAAAGTGCTCAAAACAAACTCTCTTTTTCGGTTTTAATATCCGCTTCACTTATCTATTTACTTAATAAACAGCGTGATGCAGTTGGACTCACCTTGTTTTCTGATAATGTAGAATTGCATACTGAAGCAAGGCTGTCATCCACCCATACCAAAAGATTATATGCTGAGCTAAGCAAGTTACTCGAAAGGGATGAATACCAGCTAAAAAAGGGTACATCTATTTCAGAAACCTTACACAACATTGCAGAGCAAATTCATAAGCGCTCGCTGGTTATTATTTTTAGTGATATGATAGCTGACCAAAGCACCGAGGAAATATTTTCAGCTATGCAGCATCTTCGACACAATAAGCATGAGGTCATACTTTTTCATGTAGTGGATAAATCGCTTGAAATTGATTTTGACTACCAAAACAGGCCTTATAAATTTATTGATCTGGAATCTGGTAAATCGTTGAAATTAAACCCCAATGATGTGCGCGATTTATTTAAACAACAATCTTCAGCAGCATTTGAAGAACTTAAACTAAAATGTGCCCAATACAAAATTGATTTTGTTGAGGCAGATATAAAAGGTGGTTTTAAAGAGGTTCTTATTCCTTACTTGATTAAGAGGCAGAAGCTTTATTAACTAATCACCAAACTCCTCCTCATTATTTCAAGCATCTTTTTTGCCCAAGATACTGTCCAGTTCCCCTTTTGCTCTTTTGCATCCCTAATTCTTCTGAAAATAAATGCTTCAGCCTTTCTAAATTCATTTGGTGCCGAACAATTAATGCTTTTGGAAATAAATTGGTCTGGCTTTGAGAGCACTATCAACTGATTGCAGTAAAGCTTTTCGTCCTCATAATCAAATGTTTCAAGATATTTCTCAGAATGCTTTAATATGGTGGTATAAATTTCACGAGTTTCGCTATCCAATAGGTACCAGCTTTCCTTAAACAAAGGTAACAACAAGGCAAAAGCTTGCTCAACCCACAAGGTATCGTTGAAATTCTCTTTCAGAGCTGATTGATATTTAAAAACATCGTAGTTTCCCAGGTTAAACAAGCCATAAACCAAGGCAACCGTCTTATTGTGTTTGTATGATTTTGATTCGGTAAAAAAAGCAGCAAAACTTCGTTTTAAACAAGCATCCCATCCTCTGCGAATATCCATGCTGTAAATAGAAGGTCGAACATTGGGGACTTTTATTCCGAAAGGAAGGGTAACTTTTTTTACGAATTCTTTTTGGCTTTTGGTTGCATTTTCCTGAAAATAAGTTTTCTCCCAATCAGAAAAACCTTCCTGAGCACTAATTGTGGTAAAACTGACAATGATATATGCCAATAATACAGCCCTCATTTTTAGCATAACAGTTCTGGTTAGTTTGCGTAGTTTTCAGGTTGCAAAATTAATGGATTGTTGCAAAAATTCAAACTTAAGCCAATAAAACCTATCTTTGATTAAAAATCATCTTATTTGAAATAGATATGAAAATAAAATCGTTTGTTTTTCTTCTTATTATCGCGTTTATAACAAGTTGTACAATCACACAAGAATACACTTTCAACAAAGATTTTTCGGGCTCGGCAAAGTTATCTATCGACATGGGGAGCTTCTTGGAAATGATGGCAGGAATGGATAGCTCAGGAACATCAATGCAAGAGATGCAAGACTCTTTGGACTTTGTTTTCAAAGAAAGTGCATATAAGCTTGACAGTGTTGGAGTTAAAAACATACAATATGGATGGGAAAAAGGAACCAAAACCTTATTTATGAGTTATGATTTTAAGGATTTGGAAGAACTAAACACAGCTTTGAATGCATCGAATACTCAAAACACTGCTGTAAGCAAAAGCATTAGCGATGAACCGCATGTTTATTTTACAAAAAAAGGCAAGAAAACACTGATGTATTCCGGACCAAAATCGGATAAAGATATTTCAGGCAATAAAGATATGGAGTCAATGAAAGATTATTATAAATACGCTGTTATTTTTAACTTTAAACGAAAAGTTAAGAAAATTGACAACCCAAACGTCACTTTATCATCGGATAATAAACGAGCAGAATTAAAGGGGAGTATGTTTGAGATTATTCGGCCTGAATATAATTCGGATATTACGTTTAAATTGAAATAGAACCTTTTATGTTGAATAAAAGGGTACTAGTATCTCCGTTAAATTGGGGCCTTGGTCACGCTTCCAGAGATATAGAAATTATCAATCGACTTTTAGAAGCAAATTTTGAAGTAATTATAGGAGCTAATAAAGCTCCTTTGTTATTCTTGCAAGAGCATTTTCCAAATCTTAAAAGCATTGTAATTCCCTCACCAGCAATAAAATACTCTAAGAAAGGGCCGATGGTTTTAAAAATGCTTACATCTTCACCCAAAATACTTTGGGGTATCCATAAAGAGCACCAGTTTTTAAAGAAAATCATCAAAAAACACAAAATAGATATTGTAATTTCTGACAACAGATATGGCTTGTGGAACAAAAATGCACACAGCATTTTCATCACCCACCAGCTTTGGATAAAAAGTCCTAAAAAACTTTGTTTTTTTGAGCCCTTTATTAATAAAATAAATCACAGGTTTATAAATAAATATAATGAATGCTGGGTACCAGATTTAGAAGGTGAAAATAACCTGGCTGGTGAATTATCACATCCAGGCAAGAAGCCCCAAAATGTTAAATATATTGGGATTTTGTCAAGATTTAAATCTGAACCACGAAAAAACCTGACAGGTTTTGAGAAACCTGACAGGTTTAAGGCAGAGTATGATATTTTAGTAATTCTTTCAGGGCCGGAACCACAACGAACCATTCTAGAAGACATATTGACCCAACAAATTTCGAAAACGGCTTATAAAACATTAATTGTTCAAGGAAACCCCGGTTCTGAGTCAAAATCTCCATTTAAAAATATTCAATTCTTAAATCATTTGGAAACAAATAAGCTCAAGAGCCTGTTACTTAAAACCAATATAATTATTTGTCGCTCAGGATATTCCAGCATTATGGATTTAGTAACACTTAAAAAAAGTGCAATTTTAATCCCCACACCCGGGCAAACTGAACAAGAATATTTAGCGGTTTATCTTAGTAATAAAAACTGGTTTTACACCGTTTCACAAAATAAATTTGAATTAGAAAAGGCGATTGAAGAACTCAGAAAAACCAAAATTTATTGTAAGTTTGAGAAAATCGAACATATACTAAATATTTAAGTGAAGAATTAAAATAAAATATGATTATACAATAGTTTATACCTTTGATTATATTCTCTATGTAAGAGATTGCTTCATCCTCGCGCCTCGTCTTCGCAATGACGTCATTCCGAGGAGGTGCGATGAAGGAATCCCACAGGACTCTGCGAAGTAAATCTTTTTTTGGTGTAAACAACCGAATAAACGTCTAATAAAAAGACTCATAATACCTTAAAACATGAAAATAACTAGTCTGCTACTTACCATCATCTTGCTTATACCAATGTGCAGCAACGAAGAAAAATTACCAGTTTCAAAAAATGCACAAATCGCCTTTCGTCTGGCAGAAAGTGAAATAACTGAAGGTTATGAAGAGATGGAAATGGATGGCAGAAAGATTTATTTGAATCCAAAAACAGAAATTACTCAAAATGACATTGATTTTGTAATAAAATCGCATGATGATTATACAAATTCGCCCATTATAATGCTTGAAATGAATTCGGTTGGAGCAAAAAAGTTTGCTGCATTAACTGCCAGCAATCTTCAAAAGATGTTGGCCATACTAGTGGATAATGAGTTGCTTATGGCTCCGATAATTCAACAAGAAATAACAGGTGGAAAAGTGCAAATTACAGGTAATTTTGATGATAAAAAAGTAGAAAAGCTATTTAAAACATTAACTGAATAACACATGAGAACCATTATTAACCTAATAATTAGCGCACTGGTAGTGATACTAGGTGCTTATTTAATTCCTGGAATTGAGGTAAACGGTTTTATAACAGCCCTGATTGTTGCCATAGTAATGGCTGTAATCAATGCCATTGTCAGGCCAATTTTGGTAGTACTTACCATTCCAATTACCCTGTTTACCCTGGGTTTATTTTTGCTGATAATAAATGCCGCCATGGTTAAACTGGCAGGAATTTTGATTCCTGGCTTTGTAGTTGATGGCTTTTGGGCCGCTTTATTACTCAGCCTGGTATTGAGTATTTTTAATGGATTACGAGGCAAAAATAATTAATCAACCAACTGATTAACTGTATTTTATTAAAAAAATGAGACTACTTTTTTTTCTAGTATTTTCTTTGTTCGTTTGTCAGTTTTTGGTTGCCCAAAATGACGGTTTTGATCAGGGAAAGCTATCTAAAATCAAAAATTATCGCAGCACACAACTCGAAAATGGCCTTAATGTCATTTGCCTTACAACCCAGGACACCAGTAAATTTTTCATCAGAGCATACACTAATTTACCAGGCTACGTTGCAAAAAACTATCAGGAATTGCTATCTGTTGATGCTGAATTAAGAAATTTTAATGACTTCAAATTACCATCTCCATGGTCAAACTCTGGTTTAAAAGATTTAAATGTTGAGCTAAACAAAGATATACACGGTTACTTTGCAAACTGTTCATCAGAAAGTCTTGATACAGCTATGTATTTATTCTCTGATTTGTTTCAAAAACCCGTTATTGAACCTGCTAAAATTGAACAGGCAAAAAAAAATATTCTATCCTACTCCGACAGCCTGCAAAAACTACCCACAGACAGGATTGACAAAATCACAAAAAGCATTATTTACGGGAAGGAGCACCCGATATTAAAACATGCTGAGGTTTCGAAAATTAATGAAATTAATCTCGAAAAGTACCAGGATTTTTATCAGCGCTTTTACAAACCAAACAACAGTTATCTGCTTGTAATGGGAAACATCTCTCTTGACTCTGTCAAGACACTGGCAAACAAAGCCTTATCAGGTTGGAAAAAGAAAGATGTGCCTGAATCGAGCTACAAATTAATTCCTCTAAACGAACCCAAAATTGTTTTTTTTGATACCATCCCAACAGGAAAAACAAATATTAAGATTTTGTTTCCATTTGCGCTGCATCCATTTACTTTTAACTCTGAAAAGGCAGAGCTTTTAAGTGCCTTATTCATTGATTTATTAACGGAGAAACTGGTTAAAGAACTAAAATTAGCAAGCAAAATAGAAGCAGGTTTTGAATCGGATAAAATCACAGGGAACTATCAGTTGAATGTGCGATTGGAAAAAGACTCTATCAATCAGGTTGTTCAAGCTATAATTTCTACAATTTCAGTAATCACAAAGGCGGAATATACGGATGAAAAATTAAACACTGCCAAAACAAAAATTATTGAGGATTTTAAAACAAGAAAAACAACAGACGCCTATTTATCATGGTTAATTGTCAATAGCATTATTAATAATCTTTCGAATGATTATTATGCCTATTTTATTGATGACATTAATAAAACGGATAAAAATGCGATGCGGACATTTGCTGCTAAATACCTGAATTACAACTCCTCGTTATTTCAAATTCCCGGGCGATGGTATCAATCGTTAAACGATTTTATAAAACTTTGTAAAAACTTTAGAATTGAACTTTACGAACTTGGTGGGACATTAAAAAAAGTAATCCCAAAGGGGTTTAATGGCTTTTCAGTAATCGATAACTTCGTTACAGCTGTTGGAGGCGAGCAAAACATCCGAAAAATTAAGGATGTTACTATTAAGTATGGTGCCATCTATGATTTGCCCAGCGAGAAACAACTTTTTGTTGAAGGGGAAATAATGCACAAAGCAGAAAATAAGTTTTTTACTGAACGTAGGATGATTCGTCCAAATAAAGACACCATATTTATGCATCAACAAATTTACAATGGTGAAATTGGACAGGATAGCACAATGCAAGGGAAAAAACTGCTTCGGGGAATGCGTCTTGAAATACTTAAGTACAAATCGCCATTTGTGCCAGAAATGAAATACAAAGACTGGCAATATAAGGCCAACCTGGTTAGTGCAGATACATTAAATGGAGCCTATGTCTGGAGGGTTGAGATAGACAATCCTGCCAGACAGCACATTATTGATTATTATGATGTTGATAAAGGAATAAGGTATAAAAGAATAGTTAAAGATCAAGCCTATTTCAACGAACGAACGATTACTTATAGCAAATACATGCGTGACGAAGATAAGGAAATTCTCTACCCTTATCTTAAAAAAATTGAAAGCAATAATACCACAATTAAAATGCTAATTCGGGAAGTTGATTACAAATCAAGAGTAGACAAGAAATTATTTGATATTGAATAAGATTAAAACTGTCTTTGCATTACTCTCAACTCTAAGCAATTAATCTATCCAATTGACCGAATATTTACAAAATTTTCAGTTATATTTGTTTAAGGGCATAACAGAGCAACAATCCTTAACCTTGCGAGCTTTAAAATTATTGCATTCAATAAATTAACTGATCTCTCGAAAAACGGGTAACATCATCCAGAACATTAGCTTAAAGCGCCTGATACTTGCTGTAGTATTGGTATTTATGCAAAAGCCAATGAATTGTCGAATTCAGCTAAACATCTTACTGAACGAATTAAGCTTTTTAGAGTTAAATAGCTTATCTTTTTTCTTTAACGAAAAGTCTGATTTTTTGTCCCAGAACCGGATAAATTCCACTTATCCATGCACCGATTAAAAAATACCTTGTTAAAACACCAAAAGCATTATTAGGCAAAACATATTTTAACCCAACCAATAAGCCAATTGTTCCTGCCATACCAATTATATATCTAAACCACTTTACCAACCTTTTCTCATCAACAGAAAACGGGAAGTTTTTCTCTTCAAAAATAAAACCAATAACTGCTCCTGCTGAAACCCCAAGAAGTCGGTAATAATTTTTTAAATCAATTGGTTCAGTCAAATAGAAATCATTTAGAGCAAGCATCACAATAACAATAACAGCAAAAATCAGCAATACAAAGGTTATAAACCGGTAAAATTTCCTGGGCTCTTCATACAAGCGGTGCAAATAATTGTACAAAACAAAAACAACCATGCAAGCAAGTGCTAGTCCTCCAATAACATCAATTGGCCAGTGCACACCAAGGTACATTCTAGAAACTGCAACCAGCAAGGCAAGTATTATAGCAATGGTGGTAAAAGTTTTGTTTTTAAAAACCATCGCAAGAGAAATAAATAATGTTGTGGCACCTTGCGTATGCCCGCTTGGGAAAGAGGCTCCTTCGGCAGTGTGAACTCTCTGGGCCTCAAAGTTATCAAGTTTTTGAAATGGACGTTGAGTATGAACAATAGCTTTCATTAGCGTATTTACCATGCTTGAGACAATAAAAAGAAAAGTAAGTATAAACCCCTCCTTTTTAGAGTAATTCCAATACATCCAGGCAACAATTAAAATAATGAAATACTGCTCACCCAACATGGTGATATAAGTAAAAAACTTGTCTAGACCAGGTGTTTGAATTGATTGAAAAAACCTTAAAATGGATTCTTGCATCTTGCTTTTAATAAATGATTGTAAAACTTCTATTACATCTAAGTTTTGTAAAAATATAAATTCCTGCAATATATATCCATAAACCCAAAATTTGATTTTGCATTAGTTTAAACTTCCAAAAATTACAAGTAACAATTAATTTGAGTTTTCTAATCAACTTTTCTTATCCATTTATGGAATTTAAAAAAAACTGTCATCCAATATAACGTAATTTGCACCGCAATTTTTAAAACAAAACTAATTTAAAGTGGAAAAATATTTAAGTAAACCTGTAATAATTTCAGTTATCACCACTTCACTTTTCAGCCTGATAATAAACACATTAGACTTTTATATAAGAAGTTCCTATGGTAATTTCCCTGCTGCATTGTGGGATATTACTTTAATTGGGTTAAGTATGTCTGTTTTTGCTTACGCATCAATCAAACACAAAACAATATTCCATATAATTGCAGGAACAGGTTATTTACTATGCAATCTATTATTTATTTATTGTATATCACAAGGAGTCTGGAAAATCTGGCCCCTTATTTTTTTTCAACTAAACTTTGGACTTCTTTTCGCAACAAGATTCTTGTACAACAAACTTATTGTAAACAAGTTAGTTTTTCATTAGCGCTATAAGCCGACCCTGTTCATTTTAATTCCCAATATTTCTTTTAAAATAAGAGCAGGATGTTCAAACTTATAGGCTAACATCATAGCAGCAATAATATAAGGTTTATAGCTGGCTTCAATGTAAGTTTGCGTCCTGAATTTTTCAAAAATACCGGCGCTAACTTCTCCTTCTTTGCAGGAAACACCTGTAATATCAGCTGGTAAACAATGCATATACAAAGCATTACCATTTTTTGTAAGTTTTGCTTTTTCCTCATTGTATTCCCAGTTCTTGTACCTGGCATTTTCAGCAAGGCATAATTTTTCCAGCTCTTCAAGCCCCTTAGTATCTTTATTTTTTAAAAGGTTGGTTCGCTCTTCCATAACGTGATAAGGAGCCCAGCTTTTTGCATAAACAAAGTCGGCACCTTTGACTGCATCTTCCATTGAATGGCTTACTTTAAAGTTTCCATCAGAATATTTTGCCATGTTTTTAGCAACATCCACTACTTCAGGAATCAGGTTATAGCCCTCAGGATAGCAAAGCTCTACATCCATTCCAAAACGGCTCATAACTGCAATAATTCCTTGTGGAACCGAAAGTGGCTTTCCGTAACTTGGTGAATACGCCCAGCTCATTACAATCTTTTTACCTCTTAGTTCAGATGGTTTCCCAAGATATTCTCTTAAATAAAGTGCATCTGCCATTGATTGGGTTGGGTGATCCATATCGCACTGTAAATTAATGATGCCTGGTCGGTGATCAAGAACCCCATTTTTGTGTCCATCAGTCACAGCATCAGCTACTTCCTGCATGTATTTGTGGCCTTCGCCAAGATACATATCATCCCTGATTCCAATAAAATCACTCAAAAACGAAATCATGTTAGCAGTCTCTCTAACGGTTTCTCCATGAGCAATTTGCGATTTTGTTTCATCCATATCCTGAACTGCCAGGCCTAACATATTTGCAGCAGATGCATAAGAAAAACGAGTTCTTGTTGAGTGATCTCTAAAAATAGATACCGCCAATCCCGAATCAAAAACCTTTGGTGAAATATTCTGGTGACGCATTCCTTTTAAAATACTTGCAATTTCAAATATCATTCTGAGATCACTCCCACTTTTTTTCCAGCTCAACAAAAAATCCTGCTGATAAAGTGAGCTTATTTGGTTAAGTTGTTCAATTCTGTCAATAAGTTTCATTCTGTCTATATTTTTGTATTAAAGTTTTTTGCACAATTTTAGCTCGAAGTAGGAAGCTCGAAGTTACATGCCACGATTTTTTCTTCCTACTTAGATTTATTGTTTCCTCTTTATCTAATTTTTCTTTTAAAAGCGACCTTCATATTCATTAAATTAAAAGATTCTTCGTAATATTTATTAAATTCTTCTTCTGAAACATAATTTCTTCTTTTAGCTTTATGCAGACACGTAACAACCTCAGCAAGAGAACGAATAGAATATCCCATGAATCTTTTAAATTCTAATTGAGATTGCTCAATTGATCCTTCATAAATATTTAAGGCAATTGAATCAACTGCTCTTCTGATCTGAGATGATAAATTATAAAGTTCATTGGGAGGAAATATATCAGCAATAATATTAATATCTTCTCCCAAATCCATTGATCTTTGCCATATTTGCAAACCTTCAAACTTAAATTTCATCTCGAATAATCATGGGTTAAAACTTCGATCTTCAAGCTTCTTTCTTCGTGCTACATATTTCATATGCAAATGCAGCATAAAACGCCGAAGCCTTTACCAGGTCATCAATCGGCACTTTCTCATTAGGAGCATGCGCAAGCACTTCATTTCCAGGGCCAAATCCAATAGTCGGAATGCCATAAATCCCTGTAATAGTTACTGCATTGGTTGAAAAAGTCCATTTGTCGACATTTGGTTTTTCACCAAACAGGTTCTCAAAGGTTTTTACACCTGTCTGAACAAGTGAATGATCTTCAGGTAATTTCCAGGTTGGATAATACTTTTCCATTCCGTATTCCAAGCCGGTATAAGCTTTTTCGGAATAATTCAGCACTTCGACTTTGCCACCTAATTCCTTAACAATATCTTCGATTTCTTTTACCGCTGATTCTTTGGTTTCACCCCATGTCAATCTCCTGTCAAGGTGTAATCTGGCAAAATCAGCTACTGCACATAACGAAGGGCTTCCGGAAACAAACTCTGATATGGTAACACTGCCTTTTCCTAAAAATTCATCGTATTTTAGCCGCTCGTTCAACTTTTCAATTTCTAACGCTGCTCTTGAAGCCATGTAAATGGCATTTTTACCTCTCTCAGGTGCAGAGCCATGTGCTGAAACACCTGTGAAACTAACATGAATTTCCATTCTGCCTCTATGACCCCGGTAAATACCCAAATTAGTTGGTTCGGTGCTGATTACAAAATCAGGTTTAATTCCCTCTTCTTCAACCAAATACTTCCAGCAAAGGCCATCACAATCTTCTTCCATCACACTTCCAACAAAATAGATGGTCAGGTCTTTGTCAAAACCCAATTCTTTCAATATTTTTCCGGATGTTACAAATGCTGCAGGGCCACCTTCCTGATCAACAGTTCCCCTGCCATGCACAAAGCCATCCTTTATCTCACCACCCAATGGGTCAAAATCCCAGTTTTCAATCGCACCCAAGTCAACAGTATCCATGTGTCCGTCAATAGCAAGGATTTTCTTCCCATTACCAATTCGTCCGATGACATTTCCAAGCCCATCAATTTTCACCTCATCAAAACCGGCCTCTTCCATTTGTCTTTTCAGTTCAAACTGCACCTCCTTTTCACGGGCGCTGAGAGATTTAATTTTAACCAGTTTCGACAGGTTCTCAGCAGTATATTGCTGATATTTTTTAGATAGTTCAGTGATTTTAGAGTTAATTTCTTTCATTGCAAGTTAAAATTACAATTCATAAAGGTAAATGATATTTACAAAAAAAAAATGAATTGTGCGCCCCATTTTTATGTTTTATAATAGGTTTAGGTGAATCAAGGGAGGATGAAAAGAAAAAAGTCATTGTCCCTGCACTTCAGAAACAATGACTCAATACATTTTCTATAATTAAAACCAAGTGTTCTGTCATGGCTAATTTGTCAGGTGACAACACCTGACAAGTGCACCAGCCAGGTGTTGTCACCTGGCTAATTACCAGGATATCATACTTGACTTAACACTAGCTATTTCTTTGGAAAATAGATATTTGGTGATGCATCTCCTTCCTTTTGCAAAACAAGTTTATCAGCTGTAAGCTCTACAATGTTGTAAGTTACAGGATCTTTTTCTTTACCTGCCTGCTTATCCCATTCTTTCATTATTATTGCGCTTTCGTCAGCATTAAACTCCCAATAACCAACTACTGAGCTAGATAAAAAGCCTTCGCCGATAGTTCTGGAATAAGATAGTTTGGATGGATCTTTTGAGTCAACTGCAAAAACAACAGTTTCGGCAACAAAGTCTGCAAAAGCTTTTACATCACCCTTTAACTCTATATCTGCGGTAATGCCTGTAGTATCTTTAACTGCATCGGTTGTACCTTTTAAGGTTGCATTAGGATCCAGCTTCCAGCTTACCGAAGCAAGTAGTTTTCCTTTTTCAGTGAGTTCGGCCTTTTTACCACCTCCTCCACCACAAGCAGAGATAAAGAATAATGCTCCAATTATGCTAAATGTAAGCATCAATTTCATAGTTTTTTTCATAGCAATTAATTTTTAATTAGTATTATGAATTTACTAAAGAAAAAATTAGTATCAAAACCTAATTTGATAAAATTGATGGTTTTTTTACTGATTACTAATAGGTTGAGTAGAGGTACTTGTCTTTCGAAAGTGTAAATTTTAAAGCCTTATGTTTCTTATTAAACAGATCAAAAGCTTCCTGAAGATTATTCCAGTCATTAAGAACTTTTTGGCTTTTTATTCTGCTATCGGCTTTTGAAAACTTTAGTTTCTCAACTTCTGAAAAATTATCAAACCTGAAAGGAAATATGTGAATTTTTATATTACCATATTTATCAGAATTATGGTTTAAGGCAGCAAGAAAAACAGGAAGATAGTTCTCATTTTCAAAAGAAATGCAACCAATGCTAACACAGTTTCCATGAATGCAAATAGCACTTCCCGGACGATTATGCTTCATCACTGTTTTAGTTTTTAACCTATCTAACGAATTAGGATAATCAAGACACATTTTAAAGCTTGATCCATAACCAACTTTTCCATAAGTGCTGATTTCTGAGTTATTGAGTTTTATCCACATAAAATCGGCAGTGCTACCGTAATAAAGAGGGGAATTATAGAAGCCTTCGGGTGTTTTTCCATCTCCTTGCTCCAATTTTGTTCCTGGAACATTATCCACTGCACAAACTTTTAATAACAGAATTCTTTTTAGCGAATCACTTCTTGAGTTGCCAGCCCAAACTTCAAATTCTTCTTCGTACTTAAAAAAACGAAACAGTACAAATTGGGGAGGATAAGTCAATCTATTTTTTTCACATTGACCTTTTAAGTAATTCCCAACCAGTGCTTCGAGCCTGGTTTTTATAAAAGATGCACTACGTTCATTGGTTCCTTTTGGGATGTCTACAACCTTATCAATTTTAACTTTATCAAATTGATGTTCAAAGCTTTGCATCGACTTTTGTTTCTCCTGAGCCTGTTGCGAACAGGCATAAATAAAAAGGACGGTTGTAAAAATTAAATAGCGCATCATTTAGCTTACTGGTTCACTTAACTAGAACGGATCAAACCAGTGCTTTGGTATCATTCTCTTATTATTTTCACTTCACCACCAACGCCCAACTGAATAATTCCTGATGAAGCAAATTTCTTTTTTTCATCCTGTCGGTAATTCACAATATAATCAACCTTTTTTTTTAACTCTTCGTCAATTTCAGAAAAGTTAGAAGGTGAAGGTTTACCAGAAATATTTGCAGAAGTTGACACAATGGGTTTTTTAAACCGCTGGATTAATTTTTGCGTAAAAACTTCATTTGTCACTCTGATTCCGACAGTATTTTCAACAGGAACCAGATTCTTTGCAAGATTTTTTGCTCCAGGATAAATAATGGTTAATGGTTTATCAGTCACCTCAATTAAATCCCAAGCAATTTCAGGCATTTCTTTAATGTAGGAAGGTATTTTATTGGCGTTATCAACTAAAACCAGCATGCTTTTGCTGTCTTCACGTTCTTTAATTTTGTATACTTGTTTTACAGCTTCTTCGTTTGTTGCATCACAGCCAATTCCCCAAATAGTATCTGTTGGATAGAGAATAACTCCTCCATTCCACAAAACTTCAAGTGCTTTTTTTATATCCTCTTCCACTTTTTCAAAATTTAAGCTTCTCAATATCAATCATGTACCCACATTTAAAATGACCCTCGGGGCATTCTTTTTTTCCGTGTAAACCACAGGGGCGGCAATCCAGCTTTTCCTTAATTTCAACAACTTTCGAGTTGGTTGATAAAGGACCAAAACCGAAGTCGGGAACCGTAGAGCAAAATATGGCAGTAGTTGGTGCATTCATAGCTGAAGAAATATGAAGCGGAGCAGAGTCATTCGTATAATTCATTGCTGCATCCTTCATCAAAGCCGCTGATTCTAAAAAACTTAACGAACCTGCCAAAGCAACTATATTTTTCTGGCTACATTCTTTTTTTAACTCATCACAAAGCTTTTTATCTCCTGGTCCACCCAAAAGGTAAATACTTACAGAAGAATTAATAGTTTTTATAAACGCTATCCATTTTTCTTTAGGGAATTGCTTTGTAAACCAAACTGATGCAGGTGAAATAGTAATGTATTCTTCTGATTTGAAATGCAGTGTCTTTTGAAAGTCTGCCTCCCCAGGATACAATTTAAGAGGTGCGAACTTGCTGTCAGTTATATCCTGAATAAGT
Source organism: Bacteroidales bacterium (assembly GCA_050296515.1). GTDB lineage: Bacteria > Bacteroidota > Bacteroidia > Bacteroidales > NBLH01 > NBLH01. The sequence goes on along the minus strand of JBNKRJ010000033.1, from coordinate 6,835 downwards.
AGTTGGTTCCTTTCAACCTCATGCTTTCCATTTCCTATTTCATGCTCAACCTTTTTATTAAACAGAAAAGAAAACGGATTCTTTTTAAACCCAATTACTTGTTCTGCTTTTGAAAATGAGGCAAACAACCCGGTACTCGCAAACCTCTGTAAATTAATTAAATAATCGTACCTGGTTTTTCGAACCTGCTTTAAAATATTCAATAGATTTTTGTACTTCCCGCCCTTTTTATCCCAGACAATTAACTGATTTATAAATGGATGCGCAACAAATAGTCCTTCATTCCCTTTCCTGATTAAATAATCGATTTGTGAATCAGGATAATGCTGATGCAACTTTTCGAGAAGGGATGTCGCTAAAATAGCATCGCCAATAAAAGCAGTCTGAATAATAAGGAATTTGGGACTTTGCATGTCTGTTTACCAAGTGTTAAAATCGATGCAAAAGTAGGAAAAAGCATCAAAACAAGAGAAATTGAGGCTGTATCAAAAGTCAAAATAGACAAAAATCTCTTTCATTTTAACATCAATCATGGATATTTCAATAAGATTGAAAGATAAATTATTCATCGAAAAATTAGTTCTGATACAGTCCTGGTTCTATTTGATATTAAACGGCAACATTATATTCTCTTAATGCATCATTTAAAGATGTTTTAAGATTTGTAGATGGTTTACGCTGGCCAATAATTAAAGCTGCTGGCACATTGTACTCACCTGCTGGAAATTTTTTGGTTATGCTTCCAGGAATTACTACTGATCTTGCAGGAACAAATCCTTTGTATTCTTTGGGTTCATTGCCTGAAACATCAATTATTTTAGTGGAACCCGTAATTACAACATTGGCTCCAAGAACAGCTTCTTTTTCAATATGAACACCCTCAACAACAATACATCTTGAACCTATAAAACAATCGTCTTCAATGATTACAGGAGCAGCCTGAACAGGTTCTAAAACGCCGCCAATTCCAACTCCGCCACTAAGGTGTACATTTTTACCAATTTGAGCACATGAACCAACTGTTGCCCAAGTATCAACCATGGTACCTTCATCAACATAAGCACCAATATTCACGTAAGAAGGCATCATAATAACACCTTTTGATATATAAGCACCGTAACGAGCTACTGCATGAGGAACTACCCTGATACCCAGCTCCTTGTAACCGGTTTTCAATTTCATTTTATCATGAAATTCAAGCACACCGGCTTCCACGGTTTCCATTTTTTGAATTGGAAAATACAAAATAACTGCTTTTTTTACCCATTCGTTTACCTGCCAGCCATTTTGTGTAGGCTCAGCCACTCTCAGCTTACCTTTATCTATTAATTCAATGCATTCTCTAATTGCATCTTGTGTTTCATTCTGATCCAATAAAGCCCTGTTTTCCCAGGCATCTTCAACTAGTTTTCTGTAGTTTTCAATCATCGATATTGCTATTTTTTTTAATGAAGCCGTAAAAATAATGTTTGATCTTGAAAGATTCAAATTGTTACTTTAGCAAATAAAAAAAATTAAAAATACAACTTTGCAGCCAATACTTGAATCAAACTATATTTACAGAAGACATAAAAGTTTAAGAATAGAAGATAATGAATAAATATTTAGCATTATTGCGTGGTGTAAATGTAAGTGGGAAAAACCTAATCAAAATGAAAGATTTCCAAACATTATTACTGGAAAGCGGGTTTGACAATGTCTCCACTTATATCCAAAGCGGGAATATTATTTTTAAAAGCAAATCAACTGACAATAAGGCAATTGCAGACAAAATGAGTCGGCTGATTGATGAAAAATACAGCTTCAACATACCAGTAATCGTTTTAACATTAACCGAATTGGAAAACCTGATTAAATACAATCCTTTTACTGCTGAAGCTAATGAAGAACCAACAAAAGTGTTGATTTCATTTTTTACTGACTTGCCTTCTACTGAGCTAATAAAAAAATTCAAAGCTGCTGAATATGAAACGGAAAGATTTAAGTTTGAAGGGAAATATACCTATCTATATTGCATAAATGGTTATGGTAAAGCCAAAATCAATAATAATTTTTTAGAAAATAAACTAAAAATAAATGCAACAACCAGAAACTGGAAAACAGTTTTGAAACTTTTTGAAATGATGACTACTGATTAGAAGAATTAATTTTGACATTTTTTTGTTTATAAGCCTTTCTAAGCTTCTTCTTTTTTTCAACAATAACCAGCAAAGTTCGTTTTTTGTATTTGTAGTTTCTTTCGACCACACCTGTTACCCAAATTTTATCACGCTTTAAAGGCAACAAATTATCAGTAACAATTAGCAGGTTACTTTTTCTTCCTTTCAGCGTAAAACAGTTAATATCAAGCAAATCAAGCGAACTAATTACTTCTCCACGAACATATACTTTTTTCCCCTGGTAACGATCGGGCTTTTTATTAATGCTTTTAACAGTTGTTATACAGCTTGTTAATGCACTCAAGCTGATTAATAAAACAAACATTGTTTTTTTTGATAAAAGCATTCAAGTATATTAAATTAACATTTTAACGAAAATAAATCAAAAGTAGTATCGTGAAGAAAGGTAATTTATTTTTTCGAGAAACATGATATTGAAGTAAACAACATTTTACATTATTGCAATAAAATTGTCCTAAATTTTGAAAATGATACGACCAGTTATTCCTAAAATACGACCAGTTATTATCGAATTCCTGTCATTTGCACTCTAATTCCTGCACCCTATTGTTTTAGGTGCATATTTAAAGTAAATTTGTTTCAAGTTCTAAAGATTTGTTTATTTAATCCTCAAGGGTGTGTCTAAGCTTAGTTTCATTCACTTCCTACATTCAGCCCTTTTTGTGTTCTAAAGCTACACCTTTGGTGGATTAAATAAAACTTCCAAAATTAAACATAAGCAACCAAACCTGAATAGTTTAGCATGAAAAAGCAGCTTGGCCTCCCAAACTGCTTTTTTGAATAAAAACGCTCCTTTTCTAAGCCTGCTTTGTATAAATAGTTTGTGACGGAAATGCAAAATCAAGACCTGCAGCAGTAAATTGTTTTAGTATTTCCATATTAACGGCAGACATTGTATCGTAAATTCCACTTCCTTTCTTAATGTAATATACTAGTCTGATAATCAGCGCAGAATCGCCAAATGAAAGAAAAGTAGACACGATATCCTCATTTTCAATATCTTCGTTATTAAGTGCAATATCTTTTATAATTTTCATTGCATTTTCAAGTTGTTCTGAAGTGGTATCGTAAGTTAACCCTAAATCAACTGTTATCTTTCTGCCTGGCTCTGAAGAAATGTTCTCAATAGCCTCATTTGCAAATACTGCATTCGGAATTGTAACCATTCTTCCAGCAAGTGTCTTAAGCCTGGTACTTCGTATTCCAATTTCCTCAACAGTTCCATCAAAGCCATTTACTACAATCCTATCGTGAATGGTAAATGGTTTATCTGTAAAAATGGTGAAGCCTCCAAACAAATTAGCCACAGAGTCTTTAGCTGCCATGGCAAAAGCCAAACCTCCCAAGCCTAAACCCGCAATAAGTGCTCCAACATCATACCCGGCATTATTCAAACCAACCACAATTGCAACAATCCAAACGGTAACTTTTACCCCTTTTCGAGCAATTGGCAATAACTGATCATCTAAATCACTATCTGTTCCTGAAACTCTCGGAGCAAGATATTCTTTAACAAGGGCATCGAATAATCGTGTAATGAGCCAGGCAACATTGAAGGTAATTAATATATAATAAACCTTACTAATGAAATTATCAAATTTCACAGGAAGGTCGAGGTAAGCTACCCCATACCAAACGCCAAGAATTATTATTGCAAATACAATTGGTTCTTCAACCATATCCACAATAATATCATCAAGCTTGGCCTTGCTCTTTTTTGTAAAGCCTTTAACTACCTTACTGATAATGAAGTAGACTATTTTGGATACAATTATGCCTCCTACAATTATAAGAAGCGAAATAGCCCATGTGCCAATTGTATTTCCGTAAAATGTTTTGCTGAAAAATTCTTGCATAGCGTTTTATTTTTTTGTTCTTATTTCTTACAAATCTAATCATCTTATTTTAAAGCTTAATTGTAAAGCCTTCTCGTTATCTATGATGTGAAATATGTATTCAAAAAAAAACCGGGCTGAGTTCCCGGTTTTCCTGTAAAATTTTTCTCTTTTATTTGCCAGCATCATAATCAAAGTTCACAAGCTCAACAAACTCAAGTACTCTATTATAAATTTCTTCTTTTTTCAGATTCTGAAGTCTTTCAGTTCCAAATCTTTCAACACAGAACGAGGCCATTGCAGAACCAAAGATCACAGCATTTTTCATACTATTGAATGAAATATCACCATTCTTTGCCAGATAACCGGCAAAACCTCCGGCGAATGTATCTCCGGCACCAGTTGGGTCAAAAACTTCTTCTAATGGCAATGCGGGAGCAAAAAACACCTGGGTTCCATTAAAAAGCAATGCACCATGCTCACCCTTTTTGATAATCAAATATTTTGGGCCCATTTTCTGAATCACTTTTGCTGCCTTTATTAAGGAATATTCACCTGATAATTGCCTGGCTTCTTCATCATTAATAGATAAAACATCAACCATTGCAATAGTGCTTTTTAATTCGTCCATCATCGTGTCCATCCAAAAATTCATGGTATCCATAATGATTAATTTTGGACGAGCAGCCATTTGTTCAATTACTTTTCTCTGAACATCAGGAGAAAGGTTTCCTAACATTAAAAACTCAGCCGTTTTGTATGAATCAGGGACAATAGGATCAAAAGTTCCAAGAACATTTAATTCAGTAACAAGAGTGTCTCTTGAATTCATATCATTATGGTATTTTCCTGACCAAAAAAATGTCTTTTCGTCTTGTTTAACCTGAATTCCACTAATATCAATATTATGATTTTCAAGTAAATCGAGATATTTTTTCTCAAAATCACCTCCTACTACTGATACAACCTGAGGCTGTGCTCCTGCGTATGACGCTGCAAGACTAATAAATGTACCTGCTCCGCCAAGAATTTTGTCTGTTTTACCAAATGGTGTTTCAATTGCATCATATGCAACACTGCCTACAACTAATAACTTCATTCTATATCTGTTTAAGTTTTTATTTCCCTAAGAAACGATTTTTAATAGTAATTTACTACAAAAATAAGCTAATTTATGATGTGAAGTAAAATTTTTATAAAAAAAATAGAAAATTTTAAATTTATAAAAAACTGAAATTCTATTACTTAGATTCTAAAAAACACAATTTGATTAAAAATTCAATTATTTTTTTTGCTCAAGTGTTGCATATTTAAAGAAAAGCTCCTACTTTTGCCACGCAATTTTGAATCTCCCTTAGCTCAGTTGGTTAGAGCACCTGACTGTTAATCAGGGTGTCCATGGTTCAAGTCCATGAGGGAGAGCAGAAAGCCCCACAGAAATGTGGGGCTTTTTTGTTGCTAATACTCACCACTTTGGGGATTGCTTTGGATCACTTTAAAAAGTTGTGGAATTAATTCTAAAGATAGAACTTAGTAGACTTTTTATTACAAGGTTTATGCATTCAGATAATGAACATTTCAATAGCTTAATTCGCTTAATCTTACCACAAGAAATATTTGATTACTTCGAAATAATTAAGATTAATATTGCAGAAAAAGAAGTACATGTTTATTTAGATGAGCTTCCATTAAAACCAGCGGGTTTTGAAAATGAAAAGCTGCTATCAAAAGGTTTTCATTCAACAGCAACAATTCAGGATTTTCCAATAAGGGACAAAGCCATGTATTTGCATGTAAGACGACGTAGATGGTTAGTAGAATCATCGGGGCAGGTTATTAGCCGAAATTGGGGTACTATTGCAAAGGGGACGCGTTTAACAAAAGACTTTGCAATTTTTTTAAAAGGTATTCTTGGACAATTACCCAATAAGCAGTAACAGTTTAGAAAAGTTTTATTATATCAATGGGAACCAGTTTGGCCAACAGTACAAAGACTTTTTGAGTGATTATAAGGACTGGGGACAAAAAGAACATGCCCAGGAATGGATGTTGTTCCCGGAAAATATTGGTCCCAAATTAAGTATTGACGAAACAGCCCTTTCTAACGGGGAACTTTATACTGTGGTGACAAATAAAGCCGGGAAAGGGCAAAAAGGGACATTAGTGGCTATTGTTGAAGGCACTCAATCAGACAAGATCATCAAGGTTTTAGAAAGCATCCCTGAAGAAGCCAGGGAAATGGTCGAAGAAGTCACCCTTGACATGGCTGGCTCAATGAATAGAATAGTAAAACAAAGTTTTCCAAAGGCATCTTTAGTTATCGATAGGTTTCATGTTCAGAAATTGGCTTATGATGCCCTACAGGAGATGCGTATTGCTCATAGGTGGGATGCTATAAATGAAGAAACAAATAATATTGCAAACGCCCGACAGGACGATAAGCACTATGTGCCCGATTTCCTTAGTAATGGGGATACAAAAAAACAACTACTTGCACGCAGTAGGTATTTATTGTTTAAATCATCTGAAAAATGGACTGAAAAACAAAAAATAAGAGCCAATATCCTGTTTGACCTATATCCTGATATTAAAAAAGCTTATTCACTTACACATTCATTAAGGATGATATTCTCAAAAAACAAAGTTAAGGGTGTTGCATACACAAAACTTGCAAAGTGGTTTAATGATGTAACCGATTCTGGGTTTAAAGCATTTAATACAATTTCTGCAACAATTTACACACACTATCAAAATATTCTAAACTTTTTTGATAACAGAAGCACAAATGCGGCGGCTGAATCATTTAACGCTAAACTAAAA
>JBNKRJ010000032.1:0-66642 GCA_050296515.1 Bacteroidales bacterium | reverse complement strand
AGGCTGCATTGAAAACCTCCTCCATCTCTTATCAAACCTAAGTTCGGCCGGGTGATCTTCGAACAAGTTCGAAGCTTCCCGGTCTCACTAAGGCTTGATTGCGAGCTGAAGAAGTTTTTCAATGAGGCCGATCGGGCTATTTATCCATATTGATAATTGTTGAATTTTATTCATAAAATTAACTTGGGCAACATCAGTAAATGATTTTCAGTTGTTCATTTAAAGTTAGCTGGAGTGTATTAGTTAGGAATAGTTAAGTTGATTAAAGGATTTTGTTTGAATAAAGTAAAAAAGTAGAAAATCACCAAGAACTTCCTACTTTTCGCTTTAACACTTTCTACTATAATTTAAAAATCTCTGCGCTGATAAACTGCCTCATTATCAACTAATTCATCAAATTGCAGATACTCATATATTTCATTTTCTTTTGGTGCAATGGTATTGTTGTAAGTTTCAAAATATTCCTCTGCTGTTGGAATTTTATTTGTAACCGAAATCATTGCTGCTAATTCAGCTGATCCAAGATATACGTTTGCACCTTTTCCCATCCGGTTATTAAAGTTCCTGGTTGAAGTTGAGAATACAGTCACTCCGTCTGGTACTCTAAGCTGGTTACCCATACAAATAGAACAGCCTGGCATTTCAATTCTACTTCCTACTTTAGTAAAGGCCGAAAAATAAGCTTCATCTTTTAGTTTTGCCTGATCCATTCTTGTTGGTGGAACAATGTAAGTTCTCACATCAGGATTCTGCTTCTGTTTTTTCCATATTTCACCAGCAGCTCTAAAATGGCCAATGTTTGTCATACAAGATCCAATAAACACATCATCAATTTTGGTTCCGGCAACATCAGATATTGTTTTTACATCATCCGGATCGTTTGGGCAGGCAACGATTGGTTCGTTAATATCAGCCAGATTAATTTCAAGAACAGCAGCATATTCTGCATTTTCGTCACGTTCCATCAATTTTGGATCTTTTAACCACTCTTTTAATGCTGCAATACGGTTTTTGATTGCTTCTTCTGCTTTGTAACCATCTTTAAGCATTCTTTCTAAAAGAGCAACATTTGAGCGGACATAATCAGAAATTGATTTTTCGGAAAGCTTAATGGTTGCAGCAGCAGCACTACGCTCGGCTGCAGCATCGGTCAACTCAAATGCCTGTTCTACAGTAATATCAGGTAAACCCTCCATTTCCAGAATTCGACCATTAAACACGTTGATTTTGTTCTTTTTAGGCACTGTCAACATGTTTTCCTTAATTGCAAAATAAGGTATTGCATTCACCACATCACGCAAAGTAATTCCCTTTTTTAGTTTGCCTTTAAACTTTACCAAAACTGATTCTGGCATATCCAATGGCATAAATCCTAAAGCACCTGCAAAAGCAACTAAGCCTGAGCCGGCAGGGAAGGAGATACCCAATGGAAAACGTGTGTGTGAATCACCACCTGTTCCAACAGTATCAGGAATTAACAATCGGTTTAACCAGGTATGAATAACTCCATCCCCAGGAAGCAAGGATAGACCTCCACGTTCAATAGTAAATTGAGGTAATTTTTTGTGCGTTTTTACATCGGCCTCTTTAGGATAAGCTGCTGTGTGACAGAATGATTGCATGTACATTGGTGCCTGGAACTTCAAACATGCCAGTTCAGTTAATTCATCTGCAGTCATTGGGCCAGTTGTATCTTGCGAACCAACAGTTGTCATAATTGGCTCAACAGATTCACCTGGAAGTACTCCGGCTTTTCCACATGCTTTTCCAACCATTTTTTGGGCCAGGGTATATGCTTGATTTTCTTTATGAACAGGTTGATCTGGTTTTGCAAATACATCAGAATCACCTAATCCTAAAGCTTTTCTTGTTTTTTCAGTCAAAGAACGGCCAATAATTAACGGAATTCTGCCACCTGCATGATATTCATCTGCTAATGTATTTGGCTTTAGCTTGAAAGTTGAAACTACTTCACCATTTTGGTTTTTGATTTCACCGGTTTTTGTAAAAATAGTTAACTCATCACCGCTGTTGATGTTGGCGACATCACACATAATTGGCAAACCACCTGAATCTTCTACCGTATTGAAGAAAATTGGTGCGATGGCGTTTCCTAAAACAACGCCTTCTCTGCGTTTATTTGGTACAAATGGTATGTCATTACCAATGTGCCATAAAACAGAATTAGTTGCTGATTTTCTGGAAGATCCGGTTCCTACCACGTCACCAACAAATGCTACTGAATGGCCTTGTTTTCTCCATTCAGCAATGGTTTTATTACCTTCAGGAAACAAACTTTGCCCCATTGATAAAGCGTGTAATGGAATATCAGGACGAGTAGCTGCTTCAGATGCTGGTGAAAAATCATCTGTATTGATTTCGCCATCAACTTTATAGGCTTTTATTTTAATTTCATCTGGTAATTCTGGCTTTGAAGTAAACCATTCAGCATTAGCCCAAGAATCTATAACTGCTTTTGCAGCATCATTGGTTTTTGAAAGTTCCAGAACAGTTTCAAAAGCATCGTAAACAAGGGTAATACCTTTTAAAGCTTCTGCTGCATCATTAGCAATTTCTTTGTTTTTTAGTGCTTCAACCAAATGCAAAACATTATAGCCTCCTATCATAGTTCCAAGAATGAAAATGGCCTCCTTTTTATCAATTATAGGACATGCTACTTCATTCTTAAGTATTTTATTCAGGAAATCAGCTTTAATTTCGGCTGAAGGATCCACTCCGGGAGCAATTCTGTTTTTGAATAAGTCTAGAAGAAATTCTTCCTTACTACCAGGGTTTTCTAACAATTTACAAACTTCAGCGGTTTGGATGGTATTAAGCGGTAAAGGCGGAATTCCCAACTCTTTTCTTTCTTTTTCGTGCTCCAAATAGGCAGCTATTACTTCGCTATTCATTGATTAAAAATTTTAGTTAAGTATATATTTTGAGTTTCTGTCAAAGGAAAAAGTTCATTTCTTTTGAAGAAGTACAAAAGTAGAAATATTTGAATAAAAATTTCAGAAATTAAATGAATAGAAATTGGGGTGTCAAATCTAATTTTTAGGTTCTAACCTCAACGTTTGCTTTACAAACTTTGCTTCCATTTTTTTAATAGTGCACAAGAACCCACGAGTTCTTCAAGATTTGTTGCGGCTTTCCTAAACTCTTTTTTGTTTCCATTTCGTTTGTACAAAACAGCTTTGTAATATAGCTGAAGCTTTTCATTTTCTTTGTTCAATTCAAGAAAGTCCATAATTGCCTGGCTGTAAAGCTGACCTGAATAAGCATTTGCAATTGCAATTCTTTTGGTTTGGAAATAGTTGTCATTCAGGAGATAAGGTTCAATTTTGTTAATGGTTTCCCAGGCTTCTTCGTATTGTTTATCATTCAATTGCGTGATGGAAATATTAACAAGTCTTAAGGCATTTGCATAAGCTCCTTCGTTACTGCCATATTTAGCAATATTTTTTGTCATTTTGTATACAGATTCGCTATAATATTCACCCATCTGAAAATTGAAATAATCCACAATTTTTATGTCATTTCCTTTTTGCGAAAAAACAAATTCTATGAAATTGATTCCCTGGTCGGTAAGGTAAGTATAAAAGGCCTTTGGTGTTCCATTTTCAATATGAAATCTGCTCAAATACAGTTTTCCATATTGTTTTACTTCGTCAACCATATCGTTGTTGCTCTTGAATATTACTTTGCGATAATATTTCTCACCACCTTCCAGAACATTCGTTTTAACTTTTCCATAAGAAAATATTTTGCTCTTAAATAGTTCAATGTCCCAGGAAGTGTTTAGCAGTTTGTAATTTCCATCCTTTATGGATGTTTCCAGTTGCTTTGCAAAATCTTCAAAAATCTGTTCTTTTTCAGTTTTTTGTGAGGATTTGGATTTGTAATCTGTAGAATTGTTACACGCTAAAAAAGCAAAAATTAATAATATGTAGATTGAAAAAACTATTTTCACTTGTTTAAATTTAGTTAAATTGTTGATATTTAGCCACGTCCTTATTGTGGCGCGATTATTCGCTTCGCTCATGAGATCACTTCGTTAAGTTAATTTTCTTTATAAATTCCTCAATTAGGGTTTCATTGGTTTAATTTTTTGTAATAGAAGGCAAAGAAAACTATTTTTGATGGTTATTCAAATTTTAGGAATTCAGTTGAGCCAAAATAAAAACGATTTGAGGTTATTGCATAAACATAAGTACATTAGGTTTTTTGGAAACCAATACAAAGTAAACATCCGAAAGTATTGGCTAAAGCTAGCTTTGGAATTAAGGATTTTTGCAATTGTATTTGTATTGCTGATTACGCTCTCAATATGCCTGAATCTGGCTTTCCCTTTACCAGATGATATTGATTATTCCCAAATAGTCTTGAGTTCAGATAGTACTGTACTTCACGCTTTTTTGAGTAATGATGACAAATGGCGGATGAAAACGGAGTTACACGAAATCACACCTTTGCTGCGAAAAGCTATAATTTTTAAAGAGGACAGGTATTTTTATTATCACAATGGAGTTAACTATTTTGCAGTTTTCAGGGCATTGTTTAACAATATTGTTCAGGGGAAGCGCACATCAGGTGCTTCAACTATAACCATGCAGGTTGCCAGGCTTCTTGAACCCAAAGAAAGAACCTATTGGAATAAGCTTTTAGAAATGTTTCGGGCATCGCAGCTGGAGTACAAATACAGCAAGGATGAAATACTGCAAATGTACCTTAATCTGGTTCCTTATGGAGGAAACATTGAGGGAGTGAAGGCTGCTTCGGTCCTGTATTTCGAAAAAGCTCCTAATCATTTGAGCCTGGCTGAGTTAACTGCACTTTCTATTATCCCAAATCGCCCAAATTCACTGGTTTTAGGACAGGACAACAATTATATTATAGAACAACGGAACAAGTGGCTAAAACGCTTTCAAGAGGCCGAATTATTTCCAAAACAAGACCTTGAAGATGCCATCAGTGAACCTCTGGAGGCTTACAGACACGAATCTCCTAAAAAAACACCACAATACTCCTGGCGGATGAAGGCAAATAATCCTGGAAAACCAATTATTGTAACACACTTGGATTATAAAAAACAGATAAAAGTTCAAAACCTGGTAGAGAACTATATTAATCGATTATATAATCAAAATATTAAAAATGCAGCGGTTTTAGTGGTTGATAATCAGTCTAATAGTGTGGTTTCTTATGTGGGGTCAGCTGACTTTTTTAACGAAGAAGATGCTGGCCAGGTGGATGGAGTTATTGCTATTCGGTCACCAGGAAGTACATTAAAACCTTTTTTATATGGAATGGGGTTTGACAAGGGCATTATTACCCCAAAACTAAAGATAACAGATGTCCCGGTTAGTTACAGTGGTTATGAACCTTCCAATTATGACAAGCAGTACCATGGATATGTAACAGTAGAAGATGCATTAATTAATTCGCTAAATGTGGTGGCAGTGAAGGTGTTGCATCAAATCAAAACGCATCTGTTTATTAACGCTTTAAAAAAAATGGGGTTTGAGCAAATAAAAAAAGATGAGAAAAAACTGGGGCTTTCTGTTGTGCTTGGTGGATGTGGTGTTAATCTTGAACAATTAACCAAAATGTATCATGCTTTTGCCAATAATGGAAAATATACTGAATTGAATTGGCTTTTAACAGATACGGCAAAAGGTGGTTTTCAAGCCCTTTCAGCTGAAGCTGCTTATATGCTGACAGAGATTTTAACACAGGTAAAACGACCAGATCTTCCTCTTGAGTGGCAAAATAGTGCTGATTTACCAAAAGTTGCATGGAAAACAGGAACATCTTACGGACGAAAAGATGCCTGGAGCGTTGGGTATAATAAAAATTACACAATAGGTGTATGGGTTGGAAATTTTTCTGCTGAGGGAGTGCAGGAAATGAGTGGTGCAGCTACTGCGTCCCCTTTACTTTTTGAAATATTCAACACGCTTGACTATCGATCTGAAGCCGAATGGTATGATGTGCCTGAAGGAGTCGAGTTTCGGCTGGTCTGTTCTGAAACCGGAAAGCCTCCTGCCAGTTTTTGCACACAAATTACTTCAGATGCTTTCATTCCTTCGATCTCTCCGGTTGAAATTTGTAATCATCTAAAAATGAGCTATATTGCTGCTGATTCCAGTATTTCGTACTGCAAAACCTGTTTGCCAGATGCCGGATATATTCAGGCATGGTATCCAAATTATTTGCCTGAAATGATTACCTATTACGAAGTAAACCAGGTGAAGTATGCCAAAGTCCCAAAGCACAATCCAGAGTGTGAAAGGGTTTTTGCCGACAGCAAGCCTGAAATTACATCACCGGTTCATAATGTGGAATATTATGTAGATAAGACAGATACAACAGAAATAATGTTATCATGCAATGCGGCAAATGATGTTGACAAAGTTTTCTGGTACATCAACGATAAGTTTATAAAATCATGTGATCCCACTCAAAAAGTGTTTTTTAAACCAGAAGAAGGTAAGTTGAAAATATCTTGTACAGATGATAAAGGCAGGAATTCTAATGCATTCATAAATGTGAAAATGATTAATTTTTAATAAGATAGAACCTGAAAATGAGAATCATAATCGCTATTTTTTTAGTAACTCTATTCGGCTGTTGTAAGTCGTACGATTTTCCGGCAACAAAAAAAAGAGATAAGCTATTAACCAAGGAATTAAAGTTGGACTATAACGAAATAGTCAAAGAACCTTTGTTTAATAATTTAAATATGCTGGGTGAAGTGAAAAAAGGAGGTGTTTATGGGCAACGTATGTACGGAATGATTCTAAGAAGTCTTCGTTTTAAAAACATCACTGATGCTGTTGAGAAGAAATATAAACTTCCTGAAAATCTGATGCTTGCAATGATTATGCATGAGTCGGGAGGTGTCGATTTACTTCCCAATAGCAGTGATGATGGAGGAATCGGGTTAATTCATATGCAGCCTAAATTGGCAAAGCAGTTTGGATTAAAAACGTATAAAAACTGCGAAAAACTTGTCTGCAGAAAGCATGGAAGAGAACTACGAAAGCTAATTATTAAAAACAACTACGACAGAAAAAAACTAATTGAGTATGATGATCGTTTTAACCCCATTTTAAATATCGATGCTGCAGCAAGAATGCTTGTTTATTATCGTTCTGGTAAGCAGGTTAAAAATACGCCTCTGAAAACCGCAATATATGGCTATGCTGGACGTTATAATTACAGCAAATATTATGATAATATTGTTCTGTACATGGAGAAGTTGCAGGATAAAAGTTTGATTGAAGATATTGAAGAAGACTTTAATGAACAGAATCAATTATTAACCATTAATGGCAAAAAAGCTGATTTCAATGACTATCTTGAAGCTCACCAAAAGCAGAATGTAAATTATGGATTACGCGATTATGATTAGTGTCGCTTTATTTTTAAGGTCTGTGTTTTTTTTGAAGAAAATGGAAATTTGTATTCAAAAAAACAGATTGAATAAAGATTCATTTAATTTGTTATTGTTATTTCAATCCTATCAATCTAATTTCAATCTATTTTGCTTGTGAGTGACAGGTTTTTGTAATCCTGTTAATCAAAATAAAATTTTTAAATAAGAGCTTGATTGTTTGGCACTTCAGTTGCAGAAGTGTTGAATAGTAACTAGATTTGCGCATTCAAACCTAAGCCGCTTGATGTAAATACTGTCTGGTTTATTGATTATGGTAATGATGAACAGTGTTTATGATTAAATATCAGGTAAATAACCTTAACTAGTGAGTGGATGAAAACAGGGTATTTCTATATCGTTTTTAGCTTTTTGTATTTTTTCTCATTTTCAGCAAAAGCGCAACGAATTGGAGATGACAATGCTCAAAAGAGTACTGCCGGAATTGAAAGAGAAGCTGAATCTTTTTTACAAGAAGGGAAGTTTGAAAAAGCTTTACCATTATACAGAAAGTTATATAACGAAGATGAAGAAAATCCCAAACTAAATTTCTTACTGGGTTATACTTATTTAAATACTGGTTTTGGATTGGATAAAGCAATTGAATATTTGCTTCGTTCAATAGAGTTAAGCACTTCAAAGCCTGTTGATAAAGCACCACTTGAAGCTTATTATTACCTGGCGCTGGCCTATCATCAAGATCAGAAATACAAGATGGCTGTTGATTATCTTGATATTTTATTAATCAAAATTCCGCATAATAATCAGTTTTTCAGAAAACAGGTAACCAATCTAAAAGAGTACTGTTACAATGCGCAAATGTTTGCCCAGTCTTCGATAAAGGTTGACATTCAAAATATTTTTGAGTTAAACTCCAAATACTCAGATAAAAACCCATTGTTGTTTAATGATGGAAAAGAAATAATTTTTACATCCAGAAGGGAAACCCTTAGGAGAAGTCAAAAAAATAAACAAGAGGTGCTTGATGACAATGTTTATCATTCACGGTATGAAGATGGAGAATGGACTGCACCGACCAGTATCGAAAATATTAATACAACTGATGATGAATCGGCTTGTTGGATTTCAAAGGATGGTAGTTTTTTAATTATTCAGCGAATTGAAAAGAGTAGGAGCAACCTTTATTATTCTAACCGGATAAGTGATAGGGAGTGGACAGTTCCAAAAGAATTCTCGGAGCCAGTTAATTCAAGAAATAATGAGACCTATGGCAGTTTATCGCCTGATGGTAAAACCTTATTTTTTACAAGTGACAGGAAAGGTGGGTTCGGAGGGACTGATGTTTATATGGCTGAAAATAAAGGAGATAACATTTGGGGTGAGCCAAAAAATTTAGGTAAAAATATCAACACCGAGTTTAATGAGGAGTCTCCTTTATTACATGAAAATGGTGTGCTGTTTTTTTGTTCTCAGGGACATGTTTCAATGGGAGGCTTTGACATTTTTACAAGCTTTTTTGATGAAAAAACTGGATGGACAAAAGCGGCAAACCTGGGGAGTCCGATAAATACCATTAATGATGACTTTTTTTATCAGCCAATGCCAAACGGTCAGTATGCACTTACTTCTTCAATGAGAGAAGGCACAAAGGGGCAAAGTGATATCTTTAAATATTATGTTAATGATTCTACCGGAAAAGGCTATGCTTTAGTAACCGGAAAAGTAAACTGCTCAAAAAACATTGATTTTGATAGAGATGTTAAAGTTGTTGTGAGAGATATGGAAAAGTACCAGGTAAAAACATACCGAACCAATAGGTTTGGTGATTTTGCTCTTGTTTTATCCGCTGCAACTAACTACGAAATATCATATTCGTATAAAAATCAGGTATTTTACCAGGCTGTAATGAAATTTCCTAAAAGCAATTCTTACCTTGCTAATGAACAATCTGTAAGATTAAAAGATGTTATTATCAATTTATATGATGATACTGAGTTAGTTAGAGCTGACAAAGTGAAAGGGAATGTGGATGTTTATGCTTCTGTTGAAAAAACGACAAATGCAATTAAAGAAGGACCAAAAATTGTTGCGAAAGAATTGGCTGAAAAAAATAAAGGTGATGTAGTAACATCTTTAAATCCTGTTGAAGAGAACGAAATCTCTGATTCAACGTTTTCCACTGAAAGATATTCTATAAAATTAATTTCCTCTGAAAGCAAAATGCTTTTATCCTTTTTTACCGGAATTGATAATGTTAAAGAGCAGTTTGAGAATGGCAGATATATTTATTATTTCGGAAATTACAAATATGAGTGGGAAGCTGAAATAGAGTTGAAGTTGATTCACGAGAACTATCCTGAAGCGAGTATTTTTGTCAATAAATATGGAAAGCAGCAGCCTAATTAAATTGGTTAATCTTTTTCACAAATTTACTTTATAGGCCATTACCCGGTTATCGAAAGAAGTTGGAACAATTAGTAATTTTTTCGATTTAATATACTCAATATCAGCAGCATTAACATTTTCTGCTTCGGTGCTTATCAGTTTAAGTTTAGGATCATTTTTGTTAATGGCATGTATGTTACCTGCCCAATCAGAAATAATGTATTTCTCACTCCCGTTTTTTACCAGTCCATCTATAGAGCCCGTTTCTGTAATATAAGTACGAACATGCTTTGTTAGAAGATCAACAGAAACAACATAATTCATACAACCAACCAGCAATTTATTCTCGTCAATGAGTAAACCGTTGGGTTGGAAAAGGTTCCCAACCATCAGCCAGATATCTAATTTACCCTTTTTCAGCGCATAAATTATGTTGTTTTGCATATCTGAAACATAAACGGTTCCATCTTTTCCTATTGCTATATCATTTAAAAACCTTGCCTTTTCTCCCTCATATTTCTTTAAGATCTTACCACTTTTAATATCTATTTCAACTAACTGATCAATATCCGTAACATACAACTTATTTTTGTAAATGCCCATTCCTTTAGGAGCATTAAGTCCATTAACCCATTTAAGCTTTACAATTTTGCCATCCAAGGTCATTTTTGTAATGAATCCATTATTATCTTTATCCGTTGGTTGTCCGTTTACATTTGAAACAAAAAGTATATTTTCCTTTTCATAATATAGCACTGATTCCGGGGTCGCTAATTGTTTTTCTGATGTCCAGGCTTTTTTTAATGATTGATGGATAAATGGACTATTTGATTGGGCATTTATTTTTGAAGATAAATTAATGAGCAGGCATAAAGAAAGAAGTTGAATGAGAATTTTGTTCATTTCGTCTGGTTTAATTTGTTGGCTATAATATAACGTAAAGCACAAAATTGAATTATTTCATAAATGTCATTTTAAAGGAATTCCCCCTTTCCTTCAAAATGTTTACCGTTAATTGTTTTTTGCATCAAATCGCTATTTAAATAGTTAAGAAAGCTTGTAAATGCAAAAGATTGAATTTACCAATAATTCGAAAAGTAAAAATACGCCAAAATATCTTAGGCTGTTTCCTGCGAAATCTTAAAATATGTTAAGAATACTATAAATTTTCCTTAATAAAAATTACGAGATTTGACTTATTTTTGTAATAATCAATACTTTAAGGTGGAATGAGATAATGTTTAATGATTTTTTACTTGCAGTTTCTAAATTTAAGCAGTAATTTAAATAGTAAATTTAGAACTTGTTTTTTTTTAGTAAATTTGTTATGTTTGCATAATACATTTGCTATGTATGCATAATATTTAATTGATATAAAAACCTAAGACAAATGAAAGTACTGTTATGTATCGGGCATGTTCCCGACACCACTTCTAAGATTAAGTTTACGAACGACAACACTGAGTTTGACAAATCAAACATTCAGTATATTATTGGCCCATATGAAGAATTAGCGCTTACTCGCTTATTGGAAATTAAAGAAAAAATTGGCGATTTAACAATTACTGCAATTAATGTTGGTCTTGTTGAAACAGAGCCAACCATTAGAAAAGCTTTGGCAGTTGGTGCTGATGATGCAATCAGAGTGGACGCTGAACCAACTGATGCTATTTTTGTTGCCAAACAAATTGCAGAGGTGTATAAACAAGGTGGTTATGATTTTATTGTAACAGGAAGAGAGTCAATTGATTATAATGGAGCCCAAGTGGGCGAAATGATTGCTGAAATTCTTGATGTTCCGTCTATTACAAGTACTTCTTACATCGAAATTGAAGGTGGAAAAGCTAAACTTGAAAGAGAAATTGATGGAGGAAAAGAGATGTTGGAACTGGAATTTCCATTTGTTTCGACTGCAGGAAAAGGGTTTGCAATTGAACCAAGGATTCCTAGTATGAGAGGTATTATGATGGCAAGAAAAAAGCCATTAAATGTGGTTGCTGCAACTGATGCAAAAGCTAAAACGAAGGCTGTTAAATATCACTTACCTGAAGCAAAATCAGCCTGTAAAATGGTTGATGCTGAGAATGTTGAAGAATTGGTAAGATTACTTCACGAAGAAGCAAAAGTTATTTAGCAATTAATTATTAATTAAAAAACTAAGGAAACATGTCAATATTAGTATATACCGAAAACTGGGAAGGCAAATTTAAAAAATCGACCTACGAATTACTTTCATATGGTAGTGAAATTGCCAAAATGATGAATACTGAACTAATTGCGTTGACAATTGGGGAGGTTGCTGATGATGAATTAAAAAGCCTTGGAAATTACGGAGCTACAAAGGTTTTGAAAATAACTGATGAAAAACTAGCGGTTTTTACAGCAAAATCATACACAAAAGCATTGGCCACTGCAGTTGAAAAAACTGGAGCACAAGTCGTACTTTTCTCGAATAATGTTTCGGGTAAGGCAATTTCGCCACGATTAGCTGTCAAACTGGATGCCGGGCTAGCCGCAGGGGTAATGGATTTGCCATCTTCAACAGCACCTTTCATGGTTCGCAAAAGAGTTTATTCAGGGAAAGCATTTGCAGATTATGAGTTGGATGCTGAGGTTCAAATTTTGACTTTGAATACCAACTCTTTCAAAATTATAGAGAATGCTAAAGATGCTCAGATTGAAGGTTTATCAGTTGATATTGCAGACAGCGATATTGCAGCAAAACCGTTAAGTGTAGAAAAAGCTACTGGTCAGTTACTTATTACTGAAGCTGAAATTTTAGTTTCTGGTGGTCGTGGTTTAAAAGGACCTGAAAACTGGGGAATGGTTGAAGAAATGGCCAGGATACTGGGGGCTGGAACATGTTGTTCTCGTCCGGTTGCTGATTTAGAGTGGAGGCCTCATCACGAGCATGTTGGACAAACTGGAAAAGTTGTGGCACCAAATCTTTATATTGCGATTGGAATTTCAGGGGCAATACAGCATTTAGCTGGAGTAAACGGCTCAAAAGTAATGGTGGCTATCAATACCGATCCTGAAGCTCCTTTCTTTGAAGCTGCTGATTATGGGATAATTGGAGATGCTTTCCAGGTAGTTCCTAAACTAAACGAAGCTTTAAAGAAGTTTAAAGAAAATCAATAGGAAAACTTGTGTCTTGTCCAAGATTATTTTGTCAGGTGACAATACCTGACAAGTGCACCCGCCAGGTGTTGTCACATGGCTAATTTACCAAATTATTTTGTCTTAAAATACTAGTGAAAGCTAGGACATGATATGCAGCCACGTTTACCACGTGGCTTTTTATTTATCCAGTATTTTAAACCTACTGCAAGTCCAATCGATTCGGCTTGAATGTGATTTAATGAGATGCTTAAATCAGTCATTTTATTCAAGTAAAAATTGTACTCAATTTCAGCACTTAACCAGCTGAATTTATGTTGCCACTCTTCATTTGAATTATAAACAGGTTCATCAATGTACCCTTCCATATCAGCCCAGTTTTTTCGAAAATGAAAAGTAGGACCAAGGGAAATGTAAACCGAGTGTTTAAAAGATTTTACTAACTTAAGTTTTATCATGATGCTTGTTGCCCCGGCCAAATGACTTGCTTTATCAAGAAGAACAGCTTGTGATAGCTTTAATGCAGCGTTATTGGTTGCATACGTTTCATAAGCCAATATAATACCGGGTTCTAATGCTATTTTACCATCGCCTGATAATTTTAGGTTCGCTAATTCTGGTTGAGTATCAGTGAATTGGTAAGTAACTGTATTTGCTTTAATACTAAAGCTATTTTGAGCAATCGCATTTTGATATACGAGGAAAATTAAAAGGATAGGAGTGTATTTTATGAACTTATTTCTCATCGTTTTTAACTTAGTATTTATTTTCAGCTCTGGAACTTGAGCTATAGTATGGTTTTGTTTGTAATTGATAAAACGTCAAACCAGGAGAAAAAGTATGTAATTTACAGCTCAGTCTTTAATTGCAGTTTTAATATGAAAATTTCACAACAGTAATACCCGCTCCGCCAAGGTCTACTTTTTCATCCTTTGCTGATTTTATAACATCCACAGTTTTCAGGTAATCACGAATTAACTGGCGAAGAATCCCATTTCCTTTACCATGCAGAATCTTTACTTCGCTGGCTTCCACCATAATACATTCATCAATGTAATTAGTGACCATTTGAAGGGCTTCGTCTGCTCGTTTACCTCTAATATCCAGTCCGTAAGAAAACTTGTTTTTCACTTTGCTTACGTCCCAACTGATTTTATTTGGTTCGGAGGCAAGTGATTTTGCTTGCTTTTTGAATTGTTTCGAACTAATTTTTTCAATCTGAGACTTATCAAGATACATTTGCATGTTGCCTAAAGATATAAGTGCTTTATTATCTTTTAGTTCCATTATTTCACCCAGGCCTCCTGTGTCTTTCAGCTTTACTTTGTCGCCAACCGAAATTTCCAGACTCAGTTCTTCTTTTTCTTCGACTTCTTCTTTTTTCGAACGTTTTTTCCGTTCTATATTTTCAACTTTCTTCGAAAGGTATTTTCCTTCTTGTTTAAAACGATTGGTCGTTTCTTCTTTTAATTGTTCAAGGCTTTTTCGTACCTCTTTGGTTTTTTCTTTTTCTGCTTTAGCTTTTCTTATTTCGTATATAGATTTTTCGATGGTTTTATTCACACCTGAAAGGATATTTTCAGCAGTTTGTTTAGCTTCGGATATAATTTCTTTTCTGCGTTGAGCTGTCAGCTTTGTTTCTTCTTCGTATTTTTTCAATACGTTTTCAAGATGAGTCTCTTTCTGACTCAGTTTTTTGTTCAAATTTTGTAATCGCCTTCTTTCCCGTTCTATCTCCTGAAGATGCTTGTCGAAATCAACATGTTCCTTTCCAACCTTATCTTCAGCTGATTGCAGAAGACTTGTTGGCAGTCCTATTTTCTTTGCAATTTCAAAGGCAAAAGAGCTTCCAGGTCTTCCAATTTCGAGCTCATACAATGGTTTCATTTTGTGGTTATCAAACAACATGGCCCCGTTTACCATATTTTTTGCAGAACTTGCAAAATGCTTTAAATTACCATAATGGGTTGTGATAACTCCATAAATGTCCAATTTTACAAATTCTTCAAGCATGGCTTCAGCAATGGCCCCTCCAACAATAGGTTCTGTTCCTGAGCCAAATTCGTCAATCAAAACCAGGCTCATCTCATCTGCTGTTTCAATTAGCTTCTGCATGTTTTTTAAATGCGAGCTGTATGTGCTCAGGTCGTCTTCAAGGGATTGTTCATCGCCTATGTCAATAAATAATGATTGAAACAATCCCATTGTAGAGTCTTCACTTACAGGTACTAACAGCCCACATTGCAACATATACTGAAGTAAGCCTACTGTTTTTAGACAAACAGATTTTCCTCCAGCGTTAGGCCCTGAAATTAGGATGACTCGCTGGTTTGGCGATAATGAAATATCCAAAGGCACAACTTTTTTTCCTTCCTTCTCAAAAGCCAGATATAAAAGGGGGTGTTTCGCGTTTTTTATATTAAAACCACTTTTTCCTCTCAGAATAGGGTGGGTTGCTTCTATTTTAACCGCGAAAAGAGCTTTTGCTCTTATAAAGTCAACCTCAGCCAAAAAATCATACCCCTGAAGCAAATCATCAATATAGGGCCGAATACCATTGCTAAAATCAAGTAAAATCTTTAAAATTTCGCGTCTTTCTGCAAATTCAAGCTCCCTGATTTCGTTGTTTAATTCAATTATCTCAACGGGCTCAATGAATGAGGTTTTTCCTGTAGCTGACTCATCAGCTACATACCCTTTGATTTTTCTTTTATTTGCAGCAGCAACAGGAATAAGCATCTTCCCATCCCTAATGGTGAGCTGGGTGTCAGCTTCTATAATGTTTTCGTTCTTAGCCTTTTGCAGGATATTGTGCATTACTTTTGAAGCTCCTGAAAGCTTACTTTGTAAACTTCGCCTAATATTTTGAAGTTCAGTGGAGGCACTATCTTTTATGACGCCATTTTTATCAATAATGCGCGTAATTCCGTCCAAAACAAAAGGGAAAACAGGAACGTGACCAGCCAACATTTTAAGGTGAGGGTATTTCTCTTCATCAGCTTTGGCCAGAAAGGTTGTAATCGCTTTGATTTCTTCAAGCGATCTTTTCATATCAAATAGTTTTTCCGTCTCAATTGAAGTACCTTCAATTTTTAAATGCTTTAAGGATTCTCTTACATCAAAGAAATGCTGAATAGGAAAGCTCTCTTCTTCCTCAATAACAGTTTTAAACTCATTGGTTAGACCCAGTTCTGTTTTTATTCGATTGAAAGATTTCAAAAATCGTAGTGCATCTACCTTGTCTTTACCAAGCGAGCTTAAACAATAGTTTTTAAGGTGGTTCCTTATCTTATCAAATCCTATTTTTTCTTCGAAATTTTCCGGAAAAATCATCTCATTATTTTGAATCAGGCAGCAAAATTAGCAAAACTGAATTGATTTTTACAAGTTTAATCCTATGATCAAATATTTTGTAAGAAGGATTACAAAATTATTTAAATGAGAAAATTCAGAATACAGGATTTTTTTCTAAATTTAGATATATTTTGTTCGATCCCTATTATAGATATTAATTATAAATCCTTACCTATGGAGTTTTTTATCAAATCTTCAATTTCACAGATTTTATTTGCTATCCCTGTTTCCTGGTTATTAATCAAAATATTATTTAAAAATTCTGTATTTGGAAAAATCAGTGTAATATGGGTATTCAGCCTTATTCTTGCAACCATTAATTATACGGCAAGAATAGAATTTGAAGCATGGACAGCCTGGCTTTCTTTTCCAATGACCACTTTAATTATGGCAATTGCGATATACATCTCTTCCCGTATGATTAGAAATCCCTTGAAAGATATGATGAGTGATTTAAAGAAGTTTTCAGAGGGTGATATTGATATTGAAATAACAAATAAATATGCTGGTCGATCTGATGAGTTTGGGTTTCTGGCTGAATCTATTAATTCAATTTCATTAAACCTAAACCGGGTTTTAGGGAATATAAAGGTTAATTCGCGTAATTTAATGATGGTGAGTGACGATTTGAGTAGAATTATGAACCAAATGGCTGAAAATACCTCTACACAGGCTTCTTCTATTGAAGAGATTTCTTCAACTATGGAAGAAATTGCTTCGATTGTTGAAATGAACTCCAGTGCATCACAAAAAACTAACTCAAGTACACTTAAAACTATTGAGGCTATTAAGGAAGGTAATAAATCGACAGAGGAGTCAGTTGCTGCAATGAGAGAGGTTGCTGATAAGGTTCAGATAATCAACGATATTGCTTTTCAAACAAATATTTTGGCATTGAATGCTGCTGTTGAAGCTTCACACGCAGGTGATGCAGGAAAAGGATTTGCAGTTGTTGCCAATGAAGTAAAAAAACTGGCAGAAAGAAGTAATGATGCTGCCAGAGAAATTGTTGGAGTTACAGAAAAGGTATTTAAGATTTCGGAATCAGCAGGAAGTAAGTTACACAGCATCATTGACGAAACAAATGAAACAGCTGAATTAATTAAAGAGATTTCATCGGCTAGTATCGATCAAAATACAAATATTCAGCAGATTAATGATTCTATCCAGGTGTTGAATAGAATGATTCAAAACAATACTTCCGAAACTGAAAAAATTAATGCAAAAGCTGCAATTTTATCTGATTCAGCTAAAAAATTGAATCAAGAGGTTGCTGTTTTTAAGCTTCGACGTAATTGAGTTTTTTCATGAAAAATCTTCATGAAGAAAATATTGTTAGCTAAGTATCTGAGAATTAATTACACTCCTATCTTAAGGAATTTATCGGGTACGGCATATTCTGTGAGTTTTTCGTGGATTTACATTTTTTTCTTATTTTGGGAACAAATTAAACCTCAGCCAAACAATACTGAACAATTTTTAGTAAATTTAATTACCTTATTTGTTTTGTGTAGTAAAATTTTATATTCATGAGCCCATTTTTGAAGTCTGTTTTAATTATGCTGGTGGTTGGAATCCCGGTGGCTATTTTGTTAATGCGTCTATTGTTTAAAAACTCTGTATTTCGCGAAATAAGTATCATATGGATAATCACTTCTTTTTTTGCCTCCATTAATAATTCTGCAAGAATTCAGTTTGATTTTTATCCACAGGCAATCGCCCTTCCAGTTGGTATTTTAGGAGTTGGTATAGGTATTTACATTGCATCAAGAAGAGTGAAAGAGCCTCTTGGTGAGATGATTAGGGATTTATTAAAACTTACTAAAGGAGAAATTAATATAAAAATAACTGACAGGTATTCAAACAGGCGCGACGAGGTAGGAATAATGGCGAACTCAATTAATACGCTTGCATTAAACCTAAACAGAATGATTGGTGATGTGAAGGAGAATTCAAATGATATGAACCGTATCAGCCGCGAACTGAATAATATAATGCAATCATTAATAAATAATACTTCATCGCAGTCGTCTTCTATTGAAGAAATTTCGGCAACTATGGAAGAAATTGCAGCAGCAATACAACAAAATACTGAAAACTCGCAGCGTACAGAAAGCATTTCACTAAAAACAATTCAGGCGATTAAAGAGGGGAATCGGTCTACTTTACTGTCAATAGAAGCGATGAGCGAGGTAGCTGAAAAGGTGAAAATGATCAACGATATAGCGTTTCAGACCAATATTTTGGCTTTGAATGCAGCTGTAGAGGCTTCCAGGGCTGGTGATGCAGGTAGAGGATT
The DNA here is from genome assembly GCA_050296515.1 of Bacteroidales bacterium. Lineage (GTDB taxonomy): Bacteria > Bacteroidota > Bacteroidia > Bacteroidales > NBLH01 > NBLH01. The sequence goes on along the minus strand of JBNKRJ010000032.1, from coordinate 48,085 downwards.
TGCTGTGGTGGCTTCGGAAGTTCGTAAACTTGCTGAATCAAGTAATTCAGCTGCCCGTCAGGTAGAAGCAGTTTCAAATAAAGTGCTTTCCATGTCAAAAAATTCTGGTACACAGCTTCATGAAATAGCGCAGGAAGCAAGCTTAACAGCAGATTTGATCAAAGAAATCTCGTCGGCAAGTGTGGAACAAAATTCCAGTGTTCAGCAAATAAATTATGCTATTCAGGCATTGAATAAAATGGTACAAAGCAACAGTGCTGAAATGGACAAGATCAATCACAAAGCCAACGAATTGAATGCTTCATCCGATAGGTTAATTGGCACTATATCAGGATTTAAGACTAGATCAAATTAAAGACTTACCTGGATTTTAGTCTAAGTAAATTGATGGGTATTTGATTGGATTTGTCTCATTCATCAGGGCATAAATACTATCAAAAACATCTTCTGCATTTGGGTTTGAGAAATAATCTCCATCCGTTGCATACGCAGGTCTGTGATCTTTAGCCGACAATGTTTTTGGCGGTGCATCCAGATGAAAAAAGGCCTTTTGTTCCTCCAGAACTTTCTGCATCATAAAGGCTGTTGCCCCACCAGGCACATCTTCATCAAAGAACAGTACTTTTCCAGTTTTTTGAATCGATTTTCCAATTACATGGTATTTATCAAAGGGCAATAAGGTTTGCACATCAATTAATTCAACAGAAATATTAAATTCTTTCAATTGCTCAACCGCATCCTGCGCAATACGAACACATGCTCCATAAGTAACAAGTGTAACATCTGTTCCTTCCGAAAGAATTTCAGGAATCCCAAGTTCCTGTTTGAATTCGCCCATGTTCTGAGGTCTTTTTTCTTTTAGTCGGTAGCCATTTAATGGTTCAATAACCAAGGCAGGGTCGTCTCCATCAAGCAACAGATTGTAAAATGCAGCTGCTTTGGTCATATTTCTTGGAACACACACGTAAACTCCTCTTATTGAATTGATTACCATGCTTAATGGAGAGCCTGAATGCCAAACACCTTCCAATCGGTGTCCTCGGGTTCTGATAATTACAGGCGCCTTTTGTCCACGTCTGGTCCGGTACGACACAGTGGCCAGGTCATCACTCATAGTTTGCAATGCGTACAGAAGGTAATCGAAATACTGGATTTCGGCAATAGGTCTAATTCCTCTAAGTGCCAGTCCTATAGCCTGTCCAATAATTGTAATCTCCCTAATTCCTGTGTCTGAAACTCGAAGCTTGCCATACTTTTTCTGCAGGCCTTCAAGACTCTGGTTTACACCACCTATACCACCAGTGTCTTCACCAAAAGTTACTAAAAGTGGATGTTTGGCAAATAGAGCATCAAAATTATCCCGAAGTATTTCTCGTCCGTTAACTAAAACTGGTTTGTCTGGGTAAGTTTCTTTTACTGATTTTTGATGAACTACTGCTTCATCTGAATCATTGTATAAACTATCACTATAAAGTTTTCGATTTTCTTCCAGCTTTTTCTTTAGCCAGTCATTTAGTTTGTATTTTAACCCATCAGTTTTAGCACAAGACTGACAAATTTCTCGCAATATTTTCCTGGCTGTGCTAATGTTGGTCTTTTTAATCGGGTTCAACTCCTTTTTTAAAGAGTTTTTAAGTTCCTTAATTTTCAGGTCATTAGTTTGATGGCAAACGCAAGTTTTCGTTTCAATTAGCTTTGCCAATTCATCTCTTTCTGCTTTGAGTGGTTTGGTGAAATGCTGCCAGGCTTTCTTTTTTGTCTCATTTGCAAGTTCCTTTGCTTGCTGCTCCATTTTGTCAAGCACTTCAGCAGATGCAATTTTTTCCTCAATGATCCATTCTCTCATTTTAGTAATTGGATCAAATTCTTTTTCCCATGCAAGCCTTTCTTCGCTTTTATATCTTTCGTGAGAACCTGAAGACGAATGTCCCTGAGGCTGGGTCATTTCTTCAATGTGGAATAGAACAGGAATATGTTCTTCGCGGCAAACTTTTATACCTTCATAATAGGTATTAACTAATCCCGGATAATCCCATCCTTTGGCTTTGTATATAATGAAGCCATCATTCTCGTTTTTTTCAAATCCCTTTAAAAGTTCTGAAATACTTTGTTTCGTAGTTTGGTATTTTTTTTCAACTGAAATTCCATAGCCGTCATCCCAAACAGATATGGCAAACGGAACTTGTAAAACACCTGCTGCATTAAGAGTCTCAAAAAAATGTCCTTCTGATGTACTGGCATCTCCAATAGTGCCAAAAGCCACTTCGTTCCCCTTGTTGCTAAATTCAGTAAATTTATGTAGTTCTTTATTGTTTTTGTAAAGTTTTGAGGCGTAAGCCAATCCTAATAAACGAGGCATTTGACCAGCAGTAGGAGAGATGTCGGCAGATGAGTTTTTCTGTTCACTAATTCTTCTCCAGCTACCATCTTCATTCAAACTTCTTGTAGCGAAATGGTTATTCATTAACCTTCCACCGTGCGCAGGATTTACTTTTAAATCAGTATCACCATATATTTGAGCAAAAAATTCCTCTGCATTGAAAATTCCAGCAGCCATCATAAAGGTTTGATCCCGATAGTAACCGGATCGAAAATCACCATTCTGAAAAGTTTTTGCCATAGCTAACTGGGCAACTTCTTTTCCATCACCAAATATGCCAAATTTCCCTTTACCTGATAGTACTTCTTTTCTTCCTAATAAACTCAGGTTTCTGCTTAATAATGCTATTGAATAATCTTTTAATATTTCTTCTTTACTAAGTTCAATTTTTAGTTTCGAAAATTTGTTCATAGATAAGTAGTTTGTTTAGGCTTACAATTATTGTCAATAATAGAATGATGTTTTTCTGATAATTGTAATTTTTTGCAAATGTAGGAAATTATTTAGAGATATTCTAAATAATGTCGGTTTAGGTTTTTTTGATATATTCCGCTCATTAACAGGGTGTTAGTTGAGTTTTTAATGATGGCGTAAATATTTGGTTGGCAAATTATGTAAATAGCTATATCTTTGTATCAGTTAGAACAAGAATATATTTATTTCATATTTTAATGGAGGGTTAAGAATTATGTTTGTTAAGATATTACTGCTTTCAATAGGATTGCTTACTATTATTTTTATTGGCTTTGCATTCAATATTTTGTTTAAGAAGAATGGACATTTCCCCGAAACGAGTATTGGAAAAAACAAAGCACTTAGAAAGAAAAAGATTTACTGCATTAAAACGGAACAAAAGATAATTGATAATCAGATAAAAGCTGGGAAAGACACTGTTTGTTCTTGCTAGTTATTTGTGTTTTATTATACTGATTAGATTGCCTTTTAGAGGTTATTTTCATGGCACCTTTCTTCTGGGTTAGGTGTTTTTTTTGTATATTTACTATACTAACCCAAACTTATTTATATGGCAATTGATTTAAAAAAATACCTCACGGAACAATATAAAAAGACTATTGATGAACGACAGTCTCCGGGTCCTGTTATTACAATTTCGAGGCAATATGGATGTGCTGCAAAGGATCTGGCCCAAAAACTTTCAGCTAAGCTTAACGAAATAATTAAAGAGAAAAAAGGTGCGAAAGAATGGACCTGGATAAACAAAGAAGTCTTTGAAAATACTGCAAAAGCTCTCAATTTAAAGGAATCCAGGATACTTCATGTTTTTGAAGGAGAGAAAAAGGGGCTTGTTGAAAGCATAATATTAAGTTCTTCAGAAAAATATTATGCAAGCGATACCAAAATCAAAAAGAAAATCATCGAAGTAGTCAGGTCGTTTGCGGAGCAAGGCCAAATGATTATAATTGGCTTGGGCAGTGTGTCTATTACACGGGACATAAAAAAATCACTCCATATTAGATTACAAGCACCTTTTGAATGGCGTGTTGAACAGGCGGCAAAAAAACGGTCCCGCACCATTGAAGAAATGACCAAATATGCTGCAAGCATTGACAAAAAGAGAAACAATTTACGAGATTCGTTTGTTGCAAAGGGAGCTCCCGAAGAATTGTTTGATATTACTTTTAATGTGATGACCATGAGTCATGAGGAAATTATTGATGTCATCATTCATTTTATGAAAAAAAGGAAGCTTATCTGAAATTATTGTTTCCATAATCTTAGTACTTTTGGCATTTTGAATAATTGATTATGGAAGAGTTACAACCTGATAAACAACAATTAATAGACCTTTTGGAAATAAAAATGCCCTTTGGAAAATACAAAGGGCGGGTTATCATCGATTTACCTGAGCCTTATCTTGTTTGGTTCAGGCAAAAAGGTTTTCCTAAAGGAAAGTTAGGCGAACTTTTAGCTTTGGCATATGAAATAAAGCTAAACGGACTTGAGGGGATGGTTAAAGCAATTAGAAATTACTAACCTGTTATTTCCAATAACTAGGAGACCATTCCCATCCTTTTTTTACTTTTTTCCAATATCCCGATTGCCAGTAGTTTTTGCCTTTGGGGGCTTTTTCCCAGTGACCTTTTACCCATTTATATTCTTTGCTTTTCTTTTTCCAGTCCCATTCTCCTGAAACCCATACCCAGTTTGCATTTGTGGTTGGTTTCTCAACATCTTTTCTGTAAACAATTTCTCCATCTTTGGGCTTGTCTTTCACTACCTGGGCGCTGAGGGTTAAAGTGCCACAAAAAAAAATGATAAATAAAAGTGCAATTACTTTTTTCATGAGTTTGAATTTTAGTTAAGTTGCTGAAATTAATCATACCCTTTTATAGAGCGATTACATTTTTTAATAAATCCCTCTAAGAGGGTTTCATGATTTGTTTGTTTAGTTTGTCATTTGTTACAATATACAAATAACTAACGAGACAGCAGGAGAAATATTTTGATTGTTAAGATTATTAGTTGGCATAAAAAGAAAAAGCTCCCAAAAGGAGCTTTTAAATCTGAGAGATATTATTGATTATTTTTTCATCAATTCTGCCATTTTCGAGCCTAAATCTGCAGGAGAATCCACTACATGAATTCCACAAGAACGCATAATTTCTTTTTTTGCCTGTGCAGTATCATTTTTACCACCAATAATTGCTCCGGCATGTCCCATTCTTTTTCCTTTTGGCGCAGTTTCACCGGCAATAAAACCAACAACTGGTTTGGTTCCGTTTTCTTTTATCCATTCAGCAGCCTGAGCTTCCATGTTTCCACCAATTTCGCCAATAATAACGATGCCCTCAGTGTCTTTGTCTTCCATGAATAATTTAACCGCATCAAGTGTCGAAGTTCCGATAATTGGGTCGCCACCAATACCAATTGCAGTAGATTGTCCCATTCCGGCTTTTGTAATTTGATCAACGGCTTCGTATGTTAAAGTTCCTGATTTTGAAACAATTCCAATCTTCCCAGGTTTGAAAATAAAGCCTGGCATAATTCCTATTTTAGCTTCTCCAGAGGTGATAATTCCAGGGCAGTTAGGACCAATCAAACGAACATCCTTACCTGTAATAAAATCTTTCACTTTCACCATATCCTGAACGGGAATACCCTCTGTAATAGCCACTATAACTTTAATTCCGGCATCGGCAGCTTCCATAATTGCATCGGCAGCAAACGCAGGTGGTACAAAAATAATTGAAACATCAGCACCTGTTTTTTCAACAGCATCTTTAACTGTATTAAATACAGGTTTATCTAAATGAGTTTGTCCTCCTTTTCCTGGTGTAACTCCACCTACCACATTTGTCCCGTATTCAATCATTTGCGAAGCATGGAAGGTACCTTCACTACCTGTGAATCCTTGCACAATTACTTTCGAGTTCTTATTTACTAGTATACTCATTTTATTATTTTTGGATGATTTGTCTGCCAAAAGTAGTTTTTTTCTTAATGACTTCAAAAGAAAATATATTCGTATTTAGGACATCCAACTCCTTTAATTCGTTTAATTCTTTTATTTTTGCTAAAAATAGAAATGAATGGATAAATCAGATACAATTTGTGCTATTGCAACACCTGCTGGGCAGGGTGCTATTGCTGTAATTCGAGTCTCAGGGCCCAATGCAATTGTGATAGGTGATAAAATATTTACTGGGGGACGAAAAGGTAAATCACTTATAGATCAAAAAGGAGGAACGACTCATTTTGGTGTGCTTAAAGACGAAGACGAAATTGTTGATGAGGTGGTGATAAGTCTTAATAAAAATCCGCACTCATACACTGGCGAAGATAGCATTGAAATTTCCTGCCATGGCTCTGTTTTTATTCAACAAAGAATACTTCAGCTATTGATAAAAAATGGAGTAAAACTGGCTGCGCCTGGTGAATTTACTCAGCGAGCCTTTATGAATGGTAAAATGGATCTGTCTCAGGCTGAGGCGGTTGCTGATTTGATAGCATCATCTTCATCGGCTTCGCACAAAATTGCAATTAATCAAATACGAGGTGGATTCTCGAACGAATTGAACCAGTTGCGTGACAGGTTGATTGAATTTATTTCGTTGATTGAGCTAGAGCTGGATTTTAGCGAGGAGGATGTTGAATTTGCTGATAGAAATCGCTTACAGGTTCTGCTAACGTCTATTAAAGAAAAGGTGGATAACTTGATTAAGTCTTTCAAACTTGGTAATGTTATAAAAAACGGAGTTCCTGTGGCCATTATTGGTGAACCTAATGTTGGAAAATCCACATTGCTAAACACTTTATTCAATGAAGAAAAAGCCATTGTTTCAGATATTGCCGGCACTACACGCGATGCCATTGAAGATGTTTTAAACATCGGCGGGGTTCTTTTTAGGTTTGTTGATACAGCTGGTTTGAGGAAAACGGATGATGTTATTGAAAGTTTAGGGATTGAGAAAACAACACAAAAAATAAGGCAATCGAACCTGATTATTTTAATGGTTGAAGCTGCCAATAACTGGAAAGATATTTCGAACCAGGTAAAGTACACTATTGATGATTATAATATTGATAACAGGCAATTAATTGTTTTGATCAATAAAATTGACAAAACCACAATGAAAGATGCGGATATTGACCACCTGAAAGAAGAATTCCCTGAAACTAATTTTGTGCCAGCATCCGCAAAACACAAAACCAATATAGAAGAACTTACAAACATCCTCAAAAAAACTTACGATGTTCAATCTATTTCAGAAGCTGATGTAATTATAAGTAATACAAGGCATTACGAGGCTCTTCAGCAAGCTTTTGAAGCACTTGAAAGAGTTGAAGAGGGGCTGCAAAATGGAATTACAGGTGACTTTCTGGCAATGGATATAAGGCAGGTGTTGCATTACATTGGTGAGATTACCGGGCAAATCTCAACAGATGAGATTTTAGGGAATATTTTTAGGAATTTTTGTATCGGAAAGTAATGGAAGCTCATAAGAGGTATTCTAAGATAGAATTACCATCCTACAAATACATTCCTAAAAAAGGACCACATCCTTCACAAATTAAAGATCTAGTGCATATTCCTGAAATTCCCGATAGTAATATTGACTTTTCAAGTAAAAATTGGCAACAATCTCAACGATATCTTTATGCAATTGACCTATTTAACTTAGGATATTACTGGGAGGTTCATGAAGTACTTGAAAAGCTATGGATAGAGCTTGGGAAAAAGTCTGATGAAGGGATTTTTATTCAGGGACTAATTCAGTTTTCTGTGGCATTATTAAAAAATAACCAAAAGAATCTGGCAGGATTTAAAAGACTGTATGATAAAGCTTTACCAAATCTAAGAAACCAGCAGGGAATATTCCTTGGGATTGATGTGAAAGCATTTCTTCAGCTTTCCCAAAAATTTATGGAAGAGGGAAAGGAACAGCCAAGGATAAAACTCGTATTTCATTAATAACAGGTAAACTTCAATGAAAATGAGGCCGTCCAAAAAGTAGAAAAATGAACGTCATTGCGAAAAACTTGTTTTGAAGCAATCTCAAAATTAGTTAGAAATTGAGATTCCTTCGTTTCACTCGGAATGACAGTTTTTTGGACGGCACTGGAAACTCAACTCGAAAAAAACTATCTACCTCTGCTATTTGATTGTTTGTTGCTTTGATGCCTGTTCGTATTTTTGCTGCTGTTACTTGTTGAGTAAGTGCGACTATTCCTGCTATTACTTTGCGTTTTATTATTCCCTTGTTGGTATTGCTGATTTCTATTCGACTGGTTATTATACCGTTGCTGATTTTTTGTTTGATTATTTGATTGATTGGTTTTTTGAGTTTGTTTTCTATTATTTAGATTAATTGTGTTTGTTTCCTGGTTTCTGTTATTAGACTGACGAATTGTGTTGTCTTGATAAACCGTGTTTCTGCCGTTACTATGTCGAATATCATCCATATTAGCAGTTTTTCTGGGAACAGTACGTTCATACCGATTGTTACTTCTTGTAACTCTCGGACGATAAATATTTAATCTGTCATTTCTAACATTTTGGCCTGGACTGTTGTTATCCGAAATTGAAACTGTACGAATGTTTCGTCCTGTGGTACGATGTATATCCGTTCTGTTAGGACCTGAAACATAGGTTGTGTGGCGACTATTGTCTACATAAGTGTTGTTAATAACATTTGATCTCCGGATAATTTGTCGATGATACCTTCTGTTGACATAACATCTGTGCAAATCATGCCTGTCGATATCATTGTATCTTACAAAAACCCAATAGTCATAAGCTGGATGATAGTGACTTCCAAAACTTACTGTAATACTGATACCTGGTCGCATAGGAGCCCAGCCATAATAGTCAGTTGATTGTCTCCAAACCACCCATGCTGGTCCCCATTCCGTATCAGGAACCCAAAACCAACCAAAATTATTATCGTATTCCCAGCGTCCGTAGTGAAATGGAGCCCATCCCCAGCTGTAGTTTGAAACCCAGGTCATGCCGTAATTTGTCATAACCCAGTAACCATTGGTTGCATAAGGGGTAAACCCCGGACCTACATTTGGAAGCCAAACGTATCCAAATCTCGGATTGTCAACCCAATGACCATAGGGACTTAGTTGATCATAGAAAACCTGGAAGCTTATTGAAGCTCTTTGAGCTGAAGCTTCATTTGCAAATAATATTGATGCTATTGTTAAACCAATATATATTACTAAATATTTCATTGTCGTTTTCATAGTTCTAAATTTTAGTTATACAAAAAATTGACAATTGCTTTTATTAAATGACAAGCCGAACAGAAGATACACCTACTTGTGTCACTTTCTTTAATTATTACTATTTCTATGACTATACTTACTAATAGAAAAATTAATGTATTGATTATAAGTAGAATAAGGAGTGGGTTGCCTAATGCAATTTAAATTGGCTGTATGCCAGAACTTAGAACTTGGAAATTAGAATTAGGAGTATTGTATTCCTTTTCTGCAAAACTAGCTGCTAACTTTTAATTTCAGCCTTATAAGAGCAGCTGGTGGCCAGCAGCCTGATGCTATTAATTATCTGAATATTTGTTATTTGTGGGGCAATGTTTAATAATTCTTCCCCCCGACAATTGACTTCTAATTTTTTAAACTAACCTGAGTGAGCCTTCCATTCATAAACTGCTGAGCAGTTGTTATAAAATTGGCAATGTATTTTGCCATATCTGAGGCTTGGTTTTGTGCTTTAAATTCAGGAAAAGCCTGCTCAAGCATTTCTGTTTGTACTGCTCCCGGATTGATAGCATTCACTCTAATATTTTCATTTTCAAACTCTGTGGCCATTGCTTCGGTTAAAATATTGACGGCCCCTTTGCTGGCACTATAAGCCGAAAGGCCCGGGAACTTTGTTGTCCCCTGCACTCCGCCCATTGAGCCAATGTTTACAATATGAGCCCCTTCTTTTTTATTAAAATGTGGATACAAATTTCTTGTTAGTCGGGCAATAGCGAAAACATTTACTTCAAATGATTTTTGCCAGTCATCATCAGTCAGCTCCAAAAAGCTTTTATTAGCTAAGTAACCTGCGTTGTTTAATAAAATATCAATTTTATTGCCTTTTTCCAGTTCAAAAGCCTGGCTGATTTGCTCAACCAATGGATTAATGTCCTTTTCAGAAAGATCAAAACTGATTGTGCTTAGTTTCGCATTGGAGGTTCTATTAAATTCACTTTCAAGCTTTTTTAAACCATTTGAACTTCTGGCAATTGCAACTATATGATGATTCCCTAAATTCCCCAGTTGCAGAACAGTGTGATATCCTATTCCGCGACTGGCTCCTGTAACTATTATGTTCATTCTATGCTGTTTCTAGCTTAATTTTCAAAAACTCTATTTTATGTTAATAAAGATAAAAACCTAAATTACCTTCTTTCTAGAAATGGCTAAATCTCTTTATAAAAACCCTCAGAGGAGGGTTCGATTAGCTCAATTCCATCGTAAATCAGTTTTTCGTATTCCAACTCTTTTTTTGCTTTTTCAACTAGATAGCTTTTTATTTCCATGGCCAAACCATTGTTTGACACATTCGCAAGCTCGTAAAGCTCAACAGATAAGAGCCAGTCGTTTGGGTAGTTTTGTTTCACATCATTAAACAACTGAGCAATTTCTTTATCTGAATAATTCCCCTCTCTCTGGCTTCTAACTTTCTGATAAAGACCAATATATTGTTTATCAGTATAATTATTTGAAACAGTTGTAGTTGGCGAAATATAGGTGCCATTTTCATATTCACCCTTATCTGCAGCACCAGTAAAAACAGAAGAGACTTTAGTGCCCACTCCCATATCAAAAATGCCCCACTCTGGTTGAAATAATGTTTCATTATCGAGCTTTACTGTACAGTCTTTAAAGCTCATTACTAATATTTTCCCAAATTTGTTTTGGCGTATGTATTGCAGAACACCTTTTACTTCAACACCACTTTCAAATTGCAAGGTTGATACTTTTCCTACTTCTATTCCTAATTTGGCTAATTGGGTTATTGTAGAATCCTCCAATTTTGTATTTAAGCCAACAAGATTGCCCACCGGGGTCCCGAAACCATCTTTATGTTCTTTTTTACTGTGACCAATTAGTACTTTATCATTTTCCGAAAGCATAGTAGGCCCGGTTGTATTTAAATAGGCCACATCACTATTTTTGTCGGTAATCACTTTCGTGAAAATTCCACTTATTTGTAATCCCGAGCTTAACTGACAGGTTGCCAGTGCGTTTGATTCAATTGCAACATTGACACTTGAAGCCCCACCTCTTCGAAACGCCATGGTATCAGCAAATTCATTTAAAACAGTAATTAGATGAGCAAAATCCGGGGTAACAAACAAATGTGGTTGTTGTGTGGTGATGTCAAAACTGTAATCTGCAGCTTCAATGGTGTAAGGTAGCTTTTTCACCTTATCTTTTAGGCATGCAGCACTTTCTCCTATGGAGGATAACAACCCTGCACCATAAATTTGGGGATGGTTAAGTTCGCCAATTAGGCCATATTCAACTGTCCACCAATGCAGGTTTCTTAATCGGGCCATTTCTGAAAGCTTGCCCATATCATTAGAAATATCAAATAGTTCCTGTTCTGCCTTTTTGATTTCTTCTTGGGTAGTACCTGATTTTTCTTTAAGTATTGATAACTTCCGGACTGCTTCATACAAATCATTATCCCGTTTTGAAGAAATTGCTTTGCTGCCAATTTCTCCAAAAAGTCTTAAATATTCGGCATAAGCCTGATCAACAATGATTGGAGCGTGTCCGGCCGCTTCGTGAACAATATCCGGAGCAGGCGTGTATTCAATATGGTTAATGTTGCGCATATCAGCGGCAATAACCAATACTTTATAGGCCTGAAACTCCATAAAAGCTGCCGGAGGAATAAAACCATCCACACAAACAGCACCCCAGCCTATTTTTGAAAGAATTTCATTCATTTCATCAATTTTAGGAATGCGTTCAATACTGATTCCGGTTCCTAACAGTCCGTCGAGATAAGATTTGTGGGCTGTTCTCTTTAAAAAATCATAGTTTAAGCGCATAATGTATCGCCAAACTGCATGATCAATGGCAGTATATTTCTCGTAATTCTGTTCTACGATATACTTGCGCAAATGATCTGGTAATCGGTTTACATTTTCGTTGGTTGTTGTCATTTTCCTTAGCGTAATTGTATAGTAATTTAGGTTTTATTGTTTTCTGTTTTCGTTGATTATCTTAAGTTTTATTAATTTTTTTTCGGTTTATAAAAATTTCTTCTGATTTTAATTTTCAGTCATTTGTCATTGGCTGTTAATGACTTCTATGACAAATCAATGTTGTTTAGTTTAGACTAATTAATGAAAGAACCTCGTCATTACGAGCAATAGCGAAGCAACTTTTCTCATGACTGAAAGGAGTAATCTTTGAAGGGATTACTTCGTTGTACATTCTCGTAATGACGGAAAAAACGCTAACTAAATGACATTGAATGGCAAATGACTTTTCATCTCTGACATGTTGCTTTAATTAACAATTAGAATTTAAAAGCAGCTAATCACCATAATACTCAACATAGTTGTTTTCAGTTTCTACTACTTTTATTCTATGTAGTTCACATCCTTCTTCTTTAATAAAAGGTTCTATTTCATTCCAAATGGCTACTGAAATATTTTCAGTAGTTGTGATTTTTCCTTTTAAAAAATCTACATCAATATTTAAATTTCTGTGATCTAGTTTATTTATTACAGTTTCTTTTAGTAGTCGGCTTAATTTTTTTAAATCAAATACATAGCCTGTTCTTTCATTAATCTTTCCTTTTACAGTTACAATCAACTCATAATTGTGACCATGATAATTCGGATAAGCACATTTATCAAAGACTTCATCATTTTCTTTATCCGAAAGTTCATCATTCCAAAGTTTATGAGCTGAACTAAATCTTTCCCTTCTACTTACATGTACCATATTATTATTTTTTACAATTTGTTAAAATTTTAGAATATAAGAATGCCGCTATTTATAACACGCGTAATTAGTTTTTTGTTTTGAAACAGAGTAATTGAATTTTTAAATAAAGTAGTTTTCTCATACTACGACCATTTTATTTTTCCTTTAAATTCTACCTAAATATAGCTAAACTAATTTATATACAAATTATACAACTGTTTGCATCATTTATCTATTTACTTTATTACCAGCTATTTAAATATTAACACAAAGACTTATTAATTAAGGATATTCGCATATTTTTATTATTTAATCTAAATAAAAATTGTAAATTTGTTGTGCTAACTTAATTACTATGAATAAGACAATAACTGACCTAAAATCAATAGTTTCAACTATTCCTAATGGCTCTGTTTTAATGCTCGGAGGGTTTGGATTATGCGGCATTCCTGAAAAGGCAATTGAAGCTTTAGCTAATTCTGGTGTTAGTGGATTAACATGTATATCCAACAATGCTGGCGTTGATGATTTTGGACTGGGTTTCCTATTAAAAAATCATCAGATAAAAAAAATGATTTCTTCTTATGTAGGTGAAAATGAAGAGTTTGAAAGACAGCTTTTGGCCGGAGAACTGGAGGTTGACTTAATTCCGCAAGGCACATTGGCAGAAAGAATTAGAGCAGGAGGAGCAGGAATACCAGCTTTTTTTGTTCCCGCAGGTTTTGGAACAGAAGTGGCAAACGGAAAAGAAATCCGTGAATTCGATGGGAAAAACTACCTGATGGAGCATGCCTTGGTTGCTGATTATGCTTTTGTAAAAGCATGGAAGGGTGATTCGCATGGTAACCTAATTTATAATGCAACTGCTAATAATTTTAACCAGGTAATGGCAATGGCAGGAAAAATTACCATTGCTGAGGTGGAAGAACTGGTTCCTGCCGGAGAATTGGATCCGAATTTTATACATACTCCAGGGATTTTTGTACAGCATATCTATCAGGGTAAAAATTATGAGAAACGAATTGAAAAACTAACTACATCTAATTAATAATGGCCTTAACGAAAGAACAAATAGCCCAAAGGATAGCAAAGGAATTAAAAGATGGCTATTATGTAAATCTTGGGATTGGAATTCCTACCTTAGTAGCTAATTATGTTCCTGACGGAATTGAAATTGTTTTGCAATCAGAAAATGGATTATTAGGTATTGGCCCTTTCCCTAAAAAGGGAGAACATAGCCCTGACTTGATAAATGCTGGTAAACAGACAGTTACTGTGAAAACAGGAGGCGTTTTTTTCGATTCATCAACCAGCTTTGCGATGATTCGTGGAGAAAATATTGACCTGACCATTCTGGGAGCTTTTGAAGTAACAGACAGAGGCGACATTGCAAGCTGGAAGATTCCTGGGAAAATGGTGAAAGGAATGGGAGGTGCCATGGATTTAGTAGCTTCTGCTGATAATATAATTGTTGCCATGCAGCATACAAACAGAGAAGGGGAATCGAAACTGCTTAAAGAATGTACTTTGCCTTTAACAGGCGTTCGCTGTGTTAGTAAAGTGGTGACCGATTTAGCAGTTCTTGATATTACAGATGATGGTTTTCGTTTATTAGAACTTGCTCCCGGAGTGACCATTGACGAAGTCAAAAGCAAAACTGAGGGACGGTTGGTAATTGATGATCATGTAAAAGAAATGGAATTTTAATAAGAATTTGTTACACAGAGATTTGCAGAGAGACACAGAGGTTCACAGAGAGAGAAGATGTTAATCCAGTACTAGTGTCGTGTCAAGGCTAATTTGTCAGGTGACAACACCTGACAAGTGCACCGGCCAGGTGTTGTCACCTGGCCAATTACCAGAAATATCACACTTGACTTGACACTAGTGACTCAATGACAAATAACCAATATACTAACTACTAATATTTAAAGAAATGCCTTTTTACTACAAACTAGGAAAAGTACCAAAAAAAAGACATGTTCAGTACAGAAAGCCTGATGGTGGATTGTATGCTGAGCAGTTGGTATCTACTGAGGGGTTTGCCGATGACTATTCATTGGTTTACCATACTCATCCGCCAACTCTTGTTACTCAGATTGACAGGGAATTTTCTGTGGCACCTGAAGTTGCCATTGAGAAAAACATGCAGCATAGGAGCTTCAACGGGTTTAGTGTGAAACCTGAAACTGATTACCTTAAAAGCCGTGTTCCTGTTTTGGTCAATAATGATGTGTACATGAACCTGGCAGCTCCATCGAAATCGATGAATGACTATTTCTTTAAGAATTCCCAGGCTTCAGAAATGATTTTTGTACATAAAGGAAATGGAACTTTGCATACCATGTATGGAAAGATACCTTTTTCATATGGAGATCATTTGATTATTCCACGTGGGGTAATTTATAAACTGGAGTTTGAAACAGAAGAAAACAGGCTTGTTGTGGTGGAATCATTCGGTCCATTCCGTTTTCCAAAAAGGTATTTAAGTAAGAATGGCCAGTTAATGGAACATTCACCATTTTATGAAAGAGATATCAGGCCACCTGAGGAGCTGGAAACATACGATGAAAAAGGTGACTTTTTGGTGATGATTAAGCGCGATGATATGATTTTTCCTTATCATTATGCCACGCATCCTTTTGATTTAGTGGGCTGGGATGGGTATCATTATCCATTTGCAATTTCAATTCACGATTTTGAGCCAATTACGGGAAGGCTGCACATGCCGCCGCCAATTCATCAGACTTTTGACGGGCAAAACTTTGTTACATGTGCTTTTGTACCAAGACTTTATGATTACCACCCGGATTCAATACCTGCACCGTATAATCACAGCAATGTAGATTCTGATGAAGTGCTTTATTACATAGATGGTGAGTTTATGAGCAGGAAACATGTTGAACAGGGACAAATAACCTTGCACCCTACTGGTATTCCTCATGGACCTCACCCTGGGGCTGTTGAAAAGAGTATTGGCCAAAAAGAGACCAATGAGCTGGCTTTTATGCTTGATACTTTCAACCCACTGAAAATTACAAAGCAGGCACTAGAGCTGGAGGATGAAGATTACTATAAATCATGGATTGAATAAAAAAATATAGCTGGAAGTTGGAAGCACGAAGTATTAAAAAATGAGTTTTTACTTCAAACTTCGACCTTCGTGCTTCATTCTTAAATAAATAACCTAACGACTATACAATTATGACTGAAAACAATGACTTTTTGCCGATAAACGGAACAGATTTCGTTGAATTTTATGTTGGAAATGCATTACAGGCTGCACATTACTACATTTCTGCATTTGGCTTTCAGCCAGTTGCTTATGCCGGACTAGAAACTGGCTTAACTGATAGAACATCCTATGTTGTTCAGCAGGATAAAATCCGTTTTGTCCTTACCTCAACAATGGTGCAAGACTCTCTGATAGCTGAACATCACAAACTGCATGGCGATGGAGTAAAGTTTGTTGCTTTGTGGGTGGATGATGCAAAAAAATCATTTGAGGAAACTGTAAAAAGAGGAGCAAAAGCATATTCTGAGCCAAAGACTGAAAGAGACGAGTTTGGTGAAGTGGTAACTGCCGGAATTTATACTTATGGAGAAACGGTGCATCTTTTTGTTGAAAGAAAAAATTACAATGGACCATTTAGACCAGGCTATGAAAAATGGGATCCATACTATAAGGCTGAAGATGTTGGTCTTAAATACGTTGACCACATGGTAGGTAATGTTGGCTGGAACGAAATGAATGTTTGGGCAAAATTTTATGAAGAAGTAATGGGCTTCAAGCAGATTATTTCTTTTGATGATAAAGATATTTCTACAGAATATACTGCTTTGATGAGTAAAGTGATGTCTAATGGAAATGGTCGTATTAAATTCCCGATAAACGAGCCGGCTGAAGGTAAAAAGAAATCACAGGTTGAAGAATACCTTGATTTTTATAATGGTTCTGGTGTTCAGCACGTTGCAATGGCTACTGACAATATTATTCATACAGTAACAGAGCTGCACAAAAGAGGTGTAGATTTTCTAAGAGTTCCTGGAACTTATTACGATACAGTAACTGAGCGCGTAGGTGAAATTGATGAGGAACTAAAAATTCTGAAAGATCTGGGAATTTTGGTGGATAGGGATGACGAAGGGTACTTGCTGCAGATATTTACGAAACCTGTACAGGATCGCCCGACTATGTTCTATGAGATCATTCAGCGAAAAGGTGCAAAATCGTTTGGAAAAGGTAATTTTAAAGCACTTTTCGAAGCAATAGAAGATGAGCAACAAAGAAGGGGAACGTTGTAGCTTAGTTGAAAGTAAAAAGTAGAAAGTAACAATAAAATAGTATAAATGTTAGGTGATAACACCTAGCTGGTGCACTTGTCAGGTGTTGTCATTTGACAAATTAGCCCTGATACAGTATTTAAGAGGAGGGCTTTGAATTAAACATTATAAACAAAAAATACATGAACAAAACTAATGATCCATCGTATTCATCGTGGATAGAAGTTTCAAAAAACAATGATTTTCCCATTCAGAATCTTCCGTTTGGGATAATTAAAGATAAAAAAGGTACCAGGGTAGCTTCAAGAATTGGCGATTTGGCCATTGATTTGCTTGCGCTGTTTGATTTAGGGTATTTTTCTGGTATTCAGCATTTTGAAAGAAGTTTGCTTGATGCTGACAAGCTCAATAACTTTATTGCCAAAGGTAGGAAATTTACCAGTGCAATTCGTTTGAGGTTATTTGAATTGTTCGAAAGCTCAAACTCTGAGTTAAAAAGCAATGATGCTCATGTTGCACAAGTACTGGTCAATGTTGATTCTATAGAAATGCTTCTTCCGGTTGAAGTAGGTGATTATACTGATTTTTACTCTAGTATAGAGCATGCCACCAATGTTGGAAAAATGTTCAGGGATCCTGAAAATGCGCTTATGCCAAACTGGAGACATATTCCGGTAGGATATCATGGCAGAAGTTCTTCAATTGTTGTTTCAGGAACGAATATTCACCGACCTAAAGGACAGATTTTACCAAAAGGTGAAGACAAGCCCATTTATTCAGCCTCAAGACTATTTGATTTTGAGCTGGAAATGGCATTCATTACCGGAAAATCAAATAAGCTGGGCGATCCTGTTCCAATAGAGGAAACAGATGAATATATTTTTGGGATGGTTCTTTTTAACGATCTGACTGCCAGAGACATACAGAAATGGGAATACATACCTCTTGGTCCATTTTTAGGCAAAAACTTTGGTTCGGTTGTTTCTCCATGGATTGTTACAATGGATGCTCTGGAACCATTTAAAACAGAAGGGCCTGAGCAGGTTCCTGAAGTTTTGCCATATCTGAAGTATGATGCAGGCAAAAATTACGACATTAACCTGGAGGTTTATATTAAGCCAGAAAAAACCGAGGCTCATAGGGTTTGTTTGTCCAATTTCAAATACATGTATTGGAATATGAACCAACAATTAGCACATCAAACTGTAAATGGTTGTAATGTAAATGTTGGTGATATGTATGCTTCAGGTACTATTAGCGGACCAACACCTGATTCTTATGGTTCTATGCTTGAAATTAGCTGGCAAGGGACAAAATCAGTTCCGATGCCTGATGGCACTGAGCGAAAATTTATAAACGATTTTGATACGATTATAATCAAAGGTTTTGCTGAAAAAGACGGATTAAGAATTGGATTTGGCGAAAGCGTAACTACAGTGTTGCCGGCAAAATAAAATATGTTCAGGGAAGCATTAGTCATTGCAATTGAAAGAATGTTTAATGCTTCTCTATTAAGACTTTAACCATAAAATGGATAAATCATGCTATCTTTTACCCCCAAAGAAAAATCAATACCTGAGTTATTTGGCTTAATGCTGGATGCAATAGGACCAAGACCGATTGCATTTGCAAGTACAATTGACGAGAACGGAACCCCAAATTTGGCTCCATTTAGCTTTTTTAATGCATTTGGGGCAAATCCTCCAATTATTGTTTTTTCACCTGCAAGAAGAGGACGCGATAACACCACCAAGCATACTTTTGAGAATGTAAAAATATTACCAGAAGTGGTAATTAATATCGTTAATTACGCTATGGTACAGCAAGTTAATCTTGCGAGTACAGAGTATGAAAAAGGAGTGAATGAATTTGTAAAGGCTGGATTTACCCAACTTGAATCTGATTTGGTAAAGCCATTTAGGGTGAAGGAATCTCCTGTACAAATGGAGTGCAAGGTGATCAATATCATCGAAACCGGAACCGAAGGCTCTGCAGGAAACCTTGTGATTTGCGAAGTGCTTAAATTTCATTATCAAGATGAAATTTTAAACGAAAAAGGGCAGGTTGATCCACATAAGATTGATTTGGTTGGCAGAATGGGTCGAGATTATTATGTACGAGCCAGTGGAGAAGCTGTTTTTACATTAGGAAAACCAGGTATGCAGCATGGAATAGGAATCGATCAACTTCCAGAAGAAATAAGATTTAGTAAAGTACTTACTGGCAATGATTTAGGATTGCTGGGTGGCTTAGGTATAATCCCTGGGAAAGATGAAATAAATGAATTTGTAAAGTCATCACCATTTTATAGAACTTTGAGTTCACTGGGTTTTGGAAGTGATAAATTTATTGAGGAAAAACATATCCTGGCAAAAAAATATATCGAATCTGATAAGCTTGAAGAGGCGATAAAAATTTTATTGTTTGAAGGGGAGTAAGTTTTGACTTACTCTTTTTTGTTCATTTTTATCACTTTCTGTTTCATTTCTGCGAGCGTTTCAACTCAAGACTCTTTCCTTATCTGTGATTTTAGTAGTGTCAATCTTATATAGTTCCCAAGGAGCATCTTCTCCCATTTTTATGTATTGAGTCCTATATGTTTGTGGTTCATTTTTCTATATTAAATCTCTGTCAATTGCAGCTGCTAAAAGCCATTTGTTGACTGTAGTATCCAGTTCCAACGCTTTTGTCATCATTTTTACTGCCATTCCTGATGCAAAAGTATCCAGCCCATGTTGAAAAATCATAGCTGTATGATAATAATCGTTTCCAGTAATCACTCTACCTGAGTCTAAAAGTTCAATGACTCTGGCCTGTTGCAAACTATCATTTTTATTGACTATTTTCCAATCAATATTTGCTGCGGTTCTTTCAGATTGATCTTTTTCGTAAAGCGTTTTTAGCTCTTCATTATCAGTTATCTTCTTGTTTTTTTTCCGTTTTTGTATTTGAAGTATTGCAGGAAATTGTAATTGAAAAAATGACGTTGTACGTTTCATGATTTTTTTACTTAACATAGTTATTATTCGTATTTAAAAGTGTATTCAGTTTTTTATGGTTTATGAAGTTCTGTTTTACAGTTTATTCTTTCACCTGACCAGAGGTAAAGAAACTTTTGTGAAAAAGATGCGAAAACTATAGTTGAATAAGGTAAGTGAAAATATTGAAATTGAATGTATTAAAATTTGTATGTGAAAGAGAAACGTGAACTATTCTTTTACTAATTCTGGACTTTTGTTTTAATCGACCTGCATGGCATCATATACTATTTGCCCTTTCTCGTTAGTGATTTTGAACTTGTGTATAAAAATCTTTACGCCTGGAAACCAGGTAATTAATTCATTTTTTCTTTTCTGAGCGTTACTTAGGTTTTCAAATTTCCCAGTATAGTAGTAATATTTTAGATCCGTTCCTTTGTACAAATTATAGTCTTTTATTTTGGTATGGATGTCCACTATTTCATTATCAGAAACAATCAATAAAATTGAATAAATATCAGGGTGCATAGCATTTTCTGTCGCAATTTTAAATGAATCAGGCACATCTATTTTTTGTACTATTAATTTAGGTGTTCCCTGGTTGATGACCTCAAATTCGACCCTTCTGTTGTACCCCAATGATTCCCGGATAAATTTTCCTTTTTCGTCTTTGTTTTTAGAGATTTGTTTCGTCCAGCCGTTTCCTTCAGAAATCAGATTTTGTTCCTTCACTCCTTTTTTTAATAAATAATCTTTTACAAAATTCGCTCTTTTTACAGATAGCTTCGTGTTATAATATTTATATCCCTGGGTATCAGTATAACCTGAAATTCTAATTTTGGCCTCCGGGTTCTGTGTTAGGTAATTGGCCAGACTGTCAAGCATTGGATAAACATCAGTATTAATGCAACTTTCATATGCAAATTCAATGTCACGGACAATAAAAAAATCTCCAATAGGAACAATGGTGGAATCTGCGACTGCAATAATTTTTTCCTTTTTGGGAATTATTTTTTCAATGCAATAAATGCTTGATTGTGAATTTCTGTTCGAGGTAAAATAAATGGAATATTTATTCGAAGAATAAAAAATATCATCAAAAGGCGAGTTGATTGGGCTTAACAAATTCTCAGGAGTACTCCACTGATTATCAGTAATTTTATGCGATTTAAAAATATCGTACCCCCCCATTGTGTTGTGCCCTTTTGAAGCAAAATACAAAGTATCTCCATCTACAAAAACAGCTTCTTCATCGTATTTTGTGTTTATTACCGGGCCTAGGTTAACAGGACTGCTCCAGTCATTGTTTTCTTTTACAGAATAGAAAATATCATTTCCACCGTATGTGCCAGGCCGGTTACTAACAAAAAAAAGTGTATCTCCTGTTGAAGAAAAAGCCAGTGAAGATTCTGTGGCACCTGAATTTATTTGAGATGAAAAGACATAGGGCTCACTCCAGGATTCTCCGTTTTTATGAGAATAATAAATATCACCATTATTACTGTTGGAATAAATGTACATGGTGAGTCCATCGCCCGATAAACCCACAATTGCATCATTAGCATGTGTATTAACAGGTTTTCCGATGTTTTGGGCCATCCCTCTCCGGCCATCCTGTTTAACTGAACAATAAATGTCTTCGGCAGCAATTTCTTTTGGATGTCCCTTTTTTGTGAATTGTTCTCTTATTGAGGTAAAATAAAGCAAACTGTCATCACTTGTTGAATAAACCGCATAGTCGGAATATTGCCTTTCTGCCCCGGCTATTTTCTTACTTAAATCTTCAATTTTTATTTCAGACGATTTTGTTACAATTTCTTTTCCCGATTCACATTCTTTAATTAGTTTATTTATTTTATCCAGCTTGTTCTTGTCCTTTGTTTCTTCTCTTTGCGATAAATCATCAATAAAAGCTTTGTATTTATTAATAGCCGCATCAAATTGGGCGTTTTGATGATAAATTGTGCCAAGGTATAAATTATTGTCAAGTCCGGGGTTCTTATCAAGTTCCATCGATTTGAGAAAAAACTGTTCAGCAGAATCATTATCTGAATAGAAGTAACATTGCCCTATTTTATAATTTAATTTACCATCATTGGGATTGAAAGCATTCGCTTTGAGATAATATTTCAATGCCGTTTTGTATTTCTCATTTTCAAATTGAATATCACCCTTGGTTAAATTTTTTCTGGCCTCTTTTAATTCATTTTTTTGAGCTGGAAAATTGTCTTTATTAAAATTCATGTTTCCCTGAGAATATAGAACAGGGGCTGTAAACAAAATTGCAACTGTAAAGAATACTTTTATTGACATGGCATTAGACATTAAAATTTAGAACCATTTATGCACCAGTAGCTAAAAGCCACAAAACTACCAAGCATCTCTTCGTCTTGTTCGACGATAAAGGGGTGCTTTTTTTGTCACCGAATAAGGCAACTGATATTGAAGCATTATGTTTTGAGAACCGCTTGATACCATCGCAATTTCAGAAAGGCTTACCTGGTAACTGTACCCGATCGATAATTTTTTAAGTATGACACCCAACCCGGCAATGATGCTTTCATTGGTATTGTATCCTGCCTGCACCCAAACGTGCCGGTTCCAATCCAGGACTACATCAATTTCGCCCTGGTGTATTCCTTTGTCGGTGTATTCGTAAAGTAATGAGGGTTGAAGCCGCCAAATGTCGTCTGTGAAATAAAAATCGTATGAAGCCATGACAAATGCCGTCTGTAAAAATTTATTTTCCTGGGTGGAATATAACAAAGGGCTCGACAGGTTTACAGTCAACTCTTTCCAAACATAGTTAACGCCAAAACCAACATTGAACATAGCCTCATCAAAATTGTTTGAAGTCAAAGCAGGATCGTTCAGATTATTCATAATTACATCGCCCATACTTATTTTATTTTGCAATATGCCAGCCGAAATACCCATTGCCAGGTTATGATCTTTTGAAAAAGCAATTCTGTAGGAATAGTTAAGATCCAACGAAAGTCGCCTGAATATCCCGGATTTAAGGTTTGCCGCTTTAAGGCCCAGTCCCATCGATCTGGTAATTAATCCGTGTATGCCAAAAACAGAGTATTCTGGTGCATCTTTGAATCCTGTCCAGCTATCTCTGTAATCAATAAAGGCAGTAACATTGTTAAAGAGACCAGTTGCCGCAGGGTTAAAAATATAAGGATTGTTAATCTTGAAATTATTCTCAGGAATTTGTTGAGCCATTAAGCTATTTTGTAGCAATAAACCTGATAGTATAAAAATAACTTTAATATATCTAGTTTTCATTTTTTTTGAGATTGGAAATTAGAACTTAGAACTTGGGAAATTAATATTAGAGATTTTACCTGATTAAAGAAATAGACCCTTTGTGCATACAACTTGAACACTCAGGGCATTTTACTACGTATAGATAAGTGCCTATGGGTACCGGACTGTTGTTGTGCCTTCCATCCCAATCATTTTTGTAGCCAACGCTGTGATAAACCAGGTTTCCGTTTATATTATAGATATAAAAGTCGCAGTTTCTGTATATTTCGTTGTTGTCGACTTCCCAATAATCATTAATGCCGTCACTGTTTGGAGAAAAGGTGTTGGCTGCTGAGAAATTTGCAATATCTCCGGCATAAACAATTACAGTGTACGTAGTACTATCCAAATCATTGACAGCGTGAATATTATATTCAACAGGGATTGAAAAATTTTGCTCGGAAACGCCACTTAATTGCACAAAGTTATTGACACTGGCATTGGCGTATTCGGAAAGTTCGAATTCCGGAACCAGTGTAGAAAGATCTGTCCCGGCAGGCATAATCACGGTGACCTTGTTGTCAATAATATGAGTCTCGGCACTTTGCCCGTCAATGGTAAACGATATCATTTCAGATTCTACGGGAATTTTCTCGTTTGACCAAACAAAAGGCGCTGTGGCCAAGCCCAAATGCGCATTCGTTTCAAATTCTGTTGTTGTTAGCGCATCAACTACTTTATCAGTACTGGCATCGTAAAGTTTAAAACTTACCGTACCTGCAGACTCATTACTAAAAACAACTAAAAATGCCACCCACCTGTCTATTGATTCTACATAAACCGGGTGTTTTACACCACGGCATTCGCCATTAATGAACGCGCCAATAATATCATCGCCATCTGCTGATTCTTCTCCATCCATTACCAAAACACAGGTTACCGACATTGAATTGGAATAATCAGAACTGTTGACCGACCAGTCAGGTGCCTGTGCAGCAGTGTTATTATTAAGAATCAGGATAAGAATTGTTTGTATGATTAGTCTTTTCATCATTATAAAAGTTAAATAGTTATAAAGTGATTGTGTTTTCTAATAAAGTTAGTGATAATTATTTCAATCATCGAATGTTTATGCGAAGTCAACTTTATCATATTTGTGAAGCCCGCCGGAGCTTATATGCTCTACTACTAACCAATTTAAACTCCGGCAGATTCTTCGGGCTCTCTAAATCGAATGATTTACGTTACCCGGAAATTCACAACTAACCAATATCATTTTTTAATTACCTTTATTTGTTCAATACCACACCGGATAAAGTAAACACCTGATGTTACCTCGTTTCCATTGTAATTGGTACCGTCCCAGGTAATTATTTTAGAGTCTGCGTTAAAACTGTTCACTTTTTTACCCTGAACATTGTATATTTCTACTTGCTGGTTCTCTACATCTGATAAATTGACCTGAATGGTTGTTGAAACCTCAAACGGATTTGGATAACAAGACAATCCATAATTCTCCATTACGTCAACATTCTCGGCTTTTGTCAGTAACATCGGCTCAACAGGAGTTCCAACACTCTTATTTCGGCTGTATGCTACCTTTTCGTTGTAATATATTTTTTGCCCGGTTGCCGAGTTAATTGATACAAAGCTCAGGTTTTCAGTTTTATCCCCAAACAAAGTAACGTAGAATAAATATTTCCCCTGGCTGTTATCATAAACCGCATATCCGTATCCCCTGCACTCATCTCCAGCCATGGCATAAAGCACGTCATCGTTGTTTAAACCATTCACATCCACCACTTTAGCAACAAGCGTCATATTACTTGAATAATCTCTTACATTTACCTGCATTTCCAGTTCAGGGTAGTTTTCTGCATTGGTCGAACTTTTTAGCGTACCACTTTCTTTGTAGGTTAAAGTCCCTGCATTGGCTGTTTTTAACATGTATCCTTCACCTGGTTTCAGGTATTTCAGGCTACCGAGCCAACCCATGTACTCATCATAAACCGCAAACTTATCCTGTGCTTTAACGATGTCATTGTTTTTCAGTTCAAGACTTGCAAGCGCTTCTCCTACAGTCATGTTTACACGAGGAATGTACCCAATCCAGTTCCAGCCTTCGTTAATTTCAATGGGGGTATTACTTGTTTTAAGAACATGACCTTTGTAAACCAACTCGTTATCGTTATTTAATTTAATTTTGTACATGTTCTCTACTTTTATACCCCCATTTGAAGAAATATCGCCAACCCATTGATTAATAGACGGGTTGTATTCGTCAAAATACTCTTTGTACTGAATTAAATCAGCATCGGCAAGCCTTAAATCCTTAAAAAGAGTATCTAAACTGGCTAAACTTTCAGATTCAACATTTAATGAAACCCAGTTCCAGCCTTTTTTCAGGCTCAACCTGTTTTCAATTACATCCTGTGCATTAAGTATCATAGGTGATGATGGCGTTCCATGAATATCGTTTGAAGAAAACGTCAAAACCGGTGTAACATCTGTGTGCAAGGTGGCTTTGTCGGAATCCCAAACCCTGAATTCAATGTTTTCGCCATTGGCACTGTTGCTGTAAACATCCATGAATACCTCGTACATATCGTATTCTTTAACGTATTGTAGATTGGCCACTCCACGGCACTCATCACCAACAAAAGCGGCTACTTTATCGTAAATATCAGTTGAAAGAATATCGTCAATTTTGAGTTGCGCCACCATATTCATATTAAATTCATAATCAGATGGTTCTACCTCCCATTCAGGTTCTTCTTTATACACTCTTAAATCAAGTACAAGTTTCTCGTCAAAATCAAAACCGGTGCTTAAATAAATATCCTGGCTGTAATATCCAGTATTTATTCCTTCGCTTACTGTGAATGTGATTATTTGTTCGCTCAATGGATCAATTGAACCCGATTGCGGACTTGCTTCTAACCATGGCGGAAGATTGGTAATATCAAATTCCTGCTGTGTACCACCCTCGTTAATAATTTTTGTTTCAAAACTTAAGGGCTGGTAAAGTTCTTTTTCGAATTTAAAATACTTTTCTTCCCATGATACCTGGTTCATTTTCACATATGCACTCCAGGTAATGGGTGACTGAAGAAGATTTGAATGCATGTCTTCAATCTTAGTAGCTGTGAAATTAAGCTGCGTATTTTCAATAAGCGATGCCGGGTCGGTAATTGTTAAAATAATCTTATCATTATTGGTTGTCCAGAAGAAATTTACTTTCTTTTCAGGACGTGTAAGCTTAATATTTGGGCTTTCTCCTGCGAAATCAGCACCATTCACTGGTAGAAGATCGTGCTGCCAGTCAGTGTCTGTAATGGCATCTCTCCAGCTTTGGTTCAACATAAGTACTCCGGCGTAATCCTGGTAACTTTCGAATGGGAAATAAGCCACCAATCCTGCTTCATCACCACGTAACCTGGAATTGATATATTGCTTTAAGATTTCCTGCTTACGCTGCATTCCCCAAATACGAACTTCGTCCATTTCGCCATTAAAAAACTGATCGGCAGTAATTAAAGCACCGTCAACTGTGGCCCTTGCACCAATAAACATTTTGGCTCCACCAAATTCGCCCCACTTTGAGGCGGATGTATTGTATTGCTGTTCGCCGTCAATATACGATGTCAAGTTACCTATCCTGTTCATTACCAGCGCAAAATGATGCCATTTACCATCAAAAGTTCCTGCATCGGCAGCTTTGAATGAAATGCCATTGTTGCGTATCCAAATAGCACCTTCGCTGTCGGTATTAATAGTCCATCCAACAGGATTATCATCTGTAGCATCTCCTTTTCCGTTGGAAAGGAAACATACATTGGCACCTTGTGTGGATTTGAACCAAAACTCAATGCTAAAATCTCTTTCGTAGTAAAAGGCTATATCGCCCGACAGCATATCGAGGTAATCATTAACGCCGTCAAACTTTATAGCCTCTCCAGCAGGTTCTACTTTCCACATATCTTCGGATGTAAGTGTTGCATTTCTATTCAACATGGTTTCTTTGATGATGGTTTTCATGCCTTCATCCATTCGCCAAACTGCTGTTAGCCCTTTTTCTTTGCTTGAAAGCAACATATTCATGTTTTTTACTACCTGGATCTGAGGTATGACCATGTTCCAAAGCCTCAATTCGTGCATTTGTCCATGAAACGGGGCAGCTTTTCCAAAACTGCTCTTTCCAACCAGAATTCTTCCAAGTCCTTCATAATCAACATGGATGGTTTGATCTTTTATCATGTCCCCATCCTTATATAATTGAACAATGCCGTTTTCGTAATTATAGCTCACTACCCAATGGTGCCATGATGGTTCAGGATCTGCTTGTAGCTCATCTTTCTCAGTTTTAATGCTTTCACCAGCAATCTGGAAAGTAAACAACCCTTTATTATCAAAACCAATCCAAAGCCCTTCGGCAGCATCATTTCCTTGTGACAATAAACATTGTTCGTCATCGCCAATTCTTTTAGCCCAAAGTTCTATGGAGAATGATTTTTTAATCAGGTTAAAAGGATCCGAAATGATCATAAACTTTTGGTCAGAACCTTCGAAATAAACACTTGCACCATGATCCAGCTCCGTTTGGTTCAGTATTCCACTGATATCAAAATTGTCGTAATGAAGGTTGCCATCAAAAACAGCTTCATTAAACTGAATCATTACCTCATCGCCGGGGCTTAAAATACCATCGGCAGGTTGGGGTGCACCAAAATTAACAGGAGGCTTTCGGTCAAATATTCCTAAATTTGGCTCGTTTGCATTGGCAGATTGGGCACATGTTGTTAATGCCCTGATTTCGAAATTGGCATCCGGCAATTGGGTGACATTCCATGTATAATTGATAGTAGCACCTGGCATCAACAAATCGTTTGTTCCAGAAGGAATATCGCCCTCTTTTTTCCACCAGGTTTGTAAACCGCGCCATTCATTGTCTTTGGCAGGTTTATACTGCAATTGTATTTTCTGAAGATTGTCTGAATTGTAATCAAACTGATCCATGGTAACATTCACTAAGTATTTGTGCTCTTCGTCCTGCATGTCGTAGTTTATCAGGAAGTTATCTTTTGGATATGATACACTGATATCAGTACAAGCAGGGATAAAATGGGTGGAAATCCAACAAGTATCACCAATTGTAAAGGTGCGCCCGTTGGTGTGGAATTCCCAATCGCAAGGTGAATAAATCATAATGCCAATGCTATCGTAGTCAAATACATCTGGATCACCTTTTTTAACTGTTATCATTTTTTGAATTGATTTTCCTGCAGGAATTTCAAACTCCCTGCCTTCAATTGGTTCGCCATCTATTTCAATGGTTGCTCCGTATGGATTTGAACCATCAACCACTCTTACCTTGTACCACATGGCATCGCCATTTGGGTTTTCATTTCCTAAATCAAGTGTGAAATAAGCCATTTTGTCTTCATAAATATCAAACATTTCGGGCGGATAAGCTGAGATAGTAGGCTGCTCGCGCTGGATGGTGGCAGCATTCAAATAAAGTGTTTCTGTAATGACTGTATCCACTCCGGCATTCATTGTAAGGGCACGCTTTACAGCATTGTAATACGATGCTGCTACTGTTGGATCACATAGACTGTATTGCAATAAATCTGTTCTTTTTGTATTATAATCGTCTGCTAATTTGGCCGAATCCATTGAATTAATGAAATCATTCAGCTGGCTGACGAATTTCCAGGTAGTCAATGTATCAACTGTCTCAGAAAGCTTTGATTCATTATCATAAGTAACAGATAGCATATTGTTTTCTATGTCTTTTCCAGC
This sequence comes from Bacteroidales bacterium, assembly GCA_050296515.1. GTDB lineage: Bacteria > Bacteroidota > Bacteroidia > Bacteroidales > NBLH01 > NBLH01. The sequence goes on along the minus strand of JBNKRJ010000032.1, from coordinate 18,961 downwards.
TGCGTTGGCCAGCGAATCAGGCAAATTAGCCAGGTTTGAAACAACACTTTTTAGTTTGCTTGCTTTATTAGACGGAAAGTTATAAGATCCGTTCATTCCCTCGGCAATGTCTTTTAGCTCTATAAACTCATCGTTTATTTCATTTGAAATTAAGGTTTTTAAAGTTTTGTTGATCGCTTCTTTATTCGTATCAGTAACTTTGTATTTTTGATTTTTATAAAACAAGGCCTCTTCGCCACCTTCAGCAGGACACATGCTTCTTCCACCTTTCAATACAAAAACCAAAGAATTATCGGAATGAGGATCTTTCACATCCACTGAAAAATAGTCACCCTGATCGGGATCGTGAAGAACAAAACCATTCGAGTTTGTTGAGCCACTAGCCCATTCGCCATTGAATCCAAATCCAACATCAAGTCCCATTGCCAATGTGGCACCCAAACCGGAACCCCCTACTTCGATCCCTGCAGACAAAGCCCAGTCATAAGATATGCCTAATTCAACAGTAAAAGCATTAATGCGTTCTCTTGTTGTTTCAACTGTATAGCTGTATTCGCTTCCGGCATCAAACGAAATGTTCTTTTTAAGCGTGGCATTCATTTTTTCTCTTTCGTTTTCTTCAATAGCTTCTTGCCATAGTCTGATCTGCTGATTATAATATCGCACTTTATCCTTAAAATCTTTAGGCCTCTGATTTTCAGGTAAGTCAGCAGGAAGATAATGATAACTAGGGCCATCCCAGTCTTCAGGATCTGTTAATAAATAGTTTTCAGAAGTAGCCAATGTGCCCCATTCAGGATCGTCATTATTAGTCCCAAACATTTGATTATCAGCCGATAAATATGATTCATAATTAGCATCAGAAAGTAAGATGTCATTTCTTATCTGAATTAATTGTGGAATCAGATAATTTAAAATATGATCCTGCGAATAGATAAAATCAGTAGACTCACCTGTTGGGGCAATAATAAAGCTCTTTTTTAAACCAATCGTAAAACCCTTGTTTATTTCTCCGGTAGTAACCACTGTTGATGAGCCCATCGCACTATCTGGGATTAACTGAATATTATTAGTCAACCCTACAGCATAATTAGTAGATGAACCTATATACAAATCACTGGCCGCCCCTGCAAGTTCAGGTGAATCACTTGTTTGCCAGGTTTCGTTATAAGTAGTTGTTTTTTCAAGTGTATTGGAATATTCTTCAGATAATGATACTTCCATACTTTCAGTTTCAGTAGCTTCTATACTTGTTTCTGTTGAATAACCAAGACCTGTTTCAAATTCTACGCCTGCCTTGATTTCAGTATCTACCCCCATATACTGACTACTGGAAAGATTAAAAGTGGTAGTTGTTCGGTGAGTAGAGCCTGCTTCATGAAAAGCATAGCTTTCAGAACCCGGAGGATCGCGCAATATGTACTCGACCAATTGCGGACCCTCTGTGATAAAATCAGTTCCGTTTATCGGCCTGTTACCCAAAATATAGGCCCTGTAATATCCATCGCCTTCGCTTAGTGGAGTCCATTCATATGTTTTTCCACCTGCCTGAAGGTTCAGATTAAATATCTGGGTAAAACTATATTCGGGATGCGTAGAATTGTAAAGTATATTCGGTTTTCCTGCTTTAAAGTCATAAAGGAAACTGCCTGTTTCGGTCAAATCCTGCTCTACATATTCATCATTGGCCAAACCATTCATAATAATCAACTTACCATCGCTTACAGGAACAGTATCCATGTTAACAGGAGCATCCTCATCAAGGTTTTTATAGTTCTCTACTGCTGCAATCAGCGCTTTGTAGCTTTTAGTAAATTCAAAAACCGGAAATTTAAACGGAGATTTTTCAATGTCGATTTTAAATTTAGTCCCGTCTTTTAATTTATAACTGATTTTTTTCTCTCCCATAAAAGGTGAACCATCATTTGCCGTTACAACAATTTGTGGTTCTGTTCTGTAGATGTAATTGTTTTCGACCTGATAGGTGTTGGTGCGGGTAACTTCGTAATCACTTAATTTTATTGTTTTATTTGTATAAGTCGTGTTTTGAGTTACGGCTATAGCATAAACATCTTGCTGGATTAATACACTCGCCGAATTATTTACAATATTTACTTTTTGAAAAGTAGTGTCGCCCTCAATAATTACCCTTGCTGTATCAATTTGTGAGTTAATGCGTACATAAGCATTTACATCAATAGTTTCGTCAACGGATACTGTTTGCATTGGGAAATTGTTATTCAAATCGAGTATAGGAAAAGCATCGAATATAATACCAGGATTGCTTAAAACGGGGGCGTTGGGGTTGGTACCTTCTGCAGCATGTACCACAAAACGCATAGGAGGCAGGTCAATAGTATATTCTCCTGTATTTACATCTGTATAAACATCGTTGGTATAACAAGGTACACCAACCCCTTCGGCATCAAATTTCAGGTGTGCAACACCAATATTGTTAACCGATAACCCCAGTGCTGGATCTTTAGCAGCTTCAACGGAACCACCTACTACTCTTCCAACTACTTTAACTTTTGTAGAATCAATAATTTCTATACCTGTAATGGGCTCTTTATAATAGAACAATCCATCGGGATACTCTTCGCTTGCTGGTGGCCATTTTCCTTCATTTTTAAATACATGCCCATTTTTAACCACGCTTAGTTTGTGATAACCAATTGGGACATTTAAATCGAAAAAGCCATTTTCGTCAGTTTGTATGGGCAAGCCATCTTTAATAATGGATTCACCATCAATCAAAACTCTGACATCTTCGGCATAACAGCTACAATCATTGTATTGCACGGTGCCTGTTACCCTGAATGAAGATTTATCAGTAAAGTCGACATTGTTTACAATATCGTTGCCACTGCCCAGGAACAATGTTTTGTTCGATGGCTGAAAAGTGTGGTACAAAATGTAAGGAACCACCAGGAAGTTTTCACCTGATGCACTATATCGAATACCGCTAACGGTGTAGTCTCCGTTTTCATCGGTATATCCCCTGTAGCTTAGGTTTTCCTGTTTGGTAATATCGCTGCTCCATGAGGCAGAATAAATGTTCCCATGGTTTTTATTGTAATTGACACCTACGTGTGAACGATCAAAAATGTACGAACCTGTGTTCTCATCCAAATTCCAGGCACCCACTAATCCGTTTTCATCACCCGAGGCAATTCGCTGATAATCGCGGTAAATTTCTTGTGAGCTTTTGGCCCTGTTCCAAACCCTTACCTCATCAATATTACCAGAAAAGTAACCGGATGGGCCACGCCCAATATACAATGAGCTGGAATTGGTATAGATATTAGAAGCATAAGCTACGGAATCTTTTAACCTGCCGTTTACATACAATCGTAAATAGGCCTTGTCGTAGCTTACTGCAATGTGTCGCCATTCGTTTGTTTCAAAAGTATCAACAGCAAAATGGACAGTTGCGGTGCCATTATTAAGTTTAAAAACGGGTTGCTTATTTTGTAGATATAATTCATAGGCTGTGCCTTTGCTTAAAATATAATTGTTGGATTTATTACTTGTTGGTTTTACCCATGCTTCAATACTGATTCCGGTTGTTGGGGATAAAGCAGATGAAGATGGAATTGAAGCATAGGCATTTGAACCATTAAAATACAATGAAGTTCCGTTTGCTCCACTTGAATTGGCGACCAATACTGCGACATCTTTTACAGCCTGTCCGTTTTCAAATTCAATGTGCCCGCTGACAATGGCTGTTGGGCTTCTTAGTCCAATATCTTCTCTGTAATTAGTTGTTAAGAGGGTGTTTTCACAGTTTTTTTGTCCTTGTATTTTATATTGATACAAAACACCAGCTGTTGCGGAAACATCAGCATAAGTAGTGGTAGGATCCAGCGATTCAATCAATTTATAAGAGCCGGAACCATATTCCCTTCTGTAGACATTTATTTTTTCAATGTCGTTTTGGTTAGTGTAATCCCAGTCTAGTTTAACTTTATCATTAAAATACCCTTTTGAAGTTTCAAAAGTGCTCATTGCCGAGCCAATGCTGGGGGATCTCTTTGCCGACTTGGAGTTTGCACTGATGACTCCATCTGTAGCACACGTGTTTTTTGCTTTTACTTTGTAAGTATAAGTTACACAGCTTCCTACTCCATTATCGGTATAGCTTGTTACGTCTTCACCAACTGTAAAACTTGAGCTACCTTGTGGCGAAGTCCTTACGATTTCGAAACCGGTCTCAGTGGAGGAGTTATCGGTCCAATTAATAATAATGTCAGAACCTGAGACATAAGCGTTGTTCATGGAGGGTGCTACCGGTGCGTTTCGCCCGATTCCTTCTACCACGCTTGAGTACAGCTCGTTGTTACATTCGTCTTTGCCGCCAACTTTGTAATAATATGTTTGGTTGGCATTGGGCACAGCATCAGTATAATTACGTAAATCGCCATTAATGGTAAACAAAGTTGCGCCAGAGAGATCTGGTGAAGTGCTCCTTTTTAAAGTAAACTCTGATGGGTTCCCATCGTACCATTCCCACCTTAGCTCAATTTTATTTTCGCATTGGTCATCAGTGGCAGTTAACCCAGAAGGTGCGCTGCCTGCTCCTTTCGTAGAGCCTGTAACAGTGCTGCTTTGAGTGCCTTCAAAGTTATCACATTCTGATACCCAGGCTACTTTGTATTCATGAGAACCTGATGTGTAATCTTTATATGGTGAAGTGGCATTGCTATTGATCGGCGAACCATCCTGGTAGACCCTGTAGGCGCCGTTTTTCCCAGATATGTTAGAAGGTGCTTCCCAGCTTACGCTTACATAACCACAATAATCTGCCTGTGAGGCCTGCACACCAGTTGGTGCATTCGCTTTCCAGGGGTTGCAGGTTAGTTCGTAGGTAGGATCGTCCGCATCAAGTGTTGCATCAGAAGATTCTACAGCCCTGATTGTTACCTCGGTGTTATATACTGCTGCATCAACAGCTTCAGGGTTAAAATAATATTCCCAGTAGTATGGACCATCACTATAAGATAAAATATATTCCCCACCGTCATAAAATTCAGGAGAATAGGTATTGTGCCCATTATTCATGTAATGATCGGTGTAAAAAATAGTCTTCCAGCTACCATCAGTGGCTTTGAATTGCACCCAAAGGTAATCTGAGATTTTATTTCCTCCATCGTAACGGATTGTTTTGAGTTTCACTTTTCCATTACACATTCCATCTTCAAGGATTTCGAGATTGTCATTGGGATTTTGTGCAGTGATTAAGTTTGTTGAAATAAGCAGTATACCCAGCAATACTACTATACTTCTAATTTTTGCTTTCATCTTTTCTTATTTAGTATTTTTTAAACCAGCGATTGTTTAGAATAAAAAAACCGTTTTTATTTTAACCGGTTTTAGTATGCAAAAGAGCGTTTTGTGATTTTTTTGCTACAGTACAAAGTTATTGAACCCACTGTGCTACAGCAAGTTTTTGGGGTGGACAACTTTATCGGGAGGGGTGGACAAAAGGTGGACAATTGTTTTGGAAAGAATTAAAAATGATAAATTAAGAATTGAATAAATTGAACCAATCATCTAACTGATGGGTTCGGCCATCAGTTAGTCTTAGCAAAATACTAATGACTTGCTGGCCAATGATTTTATTCTTTTCGGTATTGATGCAATTAAACGATTTAGGCAAGAATCGAATTTTGTAAAATTTACCCAAACCTGGTAACCGTGATTTTTTTTAGTTTTGCACGGGGAACTTCATTTCTCCCTGGTTTGGAATTCTTTTTTTCTTGATTTTCTTTTTATGCGATGGATAGTTATTAGTTTTAGGGTGTGGAAAAGGGGAAAGTATACTATCTCTTACAGATGTAATAAGCTGTTTACTAATCATATTAACCCTAGAAATAGAATGGACTAATTCAGCACTGTTGAAGAGGGTGCTTATATTTATCGCTCCATCTATATTAAGTTTTTTTCTGCAAATCCCCGTTGATATTTATTAAAGTTGTATAAAAGTAGTTGCGAAAAGCAATACACAGCAAGGTTGTAAAAAATCAGTATAAAGTTTGAAGATATAGGATAATTCCACCAATGGCAGGCTAACAAATGAAAGCCGAGGACAAAAAGCGTTCTCTATACCTGAATTAATCAAATTAATATTTGAATTTGAAAAAAAACAAATTGTAAATTAAACATTGTTATTTAATCAAAACAGAACTATGTTAAAATACAAGGTTTAGGAAAATCCGTTAAATCAGATAAAACATTAATTAATAAATGTTTATGTAAAGTTTAAGCTGTAGTTTTAATAACGTTGCTAAATGCACTAAAGACACTGTAAGGTCTGCCGATACTGACAGATCAAAGGAACCTGGCAGTGCCCGAAGGTCCTGTTAGTGTTTAGTTTTCGCAAAGCAACACGAAAGAAAACTAAAGCATCGTTTATTTACAGGGTATAATATTGCAATATAATGGAAATTCAGCATAAAGAATTGAATTTTCAGCTAATGGTTGAAGCATCGCCCATAGCCTTAATATTAGTAAATGGCTTTGGGAAAATAGCTTATTTAAACAAATTTGCTGAAAAACTTTTTTTGTATAAAAAAGAAGAATTGATAGGTCTGGACTTGAGCGTGCTTATTCCTGAAAAATTCAGGGTGAAACATCTTCATTTTTTAACTGATTACTTTAATAATCTTACTAGTCGACAGATGGGCGAAAACCTTGAAATGGTTGCTCTTAGAAAAGACAATGTTGAGTTTCCGGTTGAAATAGGCTTAAACCCAATTATTACGGACGAAGAAACCTTTGTCTTAACAGCAGTAAATAACATTACTGAAAGTTTAAAAGCAAGGGAGCAGTTTAGATTGGTTGTTGAATCTGCACCTAGTGCCATGTTGCTGGCGAATGAAAGGGGTGAAATTGTTATGATTAATAAACAAACGGAGACACTCTTTGGTTACTCAAGCGAGGAACTTCTTGGCGAAAAGATTGAACTTTTGCTGCCTAAACAAATGAAAGAGAAACACCAGAGCTTGAGACATACATATCACTTAAACCCACAAAAACGTGCTATGGGAGCCGGGCGGGATTTATATGCCATGCACAAGGATGGAACTGAAATTCCTGTTGAAATTGGCCTGACCCCCATTGAAAAAGATGAAGGGAACTTTGTGCTGGCATCTATCATTGACATTACTGAACGGAAAAAAAATGAAGATGCTTTCAGATTATACACCAAAAAAATAGAAGATAAAAATAAAGAGCTTGAACAATTCACTTATATCACTTCTCATGATTTGCGTGAACCCTTGAACTCCATTATCAGTATAATAGGTTTATTGTTAGAAGATGAGGAATACAAGACAAACAAGGAATTATTTAAAATGTTGAATTATATTTCCAGGTCTTCTTTAAGACTGATGGATCTTATTTCAGGTCTGCTTGATTTTTCTCGTTTAGGGAGAAATGCTGAAATAACCAGCATTAACACAAAAGAACTTGTTTTATTTGTGCTTGAAGATTTGGAGGCTGCCATTAAAACATCTAACAGCAAAATTTCTTTGGGAGCTTTACCTGTTATAAATGCATACGAGGTGGAGTTGAGATTGTTATTTCAAAACCTTCTTAGCAACGCCATTAAATATAGAAAAACGGGTGTAAGTCCTGAAATTTATGTCAATGCAAAAGAAATCAATGGTGGTTGGGAATTTGCAATCAAAGATAACGGAATTGGAATTCCCTCTAATAAAAAGGAAAAGGTATTTTTGTTGTTTCAGCGCCTCCATGGCAGAAATGAGTATGATGGTATTGGGATTGGTTTAGCCCATTGTAAAAAAGTTGTTGAACTACATGATGGAAAAATATGGGTAGAATCGGAATTAGACAAAGGGAGTACATTTTATTTTACCATCCTTAATAAATGAATTTATTATGAAAAAGTTAAAAAACCTGGATTGTATATTATTAGTCGATGACGAAGAAATGAACAATTATTATATCAGGCTATTAATTGAAAAAATGGAATTGGATGTTCATGTGGAATCGGTTTTGAATGGAAAAGCAGCAATTGATTATCTAACAGGGACAGGGCTTTATTCCTCAAAAAAATCACTTCTTCAACCAGATTTAATACTTCTGGACATTAATATGCCGCAAATGGATGGCTGGGAGTTTCTTGAAGAATATGCCAACCGCAAATTACAAGAAAAGAAAAAGAGAGTGATTACCATGCTGACGTCAAGCAATAATCCCGATGATGAAGAGAAAGCAAGTCAAATAGATGACTTAGACGGCTTTATATGCAAACCCATTACGATGAAGATGCTTAATGAGGTTATTCGTGATAATTTTTGTATCAAAAACTGACACCATTTTTTGAATATTTCATCTGTCAGGATAAAGCAATACCGTTTGGAAATATCTAATGGTCCAATTTTCATGAATTAAATTGTACTAAACATATTTATCTATCGGCATTTACCATTGCAATTTATATTTATTATTGAACTAAAATATAAATGCAATTGGTATAACTTGCTAGTGTCGATAGACCTGACAATGTTTTGATCCGATTTCACAACGCTTTAAACTACATTTTCCTTAATACATAAGGCACTACGTGTCATAGTCAAAAAACAAACAGGAAAAACAAAAAAACAGAAAAAAATGAAACCAGCAATCTATTTATGCATAGCACTGGGGCTTTTAAGTTGCAACCAACAAACCAATCACCAGGTGCAAATTTTGCAAAACCGCGTTGATAGCCTTGAAGACAAACTCTCAGAAACTTATAAACCAGGCTTTGGAGAATTCATGAGTAATATTCAGGCACATCATGCCAAACTTTGGTTTGCAGGACAAAATAACAACTGGAAACTGGCTGATTTTGAAATACATGAAATAATGGAAGCGATTGAAAATATTCAAAAATATCAAACAGAACGGGAAGAAAGCCAAAAGATTGGAATGATAGCCCCGGCATTAGATAGCGTAAACGATGCTATTGAACAGAAAAACAACGAACTTTTTAAAAGCAGCTATTCTTTGTTGACAAACACCTGCAATAGTTGCCACCGTGCAACAAATTTTGAGTTTAATGTTGTAAAAAACCCGAGTGAACAGACATTTAGCAACCAGGATTTTAAATTTTATCAATAATATGTTAAAAATATTTCTACATACAAACGATGCTAAAACAACTATTTTAATTCATTTAATGGTTGGTGTAGTTTTTCTCTCCGAAGGGATTCAAAAGTTTCTGTTTCCAGCCTTAAAAGGGTTAGGAAGATTTGAAAGCATTGGATTGCCTTCGCCGGAATTTCTGGCAGCATTTGTAGGGGTATTTGAGATACTTTGTGGCTTACTGGTGCTTCTTGGCTTGCTTACGCGCTTTGGTAGTATATTTACCAATGACATTTAGATGTCGATTAAAAGTTAATTAAGACATAAGATTCAAAAGAGGTTTAGTATAATTCAAAATTGCTGAAGAAAAGTACTAATGTTTTCAGCTCCATCAATGTTTAGTTTTTTTCTTAACCTGAAACGAGCTTTTTTCAGAGATTCATTAGTTTGAAATGTGATTGATGAAATATCTTTACTCGTCATATCTAGTTTAAGAAATGCACAAAGTTTCCTTTCGTTAGGGGTTAAATCAGGAAATTTTTCATTCAGGCTTTTGTAAAAATCACTATGTACTTGTTCAAAAAGGATTTCAAACTCCTGCCAGTTGCTTTGCGAGTTGTTTACTTTGTGTTTGATAATAATATCGTTGATGTATTTTTTTCCTTCCTGATTGGTATACTGCGCTATTTCTTTTATGTCGTCAATCAATTGCATATTTAATTCACTGTTTTGTACCAATCGAAGAGTATTTGAAGTAAGTTCCTTTTTATTCTGGTTAATAATTTGCATGAGTTGTTCTTCTTTTTGCTTACTGATAAGTCGCTCTTGTTCTATGTTCTTTTTTAATGATTCGTAAAGCGATAACATAGAGCGAACCCTGGCCATTAATTCAATTTTATCGATTGGTTTTCGAAGGTAGTCAACTGCCCCGGCATCAAGCGCTGTTCTTAGGTTCTCAGAGCTGGTCATTTTGCCAGTGGCCATAATTACCGGAATATTCTTTGTCTCATTATCTTGCTGAAGCTTTTTTACCGCTTTAATGCCATCCATTACAGGCATTTCCCAATCCATAATAATAAGAGCAGGTTTTGTTTGCCTTGCCACATCATAACATATTTGTCCGTTGGGCGCAACCAGAAGCTGATACTGCTCTGAATTTAAAGACTTAAAATAAATCTCAATGTTTGCCGGTTCATCATCAGCCACTAAAATCGAGTATTGTTTTATAGACATAAGAACTATATTTTACATAATTCAAGGTTCTGGTGTTGTATCAATGCTAATTTGTCAGGTGACAACACCTGACAAGTGCAATTATCCTATAACCAATGAGTTAACCCATTAGTTATAGGACATCATTTTAAACCATTTTCTAATTTTAATAATTTTTGATAAAGCTCATTATTACCAGAAAACACAGCCTGTTCCACTTGTGCTTTCCATTTTTGTACTTCGGAATTCGCACTCTCCTCAATCTTTTCTAAAACAGATAAAATATGACTTATTTTATAAATTTCAATTTCATCAAGCTCTTGCACAATTGATTTCAGAATACTAATTGCTTTTTCCGAAAGAAAAGACTGATTTTCTAAAGGCTCCTTATGTTCAGATTTAGGCCCTGCTTTGGTTTCCATTCCGGGCAAAGAAAAACTGAAAATTGCTCCTTTAACTTTGTCATTTTTTGCAACTATTTTTCCATTATGTGCTTCCACAGCCATTTTGCAAAAAGTTAAACCTAATCCAGTGGAACTAACTTTTCCAGAATCGATGCTTTCCTGCTGAATAAATTTGTTAAATATGACAGGTAGCTTATTCTCCGGAATACCAGGCCCATTGTCTTTTACTTCAATATTAATCATATTTTGGTCACTCATTGCTGCGTTTACTTCAATTACCTCATTCAGAGGTGAAAATTTTATAGCATTTGTAAACAGGTTCTCAAAAATGCGAACAACAATGTGAACATCCACAAACAATTGTATGGCTTTACTGTATTTTCTAACCATAGTTAAATTCCTCGCTGCCAGCAACAATTCAACTTTTTCAATTGCTTTATCTATAATATCATCAAGCATTAATTCTTCAGGAACAAGCTTCATGGTGTCACTTTCGTACTTCTGAACCTCCAGAATATTCATCACCAGGTTGAGCATGCTGTGCGCAGGCTGTAAGATATTTTTATCGGCAGACGAGTTTAAAATACTATTTAATGAGTTTTTGAGATCGTGCACAATTGTACCCACCATCACTTCTTTAAAATCATTTAGTTCAACCATGTGTTCGTTAGTAGCCTTTAGTTCTTCTGTTATCAGTGTTAATTCCTCTTTTTGCCGATGAAGAATCTCGTTTTTTTCACTTATTTCTTTAGTCCTGTCAACTACTGTTTTTTCCAATTTACGATTTTCAAATTCAAGACGCCTGGAATTTATTTTTGTTAAAGACCAAATTATGAAATATGCTAAAAAGAAGATGAGAACATATAAAGGATATTTAAAGTACGATTTGTAGTTATTTGTATATTTTATGGTGTAAGCTGAATTTGAAATTTCAATATTGAGCAAGGCCTCACCATTTTTGTTAAATGTTTCAAAAATTGCCTCTGTACTAAACTCATCGCCACAGATGTTTAGAGGAAAAATCGTTTTTTCCTCCATATTATTCTGATAAACAGCAAGATTGTCATCTTCTACAACAATAAATTCAGGCACGTTATCATTATCTAAATCTTTAAACCCATAGATATGCTTTATTTGGGTGCTGGCAATACTTTTCCTTAATTTCAGTTGTTCGTCTATTATTTTTATTTTATTGCTTCTGCCATCAAAAATCATTATCTCATTGGTTTCCATGTTTGTGGCCAGATAATAGTTTCCTCCTTCTATCGTCTTGCTTTTTGTTTTTTTTCCATTACTGTCAATGATGTTCAGTGTAGTCACAAAAACAGAATCTTTTAATGACCAGGTTAACAAGGCAATGTTCAATTTGTCATTTTGCATGAAAAAATCTGAACATGTATTATTTGTCCAGGCTTTGTAAGCAAAAGGAGGGAATTCATTATTTAAACTATCATTGTACAAAACCAGGAAAGAAGCCGGACTCTCATTCATACGCATGTTGTTCAAGTCATTTCCACGTTTCTTTGTAGTATCTGTTTGGACTTGTTTAAGAAAAACTGAATTACCTGAGGCATACAAATATCCCAGAAGAAACAAGTTCTTATTATTGTATTCTTTGATTTTTAAGCTATTGCATACATTACCAGGATAGACAGTTTTTTTCAATCTCTTATTTTTTAAATCATATAGAAATAGCTTTTGAGAAAGATTGTTATTATCAAATTGCAGATCAAAAACCACCTTATTATCCTTTGTAAATTTAATAAAGTAGTTTGAAACACTTTGAACCAAAGCGGGCTCATTTATTGAATCCAGCGGAATTCGATTTGTTTTAAAAGATGTCTTTTTGTCAAATTCAATACTATTTAAATAGAAAACATTATTTTGGAAAGAAACGTAATAGATTTCTTTTATTTCATTTTTATTATTATCGGCAAACGCCAGGTTTTTGCTAACCGAAAACTCCTCATTTGCAAGATAAAATAAATCAAGAAAGGTATTTCCTTCACTTATGTTTATAGAATGTACCGAATTGTCCATTGTGTAATAATGGATTGTTTCAGGAAATCCATCATTGTTTAAATCGTTGTAGTAGGTTTTAACATTGGGAACAATCCTTTCCTCTGATATTTTGTTGATTTTGTGTGCATTAAAATAATCTTTTGGCACAATAAATACGATGATTCCAGTTAAAAATATGGCTACCAACAGGTTTAAAAATTTGTTTTTCACTCGTTTAAATTTTAGTTAAGTAATTGATATTTAAACATATTCTTTTGTAGAGCGATTATTCGCTTTGCTCATGAGATCACTTCGTTAAGTTAAGTTTCTCTATAAATCCCTCTATGAGGGTTTCACTCGTTTAAATTTTAGCTAAGTAATTGATATTTATTCACTTTTCTTAAACTATTTATATGGAGTTCATGAGCCTGCTTCGCAAGGTTAAACATATTCTTTTGTAGAGCGATTATTCGCTTTGCTCATGAGAACACTACGTTAAGTTAATTTTCTTTACAAAACCCCGAAGGGCTCAGCGTAAGCTAATCCCCCTGCGCCTCCGCTAAAGCTTCAGCGGCACACGGAATGAGGGCTTCATTTTATCAATCTCGTGCCTATGCTGTTTTAAATCGACTTCTATAGCATTTGTTTAGCTATGTTTTCTTTAACTTTCTGATTTTCTCATGATTGCTCCATACAGAACTTAAGCTTTATACAACAAACATTATGTTGACTATTTCATTTTTGGTAGTAGCTATTGGCAATTAGTGAAACTGTATAGGAATTCGATGTAAAATATAAAACATTTTTATGTGGAGGGTGCCCTTTGCATAAATCCCGTAAAAATTTGGTTTCAAAAGAGAAAAAGTTACGTGCAAAACCCACCACTGAGTTATAATAGCTTTTGATTTCAGGTTTAGAAAATTCAACCGTTTTTGGATTAACCAATTCAATGAGGCATATTACTAATATGATTAAAAGAAGAACATCAACAAATATCATTTTTCATATGGTTTAGATTGTTAGTATATCATAAATATACAAGAAAAAAGACAGAACTCAATATGATTATGTTGAGATTTCCAAAACCCTAACGAAGAAACACAAAACCTCCTGTCAGATAATTTGAAGGCTTAAGTGTTATGCCCGAAAAAGACGCAGTAATTGAATTTATGAAGTCATCTCCGTTTTATCCAGAATCCTGATTGGTTAGGCCCGGGTACAGACCAATTCATTGAGGAAAAACATATCCAGGAAAAAAAAAGCAAACCTGATAAGCTTGATGAGGCTATAAAAATTCTATTATTTGAAAGAGAATAAGCTTGTGTGCTGAATTTGCCTGATTTAAGATAGAAAAGACTTTAGAAGGAAGACATTGAAAAAACAACTAAAATTGTTAACTCTATGTAAAACAAGGAGATAACAATGAGTGCTGTGTCAAAATACAATTCAAAAGTTGACTGGTGGTTAGCAACTATACTTATTTTTTCCTTTTGCAATGGGGATTGCTTTTTTACTATTCGGCATTTGGGAAGCAATTTCCGGAGGAAATGATTATTTATGGTTCGTAATTACCGGATTTTTTACGATACTGTTAATAATTGAATTAACCTGGCCAATTTATTATAAATTACTAGACAATAGCTTATTAATTCGGCATGGTTTTATCTGTTCCAGGTACAAGTATAGTGCGATAACCTATGTGAAGCCATCGAGGAATCCATTATCATCGCCTGCCTTATCACTTGATAGGCTCATGATAAATTATTCAGGAAGATTTGGGTTCTTTTTATACTAAACCAGTTTGAAATATTTTAAATTGAAATTTTAAAATGGCTTTGTATATGCCGATCGACTGGCAGTTTTGGTTTGCAAGCTTGTGAAGCAAACCAAGTACTAACAGCGGTTCGGAATAACTATTAAATATAAGTATTTTATAACAATTAGAAGACGGAAAATTTTGTATTAACTGACATTTCCTATGTCTTATAGATTCCCGAATAACAGGTAATTGGATTATCAATATCAAATATAAATTCTGATAATCAATAACTTATAATTACTGTTGTGTGAAATTTAACTTTGTTTTTCAATTTCTGAATAAAGTCGACCTTCATTTTTGGGTTATTCACTTCGTTCATGAGCTCCACTTTGTTCCGGTTAACCCAAAAACGAAGTAACTTAGGCAAAGCCGATCTCATGAACGCAGTGAATAATGCTGATGAATTAGCATGTTAAGAAAATTTATTTTCTGTTACATGATAACCATTCGGTGTTAAATCGCTTATCAATTAATAACTTATGTTTCCCATGTCTTATAGATTCCCGAATAACAGGTACTTGTATTATCATTATCAAAAATAAACTGTGATAATCAGTAGTTTATAATTACTATTATGCAACGTTTAACTTTGTTTTTCAACTTCAGAGTTGAATTAGGTCTTCATTTTTGGGTTATTCACTTCGTTCATGAGCTCCACTTTGTTCCGGTTAACCCAAAAACGAAGCAACTTAAGCGAAGCTGTTCTCACGTAGCTCTGAAAGAGCGAGTAAAAAGGTCAAGGCTGCATTGAAAACCTCCTCCATCTCTTATCAAACCTAAGTTCGGCCGGGTGATCTTCGAACAAGTTCGAAGCTTCCCGGTCTCACTAAGGCTTGATTGCGAGCTGAAGAAGGTTTTCAATGAGGCCGATCGGGCTAATTATCCATATTGATAATTGTTGAATTTTATTCATAAAATTAACTTGGGAAACATCAGTTATTTTAATATACAGCATATTTTCAACAATCAGAAGTCATTGGTCATTTGTCATTAATAACCAGTGACTAATGTCTAATGACTTTACCAGAAATCTGACATTTGACATGACACTAGTGACTAAATGTCTATTAACGATTCAATGTCATTTAGTTTAGACGAACTCTAAAAGAACCTCGTCATTGCTAGCGATAGCGAAGCAGTCTTTTGTAAAGAGATTACTTCGTCGTTCCTCCTTGTAATGACGAAAAAGAATGCTAATTAAACGACATTTATTAATGATTAATTTCTCAAATCTACTCTGAGTTAATTAAAATTATTGATTTGTAGTTGATTACGAAGGAAGTATCAATGTAAAAGTAGTTCCCTTTTGTGGTTGGCTCTTTACTTCAATCTTTATTCCAAGTATATCTGCAAACTTTTTGGCAAGCGAAAGGCCAAGTCCATAGCCTTTTATTTGAGAACTTCTTGACTCATCGGCCCGGTAAAAACGATCAAATATTTTCGAAAGCACCGCAGTATCCATTCCTTCGCCCTCATCTGTAATAGACAGGGTAATTTTACCATCTTTTTCAATGGATTGGATTCTTATTTTGCTGTTGGAATTATTGTACTTGATTGCATTCGAGAAGATGTTATCAATAATTTGTTCAAATAAGAAATCGTTTGTTTTTATTTCCAGATCTGAATCGACCAGCAATTCAAGCAGGATGTCTTTTTGTTCGAGTATATCTGTATATCTTGCAATTACTTTATGAATAATTTTTTCAAGGCCAACATTACCAACTTTGATGGTACTGCTTGTATTTTCATATCTTGAAAGCAATAACAATTGCTCTGTCATTACCGACATTCGATTTACTTCTTCAAGGCAGACAGAGGCTTTTGTAATGTAATATGCTGAATCATGTGGTTTTCTAATCATCAGCTCCAATGTTCCTTTTAACGATGTTAAGGGAGTGCGTAATTCATGCGATGCATTCGATGTGAATTGTTTTTCGCGCAGTAAAGTATCCTCAATCCTGTCTAAAAGGTTATTAATCGTGTCGGTAAGCAGGTATAGTTCATCTTTTTTAACAGGTAGTGTAATTCGTTTGTCAAGATTCTTTCTTGTTATTTCTTCGGCACTTTGCGTAAGAACCCTTACTGGTTTAATACTTTTTGTAGTTATAAATTTTGTAACATAATATAGCACAATTAATATCAATGGAAATGCAATGAGCAAAATACTCAGAAGGTTTTTAAGTACAATTTGAGAGCCTTCCAATGAGATGGCTATTGAAATATACCCTTCTTTTTGTCCCTGGGTATTTTCTAATACTGCCTGAAGCTGACGAACACTTTTATTCGACAACATACTATTTTGGACAATTCTGGGCTTTTTATTTTTAAAAAAGGTCAAAGATTTGTCGTGCAAATTGGGTGTTTTTTTTATTATATTTCCTAGTGTGTCAGATACTTGTATAAAGGTAGGGTTCACTTCAATCTGTCCGTGCTCCTGCTCCGTCCATTCAGCTTCGTTTGCAAAAATAATCTGGTCCGAGAGCTGCACAATTCCATTGTATACTTCATCATATTCAGCCTGGAGATCATCATCAAGATGCCTGTAAACTGTTTCGTGAACAACGATATATATTGAACTGAAAATTACCAGGATAAGGATGGCCGTAGCCCCCATAAAATAGATGGCAATTCTGTTACTAAAACTCTGAGCTTTCATTCTTCATCAAGTATGTATCCAACGCCCCTGATGGTGCGTATTAAACTGCGTTTATTGCCTGTATCGATTTTTTTTCTTAGTGCATTTACATACACATCAATTACCGAAGTATCATAATCAAAATGAATATCCCAAACATGCTCAATAATACGTGTTCTTGTACAGACTTTTCCTTTGTTTCTCATGAAAAATTCGAGTAAGGCAAATTCCTTTTGCGTCAGGCTTATTTCTACATCACCCTTCATTACCTGGTGCTTATTTAAATCCATTAGAATATCCTGGTAATAAAGTTTATTTGTTTCTTCGGCACTACCACGAAGCTGCACCCTAATTCTTGCCAATAACTCTACAAAAGAAAATGGTTTTTTAATATAATCATTGGCACCCATTTCAAGGGCGAATACGGTATCCTGAACAGTATCTTTCGCAGTTAAAAAGATAATCGGAACCTGCGTATTTTGTTGACGTACCTGCCTGCATATTTCAATTCCACTTACACCAGGCAACATCCAGTCTATCAATAGCAAATCATATTCGCTGATGTTTTCCCGGGCCATTTCAAGGCCTTTTGTTCCATCCATGGCTATATCAACAGCAAAACCTTCTTCTTCAAGCCCCTCTTTTATAAATGATATTATTCCCGGTTCGTCTTCAATAATTAATATTCTCATAGCTAATGAATAATTTAATTGCAGGCTTTAGTTTATCACACCTGTTTACAGAGCATTTTTTTATTACATAAACAGTATGTAAAGCTAACCAATTTAATTCAATTCATTGGGCGTGACACGGCACAAATGTTACGTTAAGAGCCAGGTTTCGGGCCGACCTGTCAGGTTCCCACCTAAAAAATCTATGGTTATTCAGTTTGTTTACAGGATTTTATAAATACAAACCTGACAGGTCTTACTTGACATGGCTAGTTTTTGCTTAGTCATCATCTTCATCCTCGTCTACATTCTCATCTGCCGGAGCAAAAATATCATTTCCAAGATTGAACTGCACACCGGCAGCATTTTCGTAAACCAGTTTGCCTCCATAATGGCCTGTTCTGCCAACAGAAATTACACTGGCCAGCATAAGAACCAGGGCGGCAGCTTTTAAATAGCCTGTATATTTTTTTATAACAACAAGTAACAGACGAAATGCAGCTGCAATAATAACCAGCCAAATGGTAAGTTCTGCTGCTTCTTCATGTCTTTCAAGTGCCTGGCCAAGCGAACCTGCTTCGGTAATTCCACCTCCGGCTATGTCACCTGAAATAAAGGCGGCCACTGTGCCTGCTGCTCCAATCAGTAATAAATAGAAACCTGTGTTTGTAAAGGATTCGCGCTTAATAAAAAGGCCCGCAATATCAAAAGCAAAACCAACAATTAGCAGAGCAATTGGAAAATGAACAATCATCGGGTGTAAATGCATTGTGTCAATCATTGTATTAATTTTTAAGAATTAGTATACAAAGTAACGACCCAAACCCTTAAAAGACTCTTTGGTAAAACTTAAAATTTGCTTAAAATTAGACTGATAGGTTTTGTCACTGTTTTATCTGTTTGTTTTCTCTTATGCTAAATTTGTTTTCAGGTTTGGTAGAATTGCTTTCTTGGGTGCTGAAATTCCAAAGGCAGCCCTGCCAGATCTATTTTTCCCTGGCGCACCGTGGTGTCGTTAAGCGTACTGTAGCTGACCGTGGCCTTGGTGATTGATTTCCTGCCCCGCTGCCTGGTTTCAATGTTTATGATTTTCCCTTTTGTTTCAAGCCACTGGATAGTATCCAAT
>JBNKRJ010000031.1:0-28481 GCA_050296515.1 Bacteroidales bacterium | reverse complement strand
GTCATTGTTCAATTGGCTTATTCAAAAAACAGATATTCAAAGAGCCTCTAAAGTCCGTTCAACAAAAGGACTTATTGTTCATGTATTTGGCAGGATTGCTGCCGCTTTTATTAGTCTTATTTTTAACTATTAATTCGCATTCTTTATAATAAATGTTGGATTTTTTTAATTAGGAATTACCCATTCTGCAAACAGCATCAATTTTTTCAAAAAAATCACTTTTTGAATACCAGTTTTTCGGCATTTCCCACCAATCTGTTTGCTCTTTTATTTCGTCCAAAATAAACCTGTCAAAGCTTTTTGAATAAACTCTTTGTGTTTCCTCCAAAGTATTATTGGCTTCGTATACACAAATATCATATTCCCCATCAATCATCGCACGGGTATCAAAACAGTAATTTAAGGAATCCATTTGGGCAAATACCAACAAATGGAGTGGTCTGCCTTCGTCTGTTGCAACCTGATTTGTTTTTGGAGCAAATTCAAGTTTTCCGCTCCAAGGTTCAAACCCATGTTCTTTTGCAAAATCAAGTACCTCAACAACGCTAAACAACTGAAGAAAAGAAATATATGAGCCATTGCATATACGTAGAAAATCTTTATAAGAGACAGGCAATTTTACTTCCAATACCTTTTCAAGCGCACACAGCTCGTTCTCGGTAGCAGGGTACATAAAAAACTCTTTGCTTATCTCCTTTTCTATAAAAGGCCTTAGTTTGTGTATCCAATTATACATGATTTTCATTTTTTATTGTTTTTAATAACTCTTCGCTTTCTTTCAAAAGCTCCTTATACTTAGCATAGCGTTGCTGTTTTAATGCATAATATCCGCCAAAGATATTTTTAAACTCAACGGATGCCTTAAATTTTGAATCCACTAGTTTCTGGCTAAAGAAATCATAATTTTTCATCACCATAGGCATAAAAAAATCGGAATTATAGTCACGTAAATAATCTTCAATCAGTTGGTAATCCTTAAGTTTTTTATGATACACTACTATTTTTTGCCTTAGATTTAAATTGCTGATTATATTTAACTTACCACTATTTATAACATTTTCGTATGTATTTGTTTGTGGTTCAAATCGTGAATAATAAAGCATGGAAAGAATAAGAGAATTCGCTGAATCAGTAGACAGCTCATCTTTCGACATTAGCTGTATTGCATACTTTGAATTTGTAATCCATGCACTATCCTCAGCCATATCTTCCAATAAAGCATCGATATTCGCTTGTAAATCAACAACCATCCCTTTAAAATAGCTATCTTCCAAATCATTATTTGCTTTACTTTCTCGATAATTCTGAAGAAAAAAACCTGTTGAAATTCCAAGAAAAACAACAACAAGCTCGACTCCTAAATAAAACCAGTTAATTTTTTTACTCATTATTCTACAATTCAAAACCAGACTTTACCTACTCAAATACCACTGCCGAATGCTTAAAACTAACTATCATTTTCGCAAACTGTTTGATATAATCCTGCCCAAAGTTTCCATGAATAAAACTTTTGGAATCATCAAGTGCGTTGATATGTAACTGAAGATTGCTTAAAGTTGTCTTACTCTCTGCAACACTTAAATTGATGCTATCAATAACATAACCCTCAAATTCTACTGAACCACCACCGCTGGCACTTGAGAACTTTTGCACTTGATAATTCTTTTTAACAAATGCTTTATATTTTTCGTAAAAAGGTTTATAAAGTGTTGATTTTGAAGCACCAGTATCAAAATTAAATCGAAGGGTGTCAGTATTATAAACAACTGCCAGAACCGGCATTAAACCATCAAGGGCAAGGTTATTATAGCTATAAACATGTGCATTTTGAGGAATAAAAATCTCTCCTTCCTTTTTAAATTGCAGCTCATCAAATGCCTCAATTACAGGAAAACCAATGGCTCCATTTGGATAATAATCAATTTGTGGGAAGGAAATATCCTCATCTTCGAAAACAAGGAAAACAGCATTTTTTACCGTAATATCGGCAATTTGAAACTCTTTGGCAATAGCTAAAGCACTATTTACCTTCTTACCGGTAGCTGCTGTCACATAAAATTCAGCTTCAATAATTTCCATACCTAATTCTTGTGCCTTACTCCTTTTTATGGCTGAAAAATTTGCACCTGTATCAAATAAAAAATTAACGGTATCAGTATCAAAAATAGTGATAACATTCATTAAACCAACCTTATCTCTCCTCATAGGTATAACACAATCAGATTTTTTTATAACTTCTTGCTTAGGAGTGTTTTTTAATGCCTGCCAAATTTTATGCTCATTTTCATACTCTGCAAAATCAGCACTGTCAGCAATAGCTTTGAAATGATCAAGGATAAATTGGCTGGTTTCAACTGCCTGCGCATATTCATAAAGATTTATATGGTTCATCCGTTTTGCTTTGTATACCTCGTAAAGCATTGAATCATTATAACTTACTCCATCAGTTTTCAGCAGCTCAGTCAATTTTTGATTTGAAACGGCTGCATTATTAAAAAAATGTTCAATTAAACCACTATAATATAATTGCTTATCAACTGAGAGGCGATTTTCATTCCAATCAAAAAGATTTTTTAGTTTAAAGAAACTTTTGTTTTCGATTAGTGAATCAAGTTCAGTAATAAGCTTTGGAGTATTTTTTTCAGTTTGGTTTGTGCAGGAAATAACCAAAAACGAAAATAAAATGAATAAAGTAGAAATTTTCATAATAATAATAGATTAGTAATGGGGGCTGTATCAAAACTAGTTTTGCGATAAATTTTTCTTTCAATCTAGCATCAATCCAATCAATCTGCTTTCAATCTTGTTGAAATACGCTCTTTTGTTGTTGAAATGAAAGTAAAATTGCATTGAATTAGACTTTTGATACAGCCCCAAATTATGCATTTAATCTCTCACACAACGAACAGCTATCCCATTAGATTTTTTCTCAGCCTGAGAATACATATTCGAATTCTGATAGTAAATTCCTCTGGTAATTGTATTTGTACTATTTGACTGTGTTGTACTCCACCATGCCGCTGTTTGACCTTTATAGGTGAAATAACCATTCGCATCACTTCTAAGACCACCAGGCAGACCATTAAATCCGGTTGTTTCAAAATTCGCATTACCGTCTATGGCAGTACTATTTGTCCAAAGAGATGCATTTCCTGCAAGTTTTGCTCCTGAAGATCCCCCAACCTGAGTTGTCAGTGCGGTCCATTCTTCATCACTTGGCAAATGCCATCCGGTTGGGCATACACCCTGTACATTGCTTGGATTGGCCGAACTGCTGGATTCTCCGTTCATAGCTGCAGCCCAGGTGTACATGGAACCATATACACTATTTTCGTTGTTGTCGACCAGGCAATAGGCTTTATCTGCATCATTGTCAACTAAAGAAGCCCAATTGGAATTAGAAGTTACATTAGCTATAGCTGTTCCATTGGCATAATGTGTAACTTTCAGATTCTCAGCCATCCAAACCTGGTTACCAATGGTTACAATTTCATAAATATTTCCATCGTAATCGATTAAACCAACAGCTGTTGCGCTTAACTCGATTGGTGAACCAGGCAATTGTGTTACACCATCCTCTTTGTAGACATATACTGCCAAAATCTGTGTTCCTTGGTTACTACCAAGGGTCCATTCCGTCTCTGCTTTCCCTTCAGAGTTTGTTGTGATATTTTCATTTGAAAGGCTTCCAACTGTAACGGCAAAATTTACTTTAACACCTTCGAGTGGGTTTTCAAACTGGTCTTTAACAAGAACTTGCACTAAATTAGGAAGAGCTTTCTCAATCTCACCAGTTTGCCCATTCCCTGAAAGTAGTTCAAAGCTGGTCGCCACAGGCGTTTCAGTTGCTGTGGCGCTAACATTTAATGGAGAACCATTTAATGGAGTTGTTCCATCTTCCTCAAATGCAGTTACTGTAAGATTTTGTATTCCAATAGTTGTTCCTAAAGTCCAAACAACGGATGCTTTACCATTTGAATCGCTTATTGCGCTTGAAGCAGAAACAGCACCTTCTGTTACTGAAAAATATACTGTCGCCCCTTCAAATAAATCACCATATTGATCTTTGATGACAAATTCAATTGGATTAGCCAGGGCAGTTTTTTCAATAGCTGACTGCCCATTTCCTGATAAAAGCTCTATAACAGCAGCTTTTGGCTTTTCAGTTGCAGTAGCTGTAATTGAAACAGGTGAACCCTCTAAAGCAGTTTTTTCATCGGCTAACATTGCTTTGGCCAATAATGTTTGCGTACCAATGGTTGTTCCCAGTGTCCAGTTAACCTGTGCAATTCCTTCTGAATTTGTTGATACACTGGTCTCTGAAACTTCACCTTCTGTTACTTCAAATGTAACAGTTGCTCCTTCAAAAGGGTTACCATATTGATCTTTTACCAAAATTTTAACTGGTTCGGGCAAAACTGTTTCTTCCTCTGCAGTTTGCTCATTCCCAGAAACTAGTTCTATAAAGGCTGCTTTTGCGGGTTCTGGGCTTCCAATTGCTTTTACCTGCAAAGGCGAGCCTGACAAAGGAGTTGTTTCATCTTCCTTAAATGCTTTTACAGTAAGAACCTGCTCTCCTTCTTTCGAACCAAGTGTCCAGCTTACTGAAGCATTTCCTTCTGCATCAGTAGTGACCGATTCTGATGAAAGTGTTCCATCATTTGTTGAAAAATAGACCACAGCATCTTTAAATGGTTTATCAAATTGATCTTTTACAGTAACCTCTACCGGAGAAGCTAATTTTGTTTCTACTTGAGCTGTCTGGTTATTCCCTGAAAGTAAAATAATCTTGTTTTGGGTAGCTTTTTCGGATTCATCTTTTTTACAATGGGTAAAAACAGTTAAAATTGAAATTCCCATTAATAAAATTAGTACACTATATTTATGTTTTAATATCATAATTCAGCATTTTATAAATTATTATTTTGCAGGTAATTGCCTCATCCAATTAATATTCAAGGAAATAGATATTTCATCATCAACCTGAAACTTTATTACCCCATAAAAGACAATTACACAACTACTTTTTTATCAATTTAGCAGTAACAAAACCTTTATTGAGTTTAATGAAATATACTCCAGGTTTCCAGGAAAGAACAGGGATTGTCTCTTCAGGATTATATGCAGCATTTTTATACATAAGCTTTCCTTGTGAATTATAGATTGATAATTCTGCATTTTTTTGTTCTCCGAATAGAACCCTGAAACTGTTTTGAGCTGGATTTGGATATACACTCGCATTAATCATTTCAGGATAATCTACTGAAGCAATGACACTTACAGTGTAAGTTTGCGACACTTCAGCTTCATTATAATTACTATCCCCTGCTTGTGTAGCTGTTATAACAGTTTCACCCAGACCAGTAATATGCATTATATTCCCCGAAACCGTAGCTACTGATGAATTAGAACTTGTATATAGAATTGACAAACCTGATGAAGCTGATGCAGTGAGTTCAAAATCAGCATCACCAAAATTATGTTGAGGTATTGTCTCAAAAGTAATCGTTTGATCCGCTTTTTCAATTGTTAGAACCTGAATAACATCTTCAGCTGCATTGTAATTGGCATTACCTGCTTGTGAAGCAGTTATTTCCGTTGTTCCTGCACCTACTATACTAACTACTCCATTATTAATTGTAACTACTGTTTGGTCTGAACTCACATAATTTATTGGAAGCCCTGAAGTACTTGTTGCAGCAAGTTCAAAATCTGCATCGCCATATATTTTATTAGGCAGCACTTCAAATGTAATTGTTTGATCTGATTTAACTACAGTAATTTCAATGTTATCGATATTCTGGCACCCATTTGCATCAGTTCCTTCCACTTCATAGATTGTAGAACCTAATGGAACAATTGAAACACCATCTTCTGCGCCATTATTCCATGTGTATGATTGAGCTCCGCTTCCGGTAAGTATTACAGATTCACCTCCATTAATAGTTGTTTGGTCAGCATTTGCAACAACTGCTGGAAGCGGGTTTACAGGAACTGTTATTTCATCAGTGCTTTCGCAGGATTTATCGCTTGTTGCCAAAACTGTGTAAGTGGTTGTTGTAGAAGGAGTAAACTCAACTCCATTTTCAACGCTGTTATCCCATTGGTAAGAAACGGCATTGCCTGTTGCTTCCAAAACAAGTCCATCACCACCACAAACAGCAGCTTTACTTGCATTTATTTGTATTTCGGGTAATGGGTTTACAGTTACCCTGACAACATCGGTATTTGTACAACCATTTGCACCTGTTCCGGTAACTGTGTAGTTTCTTGTAACCTCGGGTTGAAAAGCAATCCCGTCAGTAATGCTATGGTTCCAGTCATAGGACACTCCTCCTGCACCACTTAAGGTAACTAACTCTCCATAACATATTTCTTGATCAATCCCGGCATTAATAGAAGGAATTTCCAAAACTTCAACATCTATACTAGTTGAACAATCGTCATAAGGAATAAATGCAACATAGTCTTCGTAAGCATAACCATCGCCTGATCCCCAGTCTTCATTATATCTACCAGGCAACCTAACAATAGTTCCTGAAGCACCTTTTATTCCTTGGGTACAAGACATAGTATAGGTATTAGTTGTGTGTATTTCAATGATATTTGTTGATTCGAATAACTTCAATTGAGTTGTTACAGGCTTTGAGGCATCGTTGTTATAATGCGGTATGCTGTCATAATCCAAAATAAACACTCTATTTGGAGCATCTCCAATTGTTTCATATCTTATATAAGTTCCTATTCCAGGTGAGTTATCCCAATCATCCCATGCCATTGCAATAACGCTGTCGGGTGCTACATTTAGATTAGTATTAAAAGCATTTATTGAAGATACATGCTTAAATGAAATAATTCCATTAACGGAAACGATAATACTAGAAAAAGTATTACCAAAAAAATCAAAATAAAACCCCAGGGGAATACTTGTAATTCCATCATCATCATTCGTGAATGTAGCAATTGTACCGGTGGAAGAAATATCTTGTCTTGAATATGTCCCTGTTTGATCAATATAATACTTTTTATCAAAAGAATAGCTAACAGTTGCAGTTCCAACTCCTGCAATTGAAGGATCAAAGGCAAACCCAGTAATACCATCACCAGATAAAACACCTCCTGGAGGAAAGGCATTTACATCAACTTGTCCAGCATTTTGGCAATATGAACTTTCCAAAGGAATTGAGCATTGCGATTTTAATTCTTGAATATTAAAAAGTAAAACACTTAATAATATAATGGTCGTTTTGATGATAGTTGGCTTAGATATATTTAATCCTGATTTCATAATTTCTTTTTTAATGAATAACTTATTGCTGGCCAATAGGAATAGTAGAAAATTTAATGAGGATAACGCATCCAATTTAAATGCGTTATCCGTTGATTAAACCTAAAAAATAGCTAGTGTAGCTCCCTGAATTTTCATTCCATAAACTTTTTTAGAAACCAGTTCCCACTTTTTTCCATCTTTCGAGGCAAAAACCTGGTTATCCGTTCCAAAAAGAAAGAACCTGTCATCTGCATAAATCATATCCTGAATCGCTGCTCTTCCTCCACCTCTTTTAAGACTTTCAAAGTTCTGTAGATCGGTGGTGTAAAAAATATCCTCAAAAGGACTAGCTGCTACCCATGCACCATTGTTATAAGCGACTCCCCAGATTTGATTTTTGCCTGGGTTGTATTGATATTTCCAGGTTTCGCCCATATCTGTTGAATATGCTGATTTTGTACTAATTGATGCCGCAAACAAGGTGTTTTTGCCGTCCCATGCAATGCGTTGTAATCCGCCAGAGTTAAGTTTGGCAGCATTTCCCTCAAAAGGAAGTTCTTTTTCCAATACTACTTTATCTCCTTCAATTTTTAGCACTTTTCCTGTCATCATTCCGTTTCCACCGGTTGCGTAAAACTTCCCACCTGCAAAAATGATATGGCGGGGAGTTTTTAAACCAGGATGAATTTCTGGTGGGAATTCGCCTACAGAAGGTCTTTTACCATGCAATTTTGGATCTTTCTTAATATCTTCAAGACTTAAACCCGAAGGTTTTTTCAATGCATCCTTTTCAGCTTGGGTTAATTCTCCTGTTCGAACATATTTCCAGTTTATTCCATCTTTCGAATAGATGAATTGGAAAGGGCCTGCAGCTACAAAAAATCCATTACCATAAGCAACACTTGTTAAAGGCATTCTATTTGAAAAAATATTATTGCCAGCATAACCTAGCATTTGGGTTTCTTTCCAGGTTTTACCCTGATCGCTTGAAGCAATCACTACGTTTCCGACAGCAACTACAGTTCCGTTTCCGGATGCAATTCCAAACATTCTTGTCTGACCAGTTTGTGCATCCATTTCACCATCCCAAACTGTTGTCCAGGAATAACCGCCATCTGTTGATTTTTGAATGTATCCGGTATTTCCGTTTTTGGTAAGGGCTGTAAACAAAACTTTATTGTTTGTTGTCCATTTTGTAAGCTGTGCAGCTAAATTAACCAAATAGCTTAAGCACAAAATAAAAAGACCTAATGCTAAAAATGTTTTTCTCATATTAATTTTTGTAAGTAATTATTTAGTTTTTAGTTCCTTTAAAAACAAAATTCATAGACTCAGTTGCACTTGTATACGTGAATGAAAAAGTTAGGGTTTTGTTGGTATCACTAAAAGTTCCATGCACCGATGGATGGTTTATACTTACTCCAACTCCAACTAAACTAACCTGTTTGCCATTTACCATCACATCCTGCTGAAGAATCTGATAAAGGATGTCTTTATCGCTTTGAACTTCAGTCACATCCGCTGAAAAGGTTATTGGGTAACCTGCATAATCAAAAGAAATAGTTACATATTCACCGTCAACTACAACTGTAGCAGTTGTGGTTCCATCATCGTTTTTATCCCCTTGAATGGCAATATCACCAGAAAAAGTACCGTGCATTGCAGCGTAAGGTGATGGAGTGTCCTCATCTTTACTACATGAAAATTGGATAGTAATTAAAGCGAATAATACTAATAATGATAATAATTTTGTTGTTTTCATTTTTCTAAATTTTAAGTTTTATTATTAATAAAATCATTTAAAAGGTTGGTTAAAAAAGCATTCAGCTTCGGAGTTTCTTGGCAGAAAGCCTAAGCTTTCTGCTCATTTCTTGTTGTTATTTTATGTTCTCACACGCAATTCTTACAATCTTATGAAGGTCATAATGTCCCCAAATTCTGATAGTTGAAGAGTATTTACCTCCACCTTCATAATCTTTTACAAATAGGATGCTTTGGTCAATAAAGTAACAGTTTCCATCGGTTCCTTTGTATGCAATGTAAATTGCGCATGAGTTTTGTTTGTTTTCAGGATAACCTAAATCGTCTTTTGCAACTTCCCAGGTATTTTTACCATCGTTAACAATAGCTACTTTAAGAACCTGTGCAATGTATGAACCCCACTCGCGTTTTACAATCGCCTTAATGCCATTTACACTTAAGGCAGGATCTTTAAATACAGCACTTTTCTTTTTAAACGCATCTGGTAATTGTTGGTTTTTAGCAATGTTTTCTTCTACTTTGGTCATGGCTGCTTTTGCATCGGCATTCATTTTTGCTTTGTCCATGCCAGTAAGGTCAATAGAAAATTCCCCTGAAGCCCAACCATCTGCAGGCTGATATTTATAAACTGAAACATTGAATTTATGTTTACGAGGCGACAATTTTGCAAATTTATCCATCCACATACCTGCATCCCATTGACTTGCTTTTGCAGGATCAGGCATGATATCCATTAAGAAGTATGCTTTATTCTTTTCATATTCTTTTTTATCGATATAGCATTGAACATAGTCAGTATAGCTTACGTTATGGTCAATATTCGTAAAATACTTAAAAAATAATCCTTTATCGTCTTTACCGGGTTCGCCCATTAATTTCATTTTCTTTGGAAGAAAAGCAATGGCATAAATATGGTCGTTTAAAGAAAATTCTGTTGTAAATTTTGTCGGGTCAATATTATTCGGGTCAATAGGTTCCTTTGAATAGAAAATTCTTCCTGGGTTTTCTTTGTGGAAATCACACAGGTAAGTTCCCTTGTATACCGGGCCTGCAATCTCATCCCAGGCACTGTAGAAATCAATCACTCCATTCTTAATTTGTTCTGAATTAGGAAATGATTTCTTACAAGCATCAATGGCTACTTTTACTTTCTCCAATTCGTTAATAGCTGTATTTACATTATTAGGATACTGCTGACGCTTGCTGTAAAGTGAATAAGCATATTTTATTTTTTCCTGAACTCTTGGCATTGCCTTGGTTTCAAAATCAGTTGGGAAGGTATTTTCAAAGTCGTAATAGGCCTTCATATCACTTTCCCAAAACTCACCATCAGGATTTCCAAGATCTTTTATTTCCTGAATGGTATTCATGTAATCCAGCTTTTTAATATCATTAGCAAAATTTTCAAACTCATAAGGATACTGACCAACATTAACGATGTTTTGGTTGATATTTTTTACAGCATTGAACTTACTTTTTACACTAGCAAGGTATTCCATGGTAATTTTTTTGTCGCTGTTTGAAGCGTTAGTATTTGTAGTTTCAGTTGTTTTTGTAGTTGAAACATTTGAATTATTAGTATTAGAGCTAGATACAGCAACTGTTTTTCCTCCATTATTTAAGGAGCCAAAAAATTTCCCTGCTTCATCATCAGCAACAAAATCACCTGCTGATTTTATTGAAAGTCTGTAAACCTTATTTCCACTATAATAAACACATAAAACAGCCTTTTTCCTTTTGGTTCCACCTTTAGCCATTGTCATAGCTTTTCCGCCAAAATTCACATTTGAGGTTTCTTGCGCTTTACTTAACATGGCTAAAAAGAAATTGTCAATCTCTCTCTTTGGATTTTTTTCTTTATAGAACTCAACCTCAGCACGATATTCATTATCACCGTCTTTTAATTTCACGACATATTTTCGTACCTGCTTCGTTTTGGTATCTTTAATAACCTGTGCAGTTCCAGGATCAGCTGGGAAATTAATAGAAAGATCCGCCTCTGGGAACTTATAATTTGAATATTGCGCTTTTATCCCAAAAGCAATAATTAAAACAATAAATAGTGCGCTGATTTTTTTTAATTTTCTCATGATGTCCATTTTAATTAACAATAAATTATTTGCTTTTTATCAAGATTTATAAGTAGCGGCTTTGTAAATTCCACTACCATTAAACCTGAGACAAAACTCAGTATTAATTCCATAACCATCTAATAATGAAGCACCACAAAGACCCTACAGGAAAGAAAAACAGACCCTACAAAGGCACTACAAGCAGGAAAGTGAAGCTGGGCAAAAGAAGTAAGAGGTAAAAAAAAAGAAACAACAATTAGAAAATGATCTAACTTAGTAATTCATTGCAAAAAGAATTTTTCACTAAGGCTTATTATTGGAATTTTATCTAAGTATACTTGAATGAAACAAACTCAAATTGAATATTTTTCAACGAAAACAATTATTATATGTTGCATACTTTTAATCGGTAAGATTTGTGTTGCTCAAGATAAAAAAACTGATAGTCTGATTACTTTAAGTAAGACTTTAGAAGGTGATAAGTTACTTGAAGTATTAACCAATATTGGAAAAGAAAGTGTTTTTACAGATACAGCCTTTGCTAAAACTTACTTTTATAAAGCTATTGAATTGGCTATTGAATTAGAGAATATTCAAAAACAAATTGAAATTTACAATTCATTGGCCAGAATGTATCTTGACCATGGTGAATTTGATGAATGTATTAGGATATCAGAAAAGGCTAAGAGTTTAGCCGAAGAAAATAATATTACTAATCTAAAGATAAAAAGCTTAAACTTAATCGGTAACGCGAACAATTTCAAAGGCAGTATTGATGAAGCAATTTCAACTTACTTTGATGCACTTAAGTTAGCTGAAAAGATTAAGGACCCAGAATGTATTGTGGAATCTTTAAATGGATTAGGTGTGGCTTTTAAAGCAAATCAAGATTTAGAAAACTCGAGCAAATACTGGGAAAAGGCTTTGGAGTATATTGATAGAAGTAATGACAAAAGAAAAATTGCAACGATTTATAATAACATGGGGACAAACTATAGAGATCTGAAAGACTTTAATAAAGCGTTGGAATACTTTGAACTTTCTCTTAAATATTTTCATCAAATCAATTATATAAGAGCTATTGCAATTGTCAACAGAAACCTTGGTAGAGTTTACGAAATGAAAGAGGATTATAAAAAAGCCATTGATCATTATAATGAATCCGTAAATTTCTCAAAAAAGAATAATCTAAACAATGATCTTTCAATGTATTATAATGACATTGCAAATTCTTATTATAAACTTAATAACTATACATTAGCAGCACAAGCCGCCCAGGAATGTTTAGTATGTGCAAAAAGTTATTATTCATCAGAAGATCTGTTTAATGCCTATAATATACTTAGATTAATTGAAACTAAAAGAGGAAACAGCGTTAAAGCACTTGGATACTACGAACTTGAAACTGCCTATAAAGACAGTCTTTTCAACGAAAGTAAATCAAGACAAATAAAAGAATTAGAGGCTAAATATGAAACTGAGAAAAAAGAACAACGAATCTCCTTTTTGTCAAAACAAAATAGAAATCACAAAATTACTAATATCATTGTTAGTATTGCTCTTGTATTATCGGTTCTGATAATAATTTTGCTATACAGCCGATTTAAAATGAAACGAAAAGTTCTAAGAGCAAAAAGACTTCAAGCCGAGGCTAAACTTGAAGAGCAAAAAGCCATTCAAAGACAGCAAGAACTGGAATCGAAACTAAAGCTTGAAGAAGAACAACGAAAACAGGAAGAATTAAAAGTGCAAGCCGAGCTAACTCTTTTAAACAATGAGAAACTACAGGCCGAGCTTGATTACAGTCATCGAGAATTAAGCTCAACTACCATGTATGCCTACCAAAAAAATGAAATATTGAATAAAATTAATGAAATTATAATTCAATTAACGCCAGAAAACCAAGAAACGAAGGAAAAAGTTAAGGAATTAAAAGGTATTGTTAAAAATAACCTTGATGATGAAAATGATTGGGAGCGACTCAAATTACATTTTGAAAAAGTTCACCCGGATTTTTTCAGTAGTTTGCACGAGAAGCACCCATCACTCACACAACATGAATTAAAGCACTGCGCCTACTTAAAAATAAAGCTTTCGAATAAAGAAATTGCCGCTCTCTTAAATGTTAGCCCTAAAAGCATGCAAATGGCAAGATATCGGCTGAAAAAGAAAATGGATTTAAGCCCGGATGAGGATTTACTTGAATTCATTGATGCAATTTAATTATTTTCAAGCAATTAGTAAAGATATCCACCTCCTAAAGTTATTTAAAGTGTATCAAAAACATATCGCATGTATCATTATTATCTGGGCGGTTTCGCTAAAATGTTATTCTCAAAAAAGTGATAGCTTATTGATAAAAGAACTTCACCAATTGCCAAACGACACAACAAAAGCCAGGTTCCTAATCAGCAAAAGCGATGAATTGGTTTTTACTGATCCTGTTAAGTCAAATGAACTGTTAGTCAAGGCATATGAAATACTTAAAAGTGAATCGAACCTGGAATTATGGGCTGAAATAAACCAAAAATTGGGAAATCAAAATTATGAAAGAGGAAATTACGAAAAGGCCCATCAATATTTAATGATAGCCTTAGAAATTTATGAAAGCAAAAATAACGAAAGAGGAATTATTCAATGCTATGATGCACTTAGCTTATTATTTGTAAGTCAAGGCGATTTTGAAAATGCAATAAATTATAATAATGAAATTTTAAAAATCCATAAACAAAATAATGATGAAAAAGGAATTGCTGCTTCCACTAATCACATAGGTATAACATATTTTATAATGGAAGATTACCAGCAAGCAGAGAAGTACTATGAAGAGGCCCTTAAAATGTTTTCTAATTTGAACGATACTTTTGGCCAGGCAAAATGCTACAATAATCTTGGAATTATTTATAAGCGTACAAATAGAGTTAATAAGGCAATTTATCAGTACGAAAAAGCTGCAGGGCTGTTTAAAGAAGTTAAAGAGTTTAAAGCAGCCTCCTACGCACTTAGTAATATTGGCGGCATATACATGGAGCAGAAAGATTTCAAAAAAGCAGAAAGGTATTTGAACGAAGCACTTGCAATAAAAAGAGAATTAAAAAATGAAATCGAAGTCTCTCAAATGTTAAAGAACCTAGGAGATCTTTACATGGAAATGGGGCTTTTTGAAAAATCGATTAAATATCATAATGACGGGCTTGCAATAGCAAGAAAATTGGGTTCAAAAGTGGAGCAAAGCCAGTCATTGCAATCTATTGCAGAAACCTATGCAAAAGTGAATAATTATAAAAAAGCATATGAATTTCATCAGCAATATAAACTCATGTCTGATAGCCTGGTTAACGAAAAAAGTAAAAAAGCCATTTATAACCTGAAAATCAGTTACGAAACTGAAAAAAAAGAACAACAAATCTCTTTTTTATCTAAACAAAACAGAAACCAAAAAATCACAAATATCATCATCAGTATTGCTTTAGTATTATCATTTTTAACAATGCTTTTACTTTACAGCCGTTTTAAAATGAGAAAAAAAGTACTGAAAGCTAAAAAATACCAGGCCGAAGCAGAACTGGAAGAACAAAAAGCTGTTCAAAAGCAACAGGAACTGCAATCTAAACTCAGGCTGGAAGAAGAACAAAGAAAACAGGAAGAGTTAAAGACACAGGCAGAGCTAACCCTTTTAAATAATGAGAAACTACAGGCCGAGCTTGATTACAGTCATCGCGAACTAAGCTCAACAACCATGTATGCCTACCAAAAAAATGAAATATTGAATAAAATTAATGAAATTATAGTTCAATTAACGCCAGAAAACAAAGAAACGAAGGAAAAAGTTAAGGAATTAAAAGGTATTGTTAAAAATAACCTTGATGATGAAAACGACTGGGAGCGGCTCAAATTGCATTTTGAAAAAGTTCACCCGGATTTTTTCTGTAGTTTGCACGAAAAGCACCCATCACTTACACAACATGAATTAAAACATTGCGCTTACTTAAAAATAAAGCTTTCGAATAAAGAAATTGCAGCATTACTGAATGTTAGCCCTAAAAGCATGCAAATGGCCAGGTATCGCCTAAAAAAGAAAATGGATTTGGGGCCTGATGAGGACTTAATTGAATTTATTAATATAATATAGTTTTAGGTAGCCACAAATAATATCAAATTGTTAAATACTTTCAAATATATATAGAATAAGCTTTTTTTATCAGTAAAAAAAACATACATTTGAAACGTTTAATTCATTAATCATTCTTAACATGAAAAAAAGAAAAATTATTAAAGAAAATTCGGAAAACTTTAAAAATCTTTTAAAGAAATCAGAGTTAAAAGAAGACTCATTAAAAAAAATCAAAGGTGGGATTGTTCATGAATACATTGTTCGCGTAACTTAGTTTTGTTATTTATATATTTAAAATATCCTAAAAAATAAGAAAAGAGATTAAAAGATCATTTACGAAATTAACTTTAAAAGAATTAAGTAAAATTAAAGGAGGATGTAATCCTGTAAGTGAGGCAAGAAGAAATGGAAGTGTAATTATGTGATTCTGAAAACTAACAAATTGCATAACGGAACTACCAGATATTGCTTCTTTAAGTTAAAAAAATGCAAAAAGGGCGTATTTTTAATAAAAACGTCCTTTTTATAATTTTGAGATTTGTTTTTTTTGACAGTTTTTCTATAAGTTAATCTCTTTCTATGCAAAAAGTCAAGCTTTAGGGGAAGTGAGATTTAATTCCACATATGCATCTATTGTTGTAAACCTCTAGTCTTTCATATCTTAAAACTCCACCCTAAAGTTTAATATTGGTATTAACCCATTCATATAAACCTGCTCAATTTTTCTGGTTTCGTTACTATAAAACTCATCCCAAATATTTAATCTTCCTGTTACATTCTGAATGTCTAATGAAAGTACCCATGACCAATTTGGTTTGTTTTTCCGGAAACTAATTCCAGCATCAACTCGGTAATAATCAGGGACTTTGGCTTCAAAAGCTTCATCATATAAACGAATTTCTTTGTTCTGCAATGCCGATGCTTCCATATCAACAGGAACAGTACGATACCCCCCACGCCACATTGTACGGATGTTTAATCCCAATACATTTTGCTTTTGTTTCCCTACTTTAATTTCTTTTCCGGCTACAAAATTATAGATGTATTTACTGTTAAACAACGTGTTTCTTTCCACTCCATCAAGCATAGTAAATTTAGATTCAAATATGGATGCTGTAGCTAAAAGGTACCAGTTTTTGGAGAAAAACTTCCGAAGGGTTATTTCAACTCCATAATTTTTGCCAGTTCCTTCGTTTACAAAATTATCGTTGGTAAATCCGCTTCCAAAATTCAAGGCACTTCTTGTATTTGTGGTATCTGTTGGATCAATTGGTACATCAAACAAATATTGATAGTAAACCTCGGTTTTTAACCTGAAATTATCTGCAAAATTCCAGTTATAACCTAAAACAGCATGAACTGCTTTGGTGATTTCTAAATCCTTGTTTGGTAAAATAATACTTCCGTCAGTCAACTCTTTTTCCGCCAGGTAAATTGAGACTGGTTCTGGCCTACTATGCAACCCACTTCCAAAAGTAAGGGTATGTTTTTCATTCAATCTCCATTTTACACCCAATCGCGGCTCAATTGCATAATCCTGATTAAGAGCCAGGTAAGTATAATGCACTCCGGTATTGATATCCACTTTTTCATTTATCCGGTGTTGCCATTGAAGATAGGCCTCAAACATGTTGGTAGAGCCATTGTCATCAATTAGCTTTTCTAGCACCTCATCATCGTAATTATAATCATGCATCACAAAATCAAAACTTTTGTTGTGATAAATAGCACCCATCCTGAGAACATTTTTTGCGTTAAATTTATGATTAACAAAGGTGTTTATGCTAAAGGTGTTGTACACAAATTCTTCTTTTTTAACCATGGCAGGAACAAAATCGAAATCAACTGAATCTTCAAAAACATAATTATTGGTGTGAGAATAGGCCGCCACAGTTTTTAAATAGGTTTTATTGTTTTTAAAAAGATAATTGTGAGTAATTCCAACAATCCCCAAGGTATGATCCTCTGTATCTCGGTATGCATCAGACCGGTACATCCATTGCGCTGTATCTTGAATAACGGTGGAACCAGCAGAACTAAAGCCTCCTAAGCCCCAAATTGAAAATCGCCCAGCGTTTTTAGTTGGAATATAGATTTTAAAAGATAAGTCTTGCCATTCAGGGGCAATATCTCCTCCACCAATATCTAATCCAAATGAATTCAATACTTTTAGTGTAGAGTACCTGTAATTTAAAAGATAAGATGCTCCAGATCCTTTTTTTATTGGCCCTTCAAGAGCTGCCTGGGCACCCATTACACCCAGTTGAAATGCATATTCCCTTTTTTCAGTATTTCCCTTGCGTAAGTTCAAATCGAATACACCTGAAAGTGCACTTCCGTATTCTGCAGGAAAGGCTCCGGTAAAAAAATCGGAATTTGCTAATACCTGGGTACTCAAAGCACTCACGCCACCACCTGAACCACCTTCGCCATTGCTGAAATGATTTGGGTTAGGTATTTCAATTCCTTCCATCCTCCAAAGCATTCCTCTAGGCGAATTTCCCCGGATAACTAATTCATTGTTTTCGTCATCAGCCGCTGAAACCCCTGCAAAAGATTGTGCTGTCCGGCCAGGATCATTGATCCCTGCAGCAATCCTTGAAGTAGATTCTACTGTAATTTGAGTGACACTTACTGATGCCAACTG
Organism: Bacteroidales bacterium; assembly: GCA_050296515.1. GTDB lineage: Bacteria > Bacteroidota > Bacteroidia > Bacteroidales > NBLH01 > NBLH01. The sequence continues at coordinate 10,617 of JBNKRJ010000031.1, read as the reverse complement.
ATTAATTGCTTTACTTTTATTTTCGTTTGCAACTACCTTAATTTCAGCTAAATCAGTAACGGATTCTTTCATTTCAATATTTAGCACTACTTCCCGACCTGTCGCCACTTGAATTTGGTTCAAATAAACATCTTCATAGCCCATGAAAGAAACTTTGAAATTTTTTCTTCCCACTGAAACCTTGTCCAGTTTAAAGTTTCCATCCATGTCTGTTACTGTTCCAACAACTGGATCTGTTCCAATTATTACAATACTTGCACCGGGTAAAGTAGCTTTTGTATCAAAATCGAATACCTTGCCTTTTAATGTTTGCGTGTATTCCTGAGCCAATAAGGTAGCAGAAAAAACAAACAGGAGAATATTCAATATTAAGCATTTCATTTTTTTAGTTTTATGATTAAAGTTAATCAATTAAAAGTCTTATAATCAATTAGTATTATTATATTTTCAACTTCGTTTCTACACCCTTTTTCCCTTTGTAATTATTGAACTTATAACTAATATTCAGTAGTATAACCGGATACTCTGGCATCATATGCACATAAAACCGATAATCTGTTCTGTCAATATCAAATTTGGTTTGCATAGTATTGAAGATATCCTTAGCCTGTAGCGAAACAGATAAATTATCTTTCATGAAATTTCTACTTATGGCTACATCAACCCAATAAAAGCGTTCCACGTTTCCAATGGCATTTCCAAGTTGGTCATGAAAATAGAAGGCCATAAGCTGTGCCGACGTTTTTTTGCCTAATGAGAAAGAGTTTATCACGCGGGCATTAAAAGTAAAAGCACTTCTGTCAAAAGCATCTTCGTTCATAATTCCTTTCGAGCTTTGCCCCATTACATTAAGACTTGCATTTAAACTGTACCATTTTGAGGCTTGTATATTTACCATATTCTCTACTCCAATTTCTTTATCATCAGAAATATTATCAAAAGTCAACACCATAATCCCGTTCTCATCAGAACCAATCACCTGGGTGTATGCATCATTGGTAAGCCTGACATAAGCCTGTGAACTAAACATCCCTTTTTCAAATCTGCATTGATAGCTAAACTCGTAAGAATCAGTCAAATGTGGTCTTAGCATTGGGTTACCGTACGCTGTCTGGTATTCGTTGCTTACATCTGGAAAAGGATTCAGGAAATACTCATCCGGACGGTCAATTCTACGTGAATAGTTCAAAGCAATTTGACCTGATTTTCCTATAGATTTTGATAATGAAAGAGTTGGAAAATAGTTAAGTTTCTCATAATCATATTTTTCATTAACGGTAAAACTTTCAATTAAGCGATCAATGTATTCAAATCGAATTCCAGCACTATATGAGATTCCTTTAAACTCACCACCATAATTAGCATACCCAGAATAAACCGACTCATCAAAATCAAATTCATTGGTAAAAACTGTATTAGCCACCCAGTCATTAGCATTGTAATCATAATTTTCAGCATATAAATCCAGGTACCTGTGATATCTGTGATATTCAGCCCCAGTTTCTAATTTGGCACCTTTCTCAAAATTTTTGGTATAATCAGTTTTTATCCGATAATCAGTGCTGAAATTTTCATTATCAAAACGCATTGTGTAATAAGGAGTTATTCCCTGGTTCATAAAATCACCCCCGGTATAGAACCTATCCTGATTATTTTCAAAATAATAATCAATGCGTGAATAAAACCCTGATAAGCTCCATTCACTCTTATCTTTAAAGATGTGTGTATAAGATAAATTATTGGTGTAATAGTTTGCCAGCTCTTTCAGATGAAGATCTTCATAAACATATGTGTGCCCTATTTGATTTTCAACAGTTTCGTTGTACTTAAAATTTGCATCAATAAAAACATCTGTGTAACCACCATCAAATGAATAAGTTATCGAATTATTTTGATTAAAATTATATTCAAGCGTTAGATTTCCTCCTAAATCCTTATCAGTCTGATGACGATAAAAAATTACATCATTGTTTCTGATTAACCCATTATCTATGGTGCGCAAAATTTCATCCATATCATAGAACTTTTTTGAATCCTTCCATTTTCCTCCAATAGTAAGGTTCAACTTATCATTACTATAATTTAGATTAATATCAGCATTGTATTTATCGCCTGTGCCAGCACTGGCATTAATCAATGCACTGGAGCCCACGCCCATTCCTTTTTTGGTGAGGATATTAATAATTCCAGCTGTCCCTTCTGCATCATATTTAGCTGATGGATTGGTAATTAACTCAATCTTATCAATTTTCCCAGCTGGTATTTGTTTTAATGCATCGTTGGGTTTCATCGCAGTTGGTTTTCCATTAACCAATACTTTAAATGATTTACTTCCACGAAGCAACACTTCGCCCTCCTGATCCAAAGTAATAGAGGGAGATCCCTTAAGTGCATCAATTGCAGTTCCTCCCTTTGCAGAAAGGTCTTTATCTACATTAAGTACTTTTTTATTTGCTCTAATACTCATGGCATCTGTTGTACTCACCACATCAACTTGTCCTAATTCATTTGCATTTATTTCTAATAAAATATCTTCAACTGTAAACTGTGAGTTTCCTGCTGTCAGGTCTATGCTTTCAATAACAAACTTATTGTACCCCATAAATTCGGCAGTTATAAAATAACTCCCATAAGGAACCTTTTTTATAACAAAACCTCCGGTACTGTCTGTTAATGAACCAGTTATTAAACTTGAATCGGCTTTACTAAAAACAGCTACCTGAACATATTCCAATGGACCTCCAGTAGCTTTATCTAATACTTTTCCTGTTACACTGGCAGTTCCAGCTTCAAATACTCCTGTGGGTCCAACATCAGCAAATGAGTTGAATGTTATAAGGAGTAACATTATTAAAATAAATCCTAAATTTCTCATATCTATTTATTTTTATAATTACTAAATGATTTTTCAACAAAATTAGAACTCAAACACATAAGTCTCTAATTATCAATCACTACAAAAACCCTACATTGTCTTTTAATACCTACTACAAATTGACTACAGACATCATTTTCTGGTTAGCAATCATATTAAACAACTTACTCAATCATTAAGTTGCTGATTATATATCAGTTACCTTTTCACTAAGCACTAATAAGAGCGTTTGATAACACAATATTAGTGACGCAGCGGGGATTATGCGACCGAATGCAAAAAGTCGAACCATTTTGTAAAATTTAATTGGTTCGACTTTTTAGAAACAAATGTCCTACTTTTTACTAAGCAGCTGATTTTAAGTGTTTTTTACGATATTCGGTCGGTGTTGTTCCTGTGTATTTTTTAAATGCTGTATTAAATGATGATTTGGAATTAAAGCCCACTTCATACAAAATTTCAAGTATTGTCAGGTCTTTTTTATCCGGATCTTGTAAAATTTCCTTTGCTTTATTTATTCGATATTCATTAACAAAATCAAAAAAGTTTTGATTTAAATGATGATTAATTAAAACTGAAAGCTCTCGTACCTGCATATCCAACTCGGTTGCTAAATCATGCATATTTAATGAAGCATTCAAATAAGGCTCATTGTCCACCATGTAATCTTTAAGTTTTTTTATGCCAGGATTTTCCAGCTTTAAACTCTTGTCAGTATCGGTCTTTTTAGCCATGATTTTGGCCAATTGAAGTCCCGAATTAATACCTGAGAATAAATTAGGTGAATGCATTGCTTTTAGCACTAGCCAGCACATAAAAATTAAACCTGCAAAATTAGTTGTCATCACCGCATAGTTATAAACTTTTCGATAGTCAGAAAACATCGAATAGTTTTTCAGCAACGAAATTAGCATTATAATAGTAATCACGTTGAGTAATCGGATTAGCCACTTCTGACTAACTAAACTTGGATTAGAATAATTCTCGTGCAATAATTTTTTATATCTAAAAACCTCCCAATAACAAGCGGAAACATAACCTATAAACTGAGCATGTATGGTTATATAAATGAGAGGAACTATCCAATCACCTCCATGGATCCCCTTCTCAAAAAACATCATTTTATCCTGATAATCCAACAGGTAATAATTTGGAATAAGTAACACATTTAGTGCAATAAATGGCAGAGTATGAATTAGATGAATGGGTTTTAACTTAAAGTCTGCATAAATCAATGAACAAACATACAAATACAATACAGGAGCTTGCAAAAACAAAAGATCGCTTAAAAACAGTCCTAAGGAAGGGAAATGAGGATACAAATAGGTTCCTGAAAAACCTGCTCCTGAATCAGTTGCGTTAAGTATCATGTAAAATGCAAAAAGGTAAGAACTAATTTTCTTGTTACTTTTTGCACTAAATAAATAAAACGCAAGTAATAGAGAAAGCACTACTGATAATGCTGAGAGAATATCTTCAAAATCAAAAGTCATATTGTTGGATTTAGGCAAAACAAAATTAGGCAAAAACCATTTGAAACGAAAACCAACCTAATTAACAGTTGAACGAAAATAAAAGGATTTGTATATTGCAGAAAATTCTTATCGCAAAGGGATTTTGAAATTGAGCTTGCAGACAAAACACAACTATTTATATATCAATAAAATAAGCAACAATAAATTAAATTATGAAACTAATATCATTTAATGTAAACGGTATTCGAGCGGTAACAAAAAAAGATTTCTTTGAAGATTTAGAAACAATGAACCCTGATATCCTGTGCCTTCAGGAAACCAAAGCACAGGATGACCAGGTTGCAGAGGCACTTGAACCTGTTAATGGTTACCATATTTATTCAAACTCAGCGGAGAAAAAGGGGTACTCGGGAACAGCCATTCTTTCAAAAATAGAACCAATTAGCGTATCAAAAGATATTGGTATTGCTGAACATGATACCGAAGGACGTGTTTTATGCCTGGAGTACAATAAATTCTTTTTGGTGAATGTTTATGTCCCTAATTCAGGGAACGATTTAAAACGATTAGATTATCGACAAGATTGGGACAAAGCCTTTTTTAACTACCTGAAAGAACTGGAAAAAACGAAACCTGTTATTGTTTGTGGTGATTTCAACGTGGCACACAAAGAAATTGATCTGGCACGACCAAAAGCAAACTACAATAAATCTGCAGGTTACATGCAGGAAGAAATTGATGGGATGGACAGATATACTCAAGGCGGCCTGATTGATACTTTCAGACATTTTTATCCGGAGGAAAAAGATAAATATTCTTGGTGGAGCTATCGCGCAGGAGCTCGTGGTAAGAATGTAGGCTGGAGAATCGACTATTTTTTGGTAAGTGAAGTCTTTATCGATTCTGTTAAAAACGCCTCCATTTTAAATGAAATAATGGGTTCTGACCATTGTCCAATTAGCATTGAGCTAAAATAAATGAAAGAACTTGTTCTTTTTACTGATGGTAGTGTTCATTCAGAAAGCAAAACTGGAATTGGAGGATTTTTATTGTTACAGATGCCTTACCAGTTTTCAGAAGATTTTAAAGACAAAGTTCGTCTTAAAAATTTTGAAAACACTTCATCTACAAAGCTTGAAATACAAACATTGCTTTGGGCCTTTAGTGAAATTAATATCTCTTACAGTAAATTAATTGTTTATACTGATTCTCAAAACATTATTGGCTTGCCTGGCAGGCAGAAAAAGCTTGAGCAAAATGGTTTTATGACTTCGAAAAACAAATTGCACGAAAATCATCTTTTGTACAAAGAGTTTTTCAACTTTTTAAACGAAAAAAATATTGAATTCATTAAAATCAAAGGCCATCAACCAAAACAACATAAAGAGCAGGAAGACCTGCTCTTTTCAATGGTTGACAAAGCTGTAAGAAAAGCCTCTAGAATGTTAAATTCTATAAAGTAGATTTTACATTTCCTCCTTCCAATGCATAAACCTGGCCTGTAACAAATTCTGAAAGAGGTGAAAGCAACCAGGTGGCCAAAGAACCCAAATAGTCGGGGTTACCCATAAAACCTGCAGGAATATTTTTCACCCATGCATCATGAGCTTGTTCATAAGTAATGCTCTCCAACTCACTCTTCTTCTTTATCAATCGCTCTATTGCAGGTGTTGCATGCGAACCGGGAGCCACAATATTAAAAGTAATGTTTTGCCCACTTACTTCCTGCGAAAGCGTTTTTACCATTCCTACTACAGCAAGCCTTAAAGAAGTACTAAGCACCAAATTTGCTATGGGTTGCTTTACCGATGAACTTTCAATATAAACCAACCTGCCGTATTTTTTCTCTTTAAAAATAGGCAAAAGTGCCTGTGTAATCTCAACCTTCCAACGCAATAACTTTTTATAGGCATCGTCCCAATTTTCTATTTGAGTTTCCTCAAAACTTAAAGCCGGTGGACCTCCGGCATTGATTAACGCACCGTTTATTTGATGCTCCTTTGCCAATTTCGCCACCCTTTTTATGGTTTCAGATTCGGTAATATCTCCCTGAACAGCAACGAATTGACTTCCAAAAGAAGCATCCATGTAATCGAGCTTGTCCTTACTACGCGCAACACCAATTACTTTGGCTCCTTCATTCATTAAAGCCATTGCAGTTCCTTTACCAAAACCGCTTGTAGCACCACATATTAAAAATGTTTGATCTTTTATTTTTATGTCCATATTTTTAATTTTGTAGCTTTTGAAAATGTCATTTATCGTATAAAGAACTTAGAATATGAAACTTAGAACTTTGAGTTATGATATTTTTAATACCTCCAGGTTCTAATTTCCAATGACTAATTTCTAAATTAAAACTTCAAAATAGCTGTTTGTTTTGTCTCATCATGCAGGCTTAATGGCACTGGACTCACTTTCACCAATCTCTCAAGGATTTTTTTGTCCTTATCGGTCAAATTACACATGCTAAAATCAAATTCAAGCTTTACTTCTGCCACCCTACGCGGGTTTTCGCTCATAATTTTCCAGGTATTTACTGTTGCACCATCAATACTGAAACCATTTGCCTGTGCTTTTATTCCCATAATGGTAAGAATACATGAGCCCAAAGAAGTAGCCAATAAGTCAGTTGGAGAGAAAAACTCTCCTTTTCCATGGTTATCGGTAGGAGCATCAGTAATCAATTTATTACCTGATTGAAGATGTGTAGCTTCGGTTCGTAAGTCTCCTAAATAGACTGTTTTTACTGTTTGTTGCATAAAATTAATTTATAATTAAGTGGTTGAAAATTATTCTCATATTCAATTTTGGAACAATTAAGTTTCCAAATAAAAGCCTTTAATGAGAGTGTTAATGTTTTAAATTACAGGTTTCAAACCCGTAAAAATAAATAAAAGAAAAGCCTGTGCAAATTGCTATTGAATGGCAATTATAGAATATGTATCTGCTTAAGCGCTTTTATGGTAATTTCTTTACGAATACCTGAAAATAGATCCATATCAAAGTTCTCAGTTGGTTCAATATTGGCTGCATAAAAGTAAATGCCGTTCTTCGTTTCGACATAACCCACAAACCAACCATTATTTCCATTACTATCAGACCAGCCGGTTTTGCCTGTTAATTTGTAATTTTCGTTCTCTTCAATAACCATCATCCGTTTCATGATTTTTTCAGTTCCTTCAGAAATAGGTAGCTTGGATAAATAGAATCTCCTTAAAAAGTCAATTTGCTGAAATTGAGTGATTTCAGACTCCCCTTTTAACCAGAAATAATCGATATTCGAAGAGTCTACTTGCATATTACCATAATCCAGTTTATCTAAATATTCGATCATTCTTTCTACGCCTATTTTTCTCGCAACTCCCTGATAACAAGGCACACATGAAAAATGAAATGCATCTCTGAGAATTAAATCCTGTTCCCAGATTTTTACTGCTCTTTTCTGCCCATCCCATTTTAAAAGTGTGCTGTCATTTTCAACAACCCCGGTTTCCAGCGCAATTATCGAATTGGCAATTTTAAAAGTAGAAGCTGGAAGATGCCCCTTTTTGCACCATTCAAAATCATTAGAATAGAAAGTGTCTTTTTGAAGATCATAAATTAAAACAGCACCGTTGAGTTTTGCCGAGTCAAACAATTGCTGAAATTCTTGTTTTAAAACAAAGTCATCAGTTGTTCTATCACTTTGATTTTCATCATTTTCTTTTCCATTGCATGCCAAAATTGCGCATGCAATTACAAGTAATAAACAGTTTTTCATTTAGTATTGATTAATTTTAGAGTTACAGAATATTGCAAGTATTATTCAAAGTATTCAAAAGCATCAATAATATCAAGGTAAACACCATTAAAGCCTGCATCAATAATCTTCTTCAAATAAGAGTCATTATTACCATAAACTATGGTCTGCCATTCGCTTTCCCAATATCTTACTTTAAAATTGCCTGCCCAGTCCGGATTTTCAGCTTCAATCCATGAGGGAGAACCAACCGTCCATGAATCATTCCAATAATAGCGGTAATTTTCGGCCTCACCAATGCTCATGTAAGCTATTACTAGTCGTTTTCCGCCATTATTTTTCAATTTTAGCTGATTAATCTCGGTTGAAGTAAATCCTGATTCATTAAAAAATAAATCCATGATAATTACATCGTAATTGGTCCCATTAATTGCTGTAATAAACTCCTGTTTACTCGTATAATTCTCTGAATTAAGCAAGTACAGAAAATTTTTAGCATCGTGCAGCGTATTGATATCATTGCTGTTTTCATTGTAAGGTGTTGCAGGATAATCAGGAATTAAGTTCAATTCTCTATCTGGTGCTGCAAATGAAATATAGGCTTTCGTATTATTTTTGCTGTAAGAATCATCCATTTTACTGTGATCCCAGCAGTAGTCTGTTGTTAACACTTCCACTCCATTTTGTTCGCAAATATCAAGAAATGCTATCATGTAATCACTTTCTGCTGTAGGGGTTGCAACGTTATCATTATCAAATCCGTAAAACAAGTCTTCCCTTCCAGCACCATCAATCGCATTCAGGTAGTCTGTCTGAGGAGCACCATCTTCATTACCATCAACAGTTACCAGCTCAGGGCCGTTTTGCGGAATAATAATAAACTCATTATCAATGCTTTTAGCATATTGACTTATCGCTTGCACAAAATTCCGCATTTCTTGTTTGTAACTGCTGTTAATATTGTCTAGGTCATCGTTCGTTTCGTCGCCTTTGCAAGCAGCAATAGTTATGGTAATTATTGTTAGAAACAGGATGTTTAGTTTTTTCATAATTAGTTGAGTTTAGTAAGTTGTTTTAATTTTGTGCCCTATCTTTGTTCTTTCAAGACACTCTTCAATTCAGAAAATTCCAGAAAATAGTTGAATGTCCCACATGCGTAACAATCTAACTGATATCGATTGAAAAAGAAACCCTCTCCTTTATCTGTTAAATAAATATTCCCAAGACCATTTTCAAAATTCTCAATTTTATGCTGTTGACTATCCTTTTCATATAATAATTTTGCAATAATTGGTTTAGCATCAGGTTTAAACAAGTCATCATACTTTAGCCTTCTCATTCGTTTTAAATCGAATATATAATAGTTTTCAAAACCATATCCATGTGTTCCACCTTGATATACGGAACCACTTGTCATATAGTTTAACACACTATCTGTTATGCTCAAAACAATTCCTTGCATGTTAATTTCAAAGTAGGGAGTATATTCATCAGAAAAATCATCATTTAAATATTTAGAAAAATTCTGTATCACATATTTATTGAAATAACCCCATATTGAACTATAATCATCTCTCTCTACTTCCATAATTTCAGGGAGAATTAAGTTCATTAATTCTTGGTTTTCCTTAAAATCAGGTACTACAATTGAAACTTGAATGGGGAATGTGTTTTTTATATTATTGCCAAAGGTATGAGTCAATTCCACCTTCTGCTTAAAATTTTCCCATTTTATTTGATAAGCTAATTCATGTAAATTTACATTTAACTCCTTATCCAGGGTTTTCCATTTTCCATTATAATTTTCATTTAATATAAACTGTCCATCTATTTTAGATTCCCCAGTTCCAATAATATCATCACTTTCTGATAATATCATTTGCTTAGCAGAAAACTCACCAGAAACAAAAATAGGTCTCCCGTATTTTTTATAGAAATAATATCCTTTCACTTCTGAATTATTAAAATTTAGAAACATTTTAATTGGATAATTACCTATTTGTCCATCAAACACTCTCATATTCTGACCAAAAATCAAAGTGATGCTCAAAACAAATGCTTTTAATAGAATTATTCTTTTCAAATTATATTTTTATTAGTAAGTTTAGTTTTATTCTATACCACCTTTTATTATTTACTTATGTTTCCCATGTCTTATAGATTCCCGAATAACAGATACTTGTATTATCATTATCAAAAATAAACTGTGATAATCAGTAACTTATAATTACTATTGTGTGAAATTTAACTTTGTTTTTCAATTTCTGAATAAAGTCGACCTTCATTTTTGGGTTATTCACTTCGTTCATGAGCTCCACTTTGTTCCGGTTGACCCAAAAACGAAGCAACTTAGGCGAAGCCGATCTCATGAAGTTCTGAAAGAACGAGTAAAAAAGTCAAGGCTGCATTGAAAACCTCCTCCATCTCTTATCAAACCTAAGTTCGGCTGGGTGATCTTCAAACAAGTTTGAAGCTTCCCAGTCTCACTAAGGCTTGATTGCGAGCTGAAGAAGGTTTTCAATGAG
>JBNKRJ010000030.1:0-28349 GCA_050296515.1 Bacteroidales bacterium | reverse complement strand
CACCCGGCCGAACTTAGGTTTGATAAGAGATGGAGGAGGTTTTCAATGCAGCCTTGACTTTTTTACTCGTTCTTGCAGAACTTCATGAGATCGGCTTTGCCTAAGTTGCTTCGTTTTTGGGTTAAGCCAAAAATGAAGGTCAACTTTATTCAGAAATTGAAAAACAAAGTTAAATTTCACACAATGGTAATTATAAGTTGCTGATTATCATAGTTTATTTTTGATAATGCTAATACAAGTACCTGTTATTCGGGAATCTATAAGACATGGGAAATGTCAATTATTAATAATCGTTGTTGCATTATTTTGCTGATATTCAAGGAAGTTACTTGTTTGATTAGGAGGCAGGTAGAGAAAAGTCGCAATACTTGATTTTGTAATTTTGGAAAAGACAAAAATAATTGGTTTTTTTGAATTCAGATTCATAGGTTAGGGTGCTACTTACACCTTCTTAAAATATCAAGGTTTACACTCTCTTTTAAAGTTAATTAACAATACATTTAGAATTCAAAAGATGAAAAAATCAAATCAGAATCTTACGCTACCAATTATAATGATGATCCTGCTTTTTGGTATGATCTCATTTGTTACTAACCTGGCAGCACCAATGGGTATTGTGTTGAAAAACCAATTTGCTGTTTCAAATGCAATGGGAATGCTTGGGAACCTTGCAAACTTCATTGCCTACGCTGTAATGGGCATCCCTGGCGGGATACTTTTGCAAAGAGTTGGATATAAAAAAACGGCTTTGATTGCCATTGCTGTTGGTTTTATAGGAGTTCTTATTCAGTACTTTTCGGGTCATGCCGAAAGCTTTAGTATTTATTTGTTGGGTGCATTTATTTCAGGTTTTTCAATGTGTTTATTGAATATTGTTGTAAACCCAATGTTGAACACACTTGGAGGTGGCGGAAATAAAGGAAACCAGCTTATACAGGTTGGTGGTTCTTTCAACTCTGTAATGGCAACATTCACACCTGTATTTGTAGGGATTTTAATTGGCGAAGCTACCAAAGCCAGGATTACAGATGTTTATCCTGTACTATATATTGCAATGGCTGTGTTTGCATTAGTGTTTTTTATGATGTGGGCATTCAGAATTCCGGAACCTCATGCCGAACAGTCAAGTGAACCTATGGGGAAATTGATATCGGGAGCATTAAAATTCCGTCATTTTGTTTTAGGAGCCTTTGCAATTTTTGTTTATGTAGGAGTTGAAGTGGGAGTGCCAGGAATTGCAAACCTTTATATGACAACACCAACGGAAATGCAGGCTCAAAGTATTATTGCCGAATATGACAAACAAAATACTGATGAAACTTACTTACTGGAGCTAGTGGCGAAGGATGAGCAAAATAAGGACACTGAGGGCTTTAAGCCACAAGTAGTAAAAAGTGACTCTTATGAAAACGCAAAAAATATTATTGCAGGGAATAATCCTCCAGGATTAGGAATATCAGCTGGTATTGCTGGTGGAATTATTGGATTTTATTGGCTATTGATGATGGTTGGAAGACTTTTTGGAGCAGCTTTAGGAAGTAAAGTTTCCAGTAAAAAAATGCTTGGTTTTACTTCTTCTTTTGGGTTATTGCTTGTACTTTTAGCCATTCTTTGGCCCGAAGGAGCTATGGCTTCTATGCCTGCATTTAAAACAAGTGGAGCGTCCCTATCATTTGGAATGGTTCCAGTCCCTGTTAAATTTTTGTTTTTAGCACTAGTTGGATTGTGTACTTCTATTATGTGGGGTGGTATTTTTAACCTTGCAGTTGAAGGTCTTGGAAAATATTTAGCAGCGGCTTCAGGCATTTTTATGGTTTTAGTTTGCGGTGGCGGAATAATTCCTGCATTACAAGGTTGGCTGGCAGACATCACTAATTATGTTACAAGTTACTGGCTAATAGTTGCCGGTCTTGGATATCTTTTATTCTATGCCCTGATTGGCAGCAAAAATGTAAACAAAGATATAGTCGTCAACTAGTAGGTGTAATTTATTCTATACCTGAAGTTTTCTTTTAAAAACTAAAGACTTATCCTCTCTATCAGTTTTTATATGACAGGTAGTTTGAAAAGAAAAAAGTAAAAACACCCAGTAGCGGACAGAATTATGATTGGAAATGATTTGTTGATTATACAATTATTGTTCCTGCAGTTTGTTATATTTACATTTTCTTTTTTGCGACAAAAGAATATACTATTAAAATAAAGATGTAATAATTAGATAAGTTGATAATAAAAAACAAACAAATGAAGCAAGTAGCAATAGGAGTTGACATTGGCGGAACAAATACCGTATTTGGTGTGGTTGATCGCGAAGGACATGTAATGGTAAAAGATAGTATTGGTACACCTGATCATGGTGACATCAATAAATACGTGAATGATTTAGCAACAGCTATTGAGGATCAGATAGCCAGAGTTAAACAGTTGAATGAAAACCTTGAGGTGATTGGTGTTGGTATTGGTGCACCAAATGCTAATTATTACTCGGGTACCATTGAACATGCCCCAAACTTATCGTTTAAAGGAATTATTCCTTTTGTTGAATTGCTAAAAAAGCGTTTTGGTAGCATTGATAATATTTGCCTGACCAATGATGCAAATGCTGCCACCCTTGGCGAAATGATTTATGGTGGAGCCAAAGGAATGAAAAACTTTATAATGTACACCCTCGGCACTGGTCTTGGCAGTGGTTTGGTGGTGAATGGTGATTTGGTATATGGGCATGATGGTTTTGCCGGCGAATGCGGACATACTGTTTTAGTTACCAATGGTCGTTATTGTGGATGTGGCGGCAGAGGTCACCTTGAAGCATATTGTTCTGCACCCGGCATGAAACGTACTGCTTTTGAGTTACTTGCAAAGTACAATGATATTTCAAGTCCTTTGGCAAATAAATCATTTAACGAAATGACTTCGAAAATGATTTATGATGCTGCCGTTGCAGGAGACAAAATTGCTAAGGAAGTATTTGAAATAACAGGTGCTTATTTAGGACAGGCGATTGCTGATTCGGTGCACCATACAAGTCCTGAAGCATTTTTCTTGTTTGGCGGGCCTGTGGCTGCAGGAGATTTATTGCTTAATCCTACTAAAAAGGCAATGGAAGAGAGCTTATTGCCAGTTTTCAAAAATAAAATTGCATTGAAAGCTTCGCTTTTAAAAGAAGGCGATGCTGCGGTGTTAGGAGCAAGTGCATTGGCCTGGCAGGAATTAGCAAAAAAATAGAGAAACTTTATATGCGAAATATAGGGCTACCCAGATTTGGGTAGCTCTTTTGTTTTGATTTCTATTCAACTTTTGGAGGGATATCAGTTTCTTCGATGCTTAAATCAGTATCTTCGTATTCAGTCAAAGGTTGTTCCTCTTCAATAATGTCTGAAGGCAACTCTTCATAAACCTTAGAGATGACAACTTGCTCTTCCGATGTAACTTCATCAGAAATTGGTTCTTCAGCCTTTTTCTTAAAGAATTTTTTACGAACAAACTTGTTGATTATCAGCATTACAACAAAGCCTATAATGGCTGTGAGGACCCATTCTAATAAACTAAATTCATCTTTAGAAACAGCAATTCTTTTCGAAAAAATACCACCAAAGTTCCAGAAGCTTTTCCGGATAAAAAAGTTGTCTAATAGGTCTACAGATGCTAACCCGGCAAGCCAGCCAATACCGTTGGCAATAACCTCCTCAATAATTGTATTAATTGTTTTTTTTGCTTTCATAACACAGACCTTTGAAATTAGAGTTAATATACTAAGTTCAAATATAATAATTTATTCCCTCTGGTCATGAAAAAGTTCTTGTTTCTAACGTAATAGTTTTTAAAGCATCTACCCAAAAATCTTCAGCATTTAAACTTTCAACCATGGTTAATTCTTCTCCACCATGGTGTTTAAAAAGCCTGGCATATTCAGTGGCAATTTCAAGATTTGTTTCCAGGCAATCGGCTACAAAAGATAAAGGAAAGACAAGTAGTCTTTTTATTCCGTTTTTTGCTTTTTCTTCAATTACTTTATCGGCATAAGGACTCAACCAGCTTTTTCCAAAACGGGATTGATAACAAACCGTGTAATCGCTTTTTTTTATGTTTAATCTTGCTGCAATTAATCTTGTAGTTGCATAACACTGTGCCTGGTAACAAAATTTATTGGCTTCATTGATTTCTTCTGTGCATTTATGTGTTTCACAACTTTCATCAAAATGAGTCATTTCTACCTGGTTAAGAGGCAGACCATGATAAGAAAAAACAACGTGTTCATAATTCTCTGGCTGGTAAGGTTGTATTTTTTTTATCCAGGCATCAATAAAAGCAGGATGGTTGTAAAATTCGCTAATAAATTCAAATTGAGGCATTTCCGGCCATTTTTTCAGAATATTCATTGTCTTTTCAATGACCGAGCCACTGGTGGAGGAAGCATACTGTGGGAAAAGTGGAACAATAATTATTTTAGAAAAGTGCATATTGCGAACTTCCTGTAATATTTTTTTTAAGGATGGCTTCCTGTACCTCATAGCCAGAAAGGCTTTCCATGAACCATCAGAAAGATTGTTTAGTTTCTCCAGCAACTTTTCACCATGGTAAATTATCGGCGAACCCTCCCTTGTCCAGAGCTCTTGGTACATCTTCGCAGACTTTGGAGCCCTAAATGGAACAATTATTAAATTAACCAGCAGTTTACGTGCCAGCCAAGGCAAATCAATCACTCTTGGATCATTTAAAAATTGGGATAAAAATCGTCGTACATTTTTTGTAGAAGGAGAATCGGGTGTTCCAAGGTTTACTAAAACAATTGCAGTTTTATTCATACAGATGGTTTATCACTATAATCAATCATCTTTCAATCAGGTCAATCTCTTTTCAATCTATCTACGCCATTTTATAATACATGTAAATCATCATAGAAGCTAACACAACACAACTTGCTGATCCATAATAAAATAATGCATACTTAAATCGTTGTAAATTAGTAATGGCTTTTGATGTAAACAACTTTCCTATTTGAGCAATTAAAAGCGCAAATATCATTACACTAAAATGTTCAATCGCCCAAAATTGAGAACTATGCTCCTTATGCAATTCTTCAATTGTTTTTTGAGCAGTTTGAGTTGAATCATCTACAAAAAAGTAAAGGATGATACCTAAAAAAAGGCCTAAATAAAGCAATCCAATGTATGAATATTCTAAATACAGATTTACTTTTTTATATTCTCCTTTACGTATAAGCCCTTTTATAGCCAATACAATCAAAACAATAGCTACAATTGCAAAGAAGGCACTTGACCAGACATGTATTTTAACAAGAATGTTGTGCATATTGTTCAAATAAATCCCATGAAAAGATTAATTATTCATAAAATCATCATAAGTGCACTCAAAAATATAGTTTTTATTGGCATTTACAATGTTATCTTTTTCCTCTTTCAGTTTAGATATATCAAACCTTGTACTGTCTTTTAATTCAAGAAAAGCATTAATTTCATTAAGAATATCATTTTTTGAACTACCAAAAGCAGTTCCACCAAAATCGATCATGGAAGAAATTAGAGATTTTAGTTCTTTGTCAAGGTAAGTTGTTTTTTTCTCAACTAAAATTATTTCTTTAAACAAGTTAATATGTTTACCATTCCCAAATGTGCTGTAGCCGCAATAATCACAACCGGCATTATCATAGCCAATTGTTAGCCAGGTTCCGTCATAATCATCATAATAAATATTGAGTAACCTAAAAAGCTCATTATCAAGATCTCCATTTGTGCTTTTTGCTTTTTTCATAAAATCAGGAAGGTATTTATAAGCCTCACTATCACCTTCGCTACTCAGGCATTCTGTTTTAATTGGTAAAAAGCTATTGACCCAAGACCATGCAGTTGCAGGTTCACTATCGCCTGCATACTCAACATCAGGGTGGGACTTTTGCATTCCATCGTATATTGCATTTATGATGAATTCAGCATCATTTCTATAAAACTCAATCAAAGCAGTGTCAGTGCTGACCAATTCATACTTTTTAATTACGCTAAGGAAAGAATCAACCCTTGAAGCAACCATAAATTGTCCTAAAAAAAGCTTTGCTTCTTCAATACTTGTTGGAGGATTGTCAAATGATATGGTATTTTCCTCTTCTTCTATTTCGGTTTCTGCAATTATTGGTTCTTGTGAAATAACAGTGTCTGAATTACTGCTTCTCTCTTCTGTCTGATTACTACAACTGAAAAATACAAGAGAACAAAAAAATGATATGATTAAAGTTTTCATTATAAATTTTTTAGTAAAACTTTCGTAGATGTTTTTAAAATGCAAATTCTGATCTTTTCCAAAAGATTGTTTGTAGTTTCAACAACTTTATAAGAAAAACCAATGAACTATTCATTAACTATACAGACTTCAGCAAATTTATTTTAGTATATCTATTTTAATGCTTCTTCAGCCAGCTCTTTCCCTTGTTTTACCCTATCGGCCATACCAATACCACCTCTTAAGTTTCCGCCAATAATTAAGCCCCGGTGTTCTTTCTGTAAATAATCAATGGTCTCAAATCGAATACCACTATCCACTCCGTATTGTGGAATAGCGTTGCTGTGCCTGATAATTTTAAACAAATCAGGTTTAAACTCAGGAAGCTTCATTAGGTCAAGAGTTTCTTTTTCAACTACCTTTTTAATTTCATCATCGCTTAGGTTGGTTAATTCAGCCTTTCGTACTCCACCTATAAAAATGGTTAATAGCGCTCCGTCTTTTGGAGCTTTGTTTTCCAAAAAAGCCGAAAGAAACAAATAACCAAGTACACTTCTGTTTTCCCTGAATGGGATAAGTCCGCCAAAACCATCAAGAGGAATACCTTTCCATTCATTAAAGCCAAGTACAACTTCAATAACTTTTGCGTAATGTAAACTTGTAATTTTTGCGATATCAGATGCCGAGATAAAAGGAAGTATTTCTCCTAATGCATAGGCTCCTGTGGCTGTAATAAGTTTTTTGCTTGTGAGTTCAATTGTTTCTCCATTTCGAACTCCTGAAACCTGATAACTTCCGTTTTTGTGGCGTACCTGAATATTTTCAACACCAAAGCTAAATCGTTCAGGATTAGCAGATTGATGTAGCGCATTTATTAAAGAAGATAATCCCCCTTTTGTAGAAAATACTTTGCGGGTAATCTTTTTTGTTTGTTCATCTTTCTTCTTAAAGCCCTTTTTTATGGCGCCACCAATAAAGCTTCCATAATCCTGTTCAAGATTATAAAGTTTTGGAAGTGCATATTTGGGAATAAGGTAATTTGGATCACCTGCATAAACACCAAGAATAAAAGGATCAATGGCAAAATCAAGAAAGCTTTGTCCCATGCGACGCTTTACCATTTCAGCAAGCGTTTCGTGCGGATTTTTTCCAGGTTTACGGAAAGGCTCACCTAAAATCCTGAATTTATCTTTCCACGTAAAAAGAGGTGTTTTTATTCCACCGATTAACCCCGAAGGCAGTGGTTGCCATTCGCCACCTTTTAAAATATACCGCTTATTTACTTCATTTTTAGCTACTTCTAGTTCACATAAGCCTTCTAAATCTTCAAACAATTCAACCACTTCGGCCGTTCCCAGCACACCTGTATTTGGTCCTTCTTCGAAACTAAAACCATTTTCTTTGGCAGAATGAATAACGCCACCAGGGCGCTCCAATTTTTCCAGCACATGAAAATCTGCTCCGGCTTTATTTAAATGATGTGCGGCAGTGAGGCCGGTAAGCCCGGCACCAATGATAATAATGTCTTTTTCAGTAATTTGGTTATTTGTCATTTGGGGTTAGTTTTATTTAGCTATTACACAGAGTTGCACAGAGATTCACAGAGAACCGCAGAGAAAACTCTGTGAATCTCTGTGGTTCTTTGTGAATCTCTGTGTAAATTTTAGCATTTTCTATACTGTTTTCGAATATTGTGCCTCTTTTACTTCAAGCAATGGGTCAAATGCCATGGCAATATTTCTGACAACAAAAAAGCCCTGTTCTTTTAATTTCAATTCACCATTTTGGAAAGAAACCAATTCATCTGCAACAAACTGGTTCAATTTATCTTCTTGAAAATCTACTGCTTTCACGACATCTTCAGAACTAACAGAAAAACGATTGGCAATCTCTTCAAAACTCATGAACCCATTGCACATAATTTCAGTAATTACATCCCTTCTAATCATATCCTCCTTGCTTAATTCGTAGCCTCTTACAACTGCAAAACCACCATTTTCAATGGCATTCATGTAGTCATTTAAAACTTTGGTATTTTGGATGTAGGCACCATTCAGCTGACTTATTGAGGATGTTCCAAAGCCGTAAACCTGTCCGGTTGTTTCACGAGTAGCATAACCTTGGAAGTTTCTGTGTAGTTTCCTGTTATTCAATGCAATACATAATTCATCATCTGGCTTGGCATAGTGATCCAAACCGATTGAAATATATCCTGCTTTGGTCAACATTTCCAACCCGGCATCAAACATGGCAAGTTTCTCCTCCGGGCCGGGTAAACCGTATGTTTCCAGTTTTTTCTGAGCTTTTTTCACCCAGGGAACATGAGCATAAGAGAACGTAACCAGTCTGTCTGGTGAAATATCGATGGCCTTTTGAACCGATTCTTTAAAACTGTCAATAGTTTGGTAGGGAAGCCCATAGATTAAATCAAGGTTTACGCCCTGGAAACCGATTTTTTTCATATAGGCAACCAAATCCTTTACGGGATATTTTGAAGCATCACGATTTACGCTTTTCAAAATCTTTGGATCAAAGTCTTGAATTCCAAGGCTTAACCTATTGAAACCAATACTTTTCAACCTGTCAATGTCTTCGTATTCCAAATAAGCAGGGTTGCATTCCATTGCAATTTCAGCATTATCTGTAAAAGTATACCCCTTTTGCAATGCTACCATAATTTGCTCAATGTAATCCAAAGAGATCGCATTTGGAGTTCCTCCTCCCCAATGAATCTGGCTTACCTTCCTTGATTTGTCAAGTAATGCGGAAACTGTTTCAATTTCCTTTACAACCGCATTTATGTATCGTTTCACCACATCGTCTCCACGTAAAATACTGGTATTGCAACCGCAAAAATGACAAAGTTTAGAACAAAACGGAATGTGTACGTAAAATGA
This sequence comes from Bacteroidales bacterium, assembly GCA_050296515.1. GTDB lineage: Bacteria > Bacteroidota > Bacteroidia > Bacteroidales > NBLH01 > NBLH01. Next base: position 19,218 of record JBNKRJ010000030.1, on the reverse strand, counting down.
AATATTCTCTGGCTCGTCTGTATTTGACTTTTTAATATGTCTTACATAATCTTCATTTCCAAACCCTTCGTGGAAAAACGTTGCCGGAGGATAGCTGGTGTATCGAGGTCCCGGCTGGTTGTATTTCTTTATAATATCTATGTTCATCCTTCTTAAATTTATCTTTCTACACTATTACTTCAAGTTTTTTACCTCCAATTCTGATCTTTTACCCAGTCGCAAATGAATTTTGCATTTTCAAAAGGTGATTCTGGTAAAAATCCATGTCCAAAGTTAAAAATCCAATTTTGATTTTCTCGTCCGAAATTTAGATACTTCTTTAATTCTTCTTCAATAGTTGCCTTGTCTGCAAATACAATTCGGGGATCCAGATTACCCTGCAATCCAACTTTAGGGTCAACTAATTTTCTTGCCTTTTCAATTGGAGTTTGCCAATCTACGCTTACATAGTCACAAATGTCATAAGTTGCTTCCTCAATTCCAAAACCAATTCCTTTTGGGAAAAAGATAAATGGTGTACCTGTTTCGCGAACTGCCTGACTGATTTTTTTTATGGAAGGCAAAAATAACTCAAAATATAAGTCATTGGGTATCAGGCCCGAATTAGTGTCAAATAATTGAAATACTTCAACACCATGTTCAATTTGCTTTTTAGCATAATGAATGGATAATTCAGTAATTTGTTCAATTAATTTCTTGGTCTCCGTTTTTTCTTTGAAAAAGAATTTGATGGCGTCACCAAAATTTGATTTACTGCCAAGTCCCTGAATCATAAAGGTTAAAACAGTCATTGGGGCACCACAAAAACCGATTAACGGAATATTGGCTGGCCTGGTTTTAATGATTTCGTCAATAGCCCTGTAAATGTACTCCAGTTTTTCAGGTTCTTGCTTAAACTTACCTAAAGGCAATTGCATATCTTTTACAGGAGTATCGAAAACCGGACCTTTATCGGTAAAATCCAATCCCATTCCCATTGCATAAGGAATAACCAGGATGTCAGAAAACAAAATGGCAGCATCCACACCCAAATCATCAACTGGAAGTAAAGTTACCTTAGCAGCCAGTTCCTTGTCCTGCATCATCTCCCAAAATGAGTGTTTCTCTTTCAATGCCAGGTAGTTAGGTAATACACGCCCTGCCTGGCGCATAAACCACATTGGTGGTCTGCTGGTAGTTTTTCCTTTTAAAGTATCTAATAAGATTGAGTTCATATTTTTCAGTTTCACGGAGATTCACAGAGAAGCGCAGAGATTCATGGAGTTTTATCTTTCCTCTGTGTGTCTCTGCATATCTCTGTGGTTCTCTGCGTTGTAAATTATTAAAGTTTCTCCAATGCACTTAAGTTAGCTGCAATTGTTTTTTCAATATCTTCATCAGTATGAGCTGATGAAACAAAAGCTGCCTCAAACTGCGAAGGAGCTAAATAAATACCACTTTGCAGTGCCATTTTAAAATAGTCTGCATACTTTGTAGTATTTGATTTCATGGCGTCATCAAATGAGCTTACTTTATTTAACTCGTTGAAGAACAATGTCATCATGGAGCCTACCCTGTTAATGGTAGCTTTTGCTCCGGTTTTTTCAATATTTGCTCTGATTCCGGCCTCCAGCTTTGCTGATTTCTCATCCAGTTTAGCATAAAAATCAGGAGTATTGTTAATAATTTGTAAAGTGGTGTAACCTGCAATCATTGCTAATGGATTTCCTGATAGCGTCCCGGCCTGGTAAATTGGTCCGGCAGGTGCCAGTTTTTCCATGATTTCTTTTTTACCACCATATGCTCCAACAGGCAAACCACCGCCTATAACTTTTCCTAAAGTGGTAATATCCGGATCAATACCATACAATTCCTGTGCTCCTCCTTTTGCCAATCTGAAACCAGTCATTACTTCGTCAATGATTAGTAAGGCACCGTATTTCTTCGTAATCTCACGCAAACCCTTCAGGAAATTTTCTTCAGGAATTACAACGCCCATATTACCTGCAACAGGTTCTACAATTACCCCTGCAATTTCATTTCCGCGTTCAGCAAAAAGTTGTTCAACTGATTGAATATCATTGAATTTTGCAATCAACGTGTCTTTTGCTGTTCCTTTTGTTACCCCGGGGCTATCTGGCAAACCTAAGGTTAACGCTCCCGAACCTGCTTTAATTAAAAAGCTATCTGCATGACCATGATAACAACCTTCAAATTTTACAATTAATTCGCGACCTGTAAACCCACGAGCCAGGCGCAATGCACTCATCGTAGCTTCGGTTCCTGAATTCACCATTCGAACAATGTCAATGGATGGAACCATATCAATAATCAACTCAGCCATTTGCGATTCAATGACAGTTGGAGCTCCATAACTGGTTCCTCTTTCAGCAGTCTTTTTTATGGCTTCCACCACTTCATCCTGGGCATGGCCTAAAATGAGTGGTCCCCATGAGCCAACATAATCAATATATTCATTACCATCAATATCATAAACTTTTGAACCTTTGGCTTTGTCGAAAAAAACAGGTTCGCCATTGATGCTTTTGAATGCTCTTACTGGCGAATTTACTCCACCAGGGATGCTGTTTTTAGCGCGTTGAAATTGTTCTATGCTATTTGTGTAGTCCATTTTTTTTCTATTTCGAAATTGGTTTATTTGTTATTAGTGTATTTCAGGTATTCTTAATCTTAAATTTCCAATATACTAATTTCAAGTATACAAATACACTATTTTATATAATCCGCAAATTCCTTAGCATGATACGTAATAATAATATCCGAACCAGCCCTTTTGATTGATGTAAGTATTTCTTTTACAATGCGTTCTTCATCAATCCAACCTTTTTCTGCAGCTGCTTTTACCATGGAGAATTCGCCACTTACGTTATAAGCTGCTATGGGAATATTGAAAGTATCTTTAGTTCTACGGATAATGTCTAAATAGCTTAAAGCAGGCTTTACCATTACAATGTCTGCTCCTTCAAAAATATCTAATTCTATTTCGCGCATGGCTTCGTTTGAATTGGCAGGGTTCATTTGATAGGTGGCCCTGTTTCCAAATTTTGGTGCACTTTCAGCAGCATCGCGAAAAGGACCATAGAAAGCTGATGCATATTTGGCCGAATAAGCCATGATTGGAAGGTTGATAAACCCTTTGTCGTCTAATGCTTCGCGAATTCTACCAACACGTCCATCCATCATATCGCTTGGAGCTACCATATCAACACCAGCATTTGCAAAAGAAATTGCCTGTGCTGCAAGGGTTTCAAGAGTAGAATCGTTTTCCACATCCCCATTTACAATGGTTCCACAATGTCCATGAGTTGTGTATTCGCAATTGCAAATATCAGCAATCACATACATGTTTGGAACGTCCTTTTTTATTGCTCTGATAGCTTCTGAAACAATGCTGTGCTCATGTGCACCAACCATTCCGGTTTCATCCTTGTGCTCAGGAATTCCAAAAAGTAAAACAGATTGTACTCCTTTGTCAGCCAAAAGTTTACACTCATCCACTAATAAATCAACTGATAACTGGAAATTACCCGGCATTGATTTGATTGGGTTTTTCACTTTTGAGCCATAAATAGCAAATAAAGGCATGATTAAATCATCAAGGTCAACTTTGGTTTCGTTCACCATGTTTCTGATGGTTTGTGTTCCTCTGAGTCTTCGTAATCTGGTTGTTGGAAAATTCATATCTCTAAATTTTTATAGTAATTGATTAATATGTAATTGACTAATTATTATTCAAATATTCCAGAATTTCCTTTGTTAATGTTTTTAAGTCTGATTTTGAGGCTGTTAGAATTGGATTATATCCGAATTTTTCAATAGCCTGACTGGTTGTTGCCCCAATAGAGGCAATTTTTAGTTCATCCGTTGCCGGATTAAAAGCTGTTAAATTAATAAAATTCTCAATAGCAGAAGGGCTAGAAAAGATGATTAAATCATATTGTTTGCCTTTTATTCTTTTTAATAGCTCACTATCAATTTTTTCAACACCTCGGGTTTGATAAACATTTATGCGGTTGGCTGTGCAATACCTTGCCAATTGAGTAGGTAAATATTCATTTGCTTTTTCAGCTAATGGAAGAAGAACTCTATCATCCTTGCTTAACACTTCTTCAACCAAATGTCTGCTAAATTCTTTTGATGTATTTCCAGGATTTATATAATCAGCCTCAAATCCATATTTTTTTAATTCATGGTTGGTTGAATTTCCTATACAAGCAAATCTAAGGCTTTGTAAAGTATTTCTTTCCTGGCCAGTGTTATCAAACAAGGTAAAAAAGCATTGGACTCCACGCATGCTGGTGAAAATTAACCAATTACAAGAGCTGACAGATTTAATTTCACTCAATAAATCTTCAGTGGCAGGCATTTGCTCAATTTCAATCAAAGGCATATTCAATAACTCTACCTGCTTATCAAATAGAGTTTCCAGTTTTTTAAACTGATCAGGTAATTGAGTGCTGATGATTGTTTTCATAAAATTGAACCTGGAACTTGGAACCTTAATATAAAGGGACAAAACCTAAATTCTAATTTCTAATATACTAATTTCGAAAGCTAATTCATTTCACGAATAAATTCAACAATTTTGCTAGCTCCCTGGTCAAAAAATGAATGAGCAAGATCTTTAGCAATCTTTTTAGCATCCATAATTTTGCCACTCATTTCTCCTGAGATAAATTGAGAGCCATCTGGCATTGAGATAAATCCTTTCATGAAGAATTTATTGTACTCTACTTTTGTATAGCAGCCCACAGGAACCTGGCAGCCTCCTTCTAAAACATTCAGAAAAACTCTTTCTGCACCACCTGCAATACTTGCTTCTGAATCATTAATGGCATCGATAATTGATTGAATGCGCTCATCATTTTCCCTGATTTCGATGGCTATAATTCCCTGGCTAACAGCAGGAATGATAGTATCTTCATTAATGACTTCTGAAATATGTTCATCCAGTCCAATTCGTTGAAGACCAGCTGCAGCCATAATCATGGCGGTGCAATGACCATCAGCCATTTTTTGTAAACGGGTGTTTACGTTTCCACGAATATCAACAATCTTAAAGTTTGGATTTATTTTTAACAATTGTGCTTTTCTTCGCAAGCTTGAGGTTGCGATGGTATCGGTTTCATCCAGTTCTGCAATTTTTTTCCCTGTGGTAGTAACCAGAGCATCTCTGAATTCAGCTCTCTTTAATACACCACCCAATTTTAAACCTTCTGGAAGAACGGTTGGTAAGTCTTTTAAGCTATGAACAGCCAAATCAACAGAGCCATCTATCAAGGCATTCTCTATTTCTTTGGTAAACAAACCTTTGTCGCCAATTTTTGATAAGGCAACATCTAAAATTTTATCCCCTTTTGTTTTGATAATTTCAATCTCAATTTTCTTGTCAGGGAATTTTGCTTCTAATTCACTTTTTACTTTATTAGCCTGGTAAAGAGCTAATTGGCTCCCTCTGGTTCCTATTCGAATTGATTTTTCCATGAATCTATTTATAATTTTTAGGTAGCTTTTAAATATTCAAAACCCAGGGAGCTACCCTGGGTTTTGAAAAAGTCCAGCTACTGACTTATTTATAATGTTGCTATATGAAAAGATTCTAATTTTATTCAAGTTCAAAAAGTTCATAAATGGCTTCAATACTTTGTTTACTTTCACCATTTTTGACCATATTACGCAGATTACGGATAAACAAACGAGCGTATTTATCGCTGATATGTCGTCCGTATTCTTCAACCTTTGCATGTTCCGAAATTCCGTTCACCTTCACAAAGCCTTCAATTTCAGACTGGTGTATTTTTTCAAAATTGGTTTTGATTTTTGAAAAAATTGGTGATAAACCTCTAAGTGTTAACCAATCCATGAAATCCTCATTCACTTCATTAATGATTTCCATTGCATCTTCAACAGCCTCTTGTCTTCTTTGAGTAGTGCTGTTTACTATTTCGGTTAAATCATCAACCGCATATAAATCTACATTATCGAATCCTGCAATTTTTGGGTCTATATTTCTAGGGACAGATAAATCGATAAGTAATTGTTTTTCTGACGATTCTCGTTGTCCTGCTATCCTCTCCATCATTTTTTTGTCAAGCAGGTAATTTTGTGAATCGGTAGCAACAATTACGATGTCACTTTTTGGTAAATATGTTTCAATTTCATTAAGTCCTATTCCTTTGCCGTTGTATTTTTCAGCTACAGCCTCTGCTTTTGAAAGAGTACGATTTGCCACATACAAAGCTTTCATTTTTCTTTTTCCAAGGCTTGTAAGAACTAACTGGCCAGTTTGTCCTGCTCCAATAATTAAAACAGAATGAGTAGAAAATTTTGGAAAACTTTTCAGACAAAGATCCACTGCGGCTGAACTAACTGAAGCTGAACCTTCGTTGATAGGAGTATTGCTTCGTACTTTTTTCCCGGCTTCAAAAGCTTTTGTGAACAAGCGAGATAAAATAGTATCAACCGACTTAATTTCTTCTGCCATGCAGAAAGCATCACGAACCTGACCAATAATTTGATCTTCACCAATCACCAAAGAATCAATTCCTGATGTTACTTTAAACAAATGCTCGGCAACCTCTTTTCCTGATTTAAAATAAAAAGAAGATTTGTGTGAACTTGAAAAGCTTTTTAATGTACTTAAAGCGCCTAAAATTAGTTCAAAAGCATCTTCATCATTTCTTTTTCTGCAATGGAAATATATTTCGGTGCGGTTACAGGTTGACAAAACAACCAAGCCTTTGTGATCAGGATTATTCTGAAGAATTTGTGAAAACTTAATAATATCTTCTGGTGTAAAAGCGTATTGCTCTCTAATGCTGATGTCTGCCGTCTTGAAACTTGTACCGATAAGTCCTATCATTCTTTTTCTCTTTTACTTTAACAAAGCTAGGAATCAAATCTGAAGAAATTCTGAATTTATTTCAGAATTGGGAGTAAATTCTGAAATATAAAATTTTCTAATCCGGATGCTATTATAACTCACTAATAATTAAAATATTACAAATTTTTAGCATATGAAACCCTCATGGAGGGAATTATAAAGAAAATTAACTTAACAAATTGGTCTCATGAGCGAAGCGAATAATCGCTTTATAAAAGAATATGTTTAACCTTACGGAGCAAGCTCATGAACTCCATATAAATAGTTTAAGAAAAGTGAATAAATATCAATTACTTAACTAAAATTTATACAAGTGAAATAAATTTTTTGATTTTTTTTCTGGTTACCTTTTTTCTTTTCCACCATAAATATGCAAACAACCAGAAAAAATTCGATAGTTAGTCTTGGTTGGCAGCAAGCAATTAATTCAAGCCCGGATGTATGAAAATACATCCGGCATTTCTAACTTAAAATTTAAATTATGAAGACAAGTGTTTTAAAAAAACTAAATTTTAATAAGTTGGTACTGGTGGTAATAATGACCATTTTTCTATTTCCAAATCCAATAATGGCAAAAAAAGTAATTTTTCTTAAGCATATTACTGATATACCAAATTATACAGTTTGCGATGATGGACCTGTTTCTATTACTAAATCTGAAATTTTAAATTCGAAAGGGATTTATTTTAGTGGTAATGAAACTGATTTTGCATCTGCGTTCAGGGTAATAAGTTTTACTGTGACTACAAAAATTAATGGTTACGAAATAGCCTGTGTGCAGAATAATGGACCTGCATTTACAACAGAGCAAATAAACCTTATAAAAAGAGCAAAGTCTGGTGGCAAGGTTTATGTTGAAAACATTATTGCTATTGGCCCTGAAGGGGAGAAAAGAAACCTTGGGAGTATTATATTTAAAATAAGATAAAAGGTTAGTAGGTTTTCAGCCCTTTGAGTTTATGTTCTTTTCTCTCTTTGGGCTGAAGTTTATCTAAATTTTAAAAATCCCAATAAGTTTTTGCATTTGTTCAGACTCTTTGGCTAGCTTTATTGCTTTTTCATTAAGACTTTCTGAAACGGCTGCGTTTTTTTGTGCAATATCGTTTAATTCTTGTATAACTTTTTGAATTTCAGTTGCACCATTGCTTTGCTCCTGATTTGCATTAGCAATTTCTCTTACCAATATGGTTGTTTTTTCAATGTCAGGTAGTAATTCAGATAATTCTTTTTCTCCTGCTGCGGAAATCTGAACCCCTGCGGTTGATAATTCGCTAATTTCGCCTGCTGCCATTTGAGCTTTTTCTGCTAGTTTTTTTACTTCATTAGCCACTACAGCAAAACCTTTTCCATGTTCTCCTGCTCTTGCTGCTTCAACAGCAGCATTCAGGGCTAAAATATTGGTTTGATGTGATATTTCGTTAATGACTGATATTTTTTCAACAATTTTGGTGATGGATGTTGCAGTGTTATTAGCAGATTTACTGCCATTTTGGATCCCGTCAAGGGCTTTTTCAGCAATCACTTCAGTTTGTTTGGCATTGTTGCTGTTATTGAGAATGTTAGAAGTCATTTCCTCTATTGAATCCATTACTTCTTCAACGGATGCAGCCTGATTCGATGAGCTTCTGGTAATATGCTCAGAAATTGAATTAATTTCATCACTTGCCGAATAGATTGACTCTGAACCTGTTTTTACATTTCCGATAATATTTCTTAACTGACTGGCCATTTCGTTTAACGAATTGGCCAATAAAGCAACTTCATTCTTTCCTTTTATGCCTAAATGGCTTGTTAAATCGCCATTACTAATTCTTTGGGCATGATTAATTGCCAGTGAAAGTCTTTTGGTAATGCTTTTTAGGGTAAAATAAATGATCAAACTAAGTCCTAATATTACTAATAATCCCATAATTATTGTGACTATAAACATAGTGTTCGATTTTTCAACTACTTTGCTTATTGGTGTTTCAGTTGCCAATGTCCAAATTTCATTATCCTTGCCAATGCTTAATGGAATCATGCTTACATAAATATCATGTCCGTTTTCAGCCTGATAGGTAAATGAATATTTCTTTGAATCTTTCGATTTTTCAATCGCATTCATATATTCTTGTTTGCCTTTTCGATTGATCTCAAACAAGTTTTTGTCGTTCATGCTCTTATCTGTGTGTGCAACAATCTCATTTCCGGGCGATATTAGATAAGAAATTGATTCATCAAACGGCTTAATTTCTTCAATTATTTGCTGTATGTATCTCATATCCAGATCGATGCCTACCCATCCGAGAAAGACTCCACCTTCAGTAATTGGAACTATCGGACTGACTAATAATATTCCATTAAGGTTTTTTACTGATTCATCAAAATACGGTTCCCCTACAGCTTCCTTTTTATTACTTCTTGCAATGTAATAATCAGTATTCAATTCTTCGTTTGTCGTATCTCTTACTTCGCGTTCAGAAACATAATTTCCATTGTTATCACGATAAACGATATTTCCTACCCTGCCATTTTTTTTGTTATAACTTGGATCAATTGTCTTAATTTCCCAATCGAACCAAATTGAAACAAAATTGGGATTTTGTTTTAATGTTTTGGTAATTATATTGTTACAAGAAGGATTGACAAAATCAATGCTGCTGTCTCTGTTTTCAACAATTGAATTGGCAAGGGTTCTGTTAATACTCATTACTTCGTTTAATAAGCCTTCTATCTTTAGGCCAAAGCTTTCTGTGTATTTGTCAACATATTGTTTCGAATCATTTTGGGTGTTTTCTTTCACTTTTGTGCTTAAGTATAGATTGGAGCCTCCAAAGAGTAACACTGAAAAGAAGATTACAGTAAAAAGTATTACATTTTTAATACTGAAGTTTCTTAAATATTTATACATAATTTCCTATTTTAAGCTTTGCCAAAAGTTGTATTAATTTATAAAAAGTTACAGAATTAAGTTAGCTGTAAACTACTTAAACTATTTTAAATATGTTTTAAAGCTAAGTTTTACAGTAGTATGGATTAATTATCTGATTTTAATTTCAAATTTTTAAAATCAGAAATAAGAAAACATTCATGAAGAATATAAATATTTTCACTTCTTGTTAAATTTGAGTGAGTTACATTTGGTAGTTAATGGTTAATTGCAGCGAAATTAAAAAAATATATTGCGCATGCATTATTTTTTAGCATAATTTAACAAATGCAGAGTCAATTATAGGGGTTTATGTATTTAAAGTAATTTTTATCAATTAATTTTTAATGATTATCCTTTATGGGATTGATTCTCTTCAACTTACCTTCAAAAATAAGAACCTTTAAATTTTAAAAATTCCAACAAGTTTTTGCAGTTGTTCTGACTCATTAGCTAGCTTTATTGCTTTCTCATTTAAACTTTCAGAAACCGAAGCATTTTTTTGAGCAATGTTGTTTAATTCTTGTATAACATTCTGAATTTCAGTTGCTCCATGGCTTTGCTCCATGTTTGCATTAGCAATTTCACGAACCAATTGAGCTGTTTTTTCAATTTCGGGTAAAAGAGTTGATAGTTCTTTTTCTGCCATATCTGAAATTCTTACTCCTTCAACTGATAGAACATTGATTTCTGTAGCTGCATTTTGGGCTTTCTCTGCCAGTTTTTTTACCTCATTTGCCACTACAGCAAAACCTTTTCCATTTTCACCAGCTCTTGCAGCTTCTACTGCAGCATTTAGTGCCAAAATGTTAGTTTGGTTAGAAATTTCATGGATAATAGAGATTTTTTCGGAGATTTTGTTGATCGAATCCGCAGTTGTATGAGCGGAACTACTTCCATTTCTGATACCATGCAATGTTTTTTCTGCAATTGACTCAGTTTCTTTCGCATTATCACTGTTGTTATGAATGTTTGAGGTCATCTCTTCAATAGAGGCCATTACCTGTTCAATTGAAGCTGCCTGTGTTGATGCACTTTGCGAAATTCTTGTAGATACCTCTATTATTTCAGTACCTGCAGAATTTATTAGATCTGAGCTGTGCGTAAGACCTTCTACTATTTTTTTTAGTTGAGTCGTCATTTTATTTAACGAACCGGCAAGTGTTCCAATTTCATTACTCCCATCTATGTCAATTCTATTCGTTAAATCGCCCTCACTTATTTTAAGGGCATGGCCAACTGCTATTCGAAGCCTTTTAGCAATACTTCTTATTATTGAAAAGATAATTAAACTAAGTACTGTTATACCGATAATTCCGATGACAATAGTCACATAAAAAATCTGATTTGATTTTGCCAATACATCACTTAAAAGTGTTTCACTAGCCAATATCCATACTTCATTATCAAGACCAATACTCAAGGGGTACATACTTACATATACATTTTCGTTCTCATCATTTTTATAAATAAAAGAATGAGTTGAACCTTTCTTTACGGTTGAAAGTGCTTCTGAATATATGGATTCGTGTCCGGGATTAACTTCAATTAAGCTTTTTTGGTACATTTGGGGATTTGTGTGAGCAACAATTGCATTACCAGGTGAGATTAAATAAGCAATTGAGTTTTTGTATGGTCTAATCTCTTTTACAATATCTTGAATATAGCTCATATTCAAATCCACCCCTGTTAGTCCCATAAATTTTCCATTTTGAATAATAGGAACCGTAGGGCTAACCATAAGAATACCTGCTAACCCTTCAGTAATTCCATCTTGATAGGGTTCTCCAATTGCTTCTTTTGCATTGATTTTAAGCTGGTTGTAGGTTGCATTAACCTTTTCATCAACCAGCATTTCTCTCTCAAAAACGTAACTCCCATCACTTGATCGAAACATTATATTGCCAACTCTGCCTTTTTCATAACTTGGGTCTATGGTATTTATCTCCCAATCAAACCATACAGACAAAAAATTCTTATTCAAATCAAGGGCATTGTCCAGTATTCTTTTGTTTGAGGGGTTTATCTCATTGAGTGAGGTGTCCTTATTTTCAATAAAAGAGTAAGCTAGCGTTCTGGTTATACTAATAGCCTGATTTAGAAGTCCCTCAATCTGCAAGGCATAGCCGTTGGTATATCTGTCGACTATTTTCTTTGAATCATCTCTTGTGTTTGCTCTAACATTGATACTGGAATAGATTAAAATAATTGCAAAAATTAGTGTTGAAAAAAAAATGGTTGCAAACACAAGAACCCTTTTTACACTTAAGTTCTTCAAATACTTGTACATAAACTGAGTTTTAAATAACCGCCTTGAGGATAAATTAATTTCCAATTTAGTCATTTTTTATCAGAATGCCAAGACCATATAACCAGGTATTCCAGAATAAATGTATTTTCATTCAATTACTGGAAAGCAACCATTTTTCAATACTAAATAGTGAAGTAATTAATGTTGTTTTTGAGCTTATTTGCTTCATCACTTAACTGCTTTGCTTTGGTGTTTAACTCGTCTGCAAGTAAAGCATTTTTTTGGGCAATATTATTTAGCAGTTGAATTGAGTTTTGAATTTGATCTGTTCCACTGCTTTGTTCTGCACTTGCAGATGTTATTTCTCTTACCAGCATTGCTGTCTTTTCAACATCCGGAACAAGGTTAGCTAGTTCTTTTTCTGCAGTTTTTGAAATTTCAACACCTTTTTCTGAAATCAGATTAATCTCAGCAGCAGCTTCTTGTGCTCTTTCTGCTAATTTTTTCACCTCATTTGCAACCACTGTAAACCCTTTTCCAAACTGTCCGGCCCTTGCAGCTTCAATAGCAGCATTAAGTGCTAGAATATTCGTCTGGCGCGAGATCTCCCCAATAATACTAATTTTTTCAGCTATTTCGTCAATAGACTGGATGGTTTTGTTTGCTGATTTACTTCCATTTCGAATACCAACAGCTGCTTCTGCTGCAATTTTTTCTGTTGTTTTAGCATTTTGGGTATTGCTATGGATGTTTGCACTCATTTCTTCAACTGAAGCCATAACTTCTTCAGCTGATGAGGCCTGATTGCTTGAGCCATCAGAAAGTTCTCCAGAGTAATTTGTTATATTGTTGCTAGTATAATTAATTTGTTCAGAGCTTTGGATAATGCTTGAAACAATATCTTTCAATTTGGCAGTCATTACATTCATTGAACTTGCAAGTTGCCCAATTTCATCATTCCCTTCAAGGTTTATCTTTGAACCTAAATCTCCAGAACTAATTCTTTTTGAAAAGTCAACAACCATTAAAAGTTTATTGGTAATTGTATTTAGAACAAAATAGAGTATTGCAAATAGAATAACTAATCCTACAACTCCTACAATTATTGTAACTAAAAATAAACGATCTGATTCTGCTGTTAATTCTTTCAATGGCGTTTCAGTAACCATCGCCCAAACTTTGCCATCTTCTCCGAGTGAAATGGGTGAAAATGAAACATATATCTCTTCACCAGTGTCTTTTCTCTTAATTTCAAACTGGGCTGGCATATTCTTGTTTATTTTCTTCCAGGCAGCAAGGAAGTCATTTTCATGTTCCTTGTTTTCAGTCAGCATACTTTTATTAAACATCTCATTATTGGTATGCGAAACATATTTACCATTTGGTGCAACCAGATATGCAATGGAATTCTTAATTGGTTTAATATTTTGCACCATTTGTTGTATTTTGTCAAGAGAAAAATCTATTCCAATAACTCCACTAAATTTTTCTTTAATTTTAAGAGGCGTAACAGGGCTTACCATTAAAATGCCTTTAAGTGCTTCTGTGTGAACGTCATAATACGGATCGCTTACTGTTTGTTTATTGCTTTTTTGAACATCATAATATATGTTTTGTCCTGGATTTTCATTTGTTACGTCTGAGAGTTGTTGTATAAAGTCCATTTTATCCGTAATAAAAACGACATTCCTTTCACGTCCATATTTAAAATTATAATTTGGATCGAGAGCTTTTAATTCATATACAAGCCATAATGATAAGTAGTCTTTATGTGTTTTCAATATATTAAAGAGGATTTCTTTGTTGATTTGAACTCTTTTAGCACTATCCAGTTGTATGTTTTCAATAAAAACTTCAGATAGAGTATTAGTGGCCTCAAGTGCTTGTTCAAATTCAAGTTTAATTTTTTCAGCATATTTTTCAGTTTCACTGTTAGCTAAATGTTTTGCCTCAGCAATTGTATTTTTTCTCACATTCACACTAAAATACAATATTGTTGCAGCCAAAACAAAAGTGGTAGATATCAATACCAACAATAAGATTTTTTTTCTTAGGCCAACATTCTTAAATACAGACAACATATACAATTCAATTTATATCACCCTGCAATTGAAAAACCTGAGTTTCTATAATTAAAAACAGGTTTCCCTGGACTGCTAGTGAAAGGTTCAGTTTTTTAAATTTTTTTTACTATTCAGAATTTCTGCAAACATCATTCTTAACGAATAGTTGGTTTAGTGCTACAAGATATTTATTTTTTTACATTAATAATCTATATATATGGATGAAAAAGATTTCTATTTTAGTTTTTATTTCATTATGAGTGGCTAATTATTTGTCCTATGCTTTGTATCTCAGGGATCATGCAGAAATTTCACCTTTGGCAAAAACTGGATGTTAATTGATTGAGGAGGGCTTGAAATTGAAGATATTGATACCAGCAGAAAGCATGCAGTTGATAATTATGATATTTTGGATGCGAATAGAGTCGGATTAATAGGTTAGAGCCATGGCTGGTTAATTTCATTATTCAATGTTTTTAATCATCCGCAAATTTTAAAGTTGCATGCGCAGGAGTGCCTGTTAGTGATTTAATTGCCAGAATGGGATACAAAACACAAGATTACAGAGATTTGTATTCAGCGGATTATCATATTGGTAAAACAGCCTGCGGAGATGTAGAGGAATACAGAAGAAGATCTCCTGCCTGGCATGCTCATAAATTAAAAACCTCATTGCTTATTCTCACAAACACGAATGATGCTGATGTGAATTCACTTGAGGTTGAACATCTGATTAATGCATTAAAAGCAGAAGGTGAAAAATTTGAATATAAAATTTATAAAGATATACCTGGAGGACATTAGTTTAACAGAATGGATACAAAATTTGCCCGTGAAAGCAGGATGGAAGTATATAACTTTTTAGCAAAGTATTTAAATTTACCTGAAATGTTTAAGTCTGTTAAAGAACTAGCAAAGGCTGCTTATAGGTTTTAAAGGATTAAACAGGAAGTCTGAAACTAAACCTGGGAGCTACTCTTTTGTGTTCAAAACATCCAAATAAGTTGCCCCACCATTGTTTTTAACGTTTGGATTAGCTCCTTTTGAAATTAGATAGTCGATTAGTACCAGCGCTTTTTGCTGGGCTGCATGAATTAAAACCGTGTTTCCGTCATCATCCTTTTGATTGAGATCTGCTCCGGCATTGATTAACACATCTATCGTGGCTTTTATATCATCAGGGATGTCGTAATTCATGTAGTCTGTTGAAAATATTGCCCAAGTAAGGGCTGTCCAACCATATTGACCTTGTTCATTAGGGCTGGAACCATTTTGTAACAGATATTTTACAGCATCTGCCTTTTTGTATGATGCAGCTATGGTAAGCAATGTGTGTTTTTCCTTATTCCTGGTTTTTTTATCGGCCCCTTTGCCGATGAGCTGTTTCATGTATTCAACAGTGCCGTATTGTGCAGCATTGAGTAAAGGTGTCATGCCATAGTTTCTTTCCTGGTAATTAACATCTTCGCCAATGCTAATCAGGTACATAACTACCTCAAATTGGCCATTTTTTCCAGCATAAGATATTGGGTTTTCACCTCCGTCATTTGCCCTTTTGTAATCAGCACCGTTTTCAATTAGAAATTTTAATGCTTCTAACTGACCTTTTTCCGCTGCTTTCATGCAAGCTGATTCTTGGGAGTATAAAATTCCTGAATTTCTATAGTTTATATCTACACCTTGGTCTAAATACATTTTTATAGTTTCAATGTCACCTTCAGATGCTGCTTTTAGCATCTTGTCACCGGGAGAATTTCCACCGCATGAAAAAATTAGCAGGAAAAATAAAAGGAAAATAAAATTGGCAGATTTCATGACAAACAATTTAAGGGTTATTTCCCATTAAGTTACTAAATTATATTCATTTAGTAGGCAACCCTTGCTCGAAATAATAGCAAGATCTATTTTTCCATAACCTTTTTTAAATAGTTGATAATAGCTGGAGAGGCTTCTTCTGCTTCAGCAAACTCAACCAGTGTCTTATTTTCATACAAAACATCAGTTTGTGCCCCTTTTTCGATAAGCATTTTAATCATTGGGTAGTTTTTCTTTTCTATGGCAGCATGGATAGGTCTTTTCCCATAATTGGTCCTGAAATTTAAATTTGCTTTATGATCGATCAGGCATTCAGCAGCAATGTATTTATCCATTTCCACAGCATTAAATAACGGAGTTTTTCCAAAATAGCCTTTGTATTCCAGTTCAGCACCTGCATTTAGTAATATTCTGATTATCTCATCGTTATCGGTGTTTGTTGCCATAATTAACACAGACTTTTTTGTCCAGTCTTTTTCATTCGGACTTACTTTGTGTTCCAGTAAATATTTGATTACATCAATCCGTTGATAATAAATAGCAGTTTGCATAGGAGTGTCGCCAAACCCATGTTTGCATACTTCTTTAATATTTGCTCCCATTTCATGAAGCTTTTTGAAAATTCTAAAATTATCATATTTGATTGCTGAAAATATTGCGGGGCATTCGTCGGGGAACTTTCCTCTTGCCCTGGGCGATAGACCATTATCAAACAGTAAATCAGCTAGTTCATCATCTCTCATCACTACTCCAAAATCAAATGCGGTATTGTCTAAATCCGGCTTTAGAACAAGTAATCTTTTTAACTCTGCCCTGTCGTTTAAAGCATAATTGATATCAATTGTTTTTGGGTTTGCACCATTCTTTACAAGTTTTTCTATGATGTGAGTATTTCTTGAATTGCTTAGGTCTGCCTTGGATAGATCAACCTTCTTTTCTATTAAAAAATCAATCATTACAGGAAGGTCAGTCATTAAAGCAATGTCTATTGGATAGCTTCCATTTGGATTTGGAATGTTTAAATCACCTCCCGACTCAAGCAATTTTTCCACAATAAATGTTTCACCAGTTGTGACTGCAGCATGCATACTTGATGTTACCTTAGTATGCTCCCGGTATTTTTTTCTATAAAAATGTTTTATTATTGGAATAAAAGTACCTGTTTTTCTTACAAGGTAAGTGGTTTCAACCATAGCATTAGGGTCTGCACCTTTTTTTATCAAAGTTTCAATATTCTTCAGAAACGTTGCTTTGTCATATGTTTTTACATCCAGAACAAGTTCATACAATTTCAAATCCAGCGAATCATCCAAGATTTCAATGTTTTGATAATCAGTTGTATTTAACTCTGAAGTTTCTACCTCTTCACTATATTCATTGTTTTTCAGGATTTCTTCATTGTAAACTTCTTCATCAACGTATTCTCCCATTTTTTCCTGCCTTCGTTGTTCTCTTTCTTTTTCTTTGCTGTTCGGAAAAACACATGATGTTGAAACCAATAAAAAGGCTAGTGTGAGAATTTGATAGATTGCTGCCATTGGTAGTTTTTTTGATTTTATTCTAATTTAATGATTTTTATACACTTTTACTTAATCTGATTTTACAAACTTACCTGCTTGAAGATCTTTTTTCAATCCTGTTTTTCGTGAATATGTAATTTCTCCTCTTTGAATAACATATTCGGGTGCCCCTTTTACCTCAAAACCTTCAAAAATATCATTATCGCAATTCATCTGATGAGTTTGAGCAGATATCTTGGTTTCGATTTCAGGATTCCAGATGACCAATTCGGCATCACAGCCCACTTCAATTTTTCCTTTTTTGTTAGAAAGTTCAAAAATTTTAGCTGCATTTGTTGATACCAAATCAATAAACTTTTCATGACTAATCTTCTTTTGCAGTACACCATAGGTGTATAATAAAGATAATCTGTGTTCAACACTTCCTGCCCCATTTGGAATTGTTCTAAAGTCATTTAATCCAGCCTTTTTTTGACTTAAATTAAAAGGGCAATGATCTGTTCCGATCGTTTGAATTGTGTTATCAGTCAATGCCTGCCATAAAGCTGCCTGATCTTCCTTTTTTCTCAATGGCGGACTTAAAACATATGTTGCCGATTGCTCAAAACCTCCAGTGTATTTCGAATCGTTGAGCAATAAATAATGCATACAGGTTTCGGCATAAATCTTTTGTCCTTTTGTTTGTGCGTTCCTTATGTAATCAATTGAGTCCTTTGTAGATACGTGAACTATATAAAGAGGACAATTTGCCATCTCTGCCATTTCAATTGCCTTTTTTACAGCCAGTGCTTCCAGTTTTGCGGGTCTTGATTTTGGATGAAACTCAGGCGAAATTTTCCCTGCATTTATAAATTTGCTTCTTAGAATTTCAATTTCATCTCCAAGTTCTGCATGAACAGTCACAATTCCACCAGCTTTACCAACCACCTTCATTACCTTTAATATTTTGTCATCTTCAAGTCCAATGGTATCCTTGTAGGCCATGTAGACTTTGAATGAATTTATTCCTTCATTTTCAATGCAATGCAAAATTTCTTCTTCCGTGGTATTGGTCCATTCTACAGGGCTAACGTGAAATTTGTAATCGGTCAGGCTATTTTCAGCTTCTTTTTTTCGCAGATTCAACGCCTCAATAATTGCCTGGCCTCTTTTAGGAGTAACAAAATCAATTAATGTAGTGGTTCCTCCTGCCAAAGCAGCTTTTGAGCCTGAGTGAAAATTATCAGACGAAAATCCGGCTGGTGTTGGTAAATGCATGTGTACATGCGGGTCAATGCCTCCAGGAAATACAATTTTACCTTTGGCATCAATAATTTCAGAATCATCGCCCCTAACATCTATAAATTCTGCAATTTTTGAAATTTGACCATTTTCTATTAAAATATCTGTTTTAACGAGGGTTTCGTTAACAAAACACTCTGCTTTTTTTATTAGTAGTCTTGACAATTTCAAACAGTTTTTAGATTAATGTGATAAGATAAGCAAAATTTTTTAGGATCTTTAAATTCAACCATTCATTATAATTACTGATGTTTTCCAAGTTAATTTTATGTATAAAATTCAATAATTATCAATATGGATAAATATCCCGATCGGCCTCATTGAAAACCTTCTTCAGCTCGCAATCAAGCCCTAGTGAGACCGGGAAGGGGGCTGTATCAAAACTAGTTTTGTGATAAATTTTTCTTTCAATCTTGCATCAATCCAATCAATCTGCTTTCAATCTTGTTGAAATACGCTCTTTTGTTGTTGAAATGAAAGTAAAATTGCATTGAATT
>JBNKRJ010000029.1:0-37002 GCA_050296515.1 Bacteroidales bacterium | reverse complement strand
TTTAGCCTGGGTTGCAACCACAAGAAATACACTCAATAAATCCGGTGTAAGTCCTGGCCATGGTGCATCTGCAATGGTCATTATTGATCCGTCTATAAACGATTCAATTGTATAATTTTCTCTACCATTTACTAAAATGTCATCATCACTGTGTTCAACCCTAATTCCTAAACGTTTAAAAGAGTCTGGTATTATGCCGAGTTCACTATAATTAACATTTTTTATCCTAATTTCAGAACGAGTCATCGCTGCAAGGCCAATGAAACTCCCCACCTCAATCATATCGGGTAAAATCTGATGTTCGCAGCCTCCCAGTCTTTCTACACCTTTAATAGTTAACAAGTTAGAGCCGACTCCACTTATTTTAGCTCCCATCCTGTTCAACATTTTACACAATTGCTGAACATAAGGTTCGCATGCGGCATTATAGATGGTTGTGGTACCACTGGCTAAAACAGCAGCCATCAAAATATTAGCGGTTCCTGTAACAGAAGCTTCATCGAGCAACATGTAGGCACTTTGTAGTCTTTCGGCAGATAAGACGTAAGCATTCTTTTTTAAATCGAATTGAAACTTTGCTCCAAGTTTTTCAAACCCCTGCAAGTGCGTGTCAATCCTTCGCCTACCAATTTTATCACCTCCCGGACGTGGAATAAAAGCTTTTCCATAGCGAGTCAACAAAGGACCAATAATCATTACAGAGCCTCTTATTTTGGCACCTTTATTTTGGAATTCTGTGGAATTCAGGTATTCTAAATCAATACTTTGTGCTTTAAACTGATAAACAGAAGGTTTTATTTTCTCTATTTCTACACCCAATCCTTTGAGGATGTCCATAAGATTAATGACGTCAACTATTTCCGGTATATTAGAAATAGTAATTGTTTCGTCTGTTAGTAAACAAGCACAAAGAACCTGCAATGCTTCATTTTTAGCACCCTGTGGAAAAAGATCGCCTTGTAATGATTTTCCTCCGTTTATTCGAAAAGAACTCATTGTTATTTAGTTATTATGGCTACTCAGTTTTCAACAGTTATTAATTTCTTTGATATCCTCCTTTTTTTTGAACTTTCTGTACTTTTTGAATTTTTCTCTTCTTTTTTTGCATCAAGTCCTTCGATTCCATTAATCGAGTTCCATCCTCTACTGCAAGTTTACCATCAGATAAATCACTTAACATTTCAAAAATATACTCATCTTCAACTGTATCTTTGTTCCAAATCACATAAAGCTTTTTCATATGATTGGTGATAACTATTATCAGCTCGTCTTGCTTTTCTTTATCTTCAATTTCAACAGCAGCCTTAATTAACTTTTGCATGGTTCGTCCTAAAAATCTGTATTTCAATGGACCATCAACATAAGGAACACTCTGTGGCTTTTCTTCAAAAGTCTCTTTTCTTGGTGTAGGAAACGGGGAGTCTATATCTAACTCAAACTCAGCCATTTGAGCAAGCTGATCCCAAAGTTTATGTTTAAAATCGTTGATATCTCTTAGGTGCGGGTTCAGATTTCCCATCACATTAATAACCTCCTGTGCGGCCTGATTTCTTAAATCCCTATCGTTGATTTTTTTAATGTGCTCAACCATATACTGAACATTTCGCCCGTATTCCGGCAAAATCAATCTTTCTCGCTTGGTGCTGTAATCCATCTTTTTTATTTTAATTCTTTAATTATTACAATTTTATAAATATAAATTACTTTTAATTAATTTACAACTAAACCTAAAGTTAATCACTAATTGTTGGGATCAACCTTCAATCACATTTAATTTTGCAAACTTAAGCAGCAATTGTTTTTTTCCGGTATTTTCAAATTCTATTGTTGCTTTCGAATTGGGGAATACTCCTTCTAAAGCTATCACCCGTCCCTTTCCAAACCTGTCATGAAAAACAAAAGCCCCAATTTTAATATTCCCTTGTTTTTGATTGTTTATTGAAGCAGTTGAATTAACCGTGGTTTGCTCTACTTTTTTGAATTTTGATTTATTTGGAATCATCGGCTTTGCTGGTTCTGTTGTTTTTTCTTTCCCAAAACCGGAAAACTTAGCTTTGTTTGTTCCAAATTTTAATCCAGTGCTGACTTCTCTATTTCCGTATTTACTCTGCGTGTCTTTACTGAAGGGACTTCCTGATAAATTCTGACGTTGATAATCAATATAATCTTCAGAAATATCTTTAATAAATCTGCTTGGCTGACAATCAGACAGTTGCCCCCATCTGTAGCGTGTTCTGGCGTATGAAATTGTCAGACTTGTTTCGGCCCTTGTAATAGCAACATAAAACAAACGGCGTTCTTCCTCCAACTCGGAATTGTTACTAACTGAAAATTTCGAAGGGAACAATTCTTCCTCTAGGCCTGCTAAAAATACATGTTTAAATTCAAGTCCCTTAGCTGAATGTATTGTCATCAATGTCACTTTTTCAGACTCATCATTCTCCGCCTTATCTTCATTTGTTAATAATGCTACATTCTCAACAAATTGATTCAATGTAACCAAATTATCTCCATCTTTCTCACGGATACTAAAGTCTTTGATACCGTTCAGCAATTCCTGGATATTTTCATGACGACTTATTCCTTCAGGAGATTTATCGTTGTATAAGTCTTTTAAAATTCCACTTGCCACAGCAATTTCACGTGCAGTTTCATAGGCATCATTATTTAAAGCTGATGGCACAAAGTTTTGAATCATGCCCATAAAGGAAATGATTTTGGTCTGAACTGCCTTGCTCAATCCCATATTAGACTCATTCAACCTTAAAGCAGCTTGCCATATACTTGTCTGATTTTGAGATGCATACACAGCTAATTTATCAACACTTGTTACACCAACACCTCTTTTTGGATAATTCACTATTCGCTTAAAAGCTTCATCATCATTCGGATTCAAAACCAGTCGAAAATAGGATAGCAAATCCTTAATTTCTTTTCGTTGATAGAAAGAAATTCCTCCAAAAATCTGATAAGGAATATTTTTCTTTCGCAAAGCTTCTTCTAAAATCCTCGATTGTGCATTTGTTCGATACAAAATAGCAAAACCATTAAAAGAGCAATGCTCACTATATCTTAAATCATTAATTGAGTTGGCAATTAAATAACCTTCTTCATGGTCAGTATAAGCCTCAAATATTTTTATTCTTGAACCTATTTCATTTTCTGAGAATACATTCTTCTTTATTTGGTTTTTATTCTTGCTAATCACGCTATTAGCAGCGTCTACAATATTTTTTGTGGATCGATAGTTTTGCTCCAACTTAAATATCTTATTTTCAGGATAATCCTTTTTGAAATTTAAAATATTCTCAATCCGTGCTCCTCTAAAAGCATAGATACTTTGTGCATCATCACCTACAACACAAATATTATGGTGTGCGTCTGCAAGCCTTTTTATAATCAGGTATTGCGAGAAGTTAGTATCCTGATACTCATCTACTAAAAGATACTTAAATTTTTCCTGGTATTTATGCAAAATTTCCGGAAACTTATCAAATAAGTAATTGGTTTTCATCAGGATATCATCAAAATCCATTGCCCCCGCAGTTTTACACCGATTTTCGTACATTTGATAAATCCTGAAAATCTCGGGTTTTCTGGAGTGTCTGTCAGCCTGCATAATCTGGGCAGTTCCTGCGTATGCTTTTGCTGTTATCAGATTGTTTTTAGCAAATGAAATTCTACCTAAAATCTCACCTGGCTTATACACATTTTGGTCAAACTGAAGCTCTTTTACAATAGATTTTATCAGATTTTTCGAGTCCTGTGCATCATAAATTGTGAAACTTGAAGGATAACCAATCACCTTGGACTCAAAACGTAAAATTTTAGCAAAAATCGAATGAAAAGTCCCCATCCAAAGGTAGCGTGCCGCCTGTTCGCCAATAATTTTCGAAATTCGATCCTTCATTTCGCGGGCGGCTTTATTGGTAAAGGTTAAAGCCAATACCTCTGATGCCCTGACTCCCATGTTCAACATATGAGCAATACGATAAGTCAGCACCCGTGTTTTCCCGGATCCTGCACCCGCTATCACCAACGAAGGCCCCACAATATTCTCAACTGCTTCTCGTTGAATTTCATTTAACTCCTCAAGGTAAGACTGCACGCTGTGTAATTAAATTTTTAAGTGGATAATAAATGTATGTAATCTCTCAGCAACATTTGCGTTATAAAGAGTAGTATTTTCAAGCTGCAAAGATAATGGCCTCAAAACAATAGGCAAAATATTTTATTGCGAATCAATTACTAATTATTAACAGATTCAATTACAGAACTATCGATTGATAAAAACTTATTGCTCATGCACAATAATAAAACAAAATTTATAGTTTTGCACCAACATTAGTCAATCATTCTATTATGAAGATTAAAACATTTTTTTTACTATTATCAATTTTCACTTACAACATTCTTTTTAGTCAGATTAAAGTAGAAATAAAGAACCTAACCGAATTTTCGTGTTCTGATTCTGTAAGTAGTTTTATTGCTGTTGTTACCAATGCATTGGATGCAACTGACACTATTAAGGATGCAGACTTAGTGTGGTCTTTTGGAGATAATACTGCCAAAACAAACAGTTTTGGAACAGATACTGTTGAACATATTTATTCCGAAGGAGGTGGTTACCTGGTCAGGGTAGATGCTTCAAAAGGAGCAGATACTGATTATGCTATCTTACAGCATGAGGTAGCTTTAACTCCAAATTTTTCAGGCACAAAATCTGACAGGGACGAACCTATTTGCATAGGGCAGTATATCAATCTAACAGGTGTCCTCAATGATTCTACCTGGGTATATGAAATACCTGACAAATCGGAAGAAGAAAACCATCATAAAATACCCGACTCGAACGATTATATTGCAAAATTTGATTACCGGATATTTGAAAAAACAGAACTTATTACCGATGGAAGTGAGATTGACACCATAATGGTAAAACTAGAACATAACAACCTGGCTGATGTCCAGGTTGAACTAATTTGCCCGAATGGAAGCGGTATTATTTTAAAAAGCTTTGGCGGGCAGGATGATATTGATTTAGGGGTACCAAATACGGTAGACCCCAGCAAAGCAGGCACTCCTTACGCATATTACTGGACAGATTTTGGAACAAATACTGCGATGAATGATGTAACCATCTCATTACCAGACACAATAATGCCGAAAGGAGAGTACGGTTCTGAATCAAATTTTAGCAGTTTAGCTGGTTGCCCATTAAATGGAGAATGGAAGATAAAAGTAATTGGTGATGCAGCGGGTAGCCAAGGGTATGTTTTTGCTTCGCAATTGACGTTAAAAGGTCAACAAATATTTACGGATTGGGAATACAGCCACACCTACAACCAAATCCCAGCCCCCGAATGGACCGGTGAAAGTGGGCATGTTGGCTCAACGTTTTTTTTTAAAAATGACACTACTTATCTGGCAACTGCCTGGTCTGAAGACACAGACATTAGAGCAAACATTAGATATACTTTCACTGCATTCGATAACTTTGGGTGCAAGCAGGATACATCAATTTTGGTCACGATAGAGGCACCGGAATTTACATATACAGATTCTGTGGCATTTGACTCTCTTTTTACATTCATAAATAAAACTAGTTGGGCAACTGAACTCGAATGGGACTTTGGCGATGATTCACCTTTTTCTGTTGAAGACTCGGTCAAACATAAATATGAAACAGATGGGAAATACAGAGTTTATTTAACAGCAAGAACTGATGACGGCTGTAAAGATACTATTTCACACATTATTACTGTCCTCATCCCAAAAACGAAACTTGAAAATATTCCAAATGCCTTTAATCCGAATAGTGGCAAGCTCACAAATCGATTTTATTTAAAGGAAAAGGAGCTTGAAGGGCTTAAACAATTTGAGTGTTACATATACAGTAGGTGGGGCAAAAAGGTTGCTGAATGGCACACAATTGAGGAAGCTATCGAAGGTTGGGACGGAAGAATAAACGGAGGGAGAGATGCATCACCGGGTGTTTATTATTATGTCATCAAAGCGGTTGGCTATGATGGTCAAGTCAAAGAAGAAAAAAGCTTTCTCCACCTT
This sequence comes from Bacteroidales bacterium, assembly GCA_050296515.1. GTDB lineage: Bacteria > Bacteroidota > Bacteroidia > Bacteroidales > NBLH01 > NBLH01. The sequence goes on along the minus strand of JBNKRJ010000029.1, from coordinate 30,936 downwards.
TTTCGGTAACTCCATCAATAACTAAAAATTTGTATGGAAACAGCATTAAAAAAAACAAATCTCATTACCCGGTTATTTTTAAGTGATCGTTTCATACTGTTTTTAATTATCCTAAATTCTTTCACCATTTTTGGTGAAGGATTTCATGAATTTGGTAAAAACATTTTATACTATATAACACTGATTGACAGCCTAATAACTACCCTCTTTCTTATTGAGGCAATTATAAAGATCTACCACTTTGGCTGGAAAACATATATTAGCTCTGCATGGAACAAAATGGATTTTACTTTAGTACTTCTATCACTTCCATCCATCATTCTTTTGATTATGCATAGTAAAATGCATGGGCTTAGTTTTCTTCTCATTTTCAGGGCTTTCCGGGTTTTTAAGTTTTTTAGATTATTTAAATTTATACCAGGCATTGATGCTTTAATAAAAGGCGTTCAAAGGGCTCTAAAGGCATCTATATTTGCTCTTTTTGGTTTCTTTCTCTTAAACTTTATTTTTTCAATCCTTTCCTGTTACCTGTTTAAAGATTTATCACCACAATATTTTGGAGATCCAATCAGAGCCATGTATTCCACCTTCAAAGTTTTCACTACTGAGGGGTGGTATGAGGTCCCCGATAAAATTGCGCAAACATCCACAAATTTTAATGCCTTTGCTATTAAATTTTATTTCGTCTTGGTGCTGATAATTGGAGGTATTTTAGGTCTTTCTTTGGTGAATTCAATTTTTGTTGATTCAATGGTGATGGACAACAATGATGATTTAGAGCGAAAAATTGACATTTTAAACGAAAAAATAGAGGCTTTGATTGACCAACAAAAGGAAAAGCTTGCAGATGAATAAAGCATGCTCACCTCAAGCAAACTACAATTAATCTAAATTTTGAGATAATATTTGATAAGCTAAATCATAATAGCTATTTTTAGTATCTGGTTTGGCAGGAGTTTACCACAAAGCTCATACTATTTTTGTAAAATAATTTTGCCTGAAGCCCGAAGCACAAAAAAGATTTCAATCCCGCAGAGGATTCTACTTCCAGCTTCCGACTTTGGTCTTTTGTCAGCAAAATGCTGAATAACAAATAGTTCGAACTTTAGAAGTAAATAACTTACCAATCATTTTCAGTACTTTGGTTTTCTATGAACTAAACAAACTAATGTTTTGCAATTGCCTTTTTTTATTCTAAATTGTGAATTAATTGTAATATTTCTTTAGAAATAAACCTGATCAAATGGAAGATAATAAAGAACTTGTTTTTAGAATTCAAAAACTCATTAACGAAAACAAAGATTTACAAAGCCAAATAAAAGAACTTAAGCAAAAAAACGAAAAGCTTGAAGACGAAAATCAAAACTTCAAACACAAAATTGCTCAAATACCTGAAGATTTATTACCAAAAGGATTAAAAGCAGCTCCAACTTCTAAAACCCTAAGATTTAAAATGGCCACCGTTTTATATCTTGATATACAGGGATTTAAAAAGATATCTGAAGGAATGAATTCTGAAGAAATAATTGATGAACTGGATCAAATCTTCTTTCATTTTAACGAAATTGTAAAAAAATACAAAATACAGAAAATTAAAACCATTGGTGATGCATATATGTGTGCTGGAGGTGTACCTGTAAAAAACATCACCAACCCTATTGACGTAGTACTAGCGGCACTGGAAATGGAAGATTACCTTGGAAACCTTAAAGAAGAATACGAAAAAGAGAACAGAAAATTTTGGGATTTAAGGTTGGGTATTCACACTGGTGCAGTTACGGCTACTATACAAGGAAGGAAAAAAATCTCTTACGATTTAAAAGGTGATACTGTTAACATTGCAACCAGGATGGCTTCGGCAAGTGAAATAGGCAAAATCAATATTTCTGTGATGACTTATGAATTAGTGAAGCAGTATTTTGATTGTGATTATCATGGTAAAATACCTGTAAAATACCAGGGCGATATGGAGATGTATTTCATTAAGCGAATTAAGAAAATGTACTCCGAGGATAGAAAAGTTGGTGTTAGGCCTAACGAAATTTTCCGTGTAAAATACCTTATTCGTCAGTTTACTGATTTGCAGGAAATGATTCTTGACAAACTGGAAAGAGAATTACCTAAGTACCTATACTATCATAATTACAAGCACACGATTGATGTAGTAAATCAGGCAGAATTAATCGGATATGGCGAAGGTGTGGATGATGAAGCCATCCTTTTACTGATGACTGCTGCATTATTCCATGATGCAGGACACACAATAGGTTATGATAACCATGAATATTTTGGAACTCAAATAGCAAGAGAATGGTTGCCTAAGTTTAATTATAATCAAAAGCAAATTGATGAAATTTGTAATGTAATAATGGCAACAAAACTTCCTCCTCAACCTGAAACATTGTTACAGAAAATTATTTGTGATTCCGACCTCGACTACCTTGGCCGAAGTGATTTTATTCCTGTATCAAACACCCTGTATGAAGAACTTAAGGCTCAGGGAAAGATGTCTTCGTTGAATGCATGGAATAAAATACAAGTCAAATTTCTATCTGCCCATCAGTTTTTTACTGATACCGCAAACAATCTACGCGAAGTAAACAAACAAGCACAGATTGAGAGGATTAAAGCCATTATCGACTGGGATTTAGAAGATTAAAAAACCTATTGAGCAAAATAGAATTGAATAAACCAACTCGTATTTAAACCAATCTAAACCAGACTATTACTCAGCATATTATAATTAGTCGTACCTTTGCTGTTGCTGATAGTTCATTATTTAATGCACTAAACATAAAAAATTAACACGTGCTTTTATGCAATTCAAGTAAAATAAGCATCTATCTGTCAAAATAACAAAACAATGGCCTGCAATATCTAATACAGATTGTAATTTTGTACGATAATTGTTATTCTGGGAATGTTGTGATTTTGCTAAAAACAAACCAACAATGAAATTTTATTTTACTACTATTTTCTGTCTATTAATTGGCCTTGTTTGTTTAGGTCAGGATGATTACGTTAAATCAACGGTTTCAAGAAATAATGCTTATTCGCTAAACTTATACAAATCGTTTAATTCAAACAGTGAAAACACTGTACTCTCGCCTTTCGGAATTTCTACTTGTATGGCAATGTCTTATATCGGAAGCGAAGGTAAAACGCAAGAAGATATTGCGAAAGAAATGAACTTTATCACTCCTTTTGGTGTATTATTTAGTTTTAAGCAACTAATAAAACGATACCAAATATACAAAAGTAACGACATTAATTTACTGATTGGAAACTCGCTATGGGCAAACAGTAATTATGACCTGCAAAAGAAATATAAAAACATGTTAAAAATGAATTTTGCAGCCCATGTTCAGTCTATAAATATGAGTTCAAACAATGAGCGAAATGCAAAGGCAATAAACAGGTGGATAAAAAAGTCAAGCAACTTTAACATTAGGAATATCATAAGTCCAGAAAATATTTCGGAATTTGACAACCTGATATATACTAACTATGTTTATTTAAATGGGAACTGGGAGAACCCTTTTAATGAGCAGTTTACAAGTAAACATAATTTTTACAATGCGGATAGTTCAAAAACCAAGGTTGACTTTATGAATCAAACCTCCTACTTAAGATATAATGAAAATAACGTTTTTCAAATTTTAGAACTACCTTATTCCGGACGGAATATTTCCATGATTATAATTCTCCCAAAAAAAACAAGTGACTTAGATTCCATTGAAAACGAATTGACCCCTGTTAATTTTGACTTCTGGAATGGAGAACTGTATACAAAACTTGTTAGTGTATCGCTTCCTAAGTTTCGAATTGAGTTTTCTCAAGACTTAGCTCCATTTATACGAGATAAAGGAGTTGAATTAGCTTTTTCAGAAGATGGTGATTTTAGCAAAATTTCTAAAGACAAAGTTTTTATTTCTAAAGTAATTCAAAAAACAATTATTGAAGTAGATGAAAATAAAAACTCAAATTTCACTGAACTAGTTGTCACGCCTGAACAATTAAAAAACAGTAAAGATAAATCCTTTATTAGGTTTAATGCGAATCATCCATTTCTTTTTATCGTAAAAGATAACTTGAATAATAGTATTCTGCTGGTTGGAAAATTAATATATCCAAATCTTAGCAATTTATCAGCTGAATTTTATAATTAGCTGTTGCTTAATAAGAAATAGAACTTATAAGAGTTTTAAGAACCCTGCCTGATTTATAAAACTATAAAAGCAAAACAATTACACTTAAACCTGACAATTTTGTAAATATTATAGATATTTACCACAATTTTGCACTTTGGTAGATTATTTGTAATTGGAGGTAAGACTCATTTAAATTTAATAGGTAAGTTCTATATTTGCGGTCCGACTTTTAATAGGGACTTTTTCAAAAATTAAATAGGGTAAATGTAATGAAGCTTTTAATAGCAGCAATTTCCTTAACATTTTTACCAATATTAGCAGGGATTTTAAGTTGGAATTCTAACAACTTAAATGGCCATTATAATATTTCATCCCGTTATTCAAACAGCAAAAATATAGAAACAGACACGATTGAATCAGTTATTGCCAACCAGGGAAATCCATATATTACCAACTATAATAATTCAGGAATTAGCAATCAGCAAATCTGGTCAATTTGCCAGGACAATTATGGGCAAATGATATTTGCTCACAGACAAGGACTTACAATATTTAATGGAAACAAATGGGAACTTTTAGGGCTCCCGGCAATTCCAATTTCGCTAAAAAAGCTTCCGGAAAAAGACATTATTCTTATTGGCTGCGACGATCAATTTGGCTTTGTAAAGAAAAATGACAAAGGCCAATACAAATATTTCAGACTATCTGAAACCAATATAAAATTTGGGGAGATTACAGATATCAAATTAACCAACGAAAATATTTACTTCTATAGCGATAAGTCACTAAGTGTATACAGTAAGAAAAACCTCGAATTAATAAATAAATGGTTTGTAGAGGATGAAATAAAACAAAACGGCATTGTTCAGTTCAACAATGACATTTTTATTTCAAAAGAAAACAAAGGCATCTATAAAATTACAAAGGATGGACAAAAAAGTCTTATTCCAAACAGCAAAATTCTTGCAGTAAACCAGATAGCTTTTAGTCTTCCACTTTCATCAAAAAAAATTTTACTGGGAACACTAACAAATAAACTTTACACATTTGATGGGAAAAATATTAAAAGTTTTCATTGCAGTGCTGACGAGTATATTGAAGAAAGTCAGTTAGTTGGAGGTATTGACCTCAATAACAATCAGTTTGCACTTTCAACTCTGTCAGGAGGAATAATAATACTAAATAAAGGGAATGGAAAAATAATTCATGTTATTAATTATCAAAATGGTCTGCCCGATGATGAAATTTTTGCAACAGGAACAGATAATGAAGGAGGTCTTTGGATTTCGCATGGATTTGGAATTAGTCGTGTTAATTATGACTTACCCGTAAAAGATTTCAATTATTACCCAGGTATCGAAGGAAAGCTTATTGATGTATTGGAATTTAATAACACAATTTACATTGCAACAACTGAAGGTGTATTTTATCTTGACACCCTTACAGATGTGAAAGAATTTGATATTTATGTAAAAAAAACAAGCCTAAAAAAAACGAATTCGACAAAAAAGGATACTGAAGAAAAAGTAAATACTCCTGAGACAAAACCGAAAAAAAGTATTTTCCAAAAATGGAAGGAACGAAGGGAAAAAAGAAGGCTAAAAAAGCAATTGGAAAATGAGAAAAATAAACAAGAAGAAATAGTGGAGAAACCAAAAGTTGTTGATAAAAAAAAGGCTCCATCGAAAAAGAAAAAAATTGTTTATAAAAAGAAGAAGAAAAGAATTTTATCACTGTCCTACGTATTTAAGAAAGTAAAAGGGGTTTCAGGAAAATGTAAACAACTGCTAAAATATGAAAATTTAATTTTGGTGGCTTCAAACGAAGGGCTCTTTGAAATTAAGAAAAAGTCGGCAAAAAGAATTTTAAAAAATGTATATATAAATACTGTTGTTCCTTCAAAAACAAAAAATGTTGTTTATATAGGAACAGATAATGGCTTAACGGCAGTTAAATCATATAAAAACAAATGGGAAGAAATTAAAAATATAAAGACAGAAGAAATTGATGATGAAATACTTAGTATTTCGGAAGACAAAAATGGTAATTTATGGATTGGCAGCGATGCCTTGATTTATTTTGTTACAATTGGAAAAAAGAACAAGGCAGAATCAGTTGAAGTTTTTGATTTTGGGAAAAGTAATCCTGATAAATTCTCGGTCAGAGAAATTGAAGATAACATTTTCTTTTTGAGTTCAAGCCAGATATTTCTTTATAATGAGAAAAATGGGAAAATAGAACCTAGTGACAAACTGATTCCCAACAAACTTCCGTTTCTTAAGTACATTATTTCTCAGCCAGGAATTACTTGGTTAAAGAACGAAGAAAAGTGGATATTTATTAGTGATAAACAGCAACTTAGGCCAGAACAAACATCTCTTTTAAATATTTTTGAGAACATACAAAATATTAGGGTTGATGATCAAAACAACATATGGGTGGTTGATGGAAACAACAGTTTGTACAAAATACTTCCTGAAGATATTGCCGAATCATACCTACGTAATTTCAAAGTTTATATTCAAAGCATACAAAACAACCTGGGAAACTATGTTTCAAAGGAAAAAATTGAAATCGAATCAGGGGTTAACTCATTAACTTTCAGAATAAGCGTTCCTTACTATTTACGCCCAGAAGAGATTAGGTATCAATACTTTATCCATGGAGTAATGAATGGTTGGACGGAATGGAAACAATCTCCGAATTTCGATTTTATATTACGTCCTGGTAAATATGTTGTGCAAGTAAGAGCCAAAAATATTTTTGGAAACATTTCATCGTCAAAGGAATATGTTGTCAGGGTAAAATCACCAATTTGGATGCATACCTGGTTTATTATGGTGCTTGCTGCAGGAGCTTTGCTAATAGTCACTCTTTTTATTTTCATTTTCCAGAAAAAGAAAGAAAGGAAATTATTAAAGTACAATAAAGAGCTTGAAGAAAAAGTTGAAGAGCGCACACAAGAGATACAGAAACAAAAGGAACAGATCGAATATAAAAACCAGGAAATCACAGACAGTCTTAATTATGCCAGCCAAATTCAATCGGCAGTTTTACCGCCGCTAAAGATTATTGGTAATTCAGTTTCGGATTCCTTTGTATTAAACAAACCCAGGAATATCGTTAGTGGCGATTTTTATTGGGCAAACAGAGTTAATGGACAATTGGTTGTAACGGCTGCTGACTGTACAGGCCACGGTGTTCCGGGTGCTTTCTTGAGCATGTTGGGTGTTACCTTTTTAAATGAGATCACTAATAAAATGGATCATTTAGAGGCAAACACCATATTAGAAAAACTTAGAAAAAGAGTAATAAAATCGATGCACCAGGAAGGATATGAAAAAAAAAGGCTGGACGGTATTGATCTTTCTTTAGTTGTGCTTGATTTAAAAAGCAAAGAACTACAATTCTCAGGTGCTAATAATCCTCTGTACATAGTCAGAAATAGAGAACTAACTGAGTTTAAAGGAGATAGAATGCCCATTGGAATTCATTCTTTATTAGATAAACCATTCACCAACCATAAAATTGAAGTTAAAAAAGACGACCTTATTTATATGTTCTCAGATGGTTTCATTGATCAGTTCGGAGGCGAACTTGGGAGAAAGTTTTTAAGCAGGAACTTTAAGGCCCTGATTACAGAAATATCCGGATTGCCTTTAAATGAGCAGAAAAACATTTTGTATGAAACCTTAAAAATGTGGAAAGGAAACAGAGATCAGCTTGATGATATTTTGGTCGTTGGACTTAGAATTTAAAACCAAACACCTACTTTCACTTTTCCTCCCTCACTTTCAAATACTCTATTAAACAGGCAATTTTTTATTATACCGAACCGCTGTTAGTATTTGGTTTACTTCGCAAGATCTCAAACCAAAACTGCCAGTCGATAGCATATACAAAGCCATTATAGAATTCCGTTTTACAATATTCCATACTGGCTTAGTAGATATTTGCCACAATACCATACTTTGGTAAACAATTTGTGATAGAGTATACCTGAATAGCTTTTTGGAACATATTCTAACGATTAAAAGCCAATGAATCAGCGACATTGCAAGTCTTTAAACAAATAATGACTGGCAAACTATTGAAAACTAATTTCTAAACCATTGCGCTAAAATGAAGCACTTCATCGCTTTAACTATTTTTACAATTTTTGTCACTCTTGGTGGTGCTTCAAATTGGTTAGAAAGCTCCTTTGGTTTATTTGAAAATAGTGAGAATTTATTTAATGACAGCACTCTTGAAACCGATACAATAAAATCGGTAAACACCAATCAAGGAATTCCTTTCATCACCAACTTTAATCCAGAGCTTAGTAATCAAGAGATATGGTCTATTTGCCAGGATGAATATGGACAAATGATTTTTGCGAATAGACAAGGACTAGCAATCTTTAATGGATTAATATGGGAAAGAATTAAATTACCAGCTGTACCTATTTCATTAAAGAACCTTCCTGAAAAGAAAGTTGTGCTAGTTGGTTGCGATAATCAATTTGGATTTTTAGAGTTAAACGGAAAAGGAGAGTACGAATACAAAACTTTATCAGATGAAAAATTACGATATGGTGAAATCACAGATATTAAATTAAGCGAAAAATACATCTTTTTTTACAGTGATGAATCTTTGAGTGTTTATGACAGAAAAAAACTAGAGCTCGTAGACGAATGGTTTGTTCAGGATGGTATTAAACAAAATGGAATTTTTCAATTTAACAATGAGCTTTACATTTCTAAGGAAAAAAAAGGTGTTTATAAAATTGCTATTGACGGTAAAAAAGAATTACTACCTAAAAGTTCGGAGCTTTCAAGTAACCAAATGCTGTTTAGTTTAAAACTATCAAAAAACAAATTACTTATTGGCACATTTGCAAATAAACTCTACACCTATGATGGCAAGAACTTCAATAAATACAGTTTTTCAGCTTCGGATTATGTCAATGAAAGCATTCTGGCCGGAGGGATTGATTTGAGCGCTACTCAATTTGCATTATCAACATTATCCGGGGGTATCTTAATTCTGAATAAAAAAGACGGAAAGATTGCAAATATTATCAATTATCAGAATGGTCTGCCAGACGATGAAATTTTTGCAACAAGCAAAGATAAAGAGGGTGGAATTTGGCTTTCACATGGATACGGAATAAGCCGAGTGAATTATGACCTACCTGTAAAAGACTTCAATTATTATCCTGGAATTGAAGGCAAACTCACCGACATAATAGATTATAACAATACTACTTACATTGCAACCACTGAGGGCGTTTTTTATTTGGATACGCTGAAAAGTATTGAGGAATTTAACATTTATATAAAAAAAAGCAGCATTAAAACAGTACTTGTTCCGAAAAGTACGACTAAATTAGAAACGGAGCCTGCGAAAAAGAAAAACATTTTTCAAAGATGGAAGGAAAGAAAAGAGCTAAGAAAGAAAAAGAAAGAAGAAGAAAAAAGAAAAGAAAAGCTTGAGGAAAACAAAATAGAAGAGCCAACAGAGGAGCCGCCAGAAAAAACCAGGACATCAACACCTGAAAAGAAGAAATATGTTTATAAGAAGAAAAAAGTTCGTATTCTATCAGTTTCTTATGTCTTTAAAAAAGTAAATGGAATAAAAGGCAAGTGCAGACAGTTGGTTAAATATAAAAATATAGTTTTAGTAGCTAGCAACAATGGACTTTATGAAATCAAAAAGAAAAAGGCAAAAAAAATTCTCAAAAACCATTACATAAACATTATTTCACCTTCTAAAACAAGAGGGTTATTCTACATTGGAACCGAAAAGGGCTTTACAGTTATTAAAGAAAATAAAAGCAGCTGGAAAGAATTAAAAAAAATACAACCTAAAGAATTTGAGGATAAAGTATTGCAGATTGTTGAGGATGACAGTGTTCTTTGGGTGGGTAGCGATGCTTTGGTTTATCATTTTAATATTGGGAAAAATCACACACTGCAATCTTTTGAAATCTACGATTTTGAGCGAAAACATCCTGATAAATATGCAATTAGAAAAATTAAGGATAAGATTTTCTTTTTAAGTGCTAACCAAATTTATCATTTTAATAGGGACAGCGAAAAAATTGAACCAAGTAATCAGTTGTTGCCAAACAGCCTGAATTATTTAGAATACATAATTTCACAAAAAAACATCACCTGGCTAAAAAACGAAGAACGATGGGTATTTATTAGTGATAATATTCAATTGAGACCTGATCAGATAGCACTTTTGAATTTATTTGATAATATCAGGAACATAAAAGTTGATAAACATAACAATATTTGGGTAATTGATGGGCATGACAATCTGTATAAGATTTTACCAGCTGAAATATCAGAATCGTATCTGAGCAATTTTAACGTATACATTCAAAAAATTCAAAATGACGAAGGTTATTACATTACCAAAAACAACATTGAAATTACTCCAAGGGTAGTTTCTCTTACCTTCAAAACTAATGCACCGTATTATTTGAGGCCTGAAAAAATAAGGTATCAATATTTTATTGAAGGATTAATGAATGAATGGTCAACCTGGAAACAATCGCCAGATGTTGACTTTTTGCTGCAACCAGGGTATTACAAAATACAAATAAGGGCAAAAAATATTTTTGGAAGCACAAATGAATCACAAAAGTATTTCATCTCTGTAAAAACACCTTTCTGGATACAAACATGGTTCATTGTATTAGTCACTGCTTTTTGCTCACTGGTTGTTACCATAATTGTTTATATTTTCCAGAAGAGAAAGGCAAAACGGTTCCTTCGGTATAATAAAGAGTTAGAAGAAAAGGTTGAAAAACGGACCACCAAAATGAAGTGGCAAAAGGAACAAATTGAGCGCAAAAATTATGAAATTACACAAAGCTTAAACTATGCAAGCCAAATTCAGATTGCAATACTGCCTTCCGAAAATATCATAAAAAAAGTAGTTGCTGATTCATTTATTCTGAACAAACCGAAGAATATTGTAAGCGGTGATTTTTATTGGGCGCACAGAATTGACGACAGATTGGTAGTAACAGCAGCAGATTGCACCGGACATGGTGTTCCGGGAGCCTTTTTAAGTATGCTGGGAATTTCCCTTTTAAACGAAATAACTTTTAAAATGGACATTCTGGATGCCAACACTATCCTGGAAATTTTAAGAAGAAGAGTAATTAAAACATTGCACCAGGGTGGTTATGATAAAAAAAGAAGATTGGATGGAATAGACCTTTCACTGGTAGTTATTGATTTAAATACCAAAGAATTACAATTTGCAGGAGCTAATAATCCGCTCTATTTTATCAGGGATGGAGAATTAACTGAATACAAAGGTGACAGCATGCCAATTGGTATCCAGACCAAAACCCACCCATTCACTAATCACATTATTAACATTAAATCAGGTGATTTAATCTACATGTTTTCAGATGGGTTCATGGATCAGTTTGGTGGGAAATATGACCGTAAATTTTTAAGCCGTAATTTTAAAGAACTTCTTAAAGAAATATCGTACCTACCACTTGCCATGCAGAAAAAAGTTCTATCCGAAACTTTAGATATCTGGAAAGGCCAGCACGAACAAATTGATGATATTTTGATTGTAGGGATTAGAATTTAAGAATTATCCCTTCTTTTCAGAAAATATGTCAACCTCACGCAACAATATTCAAATTAATCAGGTCGTTTAGATAACGCAAAGTATTAACCTTAAAAAATCAATCGATGATTAACAAAAAATTTCAAGCAATAATAACCATTATTGTTGTGTTACTGGTCATTTTGGCTATAAGTTTTTTTGGTTGTAAGAAAGATAGCACTCCTGACGGAGTTTTTTTTCAAAATCCTTTAGCTAATCCTCAAGATGGGCCTCCTGCCGGCAACCCTGATGGAAATTACCCAGTTCCTGCAGAAGCGGCTCCTGAAGATGTTTCAAACCCCGACCATGTAATTGGCGATGGAACTCCAGAAAGTATTACTGCCGAAAAATTTATACAAGCTGTACGTGAAGGCGGTAAAATTGTTTTTAATAGCGGAGGCGTGCCTGTAACTATTACTTTAACTGAGCCTGCTAAAGTATATAACAGAGAAGATCTTGAAACGGTAATTGATGGTGGCGGACTAATCACGCTTAGTGGAGGAGGAAAAAGCAGAATTTTATACATGAATACCTGCGATCAAAGTTTAAATTGGCTGACATCGCATTGCCAAAATCAGGAGTTTCCTAAATTAACTGTACAGAACCTTACTTTTGCAGATGGGAATTCAACAACTGAAACTGAATACGATGGTGGTGGAGCTATTTGGGTTCGTGGCGGGAGATTTAAAGCAGTAAACTGTCGGTTTTTCAATAATGTTTGTGCACTCGAAGGTGCTGATGTTGGTGGGGCAGCCATCCGTGTTTTCAGTCAGTACAAAGGTCTGCCTGTTTACATTACTAATTGCACCTTTGGTGGCGGAGAAGAATATGCCAATTATGGCTCAAACGGAGGAGGAATCAGTAGCATTGGAGTTTCATGGACCATTTACAATAGCTTGTTCTCCTATAATTACTGCACAGGTAATGGTGCTAATCCGGCACAGGCTGGTACTCCCGGTGGTGGAAGTGGTGGTGCGATCTATAATGATGGAAATACTATGACATTAAAGGTTTTTGGCACTCTTATCGAAGAAAATACAGTTAATGCACATGGTTCAGCTATCTTTTTTGTCACCAATGATCATACAGGAAATATTGTTATCGACCAGTCAACAATCAGGAATAATCATGGAGGAAGCTGGTATGCACACCCAGGCATTTCTATGCATGCCGATACAAAAATCGAAATTACAAATTCGACATTAACAGATTAAAACATGATAGAAAACACGATCTTATTAATCTCATTTTAGATTACCCTAATTTAACTTATCGGTATAAAGAAAATGCAAAACATTGTGTGCCGGGCAATTTGGAACAGTTTCCCAATATTTGAATCTTTAGTTCCAACAATTTTCTAAATTGTATATTTTTCTCGCCCTCATTTAAAAACTACTTTTGCCCATTATTTTACTAAAAATTAAATTATGACAGAATATATCTTTAAATTATTAGCAATAACGCTTATCATTTTTATCATCAACCTGCCCTTTGGCTATTTAAGAGGAAATGTAAAAAAGTTTTCGTTTAAATGGTTTTTGTATATCCATTTACCTGTACCGATTGTAATTTTGCTAAGAATTTACAGCGATATAGGCTTTGCATTTTACACCTATCCACTGTTTATTGGGGCTTATTTTACGGGACAATTCATTGGAAGGAAGCACCTTGGTGAATTAAGCATATTTAAAAAACAAAACACATAAAGAAGAGCAGTCTTTATGGTGTGACTCTTTAAAAATGTAGATGGGGAATTATTACATAACTGACATTTCCCTACTTATGGGAAATACCGTTTAGCGTCTTTATCAATTGATTGACTGCAGTAGCAGCTTTCTCAAATCGCTCTTCCCAGTTTCCGGATATTTCAACAATTTCTATCTTATTATCTTTTAAAGTCCGTCTGTGCGATGCATCCAATAAATTCCGGTCAGATTCTGACAACCTTGTTCTATCCTGAACAAATTCTACATCATTGTTTAGATAGAGATAAAGGTGTGCCTTGTTTGATTTTAAAATGGTTTTATCGACTGCCAACTCCTTGTTGAACATAAAATGACAATATGATTTGGTAATATAAATATCAGTATCAATAATTACTAGTGGACTGTTGCCAACTACAGCATTATCAATTCGTTTAGCATGCTCTTTGGCTACCAGATACAAATCATCCATGCTAAAAGTATTTGAATCCTCAATAAGATCGCGCCCTGCTTCTAACACTTTACTGCAATTGAAATGTTTTGAGAGTTTTTCAGTCAAAGTGGTTTTTCCAGTTGATTCCGTTCCCAGTAGCACCGCCTTGATGGCAAAATAGGGCTTAACACTTTTAGGTAAATATTTCCAGTTCGTAAACAAATCTTTTTGCAAAGCAGTAGCAGAAACAGGTTGTTTTTCCCGCTGAATATCAAACAATTGGTGTCGTATACCCATAAATTCAGCCACATAATCACCGTATTTTTCAGAGGTGATCAGTAACGAGTATCCAGGCAAAATTTTCATAAACATCTCTGCCCAAACCTTTGAGACCTGTTTTGATGATGCAGAAGTGTTTGGCAGCTCACGCTCGTTATAATTAAAAACCCGTATTTCGATTTTTCGTTCATCTGGAAAGGTTTCTTTAATCCACTGTTTTCTGATATTGCAGGATACTGATTCCTTATTACTGCAACAAACCAGTACAGTTAGAAAATCGCATTTACTCAATGCAAAATCAATCATTGCCTGATGACCTTTATGAAAAGGCAAAAATTTCCCAAAAACAAATGCTTTAATCATGCTCTAATTCTTTTGTCCAATGATAAAGGCCATAAGATGCCAGTCCGAAAAATATTAAATACTCAAGTGAAAGAAAATAGATTTCTTTTTTGTAATACAAAACCACACAAACAACATCAACAGCTATCCACAACACCCAATTTTCGAGCTTCTTCCTTGCCAATAGAACAGTTGCCACAATACTTGAGACCATCACAAAAGAATCAGCATAAGGATAGGCTGCCTTGATTTTAAAATAGGCGGGCAACAAAGTATGAATATTTGAAAACAAATAACCCGAAAAAAAGCTTCCGATAATAATAACCAACAACAAAATGAGGCGATTTTTAAACGTTTGAGATGATACTTTTTTTTCGCCCAGATTTGTTTTCCAGTTATACCAACCATAAAGTGTGACCACAAAAAAGTAAACCTGTAAAAACATATCAGCATAGAGCTGCACCTGGAAAAACAAAATAAAAAGAAATGCCTCGTTTACAATACCCGTAGGCCAGGTAAGAATATTTGCTCTTGAAGCATAAAAAACAGAAATAAGACCAAACAGGGTTCCAATCAGTTCAACATAACTTATCGGATAGCCCAGTATGCTAAAAGCAATGTAATTTATATCAAAAAAACTCATTAAAAATTATACTTTATTGAAGCATAAAAATTGGTTGGGGCCTGAACAAAATATTTTAGGCTACCATCGTAATCAATATAACCATGGTTATAATATTTTGAGTTGGTGATGTTATTCACAAAAAAAGCTAGTTCAAACGCTTTAAAATGGTATCCGAGTCTTGCATTCAGCAAATAATAGGATTTTAATGAGGATGAGTTGGCAAAGTCCATGTAAGATGCATCCTGATACCTGGCCGAAATAGCTGCAGCAAATGCTCCCACATTGTAAATAACTTCCTGATTTATAATAACAGGAGGTGTAAGAATTGGCACAAACGTTTCGTTTTGTTCCTTAATCCGACAATAGTTAAACGAAGAATTATTAACCAGCTCCAGGTTCTTAGTCAATTGATATTCAATACTTAACTCAAAGCCTGTACGATAGCTTTGCTCCACGTTGTTTGTCAGCACTAAGCCATTTGGACCAAAATTGCCATTGAGTACAATTTCATTTTCAAACTCCATGTAGTAAAAGTTAAAACCCATTTTTAAATTCTTAGAGTTCAACCTAAAACCCAATTCTTGATCTACCACATATTCAGGCTCTTTGATATACAAATCTGCATTGCCAACACTATCGGCCAAAAGATCATCATTGCCACCAAAAAGGTCATTTCTTGTAGGTTCACGCCCGGTTTTGCCAATGCTGTAATAAGCAACAATATTCGGTGCCATATCAAAACTAACTCCTGCCTTAGGATTAATAAAACTCCAAGATAATTCATCTAGAGGAACAGAACCAGTGTAATTAAAATTTGTGTAGCGATACTGAATATCAGCAAATAAATTCAAGCGATTGAAACGATAATCTACTTTGGCAAAGGTACTTATTTCATTTTTACGCCCGGTATTTTCATACAATTCACCCAGTATTTTCTCACTGCCAATATGATGTCGATTATACAAATTCCCATGAACGCCAGTAGTTAAAGTCAAAGAATTTTTCGTGAAAGTATAATTGCTGAAAAAACCAATAAAATTTGATTGAAAAGCATAATTGTATAGTTCGTCGGTTGATGGAAATCCAAGAAAGTTATTAAAGTCAAAGTCATAATTACCTTTCAAATAGGTATAATAAATACTTGATTGCAAAGATGAAGATGGATTTATTAGCCAGTTATTCTGCACTTGAATGAGAGATTGTGTAAATTCATCATTTTCATCACTATTAGCATTTGTTCTACGATCAATTTTAATCAATGAATCCCTTACACCAAGCCAAGCCATCTTATTTTGCTGATGACCAGCCATCAGGTTTAATTTCCATGTAGATTTGTCATAAAAAAGTCCACCACTCAAAAAAACAGACTGAGAATGGTTGGATGAATGATATTTGAAGCCATCAGAATAAATTTCAGAAGCGCGCACATACAGAGCTTTTCTGTTTTTTAACCCACTTTTGAATTCAGTAAAACCTCTGAAACTATTAAAAGAGCCATAACCTAGCCCTAAAGTTGTTGCAGCAGAATCATATAAGTTTGGAGAAAATAACTGAAGACTCCCGCCATAGCTGGCCACTCCATTTTTAGTTGTTCCCACACCTCTCTGAATCTGAACTTTACTTAACGAATTGAATATATCAGGATAGTTTGAAAAATAAGCACCCTGATCCTCTGGTTCATTTAAAGGAGCACCGTCGAGTGTAATATTTATCCGTGTTTGGTCAATTCCTCTAAGTCTGAAATAGGAATACCCCTGCGAATTCCCGGCATCTGAATAATTTGTAACAGAAGGCGTTTCAGACAATAAAAATGAGGGTTCCTGGCCTGTGACCTTCAAATTTAACTGTTTTGATGTAATGTTTTGAAATGTCACAGGAGTGTTTTGTTTTGCCTGATAAGTTACAATAACTTCTTGCAGGTTTTTAATTGTATCAACCTGTAAACTATCTTGTCCAATAAGTTTATTAAAGATAAAGACTATCAAAAAGAGTGTAATGAGATATTTTGTCATGTTAGTTTAAATTTGTTTCGGATTTTAGTATCGTGCCACGGTAACTGTGGCACTAATGAGGATGATATAGTGATTCTACCAAATATTTTTTAATTCATCATCGTTTAATTGTGAATAAGATTGTTCTAAAAAATTATCCTCATCGTAATTAATCACCTCCTTAGCTAGTTTATAATTGCAAATAGTCCCTTTCCGTATTTTTGCATAATCCCGAATCGATGAAAACTCCCAATCTTCAAGCTTTGTTACCAAACCAGCTTTTAATGGGTTTTGATGTATATAATAAAAACAGGTTTTTACATAATTTTCTGAATTTGTTTCACTTAAACATTTTGCTTTCGTATTTTGTCTGAACAAAGAGCCCTCTAATCCTTCTTGCTTATTAATAGCATGCATATACTGGCTTAACATTAGTCTAATATTTTCAGATAATTGAAATAGTTCAATATTTGTTCTTTTGACTATCGAAGTGGATTTTTTATTTGCAATTATAAGAAAATGAAAATGATTTGGCATAAGGCACCAATTAATAATATCTGCAACCGATAAAATGTATTTCCTGATTTTTTCAATAAAAAAGAAGTAATTCTCTCTGTGATAAAAAATCGGTTGTTTTTGATTTCCAATATTATAAATATGATAAGGTTTTCCTTCTTCAAAATGCATGTTCTGAATTTTAAATGCTGGTAAATTTTTTTTGATACGCTATTAGTTTTCACTATCGTGCCCCAGTAACCGTGGCACGATATCAAGAAGCTAGAATAATTACTTCGTCATAAATTTCTTGTAATAGTATAAAGAAATCAAAAGGCTTTTTTGTTATCCGATTTAAAAGTATCCGGAATCCGACGATTTCCCAACGTTATTTCTTTGATTTCCTTTTTCGTTTTAAATTCAACAATCAACTCATTACCAACAGATTGCCAACTTCTTACTGATTTTGATATGGTGTCACTGGAACCATCCTTGTATTTAATATTGATTTCAACCGGTAAGGGAAGCCCTCCTTTATTTTTTATATGAATCTGGTAAGTTTCATTGTTTTTATTTACTTCTGCGATACCTAAATCAGGCCAGGCTATTTCAAAAAACCAGGGTTTCCAGAACCAGGATAAATCCTCACCCACAACATCATTAAATGTAAAAAAGAAATCATACGGACAAGGGTATTTCCCATTCCATCTATTAATATATTCCTGTAAAGCTTTTAAAAATAATTCTTTGCCTAAAAGATTTTGTAGTGTTCGATAAGCCAATTCAGGTCGGTAATAACTATCGACATAATACTCGTACCCTTTCATAAAATGTGAAGGCACCATCATGGGCATTTCCAAATTGCTGCCAGCATACATTGCATAAACATATGCCGACTGGGCCGCCTGATCATTATATGTGAGTTGCTGATTTTGAAACTCCGCCGGTAGAAACTGCGCCATACCTTCATCCATCCATGAAAATCTTTCCTGATTAATGCCCATGTAAAAAGGAAAGTAGGTATGTGATATTTCATGAGATGTAAGGTTCAAAGTTGCACTTGCAGAACTACATGAGCGGTCATTTACCATCATAGGAAACTCCATTCCTCCTCCTCCATTAAAAACAGTCATCCTAGGGTAAGGAAATGGGACTCCAGGCATTGATTCAGAAAGGTATTCGATGGTCTTTTTACTAACATTTGCAACCTCATAAAAATCAAGTGCATTTTTGCTGTATGCAGTCTGAATAAAAGTTTCGCGTTTGCTCTTTTTGTCAACTACAAAAGAAAGTCCATCCCATAAATAATGATCACTGGTGGCAAAACTAAAGTCAGTCACATTCTCTGCTTTAAAATGCCAGGTATTTTTGCTTGTTGATTGTGTTATTTCTTCATTTAAATCTTTTTCTTCAACTATTTTTACCACTTTAGATGAAACCAGTGCTTTCTTGTATCTATCAAGATATTTCTTATTTAAAACAGAATCAGGGTTTTGCCAAACACCAGTTGCCCAGACAAGATTTTTTGCAGGTGCTGTAACTCTCACATCATAATCAGCAAATGGAGAATAAAACTCATGCAAGCCATCATAGGGAATTTCGTCCCATCCAAATAAATCATCAAACACAGCTATTTGTGGATACCAGTAGCCAATGAACCATGTTTTACCGCTGTATTTTCCCACTCGAATTTGCGTTTTTGCCTGCATGATAAATTCCCATTCAATTTCAATTAGGATTTCATCCTTTCGCCATAATGGTTTGGGTAGGCTTAGATTTAAAACAGTACCCTCGTAATGACAACTACCTCCAAGTGGATTTATTTCTTTACCCTCCACTTTTACACTTTTTATTTTTACACCATCATGAATGTCGTTTACATCCACCTCCTGGTCTCTAAGATTACCCTTTTCAAAAAGGTTCGGGTACAGATTAATTACTAAGGAGTATAGCGTTGAGGGACTATTATTCTTATAATAAACTAGTTCATGCCCGGAAAGCCTACCTGATTCAGGATCAAAATCTGCATTAATTTTATAACGAACCTCATTTTGCCAATAATTCTGACCAGGTTTCCCATCCATTGTTCTGTAAGCCCTGTTAACAGATGATTGAAATTCTTTTTGAACAGGCAAAGAGGTGCTCTGAGGAAAACTGAAAACTGAAAATAAAACGAAATAAATTGATAAGGCTGATTTCCGATACATAATTTGAATATTGAACTTTTAGTAAAAGTAGTTAATTCAAATTTAATGAGGGTTTTTGTGTCTGACAAATCTTAAGGGAGGTAGTGTTTTCTCGGTTGTTTTACAAGGCTTTAAGAACTATTATTCAACAAACATAGTCTTTCAACATTTAAATTAAGGATGAGCTAATAAAAAAGGTCGGAGTTTTAAACCCCGACCAATATCAAATAGTTGTTATTTATACTCTTTTAAGAACTGTTCGAAAGATTTCTCTTTCATTGGTTCCAGATTATATTTAGACGCAGCCTTTTCAAGTTTTGCTAACTCCTTTTTCTTGATGTTAGCATATTTTGTCTTAGCATCTTCAAATTTTTTCTCAAGAATAGATAGATTCGCATATTGACTATTGCCCGGTTTTCCATAATTACCAGCAACCACGCTGTAAAGATCTCCAATTTTTTCCCTTAGCTGGTTTTCTGCAGTACCAACATAGTTATCACCCGTGGTTATTACAAGTGTTCTCTTCAACTCATTCAAAACTGAAACCAGGCTCGAAGATGACTTTTCAAGTTTTGGATTACCTTCTTTGGCTTTGTTAGCATAGTCAATAATTTCATCCATTCTAAATACCAAATAAGCCAGATCCTGGGTCATATCGTATAGTTTCATCACCATTTCTTCCTGAGCTTTTCTATCTTCCAGAGAAATATCAGAAACAGGATCATATTTTACTTCAATATCGTGCCTGTATTCTTTTTTTCCTTTTTTCATTACAAAAGTGTAGGTGCCTGCAGGAACCCTTGGAGCAGAGAAACCTCCAAATGTAAATGTTTTCCCTTTGGCAACTTTTGGTATCTTCATACCAAAATTCCAGGTTACGATATTGATTCCCCTCTGTTTTTTGGCATCTAACTCTTGTAATACTTTCCCATTTTTATCCTGCACTTCAATGGTCATTTTACCAAACGTATGGCGCTTTTTCAGATAGTAAACGAGTTTGGCATCTCTGTCACGATTTGGGCCAACATACTGACTACCATTGCTGTTGCCTCCAAAACCACTTTCATCATTCATAACAAAAGGCTTTGACTTAAATATATGCACATCTTCTGCCAGAACTTCCTGTGTTAGTTCTCTTAGCGGGCTGATATCGTCAATAATAATGACCCCTCGCCCATGTGTTGCAACTACAAGATCGTTGGTTTTCTTTTGTAACTCAATATAATGCACAGCTGCAGAAGGCATGTTATTGGTAAACTGGGTCCAGTGGGCACCGCCATCTATTGTTACATACAAACCAAACTCAGTACCTAAAAACAAAAGATTTTCGTTTACATAATCTTCCTGAATGTTTCGGGCAAAACCGTTAACACCCTCTGATACAATATTTTTCCAGGTTTTACCAAAATCAGTTGTTTTATACACATAAGTATTGCCATCATTAGTAGTATGACCATCAAACACTGCGTATGCAGCACCCTTATTGAAGTTACTGGCCTCAATATGGTAACACCAAGTGTTAGCAGGCACGCCATTAATGCTCGCTCTTACATTTGACCATGTTTTGCCACCATCTTGTGTCACCTGCACATTTCCATCATCTGTACCCACCCAAATTATTTTTTCATCAAGTGGAGATTCTGCAATTGTGAAAATTGTACAATGATTCTCTGCCCCAGAATTATCCTTTGAGATTCCTCCAGATTCTTCCTGGTTTTGTTTGTTAGGATCATTCGTTGTTAAATCTGGCGAAATTTTGGTCCAGTTATTACCCATATCATTGGAAACATGTAAAAACTGGCTTCCTAAATAAATTCTATCCTCATTATTAGGACTTTGCGTTAGCGGAGCATTCCAGTTAAAACGCAGTTTAACATCACCATCAGCAGGGAATACCTTAATATTTCGGGTCTGATTCCGCTTTACATCGTATCGCCAAACTCCTTCAGCTCCCTGCATTTCTGAATAAACATATGGTTTTGAAGGGTGTTTCAACACTCTAAAGCCATCGCCATATCCAACACTGGTCCAATCGCCAGCCTCAATTCCTCCAGGACTTGATGAAGGCCCAAACCACGATCCATTGTCCTGCAAACCACCGTAAACATTATAGGGTTCCTCATTATCAACACTAACATGATAGAATTGAGATACCGGCAAATCATTTACCATCTCAGTATTTCCACCAGCATCCCATGTGCGATACACACCACCATCTGTTGCTACATAAAAAATATCAGAATTATTAGGATCGAACAAATAATCATGTACATCAGCATGGTAACTACCATTTACTTGTTTAAAAGTTTTCCCTCCATCGCGACTCATAGAACCATATAATCCAGCTTTTAGAACAATATCAGGATTTTTTGGATCAATCACAATACGAGAGAAATAGAATGGCCTCACCACCAATCCAAAATCCTTATTCATGTATTCCCATGATTCACCAGCGTCAGTAGATTTATAAAGACCTTTGTCTTTCTCTGATTCAACACCAGCATACAGGATTTTACTATCGGAAGGTGCAAGAGCTAAGGCAAATCGGCCCATTTTCCCGGCAGGTAATCCCTTGTGTATTTTTTTCCATGTTTTACCAGCATCTGTTGATTTATACATAGCACTTTTTTCTCCACCAGAATTAAATCCCCAGGCAGTTCTTCTGAATTCCCAAAAAGCAGCATACAGAATATTTGGATTCTTTTTGTCTAGAATTAGCTCTGAACAACCAGTATTGGTATCTCCGGCCAATAATTGTTCCCAGGTTTTACCTCCATCTGATGTTTTATAAACACCTCTCTCTTTGCTATCCCCCCACAGAGGTCCTAAAACACCAACATAAACTTCATTAGAGTTTTTAGGATTAATTTGAACACTGCTAATTCTATCAGATTTTTCGAAGCCGACTTTTTCCCAGTTAGCACCACCATCGGTAGATTTGTATAAACCATCACCAACTGAAACACTATTTCGAACCCAAGTTTCCCCGGTTCCAACCCAAATTACCTGATCTGGATTAGACGGATCAACTGCAACTACACCAATGGATTGAGCATACTTATCAAAAATGGAAACAAAAGAAGAACCTCCATCTGATGATTTCCAAACACCCCCACCAGCAGTACCAACATAAATAATCCTTGAATTAGTAGGGTGTCCTTCTAAATCGGAAATTCTTCCACTCATTAATGCAGGGCCAATTTGACGGGCCTTCAGAGAACCGAAAAGTTCGTCACCAGAAAGCACTATAGGCTCCTGCGCCAAAATCGTGCAATAACTAACAATTGTAGCAAATAGTAATATTGTTTTCTTCATAACATTTTAAGTTTAAAGAGTTCGAAGATCAAATTACTTATTTACCTTCTTGCTTCTTTTCCTCAGTTCCTTTCTCCTCTGTTGCTTCCTCCTCTGGAAATTTAAAAATAGCATCATCTACTTTTGGGTTTAGCTCAATTGATTCTATATTGTAAGCCTGAGTTCCCATACCTTTTATGCCTTGTCCCATAGAAAAAGGAAAAATCAAACCGTCAACCTCCTGATAATCACTATATGTCATCAAACTAACCTTTCCTTTCATTTGACCTGTTTTAATTTCTTTTTCCATTACAATAGGAACATAATTTTCGGTATCGAAAAAATAGAACTCAACATTATCAACCTCCTGACCATCAATCAACTGAGTCTTCTTTGTCAATTTAATTTTAAAGCATTCTGTTCCTTCCACTGTTTCTTTTCCCAATAATTCAGCTTTGTAACCATTTTCTTTCAATTTAAGGAAAGGATTAGGAAAATCAGCTAATTCTCGTTTTGCATTTTCGGTAGTTTCATTATCACTTTTCTCCGGCTTCATGGTCATAAAATTATGGCTCCAAAGTACTTCACCATCAAAAACCCCCTGACAAATTTCTTTCCCCTGTAATTCAATTTTCACATAATTGCGCCCATCGGCCAACTGTATAATGGTTATTGGAATATCCATACCCTGCTGGTTTACAGTTGCTTTCATTTTAAATCCCTTTAAGGCTTTCCAATTATCAATTCCCCCGGTATTTTCTAAATAATTAGCAATAATTTCATCTACTGTCTGTGCGTTAGTAGTTTGCAAAGCAAAAACCGCTACTAAAGAAACAAGAATTAATTTTAATTTCATATCATGTTGTTTTTAGTGAATATTAATTGTTAATGTATAAGTATCATTTTTTTTGTTTTTGTTACATCTCCTAAGACGTTTTTTTACAACATAAAGTTACAATAGTCCAAATATAGTTTTTATTCTTTTAAACATAAATATTTTAAACGTTCAATCATATCAAATCTTAAAAGTCTGAGAATATTAGATTATTCAAAAACGAATATTTCTATGTCTTAAAAATCAAACGTCAATTGCAATGGTTGTGTTAAATCTTCATCAGTTACAAAATTCGAAACAGAAATACCTAAAAGCCTCACTTTGTAGCCACTAAAGTCCAGCTTATTAAATATTTCTTTGGTTGAATGCCACATTACTTCATAAGTATCTATTTCTAGAGAATAGGTTCTACTACGTGTGATTTGTTTAAAATCACTGAATTTTATTTTAATGGTAAGTGTTCGACCATATGCTTTTGATTTTTCTATCCTTCGATACAGAGTTTGGGCAATCTGTTCCAATTCATTCAACATTTCTTCAGGAGCTTCAATATCATACTCAAAAGTATTTTCCGCACCGACAGATTTTCTTTCGCGGTTTGGTTGTACTTCTCTGTGATCTATTGCCCTGGCAATGTGATAATAATAACTGCCTTGCTTACCAAAATGCCTGATTAAATCATATTCTGAAAAGCCTTTCAAGTCCAGGCCATTAAAAATACCCAGGCGATGCATTTTTTCGGCAGAAACTTTCCCAATCCCAAAAAACTTTTCAATGGGTAATTGCTCTACAAATGCTTCTGCATCTTCTGGTTTAATCAAAAAAAGTCCGTCTGGTTTACGATAATCAGATGCCGTTTTTGCTAAAAATTTATTAATGGAAATGCCAGCAGAAGCAGTCAACCCTGTTTCTGTCTTAATTCGTTGTTTGATTTCTTTGGCAATTAAGGTAGCGGAGGGCTTTCCTTTTTTGTGCTGTGTTACATCAAGATAAGCCTCGTCTAACGAAAGAGGCTCCACTAAATCGGTATATTCAAGGAAGATCTGCCTGATTTGATTTGAGACCTGCTTATAAACATCAAATCGTGGACGAACAAAAATAATAAACGGGCACTTCTTTTTTGCAGTTTTAGCTGGCATTGCTGAGTATACACCGTACTTTCGGGCTTCATAGCTTGCAGCCGCAACCACTCCTCTTGAACTTGTTCCTCCCACAGCAATGGGCTTACCTCTGTAATCAGGGTTATCCCTTTGCTCAACAGATGCATAAAAGGCATCCATATCAATATGGATTATTTTCCGATGATTTGACATTCCAGAACCTTAAAATGAGATTCAGCCAAAGTTAAGCAAAGGAATGGTAAAATTGAAAAAAGCCAGCTTTAATGTTTCTTATGCTTACCTGCCTCGCCAAACACGCTTCTGCTGGCCAGGTCTCCAATGTAATGACCTCTATTTTTTAAATTCGTCTTTTATTTATAGGTTTTTCAATTTAAATGATACAAAACGGATTTATCGAATGGTGTCCAAACTCCACTTTTCACTCCTGTGTTTTTAAGTCCTTCGCCAGCCCAGTTATTACATGTAAAAAACAAGGTATACTTTCCCTTTGCTTTATAATATTTATAAAAACTGTATTCAGCTGTTTCTGGAAACAACTCTATTGGCATTCTTATACTATCCAATTGAAAGGAATTGTAAATATAATCACTTAAAATTTTAAGTTGTTCATCCGAAAGATTAAGTTTTCGTGCATTTTGTGATATTAATGGTGCATTTTTCAGTCCGTAAACCTGAATTACAGAAGGAGTTGGTATAAATGCAGCTTTTAAAGCAGTTGATATTTTAAAATCTGCCCATGTTGGTATATTCATATAGAACTCCTGATCTCCCCAACCAAAAGCAAGATATTTATACGAGTTATCAGAATTAAATTGATTTGTCCAATTATACGAATGGCTTTGGGAAGGAATAATCAGATTTATATGCACTCCATTTGTGCTTACATAAACAGCAGTACCATCTTTGCATTCTTTGAAATTTGAGTTAACGGGAATTAGTGTAAGAATAATAGCAAAAATTAAATATAAAAGGACCAGGGAAACAATTCCTGCCAAACTTTTTAAAATCCATGAAATGATTTTTCGCGCAAATTTCACATTTATGCTAAATCAGTTTTTGTTTTTTCAAGTAGTTTCGTATAATCAATTACCATTTCTTTATCAACAGCTTTGCACATATCATAAACAGTTAACAATGCAACCGAAACACCGGCTAAAGCTTCCATTTCAACGCCTGTTTGGCCAATGCACCTTACTTCACCTATTACTTTAACACCAGTTTCATCAAGTTCAGCATTAATTTTTACTTTATTCAAGCGCAAAGGGTGACAAAGCGGAATTAAATCACTTGTTCTTTTAGCTGCCTGTATTCCAGCGATTTCAGAGACTGTTAACACATCGCCTTTTTTTATACTGTTTTCCTTAATTAAAGCAATGGTTTCAACTTTTAAAGTGATATGGCCTTCAGCAATAGCAACTCTCAATTGATCCGGTTTATGTCCAACATCAACCATTCTTGCTTTTCCTTCGGAATCTATATGTGTTAGTTTTTTTTCCATTTCTGTAAAAAGATTGAATCAGATTGTAATAATTGGTAAAAGTTGAAAACGAGAAATGCACTTATTTAGATATTCAAAGTTCTAATCATCCACCAACATTACTAAATTTATTTTTAATACTTGAGGTTCCTGATTTAGGTTTATTTCCTAATGCCTTGTCCAAAGCTCCTTTTACACCATCCTCTCTTATATCAAATTCGACATCACTAAACAAACAAGGTTTAATTTTACCGTCACTTGTTAGTCTTAACCGGTTACAAATATTACATGCACCACCTTCTCCTCCATTTACTTTCCAAAATAAACCCTTTTCAAGGTCCATTTCTCGAATATATCGAATCTTTAAACCATTTTGTTCGCAAAAAGCAGCAACCTCTTTAGCATCAAGCTCTTCGGAAGACTCTTTAATTACGCAATTTATTTTAATCGGATTTAATCCTGCATTTTTAGCTGCCTCTATTCCTTTAAGAACATCTTCAAGTCTTCCAACCCTGGTAACTTGTTTATATTTTTCGGGATTTAATGTATCAAGACTAATATTGACCCGGTGTAAACCAGCACCAACTAATTGCTGAGCATATTTAGGGAGTAATATTCCGTTTGTAGTCATCGCAAAGTCTTTAATCTCTTTAATCTGACCAATTTGTCTTACCAAATCAATAATTCCCTTGCGAACAAGTGGCTCTCCTCCGGTAATCCTTACCTTATCAACACCCATGCTTACTGCCTCTTGCACAACTTCAGCAATCTCGTCAAAACGCAGAATATCATCGTGCTCCATCAATTGAACACCTTCTGCAGGCATGCAGTAAGTACACCTCAGATTACACCTGTCGGTAACTGAAACTCTCAGGTAATTAATCTTTCTGTTAAATCTGTCGTACATCCACTAAACCTCCCTTTTTTATTTCGCTAACTCCCAATGGAATAATAACCAAGCCCCATACTTTACTGTAACCACTAATATGAGCTGAACCATGGTATTCGGTTAATTCAATTTCACTATTTTTATTGATTTTTGCAGGTAAGAATGATTTTCGATTACTCTTTTTTCTTAAATAATCTTTTGCTATTGGAAGTTTCAAATTCAGTGGTTCATAATTTCTTCCCATAAGGCTATAAAGAAAAGGCTTTACTAAAACTTCAAATTGAACAAAACTTGAAACCGGGTTTCCTGGCAATGCAAAACAATACTTGTTTTCTCTTTTACCATAAACAGTCGGTTTACCCGGCTGAACAGCAATTTCCTGAAAAAGTAATTCGTACTGAAGTTTTTTAAGAATATTCGGAACCAGGTCAAAATCACCTTTAGAAACTCCACCGGTCAAAATTACTAAATCATTTTCCTGATAGGCTTTTTCAATAAGCTGCATAGTTTCAGCCTCAGTATCCCTTGCAATTCCATCATAAAAGGCATCGATTCCAACACTTTTTAACTGTGCAATCAATTGAGAACCATTACTATTTCTTATTTCAGAAACAGATGGTTTAATATTAGGTTCTACAATTTCATTTCCTGTTGGGATTACAGCTACTTTGGGCATTCTGCTAACTAAAACATCAACATATCCAACAGAGGCCATTGTGGCAATATCTTGAGGCCGAATAAACGTTCCCTTTTCAACAACAATATCTCCTTCCTTAATATCTTCACCAAGATAGCAGATATTCAATTGTCTTTTTTCTTTAAAATTTAACTCGCAGATATTAAGATCTTTAACACCCCTTGTATATCTAATTTTCTCAGCAGTTATTTCCTCGGTATCTTCAACCATAATCACACAGTCAGCGCCCTCTGGAATCATTGCACCAGTCATAACTTTAGCACATTGGTTCGGGTAAATTGTTCGCTCGGGTATTTTTCCTGCAGGAATTATTTCAACCACCTCTAGTTCATTGACAATATCTTTATATCTACATGCATAACCATCCATTGCAGATTTATCAAATGGTGGCATGTTCATATCAGAATAGACATTCTCAGCCAATACTCTGCCCAGCGAATTTTCTAATCCAACTCTTTCTGTTGGCAATTGTTGGATTGATTTTATAACAATATCGTATGCTTCTTCAAACTTTACCATTTTATCCCTCTTATGTTTTTCTAGCTCCTGTTTTTTCAATCTTTATCTAATTGCCCAGCCACTTGTATCTTTTATAAGTATTTTAGATAAGTCAAAATCATGGCTTTCACCATCGGTATAAATTATTTTGTCAGCATATTTTTCTAATTCTTTTGCACTTGGCTTCATGTTTTCATCACTCTGTTGCTTAATTAGAAGGTAAATTGCTGGCTTTACCACTTTACGCAAACTATTTGATTCACATACAATTAAACAAGGTTTTGTCAGCAAATCCCTAAATGCATTAAATGCCTCCAAAATAGCGGCTGACTTAACTTTTAATCTAAAAGCCCGTTTAGCTCCAGCTCTTAACATTTTTGAGGTATCCTCGCCTGAAGTCTCATCAAACTCTTCAATCAGTCGGTAATCTGAATCTAATGGGGTTCTGTCTTTTCCGTGAAAAAAACTATCCCCTTCGTAAATTGTTTTAATTTTAAGCCCAATTATAGAATGTTCTCTGGCAAATTTTTCAATCAGTTTTACAACAAATGTAGTTTTTCCAACATTCCTGCTAGAACCACCAATCAATAACAAACTATTTTCTATCAACTCATTCACTTTCTACCAGCAGAAATATTACTTATTAATTTTATGAAAAAATTTCTTAGTGATTTTCTTTATCGATAGACCAATCTCAGCTTTGAGTTCTTCAAATGCCATTACCAAATCTTTACCCTCTGGTGTTAAACAGGAATGACCACCATCTTTTCCTCCCCGCTGCTTATCAACTAGCTTAAAACCAAGCATTTCTTCAGACTTACGAATAATCCCCCACGCTTTTCGGTAACTTACCTCTTGCTTGTCTGCCGCCAGCTTTAAAGATCCGGAATCCTTTATGTCCTTTAACAGTCGGATGCATCCTTCGCCCATAATACCTTCATCATTAACGGTTTTTAGCCAAACACGATAATCTAAAAAAACATCGTAATATTTATCACCACGAGAACCAGCCATGATTTTATTATTTTTGTTTCAGACTCCCGATATGTTCGTATCAACATATCTGCAAAAATAGAAAATTGAGCGCAATAAAAGAACAACATTAATCATATTGTGTTTAAATTGCCCAGTCCCATTCACATCCCCAAATACCATTTTCATCTCCTAAAATTAGCATTTCAGGCAAACCTAAGATATTCTCCTGTCTTACAGTAGATTGTTGGAAAATTTTAAGCATTATTATTAAAATCTGAAAATATGAGACTCAAAAATTTTATTGTGATAGCAGTAATTATTCCACTGTTTGCTTTTTCTGAAAAAACTTTTGCACAAAACTGGAAGTATTGGCCCACTGTTGATGGCGTACTTATTTATTATTCATTTACACCTGCACAAGGAAACACCCACCCTTACTATCAGGTAAGGCTTGTAAACAGCAACAAGGGCACTAAAATAATTTATGCTAATTTCTATTTTGAAAGAAAAGATAAAAAACTATCAATGATGCAGTTCTCGTATAATGATAATAAATGGATAGTTCGACTTAAATTCGACGATGAAACGAAAAGCTAAAGAAAAAGCAATAGCACTATAGTGGTTTAGCGTTATAGGAAAATGTTTGCTTTGCCAGTTTTAGAAAAAATAGAAAAATGGCTCAAAACAAACATTGTTGAAGTGTTGCCCCAAAGTGCGATAGGGAAAGCAATTTCTTATACTTTAAATTTATGGCCAAAACTAAAAGGCTATATCAATGATGAACGATATGAAATTGACAATAACTTAATTGAGAATGCAATACGCCCATTAGCCTTAGGCAGGAAAAACTACTTATTTGCAGGTTCCCATAAAGCTGCCCAACGTGCAGCAATGATGTACTCCTTTTTTACTACCTGTAAAATTAATAATGTGGAACCACTGGAGTGGTCAACGGATGTCCTTGAAAGGATACCTGAACACAAGGCCAACAAATAGAGTGAACTCTTACCTCAAAATTGGGAAAAGACATCTCCCTACAATGCACAAAAATAGGGAATAATCATAATTTATTTGGGGTCACTTTAAAAAGTTGAGGACTTAGATTTTTAAGCATAAATTTTAGCTACTCTAAAAAGAAAGAAAGCCATATCAGTAACTCCTCTTTGAGTAGCCCTAAAAGCTTTTAGTTTAGCGTTAAATGATTCAGCCGCCGCATTTGTGCTTCTGTTATCAAAAAAGTTTAGAATATTTTGATAGTGTGTGTAAATTGTTGCAGAAATTGTATTAAATGCTTTAAACCCAGAATCGGTTACATCATTAAA
>JBNKRJ010000028.1:0-49311 GCA_050296515.1 Bacteroidales bacterium | reverse complement strand
AAGAAGAATTAATTGAAACAATCCTAAACAATGAAAGTGTTTATGTTAAGATAACAAGTTTGTTAATAGCAAATGAGGAGAAAATAGCAGCTTAATGAAGAAAAGGAAATTGTATCAGCTTGATTATCTGTACTTTAAATTGAAGAGTGTTATTGCAACCCTCTAAAAGAGAAGATATTATAAAAATGTGCGAAACTTCAGAATGTAATAACCATTTACAACTTTAGATTTCGTATGTGGTTGCTTTTTTTCGCCTTCATCTGAAATCCATAACTTTCTTAGAAATGGCATCTTTCATCTTATTAAGTGAATAATAAGAAAGGAAAACATAAATGCCTAACCATGCCAACCAACTTGCCAAAATATAATCATTAAATAGTTGTATCGAACTAATCATAAATATAATCCCTGCTAGAAATGCACTAACTAAGCTAGAAAATCCAATAGAAAATTTAACAGTCAACCTCATTCTATCACTACTAAAGGAGAATCAAGCAATAATGTCTGGTCGAAAATCTAATAGCTGACGACGAAATTTTGAAATCCAAAATCCATCTTTTTTCCAGTTACCAACGAATATTTTACTTGTTTCACCTGTATAACTTTGGTTAAACATTAATTGAGGGCTAACATTTGTTTTGCACGTGTGTAAACTAATGTTTTTCTCAATAATTTCTGAATCACCCTGGTGCAACTGAAAGAATTCCTTTCCTATTGGTATCATATTTTACAAAGTTTTTTCTTTCTTCCTTTCTACATAAATATAACCACCTGATAGACCAAGCACCAGTATGCAAACCAAAATAGAGCTGGCTAATGAAATAGTTCTTGCTGTCTCAAAAGTTTTAGGTTGAAATTTGAATTCAATTTTATGTTCACCCGCCGGAATAACTAATCCGCGCAATATATAATCAACTCTGAAATGAGGTGTAGGCTTATTGTCAATGTAGACATTCCATCCTTTTTCGTAGAATATTTCTGAAAAAACAACTAACTGATTTTTGGATGTCTTTGATTCGTAAATAAGATTGTTCGGTTTATATTGGATCAATTTAATCATGCCTGGTAATGAATCAGAATTGTCTGGTTTAAAGCCATTTAGTTCTGATTTATAGCGATTGTCAATTATGACAGATTTCAAAAGATTATTGTTTTTTAACGCGTTCATTTCCTCATTTGCATTATTTACAAAAACAATATCTTTTACAAACCAACAATTTCCATATCGGTTAAGATTTTCTATTGGCCTTTCATTGGGTGAAATAATGATGTATTTCGTGTTTAGCATATTTAAAACAGGCAGATGCTTAATCGTTGACAAGACTGTATCAATTGAGTTTGAAGAAAAGGAATTTTGTAATATTGCTATATCACTTAGCAACGA
Organism: Bacteroidales bacterium; assembly: GCA_050296515.1. Lineage (GTDB taxonomy): Bacteria > Bacteroidota > Bacteroidia > Bacteroidales > NBLH01 > NBLH01. Next base: position 47,927 of record JBNKRJ010000028.1, on the reverse strand, counting down.
ATTCTCAATTATATCCTGATATCTCCGCATTTTAGCACCATGATATCCTCCAATTGATTTATGAAAATAGGGTGTATATGCATCGTTAAAAACATCCTGAGTCAGATTAAGAACTCTAAAATTGGGATCAGCATCAGAAAGTATAAATTCATCAGCATTCGTTTTTGCAAAAATTTTATTAGCTCGTTTTTTACTTACGAAATCATCATTGTTAAGGTATCGTTTGTCTATTAACCACATATCAATCAGAATCAAAGCGGCTAGAATTAATGAAAAATGAAGTGCTTTTATTTTCTTTAGCATGAAAAGCCAAATCAAAGAACCAGCTGAAAGAATAAAAAACAAGGCACGGAAAACATCTTTTCTGAAAAGAGATATCCGGTCTTCTTTCATTGCATCAATTAGCTGAATAATAGATTCTTGCGGCCATTTATTTGAATTAAGTTGTTCCACAAGCCGACCATCCTGAACAGACTGAAAATCAAAGAATAGCGTTGGCATTATTCCAAAAATTAACAACAAACCTCCAATAGCAATCAAGGAGTATTTTAAGGCTTTTTTGAGTTGAGCTTTAGATTCTTTCTCCTCTATAATTTCTTTTATCGCTAACATGCCTAGCAGCACAACAGAAAAATTAGCAATAACCAGGATCATGTTTACACTACGAAATTTGTTGTAAAATGGGAAATAATAGAAAAACAAATCTGAAAAAGCTGTGAAATTTTTGCCCCATGCAAGTAAAATTGAAATAATCGTTATAATCAATAACCAGTATTTTTCTTGTTGCTTAACAAGAAATAAACCTAAAAGAAACAAGAAACACATAATTGCACCAAAATAAATTGGTGAAGAACTTGATATCTGCCCCCAAGGAACATATAAAGATTCAGCCATTCTTTTAGCATTTTGTACTCCAAATGACTGTAGGGTTTCTGCGGTTTTAGAATCTTTATTAAAACCGCTATTTCTTCCACCTTGAATATTCGGAATAAAAAGTGAAAATGTTTCTGTGATACCATGACTGTAGTAATAAGCATAATCTCTATCTAACCCCGTTGTTTTTTGTTGTTCTGGCTGAGTCAATTCAGAAGGGCTGCGCATACTGTACTTGTCATATTCACGGATTGGCAATAGGCCACCAATGTTAGGAGCAATAGATAAAAGCGTCACTGAAAATAGAATTAAGGAGCTTATTCCAAATGACTTAACTTGTTTTTCTTTAATAGCATAAACAAGTTTAACTAAGGCAAGCACAAGTATGCTAAGGAGCAGATAATAAGTGATTTGTGGATGGCTGCAGGCAACCTCCATTCCCAGTGAAATGAGGGTTAAAAGGCTTCCTGCCCAATATTTTTTGTTATAAATTAGAAGTACTCCGGCAATTACTGGTGCAATAAAGGCAATTGCATAGGCCTGGGTAATGTGCCCAACTCCAATAATTATAAAATTAAAAGAGGCAAACGCAAAACCGCATGCTCCGGCTAAACTGGTGATAGCATTGAATTTAAGGGTCGTCAATAGAACATAAAAACCGATTAAATAAAGGAAAACGATTGCAACTGTTGTGTAAGGTAAGCCTAATCTGGCAGCAGATAACAATTTATGAAAAATATTAAAAACCTTTCCACCTTTTATTAAATAAGCAGGCATGCCCCCAAACATAGAATTTGTCCATAATGATTCTTCTTCTGGGTTATTCTTTTCAAAATCGACTAGTTCTTTCGACATTCCTGTTGAATGGATAAAATCCATTTGAGGTAGTTCTTTATTAATCAGTAATGGGCTAAAGTAGATGTAACTTAACGAAGTGAAAATCAAAATAATAATCAAATGTGGTAAAATTGATTTTAGGATCTTTTTATAATTCATGGGTTTACATTGTATTTTTTACTAAATCTTAAATCTCTAATCCAAGAAACTCTCTAACTGCCCAACCAATACCGAATGATAATAGCGCAACTCCTATGCTAATAAAAGCCATTTCGGCAAATCGTTGTTTGAAGTTAAGGTCTCGCGCAATTGCAATATAAAAGTTAAAAATGAGGATAATGAACAAAGCAATACCCAACATAATTCCCAAATTAACAAATGGGTTAGTAAACAATAGATATGGAAAAACCAGCAAAGCAACTGTGCCAATATATGCTATTCCTGTATATAGGCTTGATTTGGCAGCTTCTTTTGCATTTCCCTCTTGCCTTTGTGATAAAAACTCGCTGGCGGCCATTGAAAATGTGGCTGCAATGCCTGTAATTAACCCAAGTAAGGCAATAGTGCGGCTATTTTGAATGGCAAAAGTAAACCCGGCTAAGGCTCCTGATAATTCAACCAGTGCATCGTTGAGCCCCAACACAATAGAACCCATATAGTTGAGGCCTTCTTCGTCAATCATGTTTAGCAATTCATGTTCATGCGTTTCCTCATCAGATAAAATCCTGCCAACTTCAGGCACATGTTTTTTGATTGGTGCATAACTTTTGGTCGCAGCTCTTTCCGCTCCTTCCATTAGTTTTAGGGCAAAGGTAAGCCCCAGCATTTTGGCTAGGAAAAAGTAAAACCAAACCTTTAACTTGTTAGGCTCCACATCCTTGCCAGAATATTTTTTCAAAATCTTGTAATGTTCCAGTTCATGTTTAGCCAGGTGCCTTAAAACGTCTGAATTTTGTTCATTTCGAGTACGATTGGCTAGTTTTGTGTAGATAATGTGACCTGTAATTTCGTCTTTTTGGTTGCGCAAAACGGCATTTAAAATAGCTTGTTCCATTGAGATTTAACTTTTTCTGCAAAGGTGGGTTAAATATCAATGAGTTCATAAGGTAAATGCTTTTTTTGTGAGAAGTATGCTGAAAATTTACTTCTGTGGAGTGCAAAAAAATAACAGTGTTATAAAATGTTTTGGATTTATAATATATTGATTATCAGAAACTTGATTATTTCAGCAAGTTAAGTGTCCAACAAAGTAAAACCTTTTAATCGCCCTAAAAAGGGAATGCATTTTATGTCTTAGCCAGTCCGTCAATCAATTCCCCACATCCCCCATTTTTAATAAACTCAGTATGTTCTTCTATGCTATTAAACTTTTTACCACAAATTTTTGAGCATTCCATTTCGTATTCAGTTACGGTGTTGAATCGTTCAATTACTTTTGCAGAATCAGGATCATTAATGGTGTACTTCCAACCGTCCTTTTTTACCAGTTCCAGAATGGTTTTCCAAATGGCGGCAGCCAATGCTCCGCAGCCACTTCCACTTAATCCCAGTCCACCGGCGAAACCTGCAGCCATCACTACTTCTTGATCTGTTCCCCCCATCTTTTTTACTACTTCACTGGCACAGCTAATTGCTTCAATATCTGGTTCAAATTGTCCGTTTAAAAGTTCTTTATCAGCTACTTCCAGTGCCAGTGGAGCCCATCGCGAAGCCAATGTATAGCAGGTATACATTTTACCTGTAAAAAAGTACTTCGCAATACTCCATTTCTTTTTGAAATCCACATTGGTAATTTCCTCGCATTCAGTGCTTTTTGTCTTAGTCAGGAAGGATTCCATCAACACTTTTGTTGCCTTAATTGCAACAGCAATAGCCTGCCCCTGGTTTTTGTATCTTCGATATGCCTCTGCACCAACAGCCATTGAGGCTCCCCAAAGCATGCCACACTGGTAGCCATGCTGAACAATTCCACCAGCCAAAGGGTCTACTGCAATTTCTTCATTGGGCTTTGAATGGCCAAACTCCCTGTTAAAAATGTGAAAGAATGTACGGGAACAGGTTCCCTGTTTTAAAAAAGTCCGTTTGGTTTTTAGTTTTACTTTTTCGGTTTTTATGATATTCATGACTTTTGTTTTTTAAAATTCACGCAAAGGGCGCAATGATTTTCGCAAAGAATACGGTATAAATTGTGTCTTTGTGCCCTTTGTGTTTTAAACTTTGCAGTCTCTGCGTGAAAAGCTTAATTATAATTTATACGCTGCCATTTCCTTGGTATTCCGAACCACTAAAATATTGTTAACCATAATTGGATGGTTCCAGGTTTTTCCTTCTATTGCCTGAATTTTTGCAAGTTCATTACATTGTTCCGGGCTTGCTTCTAAAAGCACTAGTTCGCCTTTTTCTGATAATACAATGAGTAAATCCTGATCAGCCAATAAAAGCAACTGCCCTCCGTAACGGCCTGATTTCCACTTTCGTTCGCCATTTTTTAAATCCAGGCATGTCAGGCTAAGCCCCTCAAAACCATAGATGTAGCCTTTGTGTATTGCAATATCGTTGAAATCGGGATGTATTTTGGTAGACATCCATTTTTCCTCAATTTCCCAGTTCCCTGTCTGTTTAGAAAAACCAATACGATGAATCCCTTTTTTGTATCCTTCACTAACCAGAATGTCTCCATCAGGAGTTATTGCCGGTTGAATAATTGCTCCGCCTCCCCATGTTTTTTTCCACAATACTTTACCATCCGTTGGCGAAAAGCTTCGCACTGCATTTTGATCCATCATCACTACCTGCCTGGTGCTGTCGCAAATAAACAAATGCGGTGAACTGTAGTTTTCACCTCCCTCAGGACCTGTCCAGCGTTGGTCCCCGGTTTTTAAATCATAACCAACTACAGTCCCTGATACTGCAACAATGATCATATCATCAATAATCAAAGGTGAACTGGCAATTCCCCATCCCGGGAGTTTAAGTTTAATATCTTCGGCTGCATTTCTTGACCAGACAACACTTCCATCATCTGCATTAAGCAGGTTGAGTATTCCCGTAGCGCCTAGGGTACAGACTAAACTATCATGCAGGGTAGGAGTGGAGCGAGGGCCAGCACCAGCATGTGAATCCCAAAACCGGGCTTTGTCTTTGTGTAGCCAAATTAATTCCCCGGTGTTTAAATTGTAGCACGAAACGGTTTCATCTTCGCCACGTTGTTCCTGCGTATAAAGCAGGTTGCCTTTTACAGAAAAAGATGAACATCCAGGACCAACCGGTTTTCGCCACATTTCTGCAGGTGGATTTTTCTTCCAGTCGGTTTCAATTTTTACGCCTCTAACGATTCCATCCCGGTTTGCACCTCGAAACCCTGGCCATAGGATTTCTGCATCTTTCCGGATAGTTACATTTTCTGCAATAGGTTCTTTCTGTTCTTCAAGCAACAGTTCTTCGTTGGTTATTACCCAGCGCCAAGCAAGCACAGCATTTGCATTTCCTGTAATTCCTTCGGAGCGAATGAGTGTGAATATTCCACAAGAAATAAGAATCGTTAGCACCATTGTTATCCGCTTCATTTTTAGCAACATACGCGGACTAAGTACTGCCCAAATAACAAATGAAAGACTTAAAACCGGTACAGCATAAATATAGAACATCATACCAGACATTCCTGTTTTAAATGATTTATGTGCGAATGATGGGAAAATAATTAATGAAAGAACAATAAGCAGCACTCCCAACAAGCGATCAAGCCACGGTGCACGGCTAAGAAACAACCACCATAAAATAATTGCCAGACCACCAATAAGCCCGCCAAATACGCTGATGGCGAGGGTCTCACCACCCGGGTCGAATTTAGGCAGAAGAATCCAAAGTATCCATTGTATTACAACCAAAGCAACAGCCAACCACAAGCGAAGTGGCTTTTGGTGTGTCGAGCGACTAGATTCAACATTTTTTTGTGACATTTTATTAGGTTTTAAGATTAAAGCAAGATTTTGAGATATTATACCGAACCGCTGTTAGTATTTGGTTTGCTTCGTAAGCTATCAAACCAGAACTGCCAGTCGATCGGCATATACAAAGCCATTATTGAATTTCGTTTTACAATATTCCATATTGGCTTAGTATAAAATAGCGCAAAATAAATTTCAATATTCTAGCTATGTATCAGTTTTCGTAAGTCATTGGTCATTGGACATTTGTCAAATGACCAATGACAAGTGACTAATGACCTGTTTTACAAAGCACTGTCCTTAATTATATTACATTCGTTAGAAACAAATTAAAGTTTCCCTATTATTTCCCATAAATCCGAAGGCTTCAAACTGAAAAAATCGTTAAACAAAATTCCCATTGCTACAGCAAATGCAATATATGCGGGCACCATTAAGAATTGTTTAAACGATGTTTTTTGAATTTCGTGCCTGTCTTTGATTTCACAAATTTCGCCAGGACAGTATTGAGCTTTTTCTTTGTTAAATAAACGGTAAAATAAACAACCCAGGCATATTCCAAAAACGGACTCAAAAAACAGGAAAATAAGGCAAACCAAGCAAATTAACCCACTGATAATACTATACGAATTAAGTAGCACCATTAAAATAAACATGGTTGCTGACAGTATAATCCCAATTATCCATGCGAACTTTTTTTGCGCTGCACCCACGTACTCAGGGGTTTGTCGTCTGATAAATAAGCGTCCTATAATTAAGGTTGGTGAATAACGGGTACTAATAAATACCCTGATAATAAAATCGACTAAAAATAAGGTGATTACGTACTTTATAGGTACAAAATTACCTTCATAAATAATCTGCATTAGTGACATAAAAACAGCTAAAAATAAAATACCTGCAGATGCCCTGATTTCTCTTTCATTTAATACCGGGATATTGTAACCTTTAATGGTTTCTCCAAATTGTTTTGTTTTGCTCATGTTAGTTTTGTTGTTAAGTTATATTAGAATTTTTAAGAGCACGAAGTCACAGAAGTTAAATCACAAAGTTCCACTATGTTTACTTAGAGAAACTTTGTGTAATACCTGGTGTAACTTAGTGATCCCATAATCAACTATTTATTGATATTACTACTTTTCCTTTAGCGTGTCCCTGTTCCAGGTAATCAATAGACCGGGCTGTTTCTTTCAAAGGATATTTTTTGTCTATCACTGGTTTTAATTTTCCTTTTTCAATTAAATCTTTCAGAAAAATAAGATCTGTTTTATTCATTTTAGCTGTTTCCATCAAGCCAATTTTCTTTTTTGAGAACATAGCCAACAATAACGCAGCGACCATTCTCTTTCAATGCATGTTTTAGATCTTTTACAGTTCTGTTCCCTACGTTGTCGATAATTAAATCATAGGCTTCACCATTTTTAGTGAAATCTTTCACCTTGTAATCCACCACTTTATCAGCGCCGATGGAATAAACAAGATTGAGGTTTTTAGTACTGCACACTCCGGTAATTTCAACGCCGAAAGACCTGGCAATTTGAACCGTAAAAGTTCCGACACCACCAGAAGACCCATTGATCAGTACTTTTTGTTTTTTCTAGATTTAGTCATTTGACACTTATTGTCTAATGTCTTTTAGTTAAGGTCTTGGCTGGAAACACAAGTCATTAGTCAATGGTCATTAGGGTTGACTTCAATGACTTGACTAATGTCTAATGACCATTTTTAAACAGCCAAATACTTAAACGCTTCGTATACCAAAAATGCTGGCCAAACTAATGCTTTTAAAAAGCCAACTACTCCTGCTCCAAAGCTTGCTGCCTGTGAAATGTAAAATACAGCTGCTCCTATTAGTCCTAAAAAATACACACAACTTGGTGACGGACTACCCTTTTTTATTACTTCTTCTGCTTTTTCCATGATTTTTTGTTTTAATGTTTGTTTTTATGATAATTTGGATCGACGATTCTATACGTTTTGTTTTTCCATATGCGATCGTTTTAATTTATAGTGTTTTAATAACTTGTATTGATGCATTACCTGATGTTTTGAAAGAAAGGTTTTTGATCTCATTGTTTTTCCCTGTGAAAAGGCTGCTGTCTCTCAATTCAATCAGTATTGAATCTGATGGGTAATCCTGCATGTAAATTTCTGTTTTGCTTGTACCAATAATTTTTCTGAGCAAAGGTGCTGTCACTTTCGCATGCATTACATCGCTTTCACTTTCAGCAATAAATGTTTGCTTCCCGTCTTTGTTTTCTGATTTTGGCTTAGGCAAAGTGTCATTTTTAACTTCTAACTCCACCTTGCAAACTCTTCCAGGCTTTATTCTTATTTTCCAGTTACCTGAAAATTCAACGGTTTCAAAATATTCTACAGGAATTTCCTGGTATTTTATTACCGATGAACTTTCCAATACAGTTTTCATGTCATTACGCATTATCAACAGGCTGATTATCAGGAATATTAAGAGGAAACTCCCGGCGGTAATTAATATTATTTTACTTGTTTTCACTTGTTTGAATTTTAGTTAAGTAATTGATATTTATTTACTTTTCTTAAACTATTTATATGGAGTTCATGAGCTTGCTTCACCGGGTTAAACATGTTCTTATTGTGGAGTGATTATTCGCTTTGCTCATGAGAACACTACGTTAAGTTAATTTTCTTTATAAACCCCTAAGGGCTCAGTGTAAGCTAATCCCTCTGCGCCTCCGCTAAAGCTTCAGCGGCACGCGGAATGAGGGTTTCATTTGAAAATTCAAATTTTCAGTTTATATCTCCGCTTGCATTTTTTTTCTTTTCAGCATGTTGCTTAAAGTGTTTGACTAAATCATCAAACGACAACTCAAGTAATCGCATGGTTCTAAAAACCCTTGGTAACTCCTGATTAACAAAATCTTCTTTTCTGAGCTCCCGTGTTTTTTCAAAACCTTCATCTGTAACAAAGTACCCAATACCTCTTTTGTTAAAAATGATTCCCTGATCCTGCAAATAATTGTAAGTTCGCATTACAGTATTTGGGTTTACTTCTATGTGCACAGCCATTTCTCTCACCGATGGAATACGATCTCCGGCATTCCACTTTTTAAGTAAAATATTTTCACAAAAGTGGTCCGCTATCTGAAGATAAATAGGTTGATTCTCTCTGAATTCCATGCTATACCTCCTTCTCTTTTAGTGCTAAATAGGTAACTACCCAGCTTAAAGGCGCCAATATCCACCAAAACATCCATTTTAAGGCAAGCCAGATTTTATGAATTGGCATTCCTTCAAATGTTTTTGGATCATTAAACAATTCTGTATCGAACTCAAACATGTCTGACATCACAAAATAGATGATGAAAGCCGACACTATTGTGAAAAGTATAAGAGTAAAGAGTGTTTTCGGGAAAACATATCCTTTAAATTTAGCAGCTCCGACCAAAAATATTCCCTGTAAAGCAAAATAGTACAGTATTGAATTCATAACCAGCTCATTCCACGGTTTAAATGCAACGAACTCTATCTGTCTGAAAATGATTGGGCCAATAATATTTGCAAAAACGGTGTAAAGCGTATATGTAATTGTGAATAAAATAACCCAACCCACTGAAGTTAATAACCACATGCAAAAAAACCTTTCAAAAGCAGATACTGGTAAAGTCAGGAACCTGAATCTTTTCAAATCATTTGCAAGGTCATTAAATGCCAGACTGCTTAAGATAAAACCTCCGGTAAGTAGTGTAAATACATAACTTCCTGAATGTTCGAACACTACCAGGTTGGGTTCAACTACAATTGAAAATAACAAGCCGATAATAAACAGCATTCCGAATGTAATCACAAACGTCATAGCAATGCCTTTTCTGCTTTTGAAAAGCTCAAGCTTTAACAGCAACCAAAATCTTTTGATATTAAAATAATTCTTTAGCTTCACGAGCGTATAATTGTTATGTTAAGTATTTGAAATCTAATTAAATTCATATATTAAATGAACATTCTATATAAAACCCTCTATGAGGGGAATATTTCGCGGATTTTGCTTTTGTTGCTAATCACTGCATTAAACAAGGTCTCCAAATTCATAATTGTTTCTTCCTCTCCTTCGTTTTCTTTCACTATTGTGTAACCACCCAGTGTCGATTCACTATAAACAATGCTTTGACTATCAGGTAATTCAGGGTCTTTTGTAATCACCAATTTTCTTGAAATTTGTTCATAATCTTCGTGAAGAACAATTTCCCCTTCATCCAAAATAATAATCGGATCAATCAGATTTTCCATATCTCTAACCTGGTGGGTAGAAATAATAAAACTTCGCTCCTCATGAATTGCGTTTGCTACAATTTTTCTGAACAAACTTTTCGATGGAATGTCTAACCCGTTTGTTGGTTCATCCAGAATTAAAAGTTTGCAATCTGTTGCCAGTCCAAAAGACAAAAGGAAGTTTTTTCGCTGTCCGAATGACATTTCAGTAAGTTTTTGTCCTTTAGGTAGCTTAAATTCTTCAATGTAATTGTCAAATAGGTCGTAATCAAATCTTGGATAAAACGGACTGTATAATTTAACGAATCGATGAATGCTTAGTGAGGGCACATAAAACTCCTCTGTAATTAAATAAATCTCTTTTAAAAAATCAGGATACCTATCTTTAGGATTGTATCCTACAACATTCAGATTCCCCGATTTTGGAAACAATAACCCAGTAATTAGCTTTAGCAGAGTAGATTTACCAGCCCCGTTTTTTCCCAGCAAACCGTAGATGTTTCCTGTAGGTAAGGTCAGGTTCAGATGATCAAAGAGCATCTGTTTTTTACTATAACTAAAGCTTAAATTTTCAATTTTTACCATCGTGTTAGAAAATTAGTGTATTACTATACTAATACACTGCAATGTTACGACAGATTTTTATTATTTCCAAATTTTGGATTTGTTTTTAGGTTTTTTAACAAAAAGTTAAAAGATAAACGGCTTTGGTTATTGGTCTAATGTATTGGTATTCAATGCAATAGTGCTATTACTGACCCGTCTAGCCGCTTTAGCATTTTATTAATGCTTTTGAAATACATTTTGTATTTGCTTAAAATAAAAACCCAAAGCGGCTTAACGGTTAATTATTATCCTGCTATTCCGCTGGAAAAAAGGGTGATGTTACAACTAAATTGTATGCGCCAGCGGTTATATCTTATTATTATTTTGCTACAAAGATTGTCGGTGCGCTGCACCTCATTTTTTTAGCTACAGAGTAGCAAAATATTTGTAGCAGGCAGAATTGTAGATTATAATTAAGGTGCAGCGCACCGAAATATTAATGGCTAAAAGATGCTTTGACGATCTCCTTGTGTCAAACGCTCAAAGGTCGTTTTAGACCTCAAAGCTTCTTCCGAAAAGTGGAACTTTGAGAACAAAAAATTAAAGAATAATTGACTTTAAATTCAAGTATAAAACACTGATTATTAGGGACATGCCCAATCTTACTGATCCGTCTAGCCGCTTTAGCATTTTATTAATGCTTTTGAAATACATTTTGTATTTGCTTAAAATAAAAACGCAAAGTGACTTAACGGATAATTATTATCCTGCTATTCCACTGGAAAAAAGGGTGATGTTACAACTAAATTGTATGCGCCAGCGGTTATATCTTATTATTATTTTGCTACAAAGATTGTCGGTGCGCTGCACCTCATTTTTTTAGCTACGGAGTAGCAAAATATTTGTAGCAGACAGAACTATAGGTTGAAAATAAGGTGCAGCGCACCGAAATATTAATGGCTAAAATATCGCTTCGGGGCTCTCCTTGTGTCAAACATTCAAAGGCCTTTATTGATGCACTTGTCAGGTGTTGTCACCCGACAAATTGGCCTTCAAGTAACACTACCCACTTTTTTACTGACCCGCCTAGCCGCTTTAGCATTTTGTTAATGCTTTTGAGATACATGTTGCATTTACTTCAATTAAAACCTGAAGCGGCTTGACGGCTTAGCTTATAGCGTGTGTAGCTGTATTTTTGAAATCAATTTGCAAAACCAGCTTTTATCCACTCACCAACTTTAGGGGCTGTGTAATCTTCGTTCCAATTATACCTGCTTTGTGCCCTGCAGGCATCAATAAAGGCATCAATGGTAGCTGCGCCACCAATTGATGATTGGTAAGTTTCTATGCTTCTTGTTGCATCTGTAAACTGGTAGTCTGAAAATGTTGAATTATCACCAGTTGCGGCTTGCCAGTCTTCCAGAGTGTAATCTTTTCCTTCAATTTCAAATGGTTTATCCAGCTCTTTATAGTAGGTGTTATCACTTAATGTGATACCTTGTATTGAACCCGAGCGTATCTTTACAATGCCAGATTCGTTACGTACATCATGCAAAATATTGTTGTATGCTTTCACATTTTCAATTTGAGTATTTTCAGGATTAATATACAAGCCAGTTCCGTTAATATCATAAGCCACATTGTTTGCAATTTCAGTATTTTTAACATCTGCACCAATTCTATAGGCCCAAACATTACCAATCCCTAAATTGTTAAAAACCATGTAGTTGTCTTTTACCTGACCACTATTCCAGCCAATAATATCAATTCCCCAGCCAAGTGTGCGGTTAGTAGGTTGCGAACGGCCAATTTCGGTAAGTACATTACCATTAATGGCTATATTCTCAAACCTGCCAGGGCCGGTTTCATTACCTCCCATGCTTACACCAATTTCGCCATCAACATAAACATTGTTTAAAATAGCAACGTCTACGGTGGTAGCCCCATTTATATTCATTCCTGTAAACTTGTTATGAATGCTCGATGAACGAAGAAAAATGTTATCAGAAAAGTTCACCTTACGGCAATCAGTAAAATAGGTATTATGATTAAACATGGTGGCAGGTCCAGGTTGTGTAGGTGCCTGATTTAACCATCCATTATGGTCAAATATGTTTTCTTTCAACAATATACTGTTTATATTGTGGGCATACAAGCCCTGGCAATGCCCTTCGCCATCGCTGTAGCTATTCAAAAATACAGAACGGTAAACGATAAATTCAGAAATTGCACCATCGTCAATTGCCTGGACTACGTTTCCATCAAAAAACCTGAAACGGCAACCTTCAATCAGGAACCGTTTTATATGGCCTTTTTCATCATCACCAATGCCCAATGCTAAAACACTTAAACCTCTGTTTCCTGCAGCGCTGACATAGTTCGCCGATGCTGGATCCCTGGTATCTGCATAAAAATCAAGAGATGAAATGGCTGAATAAAACATGTCTTTTTCAGTGCGTCTTGCAAACACCTTTACAACACTTGTATTTTCATCAATTGGTTTAATAATGGGTCTGTCTCCCGAAGATCCGTAAGCAGCAATTAAAGAATATTCATTTTCGCTTCTCCCTGCCTTTGGCAAAAGCTGGGCCTTGAAACTATCACCACGTTTAAATAAAATCCAGTCGGGGGAGCCAAACCTTGCATTCGCAGCAGCGGCTTCATAACTCGCATAGGCATTAATGTTACCAGATGGGCTAAATGGATCGGAGCCTATTTCATTGTCAGTAGCGGCATAGTATTTTGCTGTAGCATCATTGCCACTTTCTGCAACGTACATGATTCTTGTATCTTCAGAAGGGGTGAAATTTGTCCAGCCATCAATGTTCATCCAGGTTTCGGCCTGTATCCAATCCAGTGAGAACTCTGAATTCAAGGGTGTGTCATTTTCTGATTTTCTACAAGCGGAGATAATTATGGTTAGCGTAATAATAATAATAGTGATGAATTTTTTCATTCTAGTTCGATTTTAGGTTTCAGACAATATTAAACTGTAGACAAAAAGTTGTTGCCAGTAGTTGCACTATTTTTCAATTAAGCCAAGCAACAACATATCTAGTGATTATGAATTAGCAAACCTATTTCTTAAAAATCCGTTTAAAAAACGGCTTTTTCTTCTCTTTTTCATTCTTAGGTGATGAATCCTGATCATCATTTTTCTCCTTTTTCCCAAATAGTCGATTAAAAAAGCCTTTGATTCCCTTTTGTCGATAAGGATTGCAATCAAGGAATGAATAAAGTTCTTCAGGTAGCCCAAATGGTGTGAAGTAGGTTTGATTCAACCTATCATCATTTTCCATGGCTTTTAAAACTTCTGCAATAATTGGCAAAGCTAATGAAGAACCAGATCCCTTTCCATTGTAAAAGTGTACATCGGGGGTGCTTGCGCCAACCCAGGTACCTAAAACAATATCAGGAGTGTATGAAATGAACCAGGCATTGCTATAGTTCTGGGCAGATCCCGTTTTACCTGCCAGTTCAGCTTTTATTCCGTACTTGCTACGAAGTTTTGTCGCAGTTCCCTGTTTAACAACCTGTTGTAGCATGGCCGTGATCTGTTCACAGGTTTCCTGGCTAAATGTTTCTTCTCCTTCTTCCGTTTTCCTTTGATAAATAACCTTCCCTTCAGCATTTGTAATTTTATCAATGAACGTCAATTCTTGCATTTTACCTCTGTTAGCAAAAGAACTGTATGCCTTAATGATTTCATAAAGAGATAAATCAAGCGTACCGAGTGCCAGCGAAGGCGTTGAATCGTTTATTTCCGGAAAGTGTAATTTCTCACATTTTTCAATCAGGCTTTTTCCTCCGGTTTTAAAATACAATTCTACCGATGGAATGTTCATTGATTTGGCCAGCGCATACCACATGGCAATACTACTGTCTGGCGTAGATTTTAGATTGGCATTTTTGGGTGTCCAGTTATTGTATTCTGGATATTCTTTTTCCTGGTTATCAAAATAAGTACAAGGTGGAATTCCGTTTTCGAGTGCGGTGGCGTATAATATAGGCTTAAAAGCTGAAGCTATCTGTCTGTGCGATAGCACCATGTCAAACGGAAGAGTTCGATAATCGTTTCCGCCAATCCAGGTAATTACTGCACCATTTTTCGGATTGGTAATGAGTACCGAGGCATTTAACATTTTATAATAATGCCACAAGCTATCAAGTTTGCTAATTTCTTTTGTTTCAAATCCATCCCAGCCAAACAGTTCAACTTTCCTTTTTTGATTGTCTGATTCGGATATCGCTTTCTCCTGCTCTTTATACCATCGCTTTTTAAATCCTCTGTTAATCAGTTCTTTGTTAAGGACTTTTTGCATTTCAGAAAGCTGTTTTTTTATCGCCAACTTGCTAAAATTCTGAATTTGCATGTTTAGCGTGGTGTAGATTTTAAGACCATCTTTTTCAATATCGTATTGATTTACACCAGATGCATTTATTGAATCAATTAAAAGTCGTGCTTTACTTTCAACCTGATGAACAAAATATCCTGCGGGAGTGCTTACGCGGAGGTTTTCATAATTCAAACCAAGTGGTAGTTTTTGCAAACTGTCAGTTTCCTTACTTGTCAGGTATTCAGCCTTTTCCATTTGACTGAGTACTACATTTCTACGCGAAAGTGAATTCTCCGGATTCAGATTGGGATTAAAATAGGTGTTTGCTTTTAGCATACCTATCAAAACCGCAGATTCCTGGATGTTTAACCTGCTGGCTGGTTTGTTGAAAAAGCGACGGGCAGCAGATTCTATCCCATAAACATCTTCACCAAAGGGTACTGAATTTAAATACAGAAGCAAAAGTTCTTCTTTGTTATAAATATCTTCCATTCGGGTTGCAATAATCGCCTCCCTGATTTTATTTACAGGCATGCTGAAAAAGCCATGCTTCCCTCTGCCGTATAGATTTTTTACCAATTGCTGCGTAAGTGTACTTCCACCACCACCTGCACGATCACCCATTATAATGCTCCTGAAAAATACCCTGAAATAACTTTGGGTATCGTAGCCTTTGTGGGTGAAAAAGCGTTTGTCTTCAGTTGCAACTAATGCATTTTTAAGGTGTTCAGGAACTTCGTCCTGTTTTATATTAGTACGGTTTTCAGCAAAAAACTTTCCAATCAAAACCCCATCAGAGGAGAAAACAAGCGATGCTTGTTCGTTCTGAATCCCAGAAAGTTCACTCTTTTTTGGCAGAGGGCCAAATGCTTCCCAATAAACCAGCAAAAACAAAATAATTGCAAACAAAATGACCGATAAAACTGAAATAGCAGCCGATTTTATAGAAATTCTTAGAAGTTTCCGTTTATTAATTTGCATAAAAATTTTTAAGTTAACACTAATAACTTATTGATTTATTGATGCTTTGCTAAAAAGCCTGCAAAGAAAATCAATAATCATGAAAAATCAAAGTAATACAATAAACGGTAACAATTGAAAAAAATTGAGTGTTTAAAAAAATGATGCATGAATTAATTGACAGTAGACAGGAAGATTCCCTGAGTATGTTTTATATTAAAATATTTTGGGTTTAATTACTTACAACTGCAAGGTTACAGCAAAATAATTTTATCGAGATTGGACATTTTTCATTTTACTTCTGGTGGCTTTAACAATTTTTAAATTATGAATTATAAAGCATATTTCTGATATAACTAATTATAAGAAAATGAAAAAATCTATTAACATATTAGATACAGATGTTTCCCAAGTTAATTTTATGAATAAAATTCAACAATTATCAATATGGACAAATAGTCCGATCGGCCTCATTGAAAACCTTCTTCAGCTCGCAATCAAGCCTTAGTGAGACCTGGAAGCTTCGAACTTGTTCGAAGATCACCCGGCCGAACTTAGGTTTGATAAGAGATGGAGGAGGTTTTCAATGCAGCCTTGACTTTTTTACTCGCTCTTTCAGAGCTACGTGAGAGTGGCTTTGCCTAAGTTGCTTCGTTTTTGGGTCAACCGGAACAAAGTGGAGCTCATGAACGAAGTGAATAACCCAAAAATGAAGACCGATTTTATTCAGAAATTGAAAAAAAAAGTTAAATTTCACACAATAGTAATTATAAGTTGCTGATTATCATAGTTTATATTTGATAATGATAATACAAGTACCTGTTATTCGGGAATCTAAAAAACATGGGAAATGTCAGTTAGATAAATTCAATAATTACGAAAACAACTCAATAGTAACCTAGAGGATTATTTCAAAACATTTTGTAAAAGAAGGTTCTCAATTAAAATCTAATATTTACTTTTATGATTAATTACAAATTCTAGTCTTTATAGAAAATTTCGTTATGTACATAAATAAAGTAATATTAAAAAATATCCGTTCAATAAAAAATCTTGAAATGACCTTTCCTGAGAAGGAAGCAGGTTGGCATGTTCTTATTGGAGATAATGGTTCTGGTAAATCTACAATTTTAAGGGCTATTGCAGCTGCATTAATAGGCCCAAATCAGATTCATGCGGTTAATATTATTTGGGAGGACTGGCTATCCATTGGTTCTAAGGCTGGGGAAATTCGATTGTCTCTAACTCCAGATTGGGGTTTTGATGAAATTGGAAAGGGAAAGCCACCAAAGAATAAGTCAATAATAAATCAATTTAGTTTAGAAAAAAAAGGAGATAAGAAAGTCGTTTTAAAAAGTAACCTTGATCAAGAAAGGATTCCGCCTAGCAACTACAATTGGGGAGAGAATAATGGATGGTTTTCTGTCGCTTATGGTCCTTTTAGGCGTTTTACAGGAGGAGATGAGAAACTTAACAAAGTCTTTTATTCTTCACCGAAGGCAGGTGCTCATTTAAGTATTTTTGGCGAAGATGTTGCATTAACTGAAGCTTTAGAATGGTTAAATGATTTAGACAATAAAAGAATAAGGCTTAAAAACAAAATAGTTGAAGAATCTAATTTTTCAATTAAAGAAATCTTAGATGAATTATATAAGGCAGAGGAAGTTGAAACTTTCAATAAAATTTTGAATGAAGTACCAGCGGAAATTAAACAGCAGTTTAATGAAAGGTTTGAAAACTCACTGAAAGAAAGAGTGGGCGAATTATTTATAAGAGAAAATAAACTTGAACTAAATTATAGAGAAGGGAAGATTCTACATTTTATAAAAGAGTTTATAAACAAAAGTAACCTACTCCCTCATAATTCACAATTTGATGGTTTTGATATTAATGGTAATATTAAATTCGTTGATGGAAGGGGAAGCCAGGTAAAGGTAATAGAGATGAGTGACGGATATAGAACAATGTTAAGCATGACATTTGAGTTAATTAGGCAGCTAATTAGAGTCTATGGAGATAATATTGTTTTTAAAAACATTGCTAATGAAATAATGACAATAGATGTACCCGGAATAGTTTTAATAGACGAAATAGATGCACATTTACACCCTACATGGCAAACAAAAATTGGTCATTGGTTTATAAAATACTTCCCAAATTTGCAATTCATTGTTACAACCCATAGTCCACTCATTTGTAGAGCGTGTGAAAATGGGAGTATATGGAAATTAGGGGATGCTGGAAATAATACTCCTTTTGAAAAGGTTGAAGGGATCTCAAAGGAGAGACTGATTTATGGTAATATCTTAGATGCTTATGGAACAGAACTTTTTGGGTCAGCAGCTGTAAGATCTAAAAGTTCCAATACAAAGCTTCAAAGATTAGGTGAATTGAACATGCTTTTTGCACTAAAAAAAATTACTGAAAAGGAAATAAAAGAAAGAGAAGAATTACTAAAAATATTATCAACAGATGATCCAACTGGTTTCTAAAGATTTATCAGATGAGACAAAAGAGAAGTTAAAAGAACTTCAAGATGAAGTAAATAATCAATCGAACTTTGAAAAGAAAACAGAAAAAGCAAAAAGTTTATGGAACTCCAAATCAAGTAGTGTCGCTGGCAAAAGTTGTTTTGATGAAGTAAAGAAAACTTTAGGAGAAATGTGTGTCTCCATTGAAGTTTGTAATTACTGCGAAGGAAACGAAGCAAATGACATTGAGCATATACATCCAAAATCTTTCTTTCCAGAGTTTGCTTTTATATGGGATAATTACCTATTAGCGTGTAAACAATGCAACTCTGGATATAAATTAGATAAATGTTATACTATAAATGATGCAAATGAGCTAAAAAGTTTATCTAGGGGCTCAGAGCCTGAAAATGGCTCAACTGTTGCATTTATTAATCCTCGGCTGGAAAATCCAAATGATTTTATGATTTTGGACACAGGGATGAATGGTATTGCTACATGGCGCTTTAATTTGCTTCCTGGCTTGACTGATATTGAAAAGTATAAAGCAGAAAAGACTTTAGAAATCTTACAATTAAATGAAAGAGATACCTTGATTCATGCCAGAAATAGTGCTGCTATTTATTATTATGAAAGGTTAGACCGCTTAGTACAAATTATAAATGCAGCAAGTATTGATGAATTAAAAAAAGCTTTAACTCCATACGATATATATATAGATTTTTCAATAGGTTTAAATGAAATAAAGAATAATCTAAAGGAAAGTTTTAAAAAAGATATATTAGAACATCAACATCCCTCTGTTTGGTATTCAATTAAAACTATTCAAAGCCAAATTAGTGATAAGTGGAAAGGAATCTTTGAAAAGATTCCTGAAGCTCGTAACTGGTGAACTAATTATTGTTATTAATAGTCTTTTCAGTAGGCGAAAATTTGCATTATTGGAAAAAATACAAAATTGTTCCCCATATATTTTATTAAACCTTCATTCACATTGAAAATAATCGTGTAGATAAAAATCAGTACATGAAACCTTTCCAAATTCATGCATCATTTTCATTTGTTTTAAGGTTTAAGGTTTAATTCTTTATTTGTTGTAAGCTATGTTCTTTTAAATTTCTTAAGATAAACTGGCACCTTTCTTCAAAACTTACTTGTTCTAAAGGGTTTACCACTTGCTCGAATAACTGCATTAGCTCATCAGGGTGCTGCACCGATTGCCGGGTTTTTGCACTGAAATAAACAAATTTTGACCAGAAGATGGCTTTTAGTTGTGTTTTGTTTTTATCCCACATAAGCATTTCTACAGATAAACTTTTACCAGTGTAATTAATCAATTTCGATTCAATCAAAACTGTTTCGTTCATCATGGCAGGTTTCAGATAACTGATTTGGTTTGATGCTACTACCCAGGCTTGTCCGGTGGTTCTTAAATGCTCGTAAATATCAAGGTTGTAGTTCTCAAGTATTTGATCTTCACGTGCATTCATAAAATAGTCAAGGTATTTTGAATTGTTTAAATGATTGAAAGGATCACAATCCTGAAATCTTACTTTGTACTGTTTTTCTAATGTTCTTTTCATTGTTTTTAGTTTTAGATAAATACCGATCGGTATTAGAGGGTCCAAAAAAATATTATTGCTTCATCCGGTTTAAAATCAAATCTTCAATATGATCCAGCATGTTGTTGATGTACTCATTACTTTCGTGAGTAGCAGCCATAAAAACACTACCTTCAATCATGGAGTAAATGTTTTGGGCATATATTCTTGGATTGATATCCTTTTTTATCTCACCATTTCTAATACCTTGCTTAATAATTAAATTTAGTCCTTTTAAAAGACTGATAGATTCTTCTTTTGCTGCTTCGTATAACTCAGGGTTATTATGTTTTGCATCGATTCCAACATTTAACACAGGACAACCTCCGCTGAGCATTGAAATTTCGTAATAATTTCTGTAGAAGTTGGTCATTGCCAGCAATTTATCAATACTTGATTTTGGTTTCATTGTGGCCTTCTGCAAGGGACCAAGTATCTTTTTTACGTTGTGTTTAAAGGCTTGGATGGCTAAATCTTCTTTGTTCGTAAAATTGCAGTAAATAGCCCCTTTTGTTAATTGCGTTGCTTCGTTCAAATCGGACAAACTGGTACCTACGTAACCCTTTTTGTTAAAAACAGGGGCCACTTTATCAATGATGTAGGCTGATGTTTCTTCCGAATTGCGTTTCATTTCTGATTTTTTGGTAAAGATAAGCAAATAATCTGATTTAAATACCGATCGGTATTTAAAATAATTTTAGAATTCGCCATTTTTTAAAAAGTATTTAATGGTTATTTTTGGAGAAAACTAAAACTTTATTCAAACATTTACCAAATGGCAGAACCGCTGAAAAATATCTTTTTCACTGAAAAAACCATCAATAAGTTTGCTGATGAAATCAGGAAAGTATATTCCAAATTTGATAAAAAACAATTTATAAAGAAAGTATATGTTGAAGAATGGAAAGATAAGGAACTGAAGGCACGAATGCAGCACATCACTGTGTGCATGCACGAAACGCTACCAAAAGATTATCTTGAAGCTTTGTCAATATTATTAAAAATTGCGGATAAAATTACAGGAATTGAAGGCATGTGCCTGCCCGACTTTGTCGAAAACTATGGTTTGGATAATTGGGATACTTCACTTGAAGCATTAAAAGAATTTACAAAATATTCATCGTCGGAGTTTGCCATTCGCCCTTTTATTGTAAAAGATAAAGAAAAGGCAATGGAATTTATGTATGGATTGTCGACCAGTGATAATGAGCACGTTAGGAGATTTTCAAGTGAAGGTTGCCGCCCTCGCTTACCATGGGCAATGGCACTTCCAGAATTGAAAAAAGATCCGGGTCTGATTTTACCAATCCTTGAAAATTTAAAGAATGATAGTTCTGAGTATGTCAGAAAAAGTGTCGCCAATAATCTGAATGATATTTCAAAAGATCATCCTGAACTGGTTTTAGATATCTGTGAAAAATGGCTGGGAAAATCAATTTATACCGATTGGATTGTTAAACGGGCCTGCAGATCACTTTTAAAGGCAGGTAATCCAAGGGCAATGTTGCTTTTTGGTTATGGCGCGCCTCAGAAACTGCAAGTGGACAGGTTGGAATTTAAATATGCTACTCTTCGCATTGGCGATGAATTAGAGTTTTCGTTTGTATTAAATTCAAACAACAAAAAGGAAACGAAGGTTCGACTTGAATATGCCGTGGATTACTTAAAAGCAAATGGCAAACATTCATCAAAGGTATTTATGATTGCCGAAAAAGAGTTTGCCCCGGGAAAACATACCATTACTAAAAAACAGAGTTTCAAAGAGCGTACTACCCGCAAACATTATCCGGGAGTGCATGGTTTAAAAATTCTTGTGAACGGAGTAGAGAAGGCTTCAGGTAAATTTGAACTCAAAAAACCTTAATAGAAAAACACTATAATAGAATTGTTTTTTATATTAATTTGCTGACTATGAAGGCATTGTTTAGATTTTGTATTAAAAAATGACCCGGAAGCTCATTTTGAGTTTCCGGGTGCCTCCCCTACAATACAACCTGAATAGTTTACTTTTTAGGGAAATTGGTTTGAAATAGTACCTGAAAATGGTGGGATTTATTTCCAGGTACTGATTTAGCTGTTCTCAATCACTTCCCCTTTATATATTTTTAGCTTGTTTGCTTCATCTTTAAATTATAATTTTATTCCCAGGGAAATATATTTTTTCGTTTATTACTTCAGTAATTGCTGCTGCTAATTCATCGTAAATATTTTTTTTCAAAACACAACCTTTAAAACCAGCTCCTATTAACTCTGTTAAATAGAGTTTTTCCTCGTAATTTGTTACAGCAATGGCTTTTGAATTCCTGTTTGACCACAAATGTCTTTTGAGCGTTTCAATTCCGTTAAGATTTGGCATTTCAACATCCATAAGTATAAGATCTGCTTTTGATGTGTTTGTAAGTTCCAGGAAACATTCTCCTGTATCGCATTCAGCAATTACCTGGTGCTTTAACATATTTACCAGAAAGAAACTGATTCCTTGTCTAAAGGTGTTGTTATCATCAACCAGTATAATGTTTAAACTTTCCATTTTAGAACTTTTGAACAAAGGTAGGCGATAAATGATGGCTAAAAAAGGGGTGTCAGCCTAAAGCATCTGGGGGAATTCCCCTATTTTGTTTTCGGGAGAAATAAATTTTTCTATTAAGATTACTTGTTTTATTATTTTAATTTATTGAATATGAGTGCTTTTTGGTCAGAGGAAGCAGGCTCTCTTATTCCCAACTTCGAATAATTTTACTTCCAATTTCAGGATCATTTTCAATTTTAAGGTGGCTATCAATTTCCTGCTGCAATTCCTCAACATGTGAAATAACTCCAACTACCCTCCTTTCTTTACGGAGTGATTTTAGGCTTTGAAATACGGTAACTAATGACTCCTTGTCGAGCGAGCCAAAACCTTCATCCAAAAAGAAAAAGTTATTGGCCGACTTGTTCATGGATTGAATATTATCAGCAAGAGCCAGAGCAAGCGAAAGTGATGCCTGAAAAGTTTGCCCGCCGGAAAGTGTTTTTACACTTCTGGTTTTTCCTTCGTTCAGGTAATCGCGGATAATGAAATCATTGGTTTCGGTTAGTTCTAATCTTAATTTTTGTCCGGTGAGTTTTGCAAACCTTTCGTTTGCAGCATTAACAAGGTTTTGCAAATACACTGACGATACATAATTAACAAAACCACTTGCTTTAAACAAATTTTTGAGCGTTTTAATATTTTCAGCACGTAAAGTTAAATTATCAAACTCTTTGGTCAGGTTTTCCTTTTCCAAAAGTTTAGCTTCTTGCTCTTTTTTATCCTTTTCATGAGAGCCCAATTCTTTGTTTTGCTGATTTAATAGGTCCTTTTTTTGTTCTGATTGTTCTAGTATTAAGGCATATTCCTCTTGATTAAAGTGTTTATTGTCAGACTCATGCCTGAGTTTTTGTAGCTGTTCGCTAAGACTAAACAATTTGTTTTCAAAAGATTGAATTTTCTGTTCTTCCTGGTCAATATCATAATGTTTTTTTAAGATTTCTGTGATATCTTCAAGTGAACTGTATTTTGAAGCAGTAATTTCATCATTTAAGGATTTTTCATTGCCTGCTATTTCAGTTTCAAGGTTCTCTAAATCCTTCCCCTTTATCTCAATAGTTGCGCTCAGTTTATCCCTTTCAGGCTTTAATTTTTTAATGTTTTTATCAGCTTGTTCATAATCTGCAATTAGCTGATTGTATTCATTCATCATAGCTTGTATGTGGTGATTGATTTCTTCCTTTTTCAACTCAAGTATTTTATCCGTGTTTTCTAATTCAACTTGCTGTAAAAGAGTATTATAACCTTCATTTTTTGCAGACAATTCAATTTCAAGTTGGTTAATAGCTGTTTGGTATTTTTCTTTGTTTTTTTGCTCTTTATTAAGAAGGGTTTCAATTTCATTTAGCTGTTTCTCAAAACCGGTAAGTTCCTTTTTATCCTTATGTGCTTTTTCAAATTCCTGATCAAGTTCGCTTTCCTGATATTTTTTTTCAAAAAGGTAGCCTTTTTTATGATTTTCAATATTCTTTTCTACTTCATTTTGCTTTTCTTCCAATACAGAAAATTGAGACTCAATTAGTTGTAATTCAGATAGTTTTATTCCAATTTGTTTCTCTGATTGATTAAGTCCTTCTATCTGCTTTTTTAAAATCCCCGACTTATTGTTTAATTGCTGATTTAGTGCTGAAAGATCGTCTGTTTTCATTTTTTCGGGATGATGAATTGAACCGCAAACGGGGCAGGCATCGCCTTCCTGAAGGTTTTCAGCATATCTGCTAAGTTCTTGTTTGACTTTCAGGTGTTTTAGTTCTTCATTTACACCCTCAAGTTCGGTCTCAAAACCAGCGTGTTTTGTTTTAAAAAGCGCATCAATTTTGGAAGGATCTAATTTGCCATCATCATATCCAATTTCCTTTAGTAGTTGTTCCACTTCAGCTACTATTCTTTTCTTTTTATTCTCGTTTTCTGAGATTTGTTCCTGAAGTTCTTTCTTTCCTTTTTCAAGGCTGTTTAGTTCGCTAAACCATGCTTTTATTTTTGCCAGTTCTGCTATATCTTTCTCATTATCTTTTAATTGCGTGATTGCTAATTTTGTACTTTTTTGATTTTCTTCAAGTTCTTTTATCACATTTAAACAATCACTAATCGTGTGATTTCCCTTTTTTATCCGACTTTGCAAATTTTCAACATCAAATTTTAACTGCTTTATTTTAAGTATCTTTTCATAATCCTCAGCTTCTTTTTTTAAATCTTCTTTCCCATCAAATCTTATTTTTAATTCCTTGAATTCAGTTTCAAGCTTTTCCAGTTGCCTGTTTAATTCTTCAAATTGCTTTTTTGCAGTATCAAGCTCATTCTTTAATGTTGCGGACTTGTTTTTGTCTAGGTTAAGCTTTTCAGTTTTGCTTTTGAAGTGTATCTGGCAATATTGATATTCTTTTAATTGGGTTTTTAAAGCTTCAATTTCCGTTTGTCGTTTTTTTAGTTCATTTAACTCGTTTTCAGTTGCTTGTATTTTTTCAAAAAGCTCTTTTAATGTCTTTAATTCAGCTCCTTTTAACTCTAATTCTTTTAGCTGCTTTTGGTTTTCCAATATTTCAGCCTTCAAAAGCGTTATTTTTCCCTCAATTCTCTTAATTTTCTCTTTTGAAACAGACTCTAGTTGAAGTAATTGACCTTCGAGTTTAGTTAGTTTCACATTGTTCCTTTCTTCGAGCATTTTTGTTCTACCTGATAGGTCAAATCGTTCTAATTGAAAGAGTTCTTTCATCATTTTGGTGCGATCGGTGTCACCAAGCTGCAAAAACTCTTGAAATTTTCCTTGTGGGATAATTATTGTACGACGAAAATTAATGTAGCTAAGTCCCGTGATTTCTTCGGTTGAATCAGCTGAAATGGCAAGCCATTCGTTTTCTGACTTTTTAAAGGCTTCTCTTGTAAATGTTTTTACATCGTCAAAGTTTTTTGAATTACGCCTTCCTTTTACAATAAATCTGTATTCTCGGTTGTCTGCTCCATTCCTGAAAATAAAATCAACCAGCAAATTGTCCGATTTCAAATTCATCATGTTGTAACCGCGATTTTCTCTTTTGTTAAGTCGCTCAGTTTCACCATATAATGCAAACGATATGGCTTCTAAAATAGTTGACTTTCCACTACCCACTGCCCCAAAAATTCCAAATAATCCGGCATCACATAAATGCTGAAAATCAATAAATTGTTCCTTATTTTGATAGGAGTAAATGCCTTTTAAATTTAGGGATATTGGAATCATGAGTATATTAAATTTTAAAATTTAGATATTTTGTTTTTATGATAAAAAGGTTCTTTTGTCAGGTGACAACACCTGACTGGTGCATTGAATATTGGTTAAGAATCTTAAAATTAAATACATAGAGTCGAAAATCTATGCACAAGCAAGGTGTTGTCACCTTGCGTTATTATGTATGCATATTTGATTGTGCAAAGGGACAAAACCATTATTTTTTATTCAAATTTCACTAATACTCTTTCCGTGTTTGTTCCTTTTAAAACCGGATTTTGCTCTACAGCGTTTAATCTTCTTGCAAAGTAAGGAACTCCATTCGTTTTGTCAGATACATAGTCGTATATTTCTTTGATTGTCAACTTTTTGTCCATGTTTTTGTCGGTTTTTTCATAATTGTGTATGGCTTTTAAAAAGAAGTAGGTAAACAAACCATGCTGTTTTTGATTGTACCACGATGAAACCTGCGTGCCTGTTGATGAACTAATAATAGCACTGTTTTTAATATTTTCTTCAGAATCTTTAGGTTTTATTCTTACCGAACTGATATTTTTAAAAACACCTGCACCTGAAAAGCAAGCATCAATTACTACAGTTGTACTTTTAGAAGGAAGTTTTGCCAGGTTTAGATAAAATGTCTTTAATGCATAACCTTGCAAATTAACATATGAAGGATCACAATCAGTTGGTACAAAATAAGCTTCTTTTGTATTGGGATCTGGTGCCCCGTGCCCTGAGTAGAAAATGAACACATCAGAAATATTAGGTTTTATGTAGTTGTAAAGTTTCCCCTGGTAGTTTTTATCCGTTCCGAATAACCCTTCAAGCTCTGCTTTTGTTGTGTTCATAGCAAAAATAATATTCCCGGCTTTAAAACCTAATACTTTCGTTAAATACAACTTCATTAATTGAGCATCGTTAATTGCAAAATTGACAGATGCAGTTTTCTGGTAAAACGCATTACCAATCACTACTGCTATGGCATCCGGATTTGACATTAACGTTTCCGGTAAATCAGTTTTTATACTGTAATTATCAATTTCATTTTCTGTTAATGATTCTACGTTATTGTCATTTACATTTAAATCCGGAACTTTAACTTCAAAATCTTTAAGATCAAATGCAAATTGATTGGTTGGATCGTAATAATTTGAAATTTTGCTATCGTAATGAGCAACAAAAGGTTGAGCAGGATCCTGTATTTCAAATGAAGCCAACTTCCAATTACCATCAACCAATGTAAATTTCTGGTTTTTGAATTGAATTGAATGCCAGTCGTTTTTGAAATTTTCAGCATTTGCTATTGGCACATTTATAACATATTCTCCCAGTTCCGGAATTTCAACTTGAAAGGTCTGACTGTTAGGATCGTACCTGCTTATTTTAGAATTGTTCCACTCAAAATAACTAATGTATTCTTTTTGGAAAGTCTCCATTGCCTGGTTGGTGAAGTATAATAGCTGCTCATTCTTTTTGGCAATTCTTTTGACATAATCTTCAGGCAATTCAAACTCTCCTTGTTTAAGCCATTTTTCCATCTCTTCAACCACGTAAGCTTTTATGGCCTGCGAATAATCATTCTTGACTTTTGTACTATAAAATAGCTCAGCATTTTCCAGTGGAATTCGTCCTTCTTTTGAACCAATTAAAATATTTACATTGTTATTGTAAGTTTTAAGAACTTCATAGATAGTCCCTTGCCTTGCATTTCCAATTGTTTGTGAATGAAGATCTTTTACTATTGTCTTTGGGGTAATGATTTTCGCGTACCTCTTCATCCAATTCGACGGCGATAATAGCATGGAATCAATGAAAGACGTATTTCCTTTTTTTAAATTAAATGTAATTGGAAAATTATCAGACGCACTTTTGAGATTGAAATCATTTGATGGGCTGAATTTTAATAGTCCATTATCATCTGATAAAAATGATTTATTGGTTCCGCCAGATGATACCAAAATATCTGCATTTGTAAGAAGCTTCTCATTTTCAAAATCATACTCAATGCCAGGTCTATAGATAAATTCAATTTTTTTATCATCAAGTTTACTGGCAACCAGCCACCAAATAAGGCCTCCGATTGCTGCTCCGGACCAAAAAGCCTGTGATGAATTTGTTTGAGATGAAAACCATTGGGTATTATTAGAAAATAACCATCCGCTGAGTCCGGCCATTGCAATACCTCCTGCAATAATCACTCCTGATTCGGCCTGTTTAGTCTGTTCAATCTTCTGATTGGTTTGATATTTATATTTTCCAACCTTGTAGATTTCTGATACTGCATAAGGATTTTCAAAGCTTGGCTTTTCTTTTTCTTTAAAGTTGTAGTAATTGCCATCAAGTTTTGTCTTGCTAGAGGAAATGCGTTCGGTTGATACTACATTTTCGTTTTTTATTGTATAACAGGAACTTATAATTAGTGCAAGAACTGAAAAAACGGCTATTCTATAAGGTTTAATTTTTACTATTTTCATGATATTGATTTTTGAGACTTTATAGATGTTTGCTAATCATCTTCTGAAGTTATTTCTTTAAAAAGCTCCAGAATGTCTTCGGATGGGTTTTGTTGGTGTTTAAACCTGAAATAATCTTTAAATAACTCATGCATATTTTTATTCAAATCAACAATATTTTCATTTTTAGTTATAGAGTTGTTTGATTTTACTATCGGAATAATCGAAATAATGTTTTCGTGGCATTCGTTTAAGCGTTTTCGGTCATCGGCAGATAAAAAATCCTCACTTTCAATAGTCAGCTCAATAAGTGCATCCTTGTTTTCTGTTAGCCATTCGCAAGCTTCATCTAAATCATTAAATACTTTTCTAATGAGTACTTTGCCCGATTTAAGTTCAATGTGTTCAATTTCAGCTTCTTGACCTGGTTTTACGTCAATGATTTCTATGTATTTTTTCTGTCCGGCTTCTGAAAAACTATATGATATCGGGCTTCCACTATATATAATTGAGCATGGCTGATCACTAACAGTTTGTCTTCTGTGCAAATGCCCTAATGCAGCATATTGAACCTGCTCTGGAATATTTTTAGAGTAAATTGCTTGTGCTCCCCCAACATGAAGTATTGATTTTTCATCTTCAGGTTCTTCATTATTTTCATCACCTTCTTTAATAAAAAAGAAGTGGGCACAGAATAGATTCACTCCTTTAGTATCACAGTATTTATCAGCAAGAATTTTCCAGCGATTTTCAAGCACTTTTCTAAGTTCCTCTTCCCCATTTTCGATACCCAAAAATTTCTTAATTCGATATTGATTAGCATAAGGTGCTAAAAGAATTCTTACAGGATAAGCGAATTGGGGCAGGCTGAGTTCAATGAATCCTTCTTCGCTCTTAATTAGCTCAACTCCTGCCTGGTTTTTAAATTTTCGAACATTTGCGCTTGGGTGACCGGCAAAAATAATTGCGTCTTCAAGAGCTAAAGCATCTGGTGCCTCAATCCTGTCTGGTGAATCATGATTACCTGCAATAACAATAACAGGCCTTTTCCCGAAATTGCTTAATCGTTTAATAGTTCGGTAAAATAGTTCTATTGATTCTATGGGTGGATTAAATGCATCAAACACATCACCAGCAATTAGAACTAAATCAATGTTCTGATTATCTGCGTGTTTGACTATCTCATCTAAAACATTAATTTGCTCCTGGTGCCTGCTGAATTTATCAAGCCTTTTTCCTAAATGCCAGTCAGATGTATGCAAAATTTTCATTACCACTTTTTTCAATTTCTATTTTCAAATATAGAAATAAAAGAGGTTTTTAATTTGTGAACACCTGGATTTTAATGTAACTTTAAGTGAGGTGGCAGAAAATTAATCGGGGCATCTTGCAGCTAATGTTTTCAGGCATGTAGAATTTGCAAGCTTGCCCCAACTGAATACTAACCAATTTATTTTATATACTGAACGCTTTTTGTTATGCACTTATTATTAGTTATCGAATAAAAATTGCAATTCTTAAAGGCGAAAGTTTTAAATTGTAATAATAAGTGAAGTTTTTAAATTATTACATTTTGATAATCAGCATATAACACAATCTTTATTTTATCAAGATAAATTATTTTGTTGTTAAAAAATATTAATTTGAGTTAATCGTTTTGTTTGTCTAAATGCTGATACTTAATTTTGACCTGAAATGATACTAACAAATTCCTACCAATGAAACTTTCCCCAGTCATAGCAATAAGCCTGCTCATATTTACTTCCTGCCAATCCGGAATTGATAAGGTGATGAAAGTTGAAAAGTTCAGTGAAAACAAACCTTTTGCAGTTAAAATTTGTCGTGAGCGAAGCTATTATCAGGCTGATAAAATTTCAACCAGAATGAATGCTATGGGAATCGATTCTTACATCATTCAATTTTCGGATACCCTTAAAAAAACAGGTAATTGGTTTCAGATTATGTGTGGAGCTATTGAAAATAAAGACTCTGCCGTACAATTTAAAGCATACCTTTCGCATACTTATAACATTAGTAACGCTGAAATTGTTAAATACGATGATTATTCTGATGCTGAAATTGATATAGATTCTACAGAATTGAATGAACTCAAAAGGATTGAAAGCAATACACCAAATGTTCCAAATAACATCCTCGATTTAGTGAAATTGTTTCCTGAGAATAATGCACTATATGTCAATAATTTATCAATAATTAATTCGCCTGATAATCCGGAGCAAATGGCAGGATACGGTGTTATTTATAAATTGAATTTTGACTTGCCAAGAGGCATAACCAGAAGAGAATTACTGGATGCAACATACTGTTTTGCCGAAGTTGTTTACAAGGATAATCTTTATGATGACAAAGTAATTGTTGATATTGGAGTTCTAAGGCAGTCTGAGACTAATATTCAAGAGGCTTCATTGGAAGGGTTACCTGTTAAGGATAAACAAAAGGAGATTGCTAATGAGTTTGCAGAGCAAATATTAAATACAGGAGAATATCCGACTGAAAGTAAAGAGGAAGTTGAAATTGGTGCTGCAACCAAACTTGACGGCTATAAGGTTACCATCTCATTGTGGAATAATCAACAAAGAACCTATTTGATTTTGGTTGATGAAAATCTTCACCATCTCATTTTTAGTCAATCTACTGATAAAACAGAAAGTGAATTAGTTGAAATTTTGAAAGGAATTGGCCAGGGAAATGGACTTCTTAATTATGGAGAATTCTATAATACTTTTTATACCATTCCTGATAAATTATCTGAAAATGACAAGTTTATAGCATTTGGCCTGAACAGGATAGATGATAATTACGCCAAAAGTAAATCGTATACTCGTTGGGCAAAAGAAATGGTAGGTCATTGGCAAGCTTCAGGATATTTTTTGAATAGTAAAAAAGGAGACTGGTCTTACAGCCTTTTTGATTTATTAACGGAGAAAGAGCAGGATTATATTTATAAAACACTTTATTGGAAAGAACAGTCAAAAAACAAGCAAACAGTTAAAGTTCTTGGGTCTAAAGGAATTCATGTTACTTCGAAAAAGTTTGATTGGAAGAAGTTCAAGAATGTTTATACTACCCTGGAGATTAATTTTGGTGTTGGCAGATTTATTTGTGCTATAGATAACTCTGAAAAATCCTGGCTTTCGAAGAATGATTTACTGGATAGGGCAAGTGCGCTTCAATTAACTACAAATACTGATTCAAAAAGTTCTGAGAAACTTCCGCTTTAAACTATTTTTCGAATTCCGGCGATTTAAATTTTGTATATTTGTTTTCATTAACATTAAACCAAATATAGTAAAAGTTTAAACCCTGCCTGTTATGAATCAAAGGAAAAATTTGTCTTCAGGTGCCAAATGGGAAGACATTGTTGGCTATTCGAGAGCTGTAAAAATTGGCAATACAATTGCTGTTTCAGGCACAACTGCGGTGGATGAAAACAATAATATCATTGGTAAAGGAGATGCCTATAAACAAACCGTTTTTATTCTGAAAAAAATAGAAAGTGCATTGCAAAAATTAGGTGCAGGTATGGAAAATGTGATCCGTACTCGCATGTTTGTAACCAATATTGAAAACTGGGAGCAAATAGGGAAAGCGCATGGAGAATTTTTTGGAACAATAAAGCCAGCAGCAACCATGGTGGAAGTAAGTAAATTTATTGATAGTGAGTTGCTTGTAGAGATTGAGGTGGATGCGATTGCTTAGACTATTTTCTAAATAGTTCATGTTAATTTATAAAGTCTTCCTTATCTTTGAATCTGATTCCCAAATATTTTATTCTGATTAAATTCTATGTAACTAATACTTAATCTAAAAACAAAAAAATGAAACATCCATGGTTAATTTTGATCACACACGAGCATGATTATTAGCAGAAACTGTCTGATAGCATGTGAGTTGAGTTTAGTGGATGTTCCATATGACCATGTAAAATAATTAAAAAATAAAAAAATGAAACACTATTTCAAATTACTGATGTTATTTGCAGCCACTTTTCTTATGGCATGCGGAAATGGTTCAAACGAAAACGAATCTGATGAAACTACTGAACCTGATTCCCTTCCTAAAACTGTCACAATTGAGTTAGAAAAGCTTTGGCAAACAGACACTTTGTTAATAACGACCGAATCAGAACTTTATCATCCTGAAACAAATACCATTTTTGTATCTAATATTGGAAAAGTTCCACCTGACAGCAAAGATGGCGATGGTACCATTGCAAAAATTGACACAGACGGGAAAATTATTGAACAGAACTGGGTGAAAGGACTAAACGCACCAAAAGGACAAGGGTATTTTGGTGATTATCTTTATGTTACCGATATTACGGATTTAGTGAAAATCAATATTACTACAGGCAAAATTGAAAAAAAATACCCTGTAGAAGAGGCTAAATTCTTAAATGATGTGGATGTAGATGATAATGGAGATGTTTATTTTACCGATAGTGGTTCAGATAAAGTTTATGTGTTCAAAAATGATACTGTTTCGGTATTTGCACAAATTGAAGGTGTGAATCCAAACGGAGTTTTGGTTGAAAAAGACAGGGTTTTAATACTTGCTTATAATGGCAAAGGATTGATTGCAATCAACAAAGAAACAAAAGAATCTACCACTTTATCAAAAGAAATTGCAAACGGAGATGGAATTGTTGCAATAAATGAAGGCTACATCGTTTCAGCCTGGAATGGAGAGATCTTTTTTGTAGAGAATAAGGAAGGTGCTGAACCTGTTAAAATTCTTGATACACAAGAACAAAAGCTGAATACTGCTGATATATCCAGTATTCCTGGCAAAAATATTTTGCTGGTTCCAACATTCTTCGGAAACACAGTTGCAGCCTATAAAATTATTGTAAAATAAAATTCTGCCATAAAACATCTAAGTTCGCAGGGGGAGAGACTTTGCGAACTTGGCGTTTTTAACTTCGCGTCCCCTGGGTGAAAAGTGTTTTTTCAAAACAATTCGCTTTCCAGGTATAACAAAGCCTAATAATAATCACCTTCTAAATTTAACAATTTTGCAAAAACAGGTTCTGTTTTCATACCTTTTTCCTTCAATTCAATAATTGCTTTTCTAAAATTGTTGTCACTTCTTTTAAGTATTTTGGCCTTGATTAACATATACAGACAAGCATTTTGTTTCTCGACAGGTAAGGTTTGTCCAAAGATTTCGATCAAAAAGTTAGTACCTTCAAATTGTGCAACAACAGACATTTGACTGCCTATTATTTTTTTGGAAATAGAAAAGTTCTTTTCAGTGCTGAAATGTAATTTAATATCTTCTGTAAAGATGTTTATACTAAGCCAGTTTGAAATATTGTAAATTAAAATTCTATAATGGCTTTGTATGTGCCGATTGACTGGTAGTTTTTGTTTGAGAGTTTGCGAAGCAAACCAAATACTAACAGCGGTTCGGTATAATTAATTATTGGAAGCCTACTAAGATAAAACAAATAACTACCTTTGAATCATCATTCACGCATAAACTAAAATGACATACAAAGCGGTAATTTTTGATTTTAATGGAACTCTTCTTTGGGATACCAAATACCATAATCAGGCATGGGATCAATTTCTTGATAATCAAAACATTAAGTTGAGTGATGAAGAAAAAGCTGTGAGGATTCATGGAAAGCCCAATTCAGATATTCTTAAGGGATTGTTTGAGAGGAGTTTAACCTTAGCTGAAATTGAGAAAATGGCAAACGAAAAGGAACAAATCTATCTCAGTATTTGTTTTGATATTCAGCTTGATTTGGCTCCTGGTGCTGGTGAATTTATTGAATTTCTGAAATCTGAGGGTATTGATTATGCAATCGCTACTTCATCTTGCAAAGGAAATGTTGATTTTTACCTTCAAAAAATGAATTTATCTAAATGGATAGACCCGGAGAACATCATTTACGATGATGGAAGTTTTAAAGGCAAGCCTCACCCTGATATTTTTTTGAAAGCATTGCAAAGAATTGGTCACAAAGCTGAAGATGCAGTAATTTTTGAAGACTCAATGACCGGAATTAAGTCGGCAGAGAATGCAAATGCAGGAAAAATAATTATAGTCGACTCAAATAACGATAATTATGGTTATCTTACATATCCTAAAATCAAAAACTTTAAAGAAGTTGATAAATCACTCTTTATAAAATAGGATAGTATGAAGAACATAATAAATTGGGGGATAATTGGTTGTGGGGATGTATGTGAAGTGAAAAGCGGACCTGCTTTTCAACTGGCAGAAGGTTCTCATTTATATGCAGTGATGAGAAGAGATGAGGAGAAGGCAAAGGATTTTGCAAAAAGACACCTGGTTTCAACATATTATTCAGATGCTGAAAAATTAATTTCAGATCCGAAAATTGATGCTATTTATGTAGCAACTCCACCGTCTTCACATGCCTACTACACAATTGAAGCAATGAAGGCAGGGAAGCCTGTGTATGTTGAAAAGCCAATGGCACTGAGTTATGAGGAATGTCAAACAATGATTAGTGCTAGCGAAAAATACAAAATCCCAATTTTTGTAGCTTACTATCGTCGTTTTTTTCCTTACTTTCTAAAAATCAAAGAAGTTGTTGAAAATAAATCACTTGGCGAAATCATTAATTGCCAGTTAACTACAGTGCTGCCACCTCGAAGGGCTGATTTTGACAAAAAAAATCCATCCTGGCATTTAAATCCTGAAATTTCAGGAGGTGGTTATTTTTTCGATTTGGGATGCCATCAGTTAGACATTTTAGATTTCTTACTTGGTCCTATTGAAGAAGCTATTGGTATCTATACCAACAGAGCAAAACTTTATAATGTTGAAGATACTTTGAGTACATCTTTAAAATTTGAATCAGGTGTTTTGGCTGGTGGTAACTGGACCTATGTTGGAAATGAAAATAGCCAGATTGACCGAATAGAAATTATTGGTACAAAAGGCATGGTTCGTTTTGGAATTACAGGAACAGAACCCATATTGGTAAATATTGAAGGACGTGAAGAAACCTTTAGTTTTGAAAAACCAAAACATGTAGAACAACCTATGATTGAGCAGGTTACCAAATCGCTTTTAGGCAAAATTGAACTGAAGAGTAATATGTATTCTGCAGCCAGAACAGCAAGAGTAATGGATAATATTATGGGTCGATAATAGCGACTATTTTAGCTTCTTAGAAACTTTTAAAGCCCATTTTAAAATACCAGTTTGCTCGTGCAAGCTATATTTTTCGGGATATTCGCTCAATTTTATTTTCTGTTGTGGAACCATCACTCCAATCATTCTTTCAAAGCTTTCAAAAATCCGGGTAATCCTGTCTGGATGATTGGTGAATGATTCAATTAAAAGAGGGAACGCTGCATTGCAGTTTTCTTCAGAAATAGCACCAAAGTATCCCAAATAAGTAATCGTTCAGTCTCTAAGTACTGTGCCATAACCCGGTGACAGATAATTGGTTGCAGTTGCAAAAATATCTTGCGCAAACTGAGGTTGGAGCTTCGCACATAAACCAAAAACATGAATCATCATCCATTTGGTTTGAGGCTCTTCGAAATTTAATGCTTCAATTAGTTTGTTTAAATGTTTCGCTACCAGTTCAGGTTTCTCCTCAGCTACTTTTTCAATAATTTTAGCAGTACCGCTCCTTACATTTTTCAATTCATTATGAATCAACTTGATAGCCTTATTAAGGATTTCTATCTCTCCTTCTAAAACAACTTTTGCCAATTATTTGCTTAATTCGGAAGAAATGGTTCCTTTATTTGCCTGTAGTTGTTCAAGTAAATTCATTAGAATAATTTTAGTGCAAATTAATGATTTTTATAACTTTATGTGCTAATAAAAGCCGATAAAATGAACAATTCAATCCTCAATCATCCAATCATCTCCTCCAGATATTTTTTTCCAGGATACGAACGATTTGAAAACCCTTATTTTGTTGATTGTAAGGATGCAAAGCTTGCCTGCTACTATCATAAAAAGCACGAAAAAGCCAAAACAATTATTTATTTTCATGGAAACGGCGAAGTAGTATCCAATTATCTAGATTTCTTTCCTGCACTATTTGAAAATCGAGGATATAATTTATTGCTTTTTGAGTTTCGCGGATATGGAATGTCAACAGGTAAGCCAGAGTTGGTCACAATGCTCGGTGATGTTGAAAAAGCGATTGCGCAGCTTGGAATTCCTGAGGAGGATTTGATATTTTATGGACGATCTGTTGGCAGTTTGTATGCCATTCACGCTGCTTTTGTTTATAGCAATGCTTACGCCTTGATCCTCGAAAGTGGTATTGCCGATATTGAAGAACGCATCATGCTTCGTGTTCCAAATCCAGCTGAAATTGGAAGTTCAATAAAGGAATTAAAGACTGAATTTGAGAAATATTTTAATGCCAAAACAAAGTTGAGTTTTTTTAACGGGAAAAGTCTGGTTTTACATACAGAAAACGATCAGTTGGTAAGTGTTAAGCATGGAAAGCAACTGTTTGAATATCTGAACGAACCCAAGAAAATTCACCTGTTTGAAAGAGGTGATCACAATACTATTTTTATGGTGAATCAGAAGGAGTATTTCGAAGTTTTGTTTGAGTTTTTAAAATTCTAGTGATAGAGTGAATCTTCGCTTCGATTGATATTGTCCCTCTCACTAAAATTACAATTGAAAATGAATATGATCATCATGCCTGACAGCTATGCATCCATGAAACCGAATTTTCTTACTTTGCACTCCAAGTCTGGTTTTTAAGTGCGGCTCTATGAATATTTTACCAATTTCTGGTTGTTGAGCAATTGCTTTCAATAAACTTCGCGTACCTTTTTCTGAAAATTCTATGTTTCTGTTAATTCTTCCTAAAGTGAGATATTTAGTGAAATCGTATTGCCAATAACCTTGTTCTTTGCAATATTTTATGGCACTGTATTCATTTATTGAGGGATCTGCAAAAACACCATAACCGCTTATAGAAGGCTTTTTATTAGTGATTTCGCCATTCTTTTTCTGATAAATCAACGAAACATCTACTTTTCTACCATCTCTATGGCTTAAGTGTGGAAGCAAGGGAAATCCATCAATAAATGGGAAGTTGGCATCAAGATATACAAGCTGAATCCCTTTTTGAGTGTTATTTAGCTGTGTTCCAATTTTCTGGATTGCGGTGTTAAGCTCGGGCCTAACATAATTTCTATTAAGCAGGATAGTGTAAAAAGAGTGCGCCTCTACAAATTCTGTATTTTTAATTCTTTCCCGTCCCCATATTTGAGCTAAAAGCGGAACAATCATAAAAGTGGATAGCAGATAAATTCCTGAAAATAGACCAAATCGTCTCAGGCGATATTTTTCCTTTTTACTGTTGCAGATGAGAACTACAGCCAGGTAAATAATACCTCCAATTTGAGAAAGAATTGTCAAAAAAATGGTCACTATTACGTGAAGAGTTATTTTAAAAATCTTTTTCATCCAACAGATTTAGTTTTTCTTAACGTATTTCGTCAGAATTACAATCTGCTGACCATTCACTTTTCCTTCAATTTGCTCCGCATTGTCATAAACCAGAGAAATGTTTCGTACAGCAGTTCCTCTTTTTGCTGTAAAACCTCCGCCTTTAACATTTAAATCTTTGATTAACACTATGGTATCGCCAGCAAGCAATTGAGTTCCATTACTGTCAACATGAATGACTTTGTCTTCATCACTAACACCTTCGCCTGTTGCTTTAGCCCATGCTAAAGTTTCATCATCAAGATACAACATATCCAGTAAGTCCTGGGGCCAGCCCTCTGATTTTAATCTGCTAAGCATACGCCATGCTATTACTTGAATAGCAGGAACCTGACTCCACATGGATTCATTCAAACAACGCCAATGATTTGCATCAGTTTTTTCAGGGTTTTCAATTTGTTCATAACAAGGTTCACAAATATAGATTCCTTTTTCGCTTGAAACATGATCTATTGGTGGAACTTCATAAACAGACAAGCTTTCTTTTGAACTACACAGTTCACATTTTCCTTCACTTCTTTGAATCACCTCTTTTTCTATACTCATTTTAATTGGGTTGTTGAATATTGACTGCAAAAATAGGAAGAATTGCTCAAAAGCCTATGAAAAGGAGATACCCTTGCATGGTAAGAAATATCGCTTGTAATAAAACTAGTTAATGAAACTTATTTTTTAGTCATTTGCCATGCAGTAGCTTGATTTTTATGAAGGTATTTTTTCAATAGACGAGGATGAAACGGATTTGAATGGTTGTAATTGCACATGCGGTAATGCACTTCATCTTTGAAGGTGTAAACTAAAGTTGAAATTTAATGAAGTGTTTTTTATTAATTATTAAGAATCAATAAAAATCACATTCAATACAATGTTGTAATTACTTGTTTTTCAGATGGTTGATTTTCGAGACAGGCGTGTTCCAAAAACTCATTTTTTCATCTAAGAAAAATTCGATAATTTCACGGGTTCAAATTTGCAAAATAAGATTATCAAATTTAATGTAATTATGGAGAAAAAACGTGTTTACACTTTTGGAAACGGCGCTGCCGAAGGTAAAGCCGACATGAAAAACCTTTTAGGTGGTAAAGGTGCCAACCTTGCCGAAATGAACCTGATTGGGGTACCGGTCCCTCCCGGATTTACGATTACTACCGACACATGTACTGAATACAATCAGCTTGGTAAGGAGAAAGTGGTTGAACTGTTGAAAGATGAGGTAAAAGCTGCTGTTGAAAATATTGAAAGCTTAATGGGAACTAAGTTTGGAAGTAACGAAAATCCTTGTTTAGTTTCTGTACGTTCTGGTGCAAGAGTTTCTATGCCAGGTATGATGGATACTGTCCTTAACCTTGGCATGAACGATAATGCAGTTGAAGGTTTAATAGCAAAAAGCGGAAACGCAAGATTCGCATGGGATTCTTATCGTAGATTTATTCAAATGTTTGGGGGCGTTGTATTAGGCGTTGAAGCCAAATCAAAAGAAGA
Source organism: Bacteroidales bacterium (assembly GCA_050296515.1). GTDB lineage: Bacteria > Bacteroidota > Bacteroidia > Bacteroidales > NBLH01 > NBLH01. Next base: position 8,897 of record JBNKRJ010000028.1, on the reverse strand, counting down.
TCATGATCCATTTGAAGAAATTATCGACAAAGCTAAGGAAGCAAAAGGAGTTGAATTAGATACAGATTTAGATGTTGAAGATCTAAAGCAAATGGTTAAGGATTTCAAAGCTGCTTGTAAAGCTCAAACTGGTGAAGATTTCCCTGATGATCCATGGGATCAGCTATGGGCAGCCATTACTGCTGTATTTGACAGCTGGATGAACCCAAGAGCTATTTATTACCGTGGTATGAACCAAATTCCTGAGGAGTGGGGAACTGCTGTAAATGTTCAGGCAATGGTTTACGGTAACATGGGTAATAACTCTGGTACAGGTGTTGCGTTTACAAGAGATGCTGCAACTGGTGAAAACATCTTTAATGGTGAATATTTGATTAACGCACAAGGCGAAGATGTTGTTGCCGGTGTTCGTACTCCACAGCAAATCACTTTGGAAGGTTCAAAAAGATGGGCTGTTTTAGCAGGTGTTTCTGAAGAAGAAAGAAAAGCTAAATTCCCTTCACTAGAAGAATTAATGCCTACTGTATATGCTGAGCTTGATCAAACTCAGAAAAATCTTGAAAATCACTATAGAGATATGCAGGATTTAGAGTTCACCATTCAGGATGGTAAACTTTGGATGCTTCAAACTCGTAACGGAAAACGTACCGCTGCAGCTATGGTAAAAATTGCCATGGATTTACTTAGAGAAGGTATGATTGATGAAAAAACAGCTGTTTTAAAGCAGGAACCTGCAAAATTAGACGAGTTATTACACCCGGTATTTGATGGCGATGCTATCAAGGCTGCTAAAGTATTGGCTAAAGGTCTGCCAGCTTCTCCGGGTGCTGCAACTGGTCAAGTTGTTTTCTTTGCTGATGAAGCTAACAAATACCCGGTTTCAATTCTTGTACGTGTTGAAACTTCTCCAGAAGACCTTGAAGGAATGAACATTGCCAAAGGTATTTTAACTGCTCGTGGAGGTATGACTTCTCACGCTGCAGTTGTTGCTCGTGGTATGGGTAAATGTTGTGTTTCTGGTGCAGGAGCAGTTCAGATTAACTATAAAACCCGTATTATGACCATTGATGGTCAACAGTTTAGAGAGGGTGACTGGATTTCATTAAATGGAACAACTGGTGAAGTTTATGAAGGAAAAATCGCAACCAAAGATCCTGAATTAAGTGGTGACTTTGCTGCTATTATGGAATTAGCTGACAAGTACAGAACCATGAAAGTTCGTACAAACGCTGAAACTGAAAGAGATTCAAAACAAGCAATTATATTTGGTGCAGAGGGTATTGGTCTTTGCCGTACAGAGCACATGTTCTTTGAAGGAGAGCGATTGGTTCGTATGCGTGAAATGATTTTGGCTAATGATGAAGCAGGAAGAAGAGCTGCATTAGATAAATTATTACCAATTCAGCGTGAAGATTTCAAAGGTGTATTTACTCCAATGGCTGGTAAGCCTGTAACTGTTCGTTTACTGGATCCACCATTACACGAGTTTGTTCCTCACGAGGAAGAAAATCAGCAGGAAATGGCTAAAGAAATGGGCATTACAGTTGAGGCAATCCAGAAAAAAGTTGAAGAATTGCACGAATTCAACCCAATGTTAGGGCACCGTGGTTGCCGTTTAGGAAACACCTATCCTGAAATTACAGAGATGCAGGCAAGAGCTATTATTGAAGCTGCACTTGAATTAAAAGCTGAAGGTGTTGAAGCAATTCCGGAAATTATGATTCCTTTGATTGGAACAGTGAAGGAATTAAAAATGCAGGAAGAAATCGTTCGGGCTACTATCAATAAAGTTTTCGAAGAAAAAGGAGATAAAATTGACTACATGGTAGGTACAATGATTGAAATTCCTCGTGCTGCATTAACTGCTGATGAAATTGCAGAAGTAGCTGAATTCTTCTCATTTGGTACAAACGACCTTACTCAAATGGGCTTTGGATACTCAAGAGATGACGCTGGTAAATTCTTACCAATTTACATCCAAAAAGGTATCTTAAAAGCAGATCCATTCCAGGTATTGGATCAGGATGGTATTGGTCAGTTAGTTGAAATGGGTGTGAAAAAAGGACGCTCAACTAATCCGAAACTAAAAGTTGGTATTTGTGGTGAGCATGGTGGTGAACCAAGCTCTGTTGAATTCTGCCACAGAGTTGGAATGGACTACGTAAGCTGTTCTCCATTTAGGGTGCCAATAGCAAGATTAGCTGCTGCACAGGCTGCGTTGAGATAACTTTTGTTGACATTTAGATATTTAAAACCTGCTGTACTTTGGAACAGCAGGTTTTTGTCTTTTCAATATGCAATCAAAGTAATATTAACCTCCAATTTGTTGCTCTGCAAAAAAAATGAAGTAAGAATCGATTATTACTGTATATATACTATCGACCAAAAGTGTTTGACTAAAATTGTTATTCAAATTTAAATTATTAATCTCATGAAAATTACATTCTTATCATTATTTGCATTACTTGTATTTTTTATAAAAGTTAATGCACAGGAAGTTGAAGTCATTGAAATTGTTGATGATAACGAAACAGTGTTTGAAGCAGAGACGACTGTAGACAATAGTTATTTTGTTTATAAAAACAAAAAGTATAAAAAAAGCAAAATAAACGATTCTTATTCCTATTTTTATGATGAGAAAGCGGGCTATTATGATAAAAAGTATGGTCTACTTAAAAATGAAAAAGTAGTTTTCCCTCCTGTTTTTAAAACACATGATACACCCAGTAATAGAGTTGTAATGTCTTTAAATAATATTTATGGTTTATATAATTTCACTAAAGGAGACTGGGATATCCCTTTGAAATTTAATGGGTTAGATCAACTTAAAAATGATTTTTTTAAGGTTAAATTGAATGGCCTTTATGGTATTGTAGATGGAAAGGGAGATATCATTGTTAATTTTATCTGGTCGAGTATTGAAAGCATGTATTATATAGACAATTATTATAAGGTTCAAGATAAAGACAATGCAAATTATTATGGACTTTTAAGTATTTATGATAGGAAACTAGCCTTACCTTGTGTTTATAATTCGATAGAAAATGATGGTACTTCTAGTTATTTTAAAGTAAAAAAGAATAATAAGTATAACCTTGTGGATATCAACAATAATCCCATATTTACTAAATGGTATGAAGAACTTGTTTTACCAAGAGGTGGGAGAAAACACTACATTGTAAAACTTGATGGGCGAATGGGTATTATTGATAGAAATGAGGTACCTGTGGTTCCTCTTGAATATATAAATATTGAGAGTAGTGCTTTTAGCGATGGTTCTTTTTTGGCTCAAAATAGAGAAGGAAAATTTGGTTGTATTAGCCTTGACGGAAGGATTACAATGCCATTTAAATACTCGAATATCGAGAAAGTTGGTTATGGAAGCACAAATATCATTGCAAGGACAAATGATAAGTGTGGTATTGTTAGAGTAAATGATGGAATGCCTTATGAAATAGCGACTTGTGACTATGATGATATAGAGAGTAAGGATAAAATTTTTATTGTTGAAAAGGATAATAAGTATGGGATGTTAGATCAGTATGGAAATATTATTACAGAAATAGTATATGATTATATTCAAAGTATTTCAAAGTCAAGTGGTTATGGGTCTTCATCCAAGTTGTATATAGCTCAGCAAGGGGATAAATATTTTTTTATAAACAGTAATGGCGAAAAAATCAATTCAACCTATTATAATTTAATAAAACCTTTGCTCACATTGGATAACTACGGTCGTTATTATGCAAGTGAATCTTATATTGTTGTACAAGGCAACAACAAAAAATATGGATTAATTGACGTATTTGGAAAAGAGGTTATCGCACAGCAATATGACGATATACTTAGTATGAAAGATAATTATGTTGTTGTTAAAAACAAAGGGAAAGTAGGTCTGCATAACCTGATTAAAAATTCACTGATAATTCCAATTGAATATGATCAATTCTTTTTAGATAAGGACGATTTTATTGTAAAAAAAGCAAATGACTTTTTTCAGATAATAATTAGTGATAAGGTGAAACTCTTGAAATTGTAAATAAAATAAATCAATTGCAATGAAAAAGAGCTATTTTATTTTGTTTGTTATTGTTTTCTATATCAATAATATAACAGCCCAGATTGATAAAAAGAAATATGATGTTGAAAAAATTAACTCCACTTATTCTTGGTATAGTAAAAAGGATAAGGCAATTAGATATAAAAAGTATGGGATATTAAAGAATGGAGAGATCTTTCTTCAGGATATTTTTGAAAAAAGGGACTCAAAAGTTTCCAACCATAAAGTGCTTATTTTTAAAGGAGTTAGGGGCCTGTTTAATTTAAAAACTGGTAGTTGGAGCATTCCTTTAAAGTATCAGGACTTGGATTACATAGGAGGAGGAGTTTTTATTGCTAAAACTAATGCTAAATATGGAATCATTGATGTAAATAATAACATTATCGCAGACTTTAATTTCCGCTTTATTGAGAGTTTCAATAGAATGGAGAACTATCTTCTAGTTCGTGAAGATCTTTCACCTGATTTATATGGGCTTTATAATCTAGTTAACAGGAAGCTTTTAATTCCTTGTGAGTATAGCTCAATACAAAAAGCTGATAATCTGAACTATTTTAAAGTTAAGAAAGACAATATGTATAACCTGGTTGACATTGATAACAAGGTATTATTCAAAACCTGGTATGATGAAATTTATTTGCCTAAAGGAGGTCGAAAGAAGTTTATTGTTAGTTTGAAGGGGAAAATGGGAATTGTTGATATTAATGGCAATCAAATTGTTCCACTTGAGTATTTAAGCATTGAAGAGACTGCATACAAGGATGGTTCTCACCTTGCACAGGATAAGAATGGAATGTTCGGTTTTTTTAATCTAGATGGGGAGGTTACTTTGCCATTTAAATATACAAATATTAAAAAATTAGGATATGGCAATTCAAATATTATTGCCAACACATTGAATAAATGTGGAATTTTGCGTGTTAATGATGGCATCCCGTATGAAATTGCAACATGCAATTTTGATAATATTGAATTCGAAAACAAAGTATTTGTTGTGAAAAAAGATGGGAAATATGGCCTGCTTGACGAATTTGGAGACAAAATAACCGAAATGGAATATGATAAAATAGAATGTGTGTTGGATAAAGGCACCTATAGGCGAAGTTCATCAAGGGTGTATATTGCAAAAAAAGATGAAAACTATTTTCTGCTTAACAGTTTCGGAAAAATTGTTTCGGAAAAAGGGACCAAACTGTTAAAGCCATCTTATAAGTACGATAGTTATCAAAATCTGACAGTTGATAATTCATACCTTATAGCAATGGGTGCAAATGGTAAAGTTGGACTCATTGATGCTTTTGCAAAAGAGATTATTCCAATGGTTTATGATGAAATTGTAGCTCGAAAAGAAAGTTTTGTTGTTGTTAAATCCAACAATAAAGTTGGAATTTATGATTTTATGAATAAGAAAGAATTTCTTCAACCTGCTTATGATCAGCTGTTTGGATCGGATAAGGGATTTGTTGCAAGAATAGGCAATGATTTTTTCACCATATACCTCGAAACTCCTTTAATTGTTGAAAAATTGGAATTTGAATACTAATAGAACTTTATAAATGATGAAAAATATATTACTCCTATTAATGTTTTTTCTTTCTCTGGTAGCTAAAGCCCAAGAGTTCGAAGCTGTTGAAGCAGATGTTGAAGAAGAATTTGTGATTGAAGAATCGTTTGACAGTGAAACAAGGCTGCCAAAAATTAAAACGGAGAAAATCAATGAAATCTATTCATATTATTATAATGAAAACCTTAGCTCCTATAGAAAAACTTATGGTATTCTAAAAAACGGGAAGATGCTTCTTCCTCAAATATTTAAAAGAGAACCGTACAAAAGTCCAACTGATAAAGACAAACTAATTCTATCAATTAATGGTCTATATGGATTATTTGATTTATCAGTTGAGAAATGGACTATTCAGCCATCATACAAAGGTCTGAGAAGATTGAAAAAAGGCTTGTATATTGCAGAAAGCAATGATGGTATTTTAGGATTAGTTGATTCTGCGCAGAACTTAATCACCAAGTTTAAATGGCGGCTATTTAAGGAGCTAATTGGGCCAAAATATTTTAAGGTTAGTGAAACGAATAACGAAGGAAAGTTTGGGTTATACAACATTGAAGAAAAAGAGCAGAGTATTCCCTGTATATATGATTATTTAGGGCCTAGTGTAAGCCGTGATGTGTTTTTAGTTAAAAAAGATAATAAATATAACCTTATTGATCTACAGAATAAGATCCAACTGAGTAAATGGTATGATTTAATAAATCCATTGAATGAAAGTGGACTTTATTCTGTTAAATTGGAAGATAAGGTTGGAATTATTAACCCAGAAGAAAAAATTGTTGTGCCAATCAAATACCTTTTACTTGATAAAATATTACAGCCTGATGGGTCAATTCTGGCTTTGAATAGCGAAAATTATTATGGCTGCATTAATGTAAATGGAAACATAAGTTTGCCATTTGAATACACTAGCATAATAAAGAATGATAGGTTTCTCATTGTAGAAAGACCAAATAATCTGAAAGGAGTTTTTACAGTTTCAGATAAAGGTATTTCAGAACTAATTCCATGTAATTATGATGAAGTAATGTTGAAAAAAAATGCATTTATAGTTAAAAAAAATGGCAAATATGGAATGTTTGATATTAATGGGAAACAAATAGCTAACGTGGGGTTTGATAAAATTGACAAATCAGAATTCTGGCGTAAAGATAAGGGTTTGCATGTTGCGGCAATAAAAGACAAATATTTTTTTATTAATAATGATGGGCAAAAAGTAAATAAAAAGACCTACAAAAAAATGACACCTTTTGAGAATTATCTTTCTGGGTCATATTATTCTACTACTTCAATATTTTACAAGGTGATGAATAGGAAAGGGGGAAGTGGACTGGCTGATATTTATGGCAAAATAGTCGTGCCTTTAGTTTTTGATGATGTGATTTCTGGTTGGGATAATTTTATAGTAGTAAAAAAAGATGAAAAGGTTGGCTTATATCATATTCTGAAAAAGGATGTTATTCTGCCCATCAAGTATGATGAAATAATATTTAGTTCCGATGGTTTTTATGCACTTGAAGGAAACACTTTTTACAAAATAGCTTATGATGGAACTACTTCTGTTATCAAACTGTAATACCAAATTCAAATAAATAAAAAAATGAATAAGACCGTTTTTGTTTTTATATTACTACTTGTTATTAGTCCTAAATTGTTTTCCCAAAACTTATATAATCTTATCGCAAACAACAATTATGAAGGAGTAAAAGAATACACAGGCTCACTTAATGTATATAATTCTCATCAAACAACACCATTAATGTGGGCCATTTATAAATCTGACTTGAAAATGGTGAAATTATTGGTATCAAAGGGGGCAGATGCAAAAATGAAATCATGGATAAGTTTTGATTCATACATTGCTGGGAGTAATTTTGTTTTAGCAGCAAGGCTTGGGAAAATTGAAATTCTTGACTATTTATTAGAAATGGGGTATTTTAACATAAATGAGCCTGAATATAAAGGCTATATTAAGGATTTGAAATGCGCATGGAATGCTCTTCAAACAGCTGCTTACAGTAATAATGTGAAAGTCATCTCATATTTAATAAAAAAAGGTGCTGACATTAATTCCTTATCAGAAACAGACGCAAATAAAACTGCTCTGTTAATGGCCATAGAGCATGGAAATATAGAGGCAGCTATGGAATTAATAAACTTAGGTGCAGATGTAAACATAAGAGATATGTTTTATAATTCTTCACTGGAAATGGCAATTGAAAGAAAAGAGAAAGGACTTGTAAAAGCAATCTATGATAAAGGGTTTCAGTTTACTGAAAAACGAGAGACCGAGCTGTTAAATAAATTAAAAAAAACATTTAAGGTTAGTTCTTTTGAAGAATTGTAAGAGTTTGCCAAGTTGGTGGTTGAATTAATACTTTTGTTTTTACTCCACGGGGGGGGAGAGGAAATTAAGATATGTAGTCTTTCAATTTGTTAAACTAAAGCCTGTAGAATATTCCTGACAGGTTTTAGTTTTTATCCTCTCCAGACCAACCAACCCATTCATCCCAGGTATAATCATAATCTTTATAGTGAATATAATACTTAGCGTCCTTTTGCTCTAAAACAACAGCAGGATAATAACTTCCCGCATCCTCAACCTGAATTTGCTGCTCTTTTCCAGTTCTAATCCTGTCATACATAACCCACTCATTCCATGAATCTTCATATCCATCATATTTGATTAAATAGGGCCTGCTGAAAAAGTCAGAGGTGCATTAGCTACAACTTAGCGAAGCGATATCTTCGACAATACCTTTGTTCCTTAAATTTTCCAAAGCGGGCGAATTGCAAAAAGTTAATCCGTCCCTTAATACAAAGAAAAAGGATGAGTACTTCACATAGAAAATCTTTCCTACATTTGCTAAAAATCGACATCTTGTCTCGTATGCTGATAATCAATGTCTTATAAAACTCATTATTCCTGATAGTCATACTTGAATAGATTGTGGTAAAACCCATTAAAACATTGATTATCATCGTTTTAATCAAACAGAGTCATAAATTATTGTACTCATTTTCAGAAAGTTATCAACATAGCCCTGCCCAGGCGTTCAGGGCTATATGCCCCTAATGCCAATGTAATAGCCTCGCCTTCGCCAAGAACAGTCAATTTGGGTTTGTTGGCACCGGGTGTTAAACTACTTCAAAAAGTTACTGGTTTTAAGTCTCTAAATTGCTGATATTAAACAATTAATAACGATTGACCAGGGACTTAATTTCCTGATATTTATATGATATTTTCACAAAAACTTAACCAGGCCTGGTCTA
>JBNKRJ010000027.1:0-6327 GCA_050296515.1 Bacteroidales bacterium | reverse complement strand
TTTATGAACTTTTCTGCTGTCAGTTCAGGCCGCTTTAAATATCCCCGGGCCAATCCGTCGCCTGAAATACATAATTCCCCTGACACTCCTAATGGAACAGAGTTATTATCTTTGTCTACTATATAGATCTGAGTATTCGATATTGGTCTTCCTATTGCTATTTGTCCCTCCAAACTCGCAATTTCTTTTACAATACATCCTACTGTTGCTTCAGTTGGGCCATATTCATTTATTATCTTTATATCTTTATTTAAGCCTTTTAAAATCTCTACCTGATCCTTTCGTAGCTCTTCCCCTCCAACTATTGCTAATCTTATTTGGGTACTTTCTAAACCGAGTTCAGCTAATAAAGAAATATGTGACGGGGTCAGTTTTATAGAATCAATGCTTTTGCTTTGGAAAATTCTAATCAAAATATCTGAAAGCTCATCTTCTTGTTTAAACACTTTTAATACTTTCCCCTTAAGCAGCGAAAGAAAAATACATGTTGTCGTTAAATCAAAAGATATGGATGTGAACAAACCAAAATTACCTGTTTCATCATTGTCAAAATAGTATCCTTTTGCCCATAATATATAATTCACATAATTTAAATGGGTTATTAATGTCCCCTTTGCATTTCCTGTTGAACCTGATGTATATATCACATATATAAGGTTTTCAATCCGAACATTAGAATTAACTTTTTTTAATGATTCATTTTTAATTTCTTCTCTCTTCTGTTCTTCATCTAAACAGATAATCTTCAGATTTTTATCCTCGGGTAGTTCTTCCTTTAATGATTTCTGTGTTATTAGAATTTTACACCCGCAGTCTTTTATCATATATAAAATACGTTCCTTCGGATTGTATTGGTCTATTGGCACATAAGCTCCCCCTGCCTTTAGTATACCCAATATGCCTACAATCATATCCAAAGATCGCTCAACACATATGCCTACAAGTGTCCCCGGTTTTACGCCCTGCTTCTGTAAATAATGCCCCAGCTGATTTGCGCTCTCATTCAACTGCCTATAGGTTAATTCTTCCCCTTCAAATACTACCGCTACATTATCCGGTGTTCTTTCTGCCTGATCTTCAAATAATTGATGTATGTATTTATCCTTTGGATAATCAACTGCTGTGTCGTTCCATTCTACAAGCAACTGATGCTTCTCTTTCTCTGTTAGAACCTCTATGTCTTTTATCTGCTTTGCAGGATCTTTTAATGTATTATTTGTAATTGTTTCGAGATGAGCGATAACATTCTCAATAGGAAATGTGTCATTAAAAATTCCCAATGAATAATCCAAATAAATTATTGCATCCTGGTTGGTTGTGGCTGCATGTACCAATACAAACAATGCATATTGCTCATGCTGATGAGATAAGACAGTTGAATTGCTATTAACATCTTTAAAATTAAGCTTGGTGTCATGAATATCAAAAGAAAGCGAAATATCTGACAACATTCTATTGCTCAATTTCAGCTCCTTACATATTTGACCATATGATAATTTATAGTGCCTATAACATCTTGATAATTGTGACTTTATTTCATTTATAAAATCAATAAAGCTTAAATTCGGATTAATTTTTATTTTTAGAGGTAGGCTATTTGCACAATGTCCTATAATTTGTCTTTCTTTTTTGCTACGGTTTAGAACTGGCACATCTATTACAATTTCATCCTTACTATGCAACCTATGAAGATATAGAGCAACAATGCCCAAGAAATAGTGGAATTCAGAACAACTATGATTCTTACATAACTCTATAATTGCATTGTACCTAGATCGCTTAATTATATACTGTGTGCGTTGGCTGCTTACTTCAGATGCCCCATCTTTTTTATCCCTATCATTAAAAAGAGGTTCTGGAATATTTTTAAATTCATTCTTCCAAAATTCAATGTCTCTTTTATAGTTTATAGAATCCAAGTATTGAACATCGCTTTTTATTAAACCAGTAAAGCTTATCGGTGAGATATTTTCTATTCCTATATCATTATAATGATCTGTGATTTTCTGATTTATTTGTGTTAAACTCCATCCATCTGAAATTAAATGGTGTGCCTTTGTAAAAAGAAAAAAAAGATTCTCATTTATTTTTATTAATACGAAATCAAACAATATATCCCTCAAGTTAAATGGTGCCAGAAACCTTTCTTGCATCCATTGTTTTGCATATTGTTCACTATCTCCGTTATTAGAAAAATCATAATATGGTAATTCATACTTTAACTTAGGGATTATAGCCTGTAATGGTTTACCATCTTTTTCTTCTATTTTAATGCGCATAGCATCGTTTTTTGCTATAACACAATTAATTGATTTATTTAATTTCTCATATGAAACGTTCCCTGACATATTAATCCACCCCCCTATATTACATAATGGATTATCTTGGTTTAACTTGTGTTTCAACCAAATATCATGTTGATAAGATGTTAAGGGATAACTAGCTACTAAATTCATTCTAGAGTTAATATGTTGTTGTTAGATTGTCCATTTTAAAGTTTTGATTCTTCGCTTGAGGATATAAGTAGACTATCAGAAAAAGTGTAACCTTAGACATGACTCGTTCAATAAAAGAAATTATTAAAAAAATTTTTCCTTTATCCCCATTATAAGAATCGTTATTTAACGTAAATCAGGGCTAATGTTTCTTGAAAAGATTGAGCTTGATTGATAGTGTTTTTCTTAAGAAAATAATGCACTTGTTCATCAATGGCTAGAAACCCTAAGCTATTTAATAGTTCAAAGCCTTGGTGGGTATTGTAATTTTTTTGTCAAAAATTGCTTTCTAGATACAGCTTCGCCTGGTCAATGAGCAAAACTACTTTTGACAAACCTTTTCTTCCTGTCTTAACATTAGAATTTGGTACATTTAAACCATCAACATTTGTTAAGTATTTTTGATGGGTTATAAAAAACTTTTATTTAAAAATTATTTATAAACAACGCAGACAAATATAGACGTTTAAAAAAAAAAAAAAAAAATCTGGAAAACCCATTCGACTTTTTAATGTGAATTTCATATATTATAACTTAGTGTTTTTAATAATTTACTGTCATATAAAATATTAGTGTTTTGGAAATTTGCAAAATAATGTAAAATTAAAATTTCCATTAAATATAAGTTGTTTAGATCGAGTCCTTGCCTATAAAGACTTTATTTCATACTCCCCAACTTTCCCAACCCTATTCTTTCCTACACAAAAAAACCATCTTCAAAACGTAACATAACATCGCACAAATCCTCTTATTTCTTTTTGCCATAAAAGCTGCCTTGCTTATTGGTTTGGAGAATATAAATGAATAAGATATTTGGGTATTGCTCCTTAATTTCTTCCAGTTCTTCAGGTTCCATTCCTGTTGAGGTGACACTGTCGAGGAAGTTAACTTCATATCCTTTTAGGGTATTTGGTGATTTTCCGGCAAGGGATGGACAAACAGGCAGGAAATTAGGTAGTACCTTACTTTGAGCTAGAAAACCGTTGAATTGGAACATGGTTTAGGTTTGGTTTTAGCAAGGTAAACGCTAGGTTTATACAAGGTTTATCCTTAAATTAAGTGTGTTTTAGGTTTAGTCAATACAAACTGTTCGCAAGGAATATTCAAAGTTTTGACGAGGTAAATTAAAACTGGTAATTTGATTACACTATTACTATGAAAGTTCGGTTACTTGCAACCCATCGTGTTTCATTGGCAAAAATTTAAGCTGAATTTGCAAACAACTCTCTTTTAACCAGTCGTAGGCATTAATCGCCATTTCTATTTCTTTCAGGTATTTAACATACTTCATTCCGATTAGGTAACCGGATAAGAGAAATGGTTTATTTTGATATTTTTTAATATCAGTATCAGAAAAGGGCAGCAAGCCTACGTAATCATAAAGTGATCCGGAATCAATTGCAAAGGGTATTTTTTCAGTAAGATTAAAACTGATATTAGGTAAGACTTCGTTGTAAATATGTAGCAATACATGGTCGGGGTTAATTGCATTATTTGCAGCTGCTTTGGGTGGGGTAGTTTTTTGAGGGGAAACCTTAGTTTCAGATGTGGATTTCGTTGTTTGAATAGCTGGAGTAGTATTGTATGCTGACCAATCGAGGTTTCTAAGCTGCTTGTTTATCATTCTTTCCCCTAACTTGATATATACCATGGTAGTACTTGGCTTACTATGGCCTAATAAATCCATTATTAAATATTGATTCCCGTTGGTTAGAATTGCCATTTGAGTACCAAAAGTATGCCTGCCACAATGAGTAGTTATGTGCTTTGGGATTTTGGCATCTCTTGCAATAACTTTCAAGTGGGCATTAAAATTCGGACCATCTATACTTTTAAATATAGAACCGGTATCTGTTGAACGTAGGATTTTATCATAATTATCCGTTCCATATTTCAGTTTTAAATATTTACGTAATATAATTTCCGGTTTGCCTTCAAAAAGTGTAAATAGTTCCAAATATACAGAACGTTTCGTTTTTATCATTTTATGCAAGTCAATAGAATATCCACTTGGAGAATGGACTAAATGGGTAATATTAAAATTTTTTGTATCAGACAACCTCAGTCCAGTATAACACATGAACAAAAATGCGTCCTTATAGCGATTGTAAACCAGTGAGTGCAGGTATTTGAGTTCTTCGATCCTTTCTCTTTCTTCAAAACTTAAAGGAATTTTAGTGCCTTCCTCAGTGGGTATTTTAAACTTACCTGCTCCTCCACCTATTTGAGTATTGTATGGCATATCGGTTGCCCCAATAATATTACATGCGATAGCCACATTGAGAAATTTTTTGACCATGATATGGATATTGGCCCGGCTATTTATTTTTAAGCCCTGACCAATCATGAAATTATCAAGGTCTTTTACAAAAGAATAATTAATCTCTGAAAATAGAATATTCTTGTTATATTGATTAAGCTTGTTTATGCATCTTTTGTATCCTCGATAAGTTCCGGGTGAGATAGCCTTTTCGTCATTCATCTTGTCCTCGAAAAACTTATTAAAAGTAATACCCACTGTATTATCAGAGCTTTTTTGATAATGTTCGAGTAGTTCTGGCGTAAAGGAACGATTCTTAACACTTAGTTCAAGTTCATACTGCCTTAATGTTTTTATTTTTCTGCCAAAAAATTGTTTAAATATTTATAATTTTCGTTTTTATGATTTATAATTTTCTCTTTATCATCCCATTCATCTCTGAATAATAAAACATCAGTAGAAATAAATTTACGACAGTTCCTGTCAAAATAAACTTCAATGGAGACTCTTGCTTTTTCACCTGCTTTAAGCTTCTTGTTGCTGCGATTAAACCTAAGCTTGTATTTAACCAGTTTATTCATGATATAATGATTATATTGTGGTCAACTATTTAAAATTAGTGTATCACAAAGTTAACGCACATTCGGGGTTTTAACAATATAATTTGAAGTGATTATTTTTAGCTGCTTTTATAAAAGTCAATAATGAAAGGTATTTGATGGTAATATGTGGCGTTTTGAAATTTAATAAACGAAAAGTAGCCGATTGCGTGGTACTTTCTTGTCAAATTACAAGAAAGTTGAAGCGGGCTACAAGCTTTGAATTTACTACTATCTCGGCTATTATTTTTATACATTGTTACCTGCCGTAATTCATTCATTTTCTTTTATATAAATCATGCTTTTATCAAATTCCTCTTTTACTGTTGGTGGCAAATATTTACTCCAGTCTGATTCATAATCACTGCGATATAAAGCAAACTTTGCAAGTGCAAATCCATACATTCTTTCATTTAAATATCCTTGTGAATTTGCTCTCCAACCGTATGAGTCTTGCTGGTATTGAAAAATTGAATTGGCATTAAATATTCCAAATCCAAAAATAATCGGAATCAAATCTGTTAGATATTCATCATTTTTCTTAATACTCTTTTCACCAAGCAATTTTATATGTGCTAATTCATGTGCAACTGTTGCTGTTAATGTAATCGGATTATTAAGTTGTGATTTTTCGATTGAAATCTGATATTTTCCGTTCTTTGATTTTCCCCAATATTGACCTGATGAATATTTGTCGTCATCATATTGCTGAGTAATATAGCCTCCATCAAGTTCCATTTGAGATTGGTTATAAAAATCAACGTCTATCAAATCTTGGTTTATTTGCATTTTAGTGGCTACAAAGTCAATGAGTTGCTTAGCACAATCCTCTGTTGAATTAAATCTGATTGGGATATTATCTTTTAATGGAAGGATTATTTCTGAATTCAATAATGTTTCTTTACCGAATTCATTTATTATCCAATTATAGCTGCCATTTATCCAATCAACATTTTCGTTGTCTAATGGCACA
>JBNKRJ010000026.1:0-68120 GCA_050296515.1 Bacteroidales bacterium | reverse complement strand
TGCTTTCTCACGAAATTCATTTTTTACACAGCCTCTCTTAATAGGCCCTATATTATACCTCTAAAATAATCAAACTTTTGGTATATTTACTATTTCAAAGAACTATTGTTATACTTTTTTCTTAAGGAAACGACATTGAATGAAGAATTTAAGTTTACTACTTTTTGCATTATTCTCAATGACCGCTCTGTTTGCACAGGAAACAGAAGAAGAATTAAGCCCCGAGAAACTTGAAGCGTATGCTGCTGTAATTGACAGCATTGATAAAAGTTTCACCTATCAACACGGTACAGTAAATATTGGCAGCAACTTAGCCACCATTAATGTACCTGAAGGTTATAAGTTTCTGGATGAAGAACAGAGCCAACGAGTATTGACTGAGCTTTGGGGAAATCCTCCAAGCAAAACTATGGGCTTGTTATTTCCTGAAGACATGTCGCCCATGAATATAAATTTCACCTACGCTGTTGAGATTACCTATTCTGATGAAGGCTATATTGATGATGATGATGCAAAAGATCTTGATTACGATGACTTGCTGGAAGAGATAAAGGAAGAAACCCGTAAGGCCAATCCTGAAAGGAAGAAAAATGGATACCCAACTATCGAAGTTGTTGGCTGGGCTTCATCACCATTTTACGATGAAAACAATAAAAAACTGCACTGGGCAAAAGAATTAAAATTTGAAGGAGAAGAGGTAAATACATTGAATTACAACATCAGGGTGCTTGGCAGAAAAGGTTATCTCAATTTAAATGCAATCGGAAATATTGAAGTATTGCCACTTTTCCGGAAAGATGTTGATAAAATACTTGCAAGTGTTGAATTTAATGATGGAAACAAATATTCGGATTTTAATCCTGATTTAGATAAAGTTGCGGCCTATGGAGTAGGAGGTTTAATAGCTGGAAAAGTATTGGCAAAAGTAGGTTTTTTTGCAGTTATTTTAAAAGCGTGGAAATTTATTGCTGTTGGTGTTGTTGGACTATTTGCAGCAGTTAGAAAAAGAATTTTCGGAAGTCGATCTTAAAATAAACACAGTTAATTTTACACTTGAGCCCGATCTGTTTTTAGGTCTGGCTTTCGATTTTAACCAAAAAAAAGACTTAAATATCGTTAAAAAAGGAAAAAATATTACATTTGTACTCGCAAAAAAGTAATAAAATAAAATAGATATTTCATGTCGGAAAATTTAGGTGAAATCCTGCAAGTAATTGGCCCTGTTGTAGATGTTAGCTTTGAAAAATCAGGTGGCAATTTGCCAGAAATTTTTGATGCACTTGAGATTAAAAGAGAAGATGGCTCTGTTTTAGTGCTTGAAGTTGAACAGCATATTGGTGAGGATACTGTAAGAACCATAGCCATGGATGCCACTGACGGCCTACATAGAGGCATGCCGGTTTACCAAACAGGAGCTCCAATAAAAATGCCGATTGGCGAAGATATTAAAGGCCGCTTGATGAATGTAGTTGGAGAGACTATTGATGGAATTGGTTCGCTTTCAAAAGAAGGAGGTTACCCAATTCACAGAGAAGCTCCAAAATTTGAAGATTTATCATCTGAAACAGAAGTTTTATATACAGGTATCAAGGTAATTGATTTGATTGAGCCTTACCAAAAAGGTGGTAAAATTGGACTTTTTGGTGGTGCTGGTGTAGGTAAAACTGTTGTTATGCAGGAATTAATTAACAACATTGCAAAAGCTTATTCAGGTTTATCTGTTTTCTCTGGAGTAGGTGAAAGAACCCGTGAAGGAAATGATTTACTTCGAGAAATGCTTGAGTCAGGTGTAATGACTTATGGCGAAGAGTTCTTAAAAAGCATGGAAGAAGGAGGTTGGGATCTAAGCAAAGTGGATAAAGAAGCGATGAAAGATTCCAAAATTGCCATGGTTTTTGGTCAAATGAATGAGCCACCAGGTGCTAGAGCCCGAGTAGCTCTTTCGGGTTTGGCTATTGCTGAATATTTTAGAGATGGTGATAAAGCATCTGGCAAAGGAAACGACATCCTGTTCTTTATTGATAATATTTTCCGTTTCACACAGGCTGGTTCAGAGGTTTCGGCATTACTTGGCCGTATGCCTTCTGCTGTTGGTTATCAACCAACACTAGCCACAGAAATGGGTGAAATGCAGGAACGTATTACTTCAACTAAGCATGGATCAATCACCTCAGTACAAGCAGTTTATGTACCTGCTGATGACTTGACTGACCCTGCTCCGGCAACAACTTTCGCTCACCTGGATGCAACTACTGTATTGAACCGTAAAATATCAGAGTTAGGTATTTATCCTGCTGTTGATCCATTGGATTCTACATCAAGGATTTTAACTCCTGAAATTGTTGGTGAAGAGCATTATAATACAGCTCAAAGAGTAAAAGAAATTTTACAACGATATAAAGCGCTACAAGATATTATTGCTATTCTTGGTATGGAAGAATTAAGTGAGGAAGATAAGCTGGTTGTTCACAGAGCTCGTCGTGTTCAAAGATATTTATCGCAACCATTCCATGTAGCAGAACAGTTTAATGGTATTCCTGGAACATTGGTTTCAATTGAAGATACTATTAAGGGTTTCAATATGATTTTGGATGGCAAAATGGATAAATATCCTGAAGCAGCTTTCTCATTTGTAGGTAAAATTGAAGAAGCTATTGAAAAAGGTGAGAAAATGTTAGCTGAAGCAGGCGAATAAACAAAATTATATGGAACTTGAAATTTTATCTCCAGATAAGAAAATATATACAGGAGAAATAAAACTGGTAAAACTTCCAGGCTCTAATGGCTCTTTTGAAGTTCTAAAAAACCACGCACCTATTATTTCTACTTTGGAAAAAGGTGAAATAAAGGTAATTGATATAAATGATGATATTCAGAGATTTGAAATTACTGATGGTGTGGTTGAAGTTCTGGAAAACAGAATTATTGTTTTAGTGGGCTCGGTATAAAAGGTATTTTCTTTGATAATTAAAATAATAAAAGGCCGGGAAATCCCGGCCTTTTTAGTTGTTGTTCTCCTCTACCACAACACCTGTTGAAGAAAGTTCAATTGCATAGTCTCTTACAAAAACAGGTATAAACGGTGTAAACCCGTCAAAATCAGCCAGGTTACTGTATGATGAGGAAGGTGCTGTTCCTGCTGAAACAAATCCGTTTTGATTAAAATATCCAGGGCTTTCAACTAGCGAACCATCAATCCCTGCGAGCGCAAAAAGCTCAGAATCAGATAACGCATCGTTGCCTGGATTAGCCTTTTTAATTTCATCCAAGATGACTTGTTTTAATGAATAATCAATGAATAGGTTTTCGTTGGTTTCTACTGTGCTTGGTGGTAAAGCCAATAGCACTGAAGCAATATTCTCAGTCACATTCATTTTAGCAAAGAATGACCAATTACGCCCGTCTCTGTAATAATAATCCAACAATGCTACATCTGGGTTACTGGAAGCCCCAATAATATCCAGTGTACTACCCTTCCTCCCAATGGAGACAATAATATTTTCAGGAGCATAAGAAATTTCATTGTCACGAGTTAAACCAACTATGGCAACAAAAAGTTTTTCTTCATAAGGTGAAGCAGCTGTATTGGTTTTATACTCAATCTCAACCAAAGCATTCTTATGAGCCATCATTTCTGTTGTATTGAGGCTAGAAGGTTTAAAAAGGATTTTCTGTTCATGTGGACTGGCATTCCACCATGCTCTCATTGCTAAATCAGCAAATGTTCCGTTATAAACTTCCATATAGTAGTCCCAATCTTTATTAGCTATTGTATCTGTATAGTTTTTCTGAATACTTACGTTTTTTGTTTTTCCGTCAATGTCGGTATAGAAAAATTCCAAAACTCCTGAGGTTTCAATAACTCCCATTCTTTGATAGGAATTTTGAACTATTTTTGTCATTTTATCAGCCAGCCCAATGTAACGGCGGATATAATTATAAATTTCATTTCCGCTAATACTCTTTTTTTTATCAATACCAGAATCAAGGTTCAATGCAGTGGGTATATAAATCCCGATCTCTTGAGGTATTATTTTCTCTTGTACAGAGGTCTCTCCTTTGTCAAGTTTTAAATCATCGCATGATGCAATGCTAACTATCAGTAAAAGGAGTGCTACTGAATATCTTCTCATAATTATTATTTTAAAAATAAAAGCTTGATTAGATATAAACTAAATCAAGCCTTTAAATATTTTTCGAAGATATTGAATATTCCTCAAAAATTAATTTTTAATGAAATTAATTGGATGAGTTAAGCCAGAAAAGCTTGTTAAATCTGTTTTAAACGAGCCAACCCAAAGCCCCATTTTTACACGAATTGGCACTTTATTTTTATCTGCAGAGATCCAGATATCAAGTGCATCATCACTCTCAAATGTACCCTCAATAACAACCGGCTTAAACTTCATACATCTAATCTTACCTAAATCGGTTTGTATGGTTTCATAACCTTTAAATCTCACAACTAAATCCCATGGTTCATCATGAAAATAGGTGTGAATTGTAACCTTTTCATTTGTACTTAAATTATCTAAACTTTTCCTTAGTTGGTAAAATGCTGAAACTATATCAAAAATTTCTTTTTTATCAATTTGCTTCTTCCCCGATTGTTTACTAACCAGTGTGCCGGATGAATGATCGTAATAAACTTCGTTATAATTTCTGTATTTTCCTTCTTTGAGGTCCATAACTGATTTATAAGGCATTCCGGTGTGCGGATCAAAATAGCTTTCGTAAACATCTTTTACATGGTATAAAGTATGGGCAATACCTGTAGTTCGCCCCTCAGCTTTCACATGATAAGCATCTTTGCCATTGAAATTTACCTCTTGTAAATTCAGGCTTGCTTCACCACCTTTTATCCAACCATAAGACATTTCGTATTTTAAAACTTCTCCGGGCCTAAATATTTGCTCGCTTTCCAAATTGTTGGTTTGACCTCTAAAAAATCCCCCGGTAAAAATCGGGAGTATTGTTAACAGGCTAATTAATATTGCTTTCATAGTTCATTTTTTATTTGGTTTCTATAAGAATCTTTTCATAAAACGCTCAAAAAACGTGCTTTGTTTCAAATCAGCTAGTTAGCTTAACTATTTTTAAGATATTTTAAATAAAAAAATAGCTTTCAGGCATTGGTACAACTAATTGCTTTTATATAAAAGACAGTTTTTGAATTGAATTACCACTACACTATTT
Source organism: Bacteroidales bacterium (assembly GCA_050296515.1). Classification (GTDB taxonomy): domain Bacteria; phylum Bacteroidota; class Bacteroidia; order Bacteroidales; family NBLH01; genus NBLH01. The sequence continues at coordinate 62,924 of JBNKRJ010000026.1, read as the reverse complement.
TAAACTTTTTATATTTTTTAACATAATTTAATTTGATTGTCAGCTAGTTTATACCAACCGCAAATTGCTTTTCTCCATTTACCCCGACCCTAAAAGGGAGTGAAGCTTATCAAATTTGCTCCCATTTGGGTTGGGGTAAACAAATTGATTTTCAAACGTAAGAACCCATTTAGGTGTAAACTAGCTGATAATCGTTTAATTTAAAAACAAAAAAGGCTAAAAACTATACCAAGTGTTAATTACAGAATGAGTTTCGCAATTCACCCAATTTATATCTATTTTTGCAAAAATTTATTTAAAGAATGTCAAGATTACAGGATTTATTTGCAAAATTTCTTCGTTTACGAAAAGTACTATTTGGAATTGACAGATATATAAAACAGGATATTGTATTACCAACAAGTACCTTTGGGAATAATGGAGCCAGCTGGACGTTGGTAACGGAACTCTTAAACGAAGCTTCAATTGTTTATTCATTTGGTGTTGGGGATGATATTTCGTTTGATTTAAGTGTTATAAATCACGTTGATTTACAGGTATATGCATTCGACCCGACCCCAAAGTCTGTTGAGTGGATCTCAAATCAGAATTTACCTAAGCAATTCATTCTCAATCCGGTAGGACTAGCAAACTTTAATGGAAAAGCAAAGTTTCATCCACCAGAAAACCCAGATCATATTTCCGCTACAATATTAGAACGAGATGAGACTAAGGACGAAGCCTACAAAGTTGAGGTAAGAACCTTGAAAAGCATCATGCAGGAACTAGGCCACAGGCATGTTGATTTAATTAAAATGGACATAGAAGGTGCTGAGTATGAAGTAATTGAAGGCATGAAAGCAAATAATATCAAACCTTCTCAACTTTTAGTAGAATTTCATCATCGCTTTAAAGATGTAGGTGCAAAAAAAACAGTTAGGGCTGTCAAAACACTTCGAGCAATGGGATATAAAGTGTTCCATGTTTCAAAAACCGGAGAAGAAATCTCATTTATTAAAGATGAATTAATAGATAATGTTATTAGTTTGACTACAAACACCAAAAACTAAGCAATAATAATATCACACAATAAGGTTAATGCGAGTTGTCATTCAACGAGTTAGAAGGGCGTCAGTAGCAATTGATGGAAAAATAAAAGCTGCAATAAATACTGGTCTTCTTTTGTTAGTTGGTATTGAAGATGAAGATTCAAAAGATGATGCAGCCTGGCTAAGTGCTAAAATTGCAAACCTTCGCATTTTTAATGATGAAAATGGGGTAATGAACCTTTCGATTAAAGATGTAGATGGTGAAATTTTGTCAATTAGTCAATTTACTCTGCATGCAAAAACAAAAAAGGGAAATCGGCCGTCTTATATAAAAGCAGCAAAGCCAGAAACCGCAATTCCTATGTACAATAGTTTTAATGAGTTGCTAGAGAATGAGACCGGCAAAAAGGTTAAAACTGGCGAATTTGGAGCAAAAATGGAGGTTGAATTACTTAATGATGGACCTGTAACCATAATTATCGATACAAAAAACAAGGAATAATGACTCTTGAAGAGGCACAAAAAACTGTTGATCAGTGGATTAAAAAATATGGAGTGAGATATTTCAGTGAGTTAACCAACATGGCTGTTTTAACTGAAGAAGTTGGTGAACTGGCCAGAATAATGGCGCGAAAATATGGGGATCAATCATTTAAAGGAAAAGAAGAAGAATTAAACCTGGATGAAGAAATTGCAGATGTTTTTTTTGTTTTGGTTTGCATAGCAAATCAAACCGGCGTAGATTTGACTAAAGCATTCGAAAATAACATATTAAAAAAAACAAACCGCGATGCTACCAGGCATTTAAACAATAAAAAATTATAAAATATTACCAGCAAAACTTAAAATCATGGATTTTTTATCAAATTATCACTTTCCATACAGTATTCTTGGCTTGAATGAAAAGGTTGAAAAACTAACCCAAGAAGCTAAGCAAAATGAAAAAGCAGAAGTTTATAAGAAAATCTTCAGCTTCATAGATTTAACAACGCTAAATTCTACTGATTCTAAACAGAAAGTAGAAAATATGTGTCATAAGGTAAATGAATTTAAATCTAAATTCAATGATATACCTGATGTAGCAGCAATTTGTGTTTATCCAAATTTTGTTTCAACAGTAAAGCAGACAATTAAAATACAAAGCATTGGAATTGCCTCAGTAGCAGCAGGTTTCCCTTCATCGCAAACCTTTTTGGATATTAAAAACCTGGAATCGAAAATGGCTGTTGAAGCAGGTGCTACAGATGTTGATATTGTTATTTCTTTAGGAGCGTTTCTCTCTGGAAATCATCAGTTTGTTTTTAACGAAATTGTATCTGTTAAAAAGGCTATTGGAAAGGCACATTTAAAAGTAATTCTTGAGACTGGCGCACTTGCCGATTCTTTCAAAATATGGGAAGCATCACTTATAGCCATGGAAGCTGGTGCTGATTTCATAAAAACCTCAACAGGTAAAATGCAGCCTGCCGCCACTGTTGAAGCAGCAGTTGTAATGTGCGAAGCCATTAAGCAATTTCATGAACAAACAGGCAGAAAAGTTGGGTTTAAACCTGCAGGAGGCATTTCAAGCAGTGACTCAGCTGCTGTTTATTATACCGTTGTAGAAAAAATGCTTGGAGAAGAATGGTTAAATTCAAAACTGTTCAGAATTGGTGCCAGTAGTTTAGCAAATAAATTACTCACAGATATCAACAAGTTTGAGACTGGTAATGAGCAAGATGTAAATTATTTTTAGAAATTATATGTGTTTAATAGACTAACTCAAAAACAAGAAACAGCATTGAATATTTTGAAGTAATTAAATAAATAGACAAATTTGCCCATCAAATTCAATTAATTAAAACATTAAATCTTAGGTATGTATTTAAATTTAATTGCCCACTATCTACCTTCGATTGAAATATCGAACGATTATTTTCTTGATAAAAATGGACTTACTGATGAGTGGATTTTTACAAGAACCGGAATTAAAAAAAGACAAAAGGCTGAGCCACATGAAAATGCCAACACAATGGCAATTGATGCAGTGAAAAACCTTTTAAAAAAAGACAGTAAGGCCCTTGAGGGTGTTGATTTTATCATTGGAGGCACTTACACTCCATTTGATACAGTCGGTACGCTTGCTCATGTGGTGCAAGAGCATTTTCAAATGTCGGATGTGAAAGTAGTTTCAGTTTCATCTGCATGTTCTTCGCTAATAAATGCCCTGGAAATTGTGGAGGGGTATTTTGCAATGAACAAGGCAACAAAAGCATTGATTATTGTATCGGAACACAACACCGGATATAGTGTTGATACAGACGAAATTGCCGGACACCTTTGGGGTGATGGAGCTGCTGCTTTACTGGTTTCGAAAGAACGCTTGGCTGAAACAGATTTTGAGTTTGTTGAAATAACCACAGAAGGATTGGCTAATGTTGGCAAAGGGACAGAAGGTGTTGGACTACAGCCACTTAAAGAAGGCATCAAAATGCGTTATGGAAAGGATGTATTTATTCAAGCCTGCAATTACATGGCTAAATCAACGCAAGATATTTTAAAAAGAAACGGGTATTCTATTGGTGATTTGGATTATTTAATACCACATCAGGCGAATATTCGAATCATTAATAATGTTGCTGAACAATTAGGAATAAATAGTGATAATTGTATTGTTAACATTGAACGCCTGGGTAATACTGGCTGTGCAAGTACAGCCATTGGGTTATCCGAAAACTATGAAAAGATAAAAGAATCAAAACTTTGTTGTTTGACAGTATTCGGAGGTGGCTACTCTAGCGGTGCAGCACTTTTAAAAACTTAAATAATATGTCAACTGCCTATTACGATTACCTTTACGCCAATAATCAACAGTATTTTGGCGATCATCCGGACAATCTTTTGAAAGATTATTACTCATTCTGTGATAAACGTGGACGAGTTTTGGATGTTGGTATCGGGCAAGGACGAAATGCAAGGTTCTTGTTAAAACAAGGATTTGGAGTTGATGGAATAGATCCTTCGAAAGTGGCTATTGAAAATCTTCAGAAATGGAAAAACGAAGAAGACCTTGACTTGAACTTGTTTAACATGGGGTTTGAGGAGTATTCCTGCTCACCCAGAACTTATTCGGCAATCATGATTTTTGGATTGTTCCCGGTGTTGTCAGAGGAACAAATTACTTCATTAGCTCAAAAAACAAGAAAATGGTTAAAGAAAAGGGGAGTTATTTTCGTTACAGGTTTTACAACAAACGAAACAACTTTCAGACCAAAAACTGAGGAGTGGAAGAAAATAAATGAGAACTCGTATATTAATGAGAAAGGTAATTACAGAACCTTTATGGATATTGAAACTGCTACCTCAAAATTTAGGAGACTGAAGACAATTTACCATTGGGAAGGATATGGAGAAAGGCATACACATGGTACTGATCAGATTGAACAACACCACATGTTTGAATTTATCTTACAAAAAATATAAAAGCAGGTTAGACCTGCTTTTTTTTAATTCTTCTGGAAAACATAGCTGAAATACTCATACTTTCTATCAGCAAAGTAGTTATAGGTTTCAGAACCAATCGTACCAGCAAAATTCAGGGCTATTTTGTGCAAAAAACCAGGAGCTAATTTTTTAACCAGTCTTCGTTTACGTTCATCATCAAGTTCCAGTGCTTTTACCACTTTAGGAGTAATTAATTCTTCTTTTAGGATATTGAAACCAGTATTTTTCAGTTGCTTTTTCAATTCCTCCATTTCATAATCGTATCTGAAATCTGTTAACAAAAAATAACCTCCTGGTTTCAGTATTCGATTAACCTGAGCTAAAAAGGAACCCATATCAGGATATCTGTGCGAAGACTCCACATTTATAATTGCATCAAAGCTGTTGTCAGGAATATCAAGGTTTTGAGCATCACCTTGCATAAAACTCAATCCGTCTATTTTATAGTGCTTGTTACAAAAATTAGCTGCACGTTGATTCAAATCAACACCCATGGCACTATCAACCGGAAAATTGCTTGCTATGAATGACAAACCGCCTCCACGCCCACTTCCAACTTCTAACAGCGATTTTCCTTTTAGGTCAACCGCAGCAGCAAGGTGATGATACAATTGGATTGAATACCTGTTAGGTTCGTCTTTTTCATCTAATTGCAAATCCTGGTCAGGACATGAATATCCATAGTTCATAAATAAAATTTCGGCATTTTTATCGATATTGCTTACGTACCAATACCAGATTCTAAAAAGCCACTCTCGAAAGCTTGTTTTCATAAATTGATTTAGTTAAATATAATTTGAGTTATAAGTGCGAAGATAGCTTTTTATGAAAGTAAAATGCAATTTATAAGCTAATTTGCAATATTATTTGTTGAAAGAAGACCTTTTGCGGCAATTGCTTTGCCATTAATAGCATCGGAATTCTCCGGAACCAGCTGAAGTGATTTATTAAAACTATCCAAGGCATCTGCATAATTGTAGAGATAATACTCAAGTAATCCTTTTCTGTTGTACAAGTTGCTATGCGATTCCGCTTTAAAAGGAGAGAATTTTATTGCCTGGTTTATTAAATCAAGCGAACTTTGAAACCTGTTCTCTTTCATTTCAAGCTGTGAGTAATTTAGGTAGGCATCAAATCCTTTGGCATTTATTTTTAAAGCATTTTTATAGCACACAATAGCTTCATCTGTTTGGTTAATAGCATAATATGCCGTTCCTGACCATAAATGAGCATAATAATGTTTTGGAAAAACGGTTAATACTTTTTTGTAAATATCTATTGCCTTCAGAAAGTTGTCATTTTTGAACTCAAAAGCGGCATCGCGCATTAAGTTGGGAAGAATAAAAATCCGTTTAAAAAATCTGGTTACCATAAAGGAATGTATTACACTGCAGACAATAGAATTAATAATTTTCTACAAAATATCACTTGTTGTTTAAAAAATATCAAATAATATTTAAATCTGCCTTAGATTATTACCAATTTTGCTTAAATATAGTATTTTTTGTGCTTAATACATGTATTTTTTTGACTGTTAAGATAAAATTAAATCTGCTTCAGGATTGTTTTTTAAGGAATACAGGTGTTCTTTTACAAGCTTTGCCATATCACTGTGTGATGAATTACTTTCGAGCAATCGATATGATATTGGTTTACCAATAGTTACTTTTATAGTTTTGTTTTTCTTTTTAAACATTTCTCTTGGGAGTAGAATCAGTTCAATATTGGCATCAATTTTCAATTTTTGTCGCAAAGAATGAATTGAATAAAAAAGCTTTGAATTACCTCCATGAAAAAATATTGGAACAATGTCTCTTTTTTCTGAAATTGCCTTTGAAATAAAGCTTTTGTGCCATTCTTTATCTTCTACTTTTCCGTTGTATTTTCGCGATACCTCTCCTGCCGGAAAGTGATTGATTGGTACATCTGATTTATAGATTTTATCAAGCTCAACAATTTGATTTTTAGCACTTTTTCCATAAACATTTACAGATGTAACCATTTCATCCAGTTGTGGAATAAGATTGAAGGCATCATTTGTAATAGCCATAAACCTCCCGTATTTATTACCAACAATGTTAGCAAGTATCAGTCCATCAAGAATTCCATACAAATGATTAGCAACAAAAAAGCATCGGCCATTTTCAGGAAGATATTCAATACCTTCAATATCAAGTTTAAGATTTAATTCTTCAACCATTTTATCTGTAAAAGCAACACCATTATGTTCAATATACTTGTTAAGTATCTCATTAATAGTCTTTTGCTTAACAACAAGCTCTATAAGTTTAAAAACAAATCGCGGTAGCCTTTTATATAAAGCCGGATGTTCTTCTTTTACAACCTTGGTAAGGTCAATATACTTTCTCACACGTTAATATTTAATTAAATCTTTGAAATAAATCATGCTTTATGCAATTGATTAATTTCATTATTCACCAAAAAATGGGTTTTCAGTTTCTGACGGGTTGAAATCAGGTCGTAAACCAATTGATTTTCTCTCTTTACAAATTTCCTCACCGCAATGCCGACAAGATACAAAAACAAATTAATCTTTTGAAAATGTATGAACAAATACAGGATAATGCAACAAAGTAAAGTTTTAATTTGGCGGTTTAATTAACTGATAACCTTTCGCTTAGATGTTTTCATTTTTAAAATCAAGGAATACAGATGTTCCCTTCCCAAATTCGGAAGTTAAAGAAATCTTTCCATTAAGTAGATCTGCAATTTTTTTAACTAATGCCAACCCTATTCCTGTTCCTCTAAAAACCATTTCACTCTCTATTTTTCTAAAAGTATCAAATATGTATGGCTGTTTTTCTTTCTTAATTCCAATTCCGGTATCAGTAATCGAAAATCTAATACCATCATCAAAATTCTCAATCCCTAACGAAACAGAACCTTTTTCAGTAAACTTAAATGCATTTTCAACCAATTGAACAAGTACTTTTTGAAAAAGAGCCAGGTCTGTTTTTAAGCTTAGTTTTTCTCCAACTTGATTATTAACACTAAAATCAATTATTTTTCGCTTATACTTGTTCTTAATCACAGAAAAATCAGCCTGAAGCTGGCTAATAATACTGCTTATTGGAGTAATGGATATGCTTGTTCTGTACTGATTTGCCTGAAGCGTAGAAAACAGTACAATATTATCAATAATATCAACTAAGTCATATACGTTTTGACCGATTATATCGGCATAATCCTTTTTTACATTTTCATCTTTGCTAATTAGCTGCGCAAAACCATTAATTGCATTTAAAGGCGTTCTTATTTCATGAGAAAGATTTTGAAGAAATGAAGTCTTTAAATCATCACTTTCCTCTGCTTTTTTCAATGCAAATTCAAGATCTTTTGTTCTTTCTCTAATTTTCCTCTCAAGCTCTTTCTGGTTGGATAGAAGCTGATCGTTTTGCATTCTGATTTCTTCAGATTGCATATTTATTTCATGATTAAGCTCCTCAGTTTCCTGGCTCTTTTTCTTAATGTCCTCAAATTGTTTCTGAATTGTTAAATTCTGCTTTTTAATCTTATTTCGCGATCTTACTACAACCATAGCAAATACCCCGGCCATCATTAAAATAACCACAATTAGCAGAGTAACTAACTGAAAACGGATGAGTTTCTCACTTTTTAAGGTGTTTTCGTTTACAAGGTCTTTGTAATTACCCTGTAATTCAGTCAATTGCTGCAAAGACTCCATCAATAGTTGCTTTTCCTTAATTTCCCTTACAAGTATGGAATCAAGAAGTTCAATATTTTTTTCAAGATTTTCACTGGCACCTCCAACAAACTTAATTTTATTTAAAACCCTATTAACTTCTTTAATTGCTCTGATTTTCTTATCCTGAACAAGAAACTTATCAGACTCCTGATAAAACCTATTGCTGTATGTTATTATATCGTTAAAGTTTTTTTCTTCAAACTCCATCAAAACATAGTATTTATAGGCTTCGGGAATCAATCTCTGATATGAAAAGTTCTCGGCATCCATCAAAACCTGAGAAAATAAGTTCTTAGCAGCACCAAAATCTCTTGTAAAAAAGCTCAACTCACCAAGGTTGAACTTGCACATCACAACTAAGTTGTTGAAATTAAATATTTTGCTGAGTGCTAATGCTTTTCTGGTAATACTATCGGCTTCCAAGTAATTCTTTTCAGCCCTACTCAAGTTTCCCATATTAATTAATGCCACTATTTGATTCAGATGATCATTAAACTTAACTGAATTATCCAATGCTAAAGAATAATATGCATGGGCACTATCATACTGATTTAAATCGTAAAAGGAATTAGCAATATCAATGATTATTCGATCTTTTCGCTCCAATTCAATGAATTCAGGATATTTCTCTAAAACCATTTTATAATAATTAATAGCTTTCTTCAGAAAAAACAGTCGCTGATATGAATTGGCCAATTCAAAAACTATCTCGGCGTTTAACAATTCATTCTTATTCCGCTTGAGATATTCATTCGCAATTAAAAAGTGCCTTATTGCATCTAAGTAGTTATTATTCAAGCAATTAATATAACCCAGTGCAAACAGAATTTTAACTGAATCTGATACATTATTTTTGTGCAGATAACTTACAAAACGAGCTTCATCCCCACTTGAAAAGCCCTTTTCTTGTTCAAGATATTTCTCAGCCAGATGTCGGGTAATTGAAATCTCATTTTTCTTGATTGCAGCAGTATCCAGGTTGTTCTGAGAAAACAATGTTGCACAATTCACCCACAGAAGGAGTAACGGGAAAATATACACTAATCTTTTTGGCATTAACTAGCTGTTTCCTGATAATTTGCTTTTGCAAAGGAAATACATTCTTTTAAATATTCACCAGAAACAGCTTTATCTTTGACAAAAAAGACGATTAATAGTTACAAAAAACATAAATCCATAAGTTGTATTTAAACAAAAGCCTGGCAATAAAAAAACTCCCAGGCTTTATTAAACAATTAAAATATAACGGGTTATGAAACTAAACCTTCTTTAACGAGATATTCAGCAATTTGAATTGTATTTGTAGCCGCTCCTTTGCGCAAATTATCCGAAACGACCCAAAAATTTAAACTATTTGGTTGTGAATCGTCTCTTCGGATACGCCCTACAAAAACATCATCTTTTCCTTCTGCATATTTAGGCATTGGATAAATGTTCTCAGATGGAACATCTTGCAAAGTGATACCTTCAGAGTTTTTCAATAATTCAACGACATCCTCAAGTTTATAGTCATTTTCAAATTCAATATTTACTGCCTCAGAGTGACCACCTACAACTGGAATTCTAACCACAGTTGGAGAAACCATGATGGAATTATCACCAAGAATCTTCCTTGTTTCATCAATAAGTTTCTGTTCTTCAGTTGTATATCCATTTTCTAAAAAATCGCCACCATGAGGAAAACAGTTAAAATCGATGGGATATGGATAAGCCATTTTAGCTTCTTTTCCTGCTCTTTCATCCATAAGTTGATCAACCGCCTTAACACCTGTTCCTGTAACCGATTGGTATGTTGAAACAACAAGTCGCTTAATTTTATACTTTTTGTGCAATGGGTTTAATGCTACAACCAGTTGTATTGTTGAACAGTTAGGGTTGGCTATTATTTTATCCTCTTTTGTTAGTAAATGTGCATTTATTTCCGGAACCACTAACTTTTTATCCGGATACATTCTCCAGGTTGAAGAATTATCAATAACAAAAGTGCCAACTTCGGCAAATTTTGGAGCCCATTCTTTTGAGGTTGAACCTCCGGCTGAAAAAAGTGCAATGTCAGGCCTTAAGTTAACTGCATCTTGCATACCTACCACCTTATAGCCTTTGCCCTTAAATGTTAATTCTTTTCCTACTGATTTTTGACTTGCCACCGGAATTAATTCGGTTACCGGGAAATTTCGTTCTTCAAGAACCTTTAACATTACTGTGCCCACTAACCCTGTGGCACCAACAACTGCTACTTTCATAATGATAAATTATTAAGGTGAAAATATTAGTCGACAAAAGTAGATCATAAATAAATACAACAGCATATATTTAAGCGGAAATTTCTGCTCATTAAAAGCTTTCACTTTTAAAATACAAGCAAAAGAGGCCTTTTGTTGCAATTATCGCAAAAAAAGCGCAATAAAAAGTCCAATAGCAATTGTAAATGTAAAGCTAATTAGTGTGCCTATTAAAATGTACTCGGTTCTCTTTCTGTCGCTTTCATCTTTTAAATCGCCAAACCTGAATACCGATTTTGCAGCTAACAAAAAGCCAATGGCCTCGAACTGTTTAATAAGGATAAAAGTCAGAATTAAAACTCTTTCAAGTCGGCCAATCCATTTTCCGGCATCCGGAAGGCTTGAGTCGCTGTTTTCCTCCAGGTGTTTTTGCCATTTTAGAGTAAACTGGTTGATGATAACTGAACCTGGCCAAAAAACGATTAAATAAGCTGTTCCAACCAGCCAAAAAGTATCATTATATACAAAGTCTTCAAGCAGGTTTCCAACCCTGTCAGCTTTTTCGTAAAAAATCAACCATAAAATTGCAAGTGATAGGAAATGAACAACTTGATCAAGAGCAAACAACGTGAAACTCTTTCTAAAATGCAGCTTGGTGATATCTATTCCATAGTGAATAAAAACAACCAAAAGTGGAAGCCATGGCTTATCAAATTCGGCAATAAAAACATATGCCAATAAACCATGCAACAGCGAATGAAAATAAAGGTATTTTGATTTGAATTTGTGTTCCTCTTTGTGTTTTACCCAACTATCAGGTTGAATTACAAAATCGCCGATCAAATGGGCGGCGAATAGTTTAATGAGTATTAACAGGTTTTCAAATTCCATGTATTTGTTTTTTTATGGTTAGGTTTAGATAGTTTATCATGCTTTCAATGGCATCTATATTCGCTATGCTAAGTCGTTTGTGAACAGCCGGTTGTGATATATTTAGTTTTTGAGCGATTTGCTTTTGAGTTTCACCAAACAAAAGATGCCTGTAAGCTGCTTCGCATGAACTTAAAGTCCATCTGCTGAGAATTGCATCTCCAAGTTTAGCCACTACTTCAAATTGATGGTTCAGGGCCCCCCAGGTAGAAGCCATGCGAATTCTTTCATGGGTATTTTTCATGCTATCCAACTGTTTACCAGACAGTTCAAACGCCTCCCCTGTTGACTCAACGACCTTGTTAGCAGGCTTATTTACTGGTCCAATTCCTATTGAAACTCTGGCATCCCATAAATTGTCTAATGGGACATTTGCTTCTTCAGATTCAGAAAATGATGTTTTTGAGCGCAGTTTTGTTCTGATTAAAATCGCAATTTTAATTGCATGTTCAGCTTTACCTATCATTATCTGGAAACTATCGCCTCTATAAACTTCAAAGTCCATTCTGGTATTGAGTTGTTTCTCAATTTCTGGAATGGTTTCCTTAAGCACTTGCAAAAGTACCTGCAAATCATGCACTTCTCTTGAGTGTACAATATCTCCTGTAATGACAGCTTTAATGTTCAATTTCAATTTAGTTTTGGATCACAATATACAAATTTCTAAAATAAATAATATCTAAGCATTATATTTTAGTTATATAATGTTCAGATATTATATATTATTATAAAAACTTTCTAATTAAGTGGTAGTTTATCGTAAAAAATAAAAGCCACAAACAATTACTCCTTTGTTTTACTATGCTTGTACCCATTTAAGGATTTAAGCAAATCGTAAAAGCCAGAGCATTCACCGCCACAACCATAATGAGTGTTTGAAAAGACCACCTTCCCTTTTTTATAACCGGTTATTGTATGCATACCGCCACCATCACAGTCTTCTGATGATTTGCATGTAATAACTCCAAGCTTGTACAACTGTTTCTTAATTTTTTCGAAATCGGTACTATCAATTTTGCTTACCTCCTTTTGTTCTACTGTTAATTCAAAGTTCTCACTATTAGGTGAAAAAGCAGTGTATGTGATACTGTCTTTTGTGAGTTCAATAATGTCACGTTCTCTATACTCCGGGGCTAAAGACCCATTGTATGTTTCGTAAACCAGTTTATCAAAATCAGGTTTTTTACAGCTGCTTAGAATAAATGAGAGTATACCCATAAAAATCAGACACTTTATTTTCATTGTTTTTTAATGTGAAGTTAATCATTTTGAGCCAACATTAGCTGCTTGGATTTTTTATAATGATTTGCTTCTGTAAGCATTTTGTTTTCAGTGAAAAACTCAGTTAATTTATCATAACGCTCAAACAAATCAAACCCAATGCAGTTTTGCAGCTTTGCCAGGCATTCAGGACACAGCCAAAGTGGCTTACTATCGGCCTCGTCCATATTGTTGCTTCCATTAACCAGGCATTTGTAAATTCTGCAATGTTTTAATCCAAACATATGGCAAAGCTCATGAGTAGTTGTTTTGATTATTCGGTTGAAGCAAATATCAAAATTGGTTGAATCCAACTGGTCTTCAAAATATCTACGATAAGATGAAACTCCTACTCTTTTCTTCAAAGAAGCCTGTCCGAAAACAAAATTCCAATCGTCAGCAGGATAAAGATCTTTATTGGTAATTGCAATGAATGATAAAGTACTATCTGGAATGTTTTCTAACAAAACATGCTTTAAAATGTATTTGGTAAGAAGCTGATCCCCATAATATCTTTCTCGTCTGGAATCTTTGGGGACCACTTTATCTGAAACAGCACCAAATAACTCAACATCAAGCATAAAAAATATACTTGCATAATTTGCAGTCTCTTTTAACAATCTTATTTCCAAATTATTAAATAACCCGAGTGGTAAAATAACTATTCGCTTCATGGTGTCATTTGGGCACATTCTTATATCAGTAATATAATTCCCAAAAGCCTGGCCTTTTTCATCGTGATCATAGAGCCAGTCACCGGGCCTTGGTACTCCAAGTTTTTTGTGCAGAGGAGCAAGTTTAGAATAACTACTTAGCTGAGGTCGAACTTTTTTTTGCGTTTTAACTGTATCTTCTGCAGGGTGATTACAAGCCAAAAACAATAAAAAGGCGAGCATTAGGGAAAACTTCATGATTTTTTGCAATAAAAATAACGTTTTTATTGCATATTCAGCTATGCTTTCGTTTCTATTTAAGTTTTTTGTTGAAGAAATCTATCGTTCGCTTCCATGCAAGCGTTGCACTAGCTTCATCGTATCTTGGAGTAGTGTTATTATGAAATCCATGATTTACATTTGGGTAAAAATGAGCAACATAGTCAATTTTATTCGTCTTTAATGCTTTCTCGTATGCAGGCCAGCCTTCGTTCACTCTCTTATCAAGCTCAGCATAATGAATCATTAGTGGAGCCTTTATTAATGCCGTTTCTTCAGCGGACGGTTGCGTTCCGTAAAATGGTACAGCAGCTTGTAAATCAGGTATTTTAACGGCCATCATATTTGAAATCCATCCTCCAAAACAAAAGCCAACCACCCCCACTTTTCCGGAGCAACTCTTGTGCTTCTTAAGATATTCATAAGCAGCAATAAAATCTTCCAGCATTTCATTTCTATCCCTTTTCTTCTGTAATTCCCTTCCATCATCATCATTTCCGGGGTAGCCACCTAATGGAGTAAGTGCATCAGGAGCCAGAGCAATAAACCCTTCAGCAGCAGCTCTTCGTGCAACATCCTCAATATAAGGATTTAAACCCCTGTTTTCGTGAACAACCACAATACCAGGCAATTTCCCCTTTTCATTAGCAGGTATGGCAAGTAAGGCTCTAATTTTTCCACCGCCCTTTGGTGATTCATAAAAAATGTATTCTGTTTCAATTCCTGGATTGTCACTTTTGATAGTTGCAGTAGTTTCATAATCAGGCATCATAAAACTTAGCAACGAGGCAACAGTAATTCCTCCAACTGCGTACAAGGAAAGCTTTTCAACAAACTGTCTTCTGCTAATTTTATTATGCGCATAGTCATCGTATAAATCAAAGACTTCCTGCTTAATGTTTTCTTTTTTTAATTCACTCATATTCATTAAGTTTAAATGATTCAACAGGAGTGAATTTAACAAAACAAGAATGAATTCCAGCCGTCTTATTTAGATTAAAAGGATGAACTTAGATAACAGTCGAGCAAATCAGTTGCCATATGAAAAAGCAAACCTATGGCAATTATTCTCACTTTAAAATTTGGAATAAATATGAGCAAAAAATAAATGATAATTGCAGGATAAGAATGTAAAGGATGAAAACCAATACTACATCGGGTCGGATCGAAAATGGGATTTGCAAACAGGTGGTCCAGGTCAACAAGCATAGTTGCAAGCATAATTAACCACGCCTTTTTCCAAACTGTTCTAAAAAACAACCATGCCAGCACTCCTGGGAATAGCAAATGCAAGCCATAATGAACAATTGGTTGGAAAAAGTGAAGATTATTACTCATTATAAAATTCTAAGTTTATCTTTAATATTTTCAAGAAATTCTTTAAGTATCTGATTTACCTCATCAGCACGGGTAAGTACCATCATATGTGAACCTCCTGAAACGGTTTTGTCTGGTTTGACAAACCGCAATGGCAGGGTATGATCATTTGTTCCATGTATATGAAATATCGAGTTTGAATAACTAGCTCTATCCCAATTTATTATCATGTTGGCAGTTCGTTTTAAAAACCGGGGCTCTTTATCTTTTAGCATTGCTATAAAAATAGGTTTACCGTGTTTCCGATCGGGCTCAATCATAGGTTGTGCTACAAAAGCTCCCCATTTATAAAATATGGCAGGAACAAGCTTTTGTAAAGGGATAATCCGCATAAAGCGATACCTGTGTGGCAACTCCTTCCTGCATTTTGCACTTGATATGATAATAGTTTGCAAGGGTTGAAACAATTCACTCATTTCCACAGCAATCATTCCGCCAATTGAAACCCCAATCAGGATGAAATTTTCAGACGTGTCAATTTGTTGTGACAAAAGCCTTGCATAATTTTTCAGGCTGCATCTTTTGGGTGGTGCTGAATAATGGATGTAAACTGTATCAAATTTATCATCAAGATGAAGTTTCGAAAACAACCTGTAATCAGCTCCCTGCCCGGGAATTAAGTAAACCTTTGTTTTTTTATCTGTCACCACCTGTGATTGTAATAAATATTGATATTGAAAAAACAAAAATACCAACAATATGTAATTTTACACAGTCAATTTATTTTACTCATATACAGTCAGGTAAAAAGTTGGACTGGCATCATCCCATCTTCTCCATTTATCTTCAACTCCCCATTTGGTAAAACTGCACCCCTCTTTTTTCTTCATTGAAAAAAGCACATTGGCCGATTTAGGTCTTCCATTAACACTTATAAGCTTTTTAGGATTAAGCTTTAATACTTCAAGCCACTCAAGACTAAGCGCCACTTCACCTTTTAGTACAATGTTGTATTTGCTTAAATCAAATTCGACCCAACCTTTGTAACCGGAAACAGGTAAAATTATATCTTCACTTAGTAACTCTTCATTCGGTAACTTATCTTTAAGGGTTCTTATGTGCAAACGAAAAAGACTTGAGTCAAATGATTGTTTATCTATATGAATATGAAGCTTTTCAAGCCTAACAGGCGCTTGTCCAAGGTCAACAGCTGTTCCTATTTCGTGCCCTTGTCCCCTTCTATTTCCCTCCCATCCACAAACTTTGTGCATGGAATATTTTTTCGTACCAACTGTTCTTATTTCCCCACCAGACTTAACAATTACTTCTTGGATATTAACAGTTTTCTGTTCAAGTTTAATTGTATTATTGTTATCTGAAAGCTCTTTTAATTTGAATGATTTTGCTTCATATCCAATCATTGATATCTTCAGGGTTAAATCAGAACTAACATCTTTGAGCGATAAAGTAAACTCTCCCTTTTCATTAGTAATTGTTCCAAAACGAGTGTTTACAACACCCATACTTGCATACATCAAAGGGCTGCCAGTTTGTGCATCTACAACTTTTCCTGTAATAGTTTGACTTATTGAGGTTATTCCTATACAAACCAGCATAGATAACAGAAAGATGTGTTTCATGAATGTAAATTTTAAATTTATGATTAACTATTGAGGCGTAAAGATATTCTAATTGAGTTAAATTAGCCAGAAACGAAATCATTGTTTGAAACAAAATAGAGTGGCTCTGGTTTAAAATTATGTTGTAAGATATAAAACTAAGAGATTAAGTCCTGAAAATTGTATTTGTTGAGCAATCGGCTTCATGGAAAACCTTCCTCGTCTTTTACCAAACCTAAGTGCAACCGGGGGGGGGATCTTCGAATAAATTCTCAGCTTCCCGGTTTTACCAGGGCTTGACTGCAATCCGTGAAAAGTTTTCCATGAGGCCGATCAACCAATTTACCCTTATTAATGACAGAATCATTTTATTCTTAAAACTAACTTGGAAAACATCAGTTACAATTGAGCAGGCCAAAAAGTAGGGAGTAATTCTTTTTATTGACATAATTACTGGTTGAATGATGATGAATAAATACAGCGAAATTTACAATGCATAAGCAATTGTATTTTAGAATGTATGCTCGTGTTTTTAGTTTAAAACAGGGATTTAAAAGAAGTTAAGAAATAGCTATATTTATTTACAAGCTTCTAATTTCAGCACATTTGTCACGATAAAATGCTAACTTTATGTGCAACAATAATCTCAAACTGTGAAAATATGAAATCAAGCTACTCTCATACTAAAATAATTGCAACTATTGGCCCTGCATCCTCATCAAAAGAGGTGTTGAAAAAAATGATACTGGCAGGTGTTGATGTGTGCAGGTTAAACTTTTCGCATGGGAAACACGAGGAGCATCTAAAAGTAATCAACAACATTCGCGAAATAAACGAAGAATTATCACTAAGTGTTTCAATATTAGCAGATTTACAAGGGCCAAAGCTTCGTGTGGGTGAAATTGAAAACAATGAGCTTGATTTACAACCCGGCGATGAAATTGTATTTGAGACCAAAGAATGTATCGGAACAAGGGAACATCTTTACATGAGTTATCAGCAATTTCCACAGGATGTTGAAACTGGTGAAAGCATTTTAATTGATGATGGAAAAATAAAACTTGAAGTTACTGAAACGAATAAAAAGGACAAGGTGGTTGCAAAAGTAATTTATGGAGGTACTCTAAAACCCCGTAAAGGTGTCAACTTACCCAACACAAAAATATCCCAGCCCTGTTTATCCGAAAAAGATTTAAAAGATTTGGATTTTGCACTTGAACAAAATGTCGATTGGATTGCCTTATCTTTTGTTCGTGAAGTAACTGATATTGTTGAACTTAAAGAAATCATTAAAAAGAAAAAAAAGAAGGCACTGGTTATTGCAAAAATTGAAAAACCCGAAGCTTTGACCAATATTAAGGCCATCATAGACTTAACAGACGGGATTATGGTAGCACGTGGCGATTTAGGCGTTGAGGTTGATTTTTATACTGTCCCACTATTGCAGCGCTCAATGGTAGAAATGTGTTACAATGCATCAAAACCAGTAATCATTGCTACGCAAATGATGGAGGGAATGATTAATAACTTTCGACCAACCCGGGCTGAGGTGAACGATGTTGCTTCAGCTGTTCTGATGGGAGCCGACACCTTAATGTTGAGTGGTGAAACTTCGGTTGGAAAATTTCCTGTGGAGGTAATTAATAGCATGCATAAGGTAATTCAACACACCGAAGAAAATGCATATAATTTTTACCTCGATAATCCTCCTGTTGGTTTTAATCAAACTTTTATAGCTGATTCGGTTTGTTACAATGTGAGTCAAATGGCTAAACAGGTAGAGGCCAATGCAATAATTGTATTCACACACAGTGGGCATACAGCAATAAAAGTTGCCAGTCACAGGCCTAAAGCAAGTATTTATGTATTTACTTCAACCAGAGAACTGGTTTCAAAACTAAGCCTGGTTTGGGGAATTAGAGCGTTCTATTATCCCGAAAAACACAAGTTTATCGAACAAGCTATTAACGCCACAGTTGATTTTCTGAAAGAAAAAAAACACTTAGAAGACGGAAACATCGTTGTTCATGTCGGAGACTTACGCATGAGGGAAAAAGGGCGGGCAAATATGCTGAAAGTGAGTTATGTGTAAAGCCAGCTCATGTCAATTTAAATTTTGGTGGAAAAACTGATATTGTTCATTAATTGAGTCCTGATATTTGGAAAAATAGCTAATCAGGGAATTATAAGGCCTTTATCGCTTCAATAATCGTGTAATTAACACATTCTTGATTTACTGCGAATTACACCACTTATCAATTAATTATTAACATCTCTGTTTTTTCATCCCAGAAATCAATAATTTTACAAATTGGTTAACAACCCCTACGTATCCTATTAACTGTTTCATAATCAAGAAGAAAGAATGAGAGATTTTGTCCATTTACATGTCCATACCCAGTACTCAATATTAGACGGTCAGGCAAGTATTCCTAACCTGGTAAAAAAAGCCAAGGAAGATGGAATGAAAGCACTTGCCATTACCGACCATGGAAACATGTTTGGGGCAAAACTGTTTTGGAACATTGCCAAAAAAGAAGGAATAAAACCAATAATAGGATGTGAGGCTTATGTTGCTAAGGGAAAATACGATTCAAAATCAGAAAAAATTGACCGAGAACGGAATCACCTGATTATTCTGGCCAAAAACCTAACCGGTTATCATAACCTTGTAAAGTTAATTTCAAAGGCTTGGCTGGATGGGTATTACTACAAACCAAGAATCGATGAGGACCTACTTTTCGAATATTCTGAGGGACTGATAATTTCATCTTCTTGTTTAGGAGGCAAAATTCCTGAACAAATTAGAAAAGTTGGAATTGATGAAGCAATTGAAACCATAAAGAAATACAAGGAACATTTTGGAGAAGATTTTTACCTCGAAATGCAACGCCATAAAACAGGAGATCCTACTTTTGACAGTGATCTTCTTGCAAAACAGGAAATTGTAAACAAAGAGGTTCAACGATTAGGCCAGGAATTTGGAATAAAGTGCATTGCTACCAACGATGTACATTTTGTCAATGCTGAAGATGCCGAAGCACATGATATTCTTATCTGTTTGAACACAGGAAAGGACATGGACGATCCGAACAGGATGCGTTATTCTCGCCAGGAGTTTTTAAAAACAAAAAAGGAAATGGCCGAGCTTTTCCATGACATGCCAGATGTTTTGGAAAACACCATTGAAATAGCTGATAAGGTTGAGGAATATGAGTTGAACTCAGACCCGATTATGCCTGATTTTGATCTGCCTGAGGGGTTTGATAGTGAGGATGACTACCTGAAACACATTGTATACGAAGGAGCTGAAAAAAGATATGGCACTGTTGAGGGAGAAACCAAAGAGCGTATTGATTTTGAGTTGGAAACCATTAAAAAAATGGGATTTCCTGGTTATTTCCTTATTGTTTGGGATTTCCTGAAAGCTGCTCGTGAACTTGGGGTTTCTGTGGGGCCAGGAAGGGGCTCAGCAGCAGGTTCTGCCGTAGCCTATTGTTTATGGATTACAAACATCGACCCTATTAAATACAACCTCCTTTTTGAGCGTTTCTTAAACCCCGATCGTATCTCAATGCCTGATATTGATATCGACTTTGATGAGGATGGTCGTGAAGAAGTGCTAAAATGGGTAACCAATAAATATGGAAAGCAAAAAGTAGCTGCAATCATCACCTTTGGTACCATGGCTGCAAAAATGGCCGTGCGCGATGTGGCAAGGGTCCTAAAGCTTCCATTGCCTGATGCGGATAGAATTGCAAAACTTATTCCTGCAAAACCAGGAACAACTCTTGCAAAAGCCTATAAAGAGGTTCACGAACTTGAAGAAGAGCGTAAAAATGGTGCAGAATTGGTTAAAAAAACACTTAAGTTTGCCGAAGATCTTGAGGGTTGTATCCGAAGTACTGGTGTACACGCCTGTGGTGTAATTATCGGAAAAGAAGATCTTGACCAATACTTGCCTTTAAGTGTAGCGAAAGACTCTCCGCTAAACGTAACACAATACGATGGCAAACATGTTGAACCTGTGGGCATGCTAAAAATGGACTTCCTTGGATTAAAAACCTTGTCCATTATCCAGGATGCTGTTGAAAACGTGAAAATATCCAAAGGCATTGATATTGATATTGACAACATTCATCTTGATGATAAGCAAACTTTTGAACTTTTTGCAAGAGGAGAAACAACCGGTCTATTCCAGTTTGAATCCGATGGCATGAAAAAGCACTTAAAAGCCTTAAAGCCAAATAGATATGAGGATTTAATTGCAATGAATGCCCTGTATCGTCCGGGGCCCATGGAATACATTCCATCATTCATTAACAGAAAGCATGGGCGAGAGCCGATCAAATACGATCTTCCTGAAATGGAAGAACACCTTGAAGAAACCTACGGAATTACCGTTTACCAAGAGCAGGTGATGCTTTTGTCACAGAAGCTTGGCGGGTTTACCAAAGGCCAGGCCGACTCGCTTCGAAAGGCCATGGGTAAAAAAATCAAAGCCATGATGGATGATTTGAAGGGAAAGTTCATCGAAGGTTGCGAAAAAAATGGGCATGATAAAAAAATAGTTGAGAAAATCTGGAAAGACTGGGAGGCATTTGCCCAGTACGCATTTAACAAATCACACTCAACCTGTTATGCATATCTTGCCTATCAAACTGGTTATTTAAAAGCCCACTATCCTGCGGAGTTTATGGCTGCTGTTTTGAGCCGAAACTTCTCCAATGTTGATAAGGTCGGACTCTTCATGGACGAGTGTAAGCGAATGGGGGTTAATCTATTAGGCCCTGATGTGAACGAAAGTCGTGCAAAGTTTTCGGTAAACAAACAAGGTGCTATCCGATTTGGAATGGCTGCTATCAAAGGTGTTGGCGAAGCAGCCGTAGAACATATTATTGAAGAACGAGAGAAAAACGGTCCGTTTAAAGATATTTTTGACTTTGCTGAAAGAGTGAACTTGCGAACCGTCAATAAGAAAAACATTGAAGGATTAGCTATCTCAGGAGGTTTTGACAGCTTTGAGGGAATAAAACGCAGCCAGTTCTTCGAATCAGTAAATGGAAACGGACTGTTTATTGAAGAGTTGATTAAATACGGAAACAAACTGCAAAATGAAGGCAATGATACCTCTCAGCAGTCACTTTTTGGTGGAGATGTTAGTGTTGAGATAAAAAAGCCAGACCTTCCACAATGCGAAGAATGGGACAGAATCGAACGCCTGAATCGTGAAAAGGAGCTTATTGGTGTTTATTTATCCGCTCACCCTTTAGATGATTACAAACTGGAAATCAATTCATATTGCAACTGCAATTTATCAGATTTCCAAAACATGCAATCATTGGTAAACCGCGAACTGAAAATTGCTGGTATTGTCACCGCAGTTGAACACCGAACTACCAAAACAGGAAAACCCTTCGGTAGCTTAACTATTGAAGATTATACAGATTCCTACAAGATGACCTTTTTTGGAAATGATTACCTTGATTCAAAAAAATACTTTACAGTTGGTTACCAGCTGGTTATGAAAGGAAAGGTTCAGCACCGCTTTGGAAATCCGGAGGCAGAACTTGAATTTAAACCAACTAACATTGATATGCTTTCAGAAATTAAAGATTCGGTATTTAACAGTATCGCTATTAAAATTCCTGTAACTGAAATTTCAGACAGTTTAATAGCTGAAGTACAGGAAGTTGCAGAGTCAAACAAAGGGAATGTCTTATTGAAGTTTCTTATTTTTGATCCTGGCACTAAAGTTTGGGTGCAAATGTTTTCGAGGACTCATAAGGTAAACATTACCAAAGAGCTAGTGAATTATTTAGAGCAAAAACCAGAGCTGCAGTATAAAATATTTTAGCTTTACATTATGGAATTCTAAACCTTTTTTCATCTGATAGTAAAACACTTTAAATTTTACAAAGATGAAAACACATAACGAGAGCACAAGGGTTAAGACTATTACAGAGCGAATTGGCACATTAGATGTGAAAATTGCTTTTGGGTTTATTTTATTGGCCGCATTTTTATTTTTCATGGCTGTAAATGAAGCTAAAGGACAAAAAAAGGAGGTTTACAATAAATGCAGGGCACAAAATGCTGTCTTTGAAGATGCAGTTGATAGAGAAACAGGTAAAACTCACCAGGTTAAAGTAAAAGCCGATCAGCATGGAAATGCGCAAGGAAATGAATACGATTTAGCTGTTGATGGAGCTTTTGAAGGTGAAACAGTAGCTGTTTTGCATTTATACACAGGAGAGGGATTTGACTTCAGCCTGCCCAAAGCAGCGCTAAAAGAAAAAGGATTTTCGGTTTATCGTTGGATCAATAACCCGCCTCCGGCAGAAGAGCTAAGAGAAAAGTTGAAAAATGCCTGCCAGCTTTGGATCATTTCATCCTATGAGCAAAAATTAAATAAGGAACATTTAAAGGTAATCAAAGAGTTTTTTGACAGCGGTAAAGGGGTTTATATCTGGGGCGATAATGATCCCTATTATGCAGATGCAAACTATGTTTCGGAATATCTTTTTGATGTGAAAATGCTGGGCAATTTACCCGGAGATGTAGTGGTAGGATTAAATAACAAAGGAAAAAAAGTTGGTTTAACTCCGAAACATCTAATTACCACAGGGTTGGAATATGTTTACGAAGGTATAACCATTGCCACTATTCAGGACAGCAAATTACTTCAGCCATTGATTTTTGGCCACGAAGGAAACCTGGTAACTGCAGTTTATGATCAGGGAGGAAAACGTGCCATTCTAGATGGTGGTTTCACAAGACTTTACTGCTCGTGGGATCATGCAGGAACAGGAAGATATGTGAAAAATGCAGCAGCCTGGTTAGTGAACTACGAGCGGTTTGCTGAGGTAACAAAATAGTAGAATATAAGTACTCTCCCCCAAAAAAAAGAAGAAACTGTCAGAGTTATCAGATCCGACAGTTTTTTTGTGCAAATAAGATTATCAGTTAGTTTCTTTCTGTAATTTATTTAATAATTCCGAAGTATCAGCATTTACATCCATCGTAGCAGTGTCTTTCTTGCTTGTTTCAATTGAATCTACAGCAGGAATTGCATTATCATTTTCTGATTCAGTTGATATAATCAAATAGCCAATTAAGAGAATTAAAATCAGTGTAAAAAAGGATCTAAAAAAGTTTTTATTTGGCCTTCGCTTAAACAGAAAAGTATTTCGTTGAGTATGTTTGCGATGCGCCATGGCAACTGAATGCTTAATCCCCAGCCTGTTCACCCTTTTAGTGACAATTTTTTGCAGCATAACACTGCTGGCAAACTCAGGATCTGTTTTTAGTCGTTCGTCAAACTCCTTTTTTTGCTGCTCGTCCAAATTACCAATAAGGTAATCTTCAATATATTTTATTTCTTCTAACTCAGGTCTCATTTTGCTTCGTTTTGGGTGTTGGTTAGTACTTGGGCTGTCAGGTTACGGGCTTTTTCAAGACACTTGTACTTTTGCGTTTTGGCCGAAGTTTCGCTTTTAAATCCTAATCGCGAAGCAATCACTTTCATCGAAACCCTGTCGTAATAGAACATTTTTAACAATTCAAGGCATTTTTCACCTGTTTGTATCAAAACCTTATCCAAAGCCAGGTATCTTCTCTCTTCCTCCAAAAAATCATCAATTGTTTTTGTTTCTTCATCTTTCTCCTCTGAGCTTTTCATCACCTCCTTCTGATGCATCCTGCGTTTTTCCCGACTGAGGTTTTTGCAAATACCAAAAACATAGGTCGAAATTGTGGATGTTAAAACAAAGTTTGGATGACTCACTTTTTCAATAAAAATGACCATGGCATCCTGAAAAATATCCTCAGCATCTGCCAGACTACCACCAGATTCCTTTACGTATTTCAGCACGGCAGGATAAATTTTATAGAGTTTATCGAGTGCCCTTGAGTGCCGTCCACTTTTAACCAAATCAATGATCCGTTGATCCGTCATTATTATTCTTTTAGGGTTAATGGCAAAAGTAGAAAAAGGTAACTATTTCATCAATTTTTGCAATCTCTATTCCTGAACGAAATCTTCAATCTGTAATAAGGCATCTAAGGCGCCAAATTTAATTCCAATATGTGGCTCTTTAATTTTAGCATCTTTTGGATTAATACGAATGATTTTTGCATCGTATTTTAAACCTAACATTCGGGTATTTTTTCGGATACTTTGGACATGAGGTCCTGAACCAATTTCAAAAACAACAATCGATTTGCCATTGTGCTTTTCTAAAAACTGGTTAAATCGTTGCTTTTGCTCATTATCCCTGTCTGGTAAAAAGGTATTATCGCGAAACATGTAAATGTTTGGCCTGGCCATTTCATTACAATTAGGACATTTTGGATAAACACCTGCATTGATCTCATTGTCAAATTGTTGAAGATTAAAATCCATTTTCCAAATATCCTTTCCACAAGGAACTGCACATTGAAAATAGGACATAGAACCATGCAATTCATGAATCTTTAATTCATCAAAACCTGCCTTTTGAAAATGACCATCAACATTTGAAGTGGTAACAAAATAATCAAGCTTAAACTGATTGATCCATTTTTTTAGAAGATAAAACCCCTGGTGAGGTTCGGTTTCAACATAGTCCCTGATTCGTTGAGCAAAAAGCTTCCATATATATTCAGGCTTATCAGTCAGGCTTTTAGGGTTCATTATATCAAATATACTTTCACCTGTTTCGCTTTCTACATTGCCCCACTGTCCACCCGAACCCCGATAGTCAACAAGGCCACTATCAACACCCATTCCGGCTCCAGTATTAATAACCATTGCATCAGCAGTTTGCAGCCAGGTTTTTATTGTTTCAAGTTGATGTTTGTCCATTGTTTTGGAGTTTATGATTTTCAATAAACCAATTTAAATACTCTTTTAGTTTACCTAATAAGTAAAAAGGAAGGTTTAACAATAAATATTTTGTACCAGCGATTGTTTTTTCATTATCAACACTTAATTTACCGGAATAAACTCTAACAGCATAAGGATGTGGTGCTCTGTCAATAAACTGATGAAGGGAACGCAAACGCCCACTTCCTCCAGATTTAACTTCAATAGGAATTAATAAGCCATCCATCATCAAAACGAAATCAACTTCAGCATTTGCATCCTTATTCTCTCTAACCCAAAAATTCAACTTGAAAAGCGGGCTGGGATTTATTGCCATAAGCTCTTGTCCTACATAGTGTTCTGCAACCCTTCCTTCATAAACATCTGTTATTTGTTTTGAATTAAAAATTTTATTTTGTAGGCCTGCAAAGTAGTTGACCAAACCTGTATCAAGTAATTGCAACTTTGGTGCTTTTTTTAAATTTGGCATTGCAGGTAGTTTTGTAGATGTTATAGGATATACTAATTGTAATATCAGTGTTTTTTCTAGCAATCGAAATGCTTCACCTACTTCCCTTGATCGATAATCAGATTGACCAAAATTTTGAAATTTAATTCTTTCTGATGCGGATGTAAAAGAATGTTGAATGGTGTGACGAATTATGTTAGTCATATTCTGATTCCCCGAATACTTCTCAACGTCATCCAAATACGAAGTCAATAAGCTTTCGTAAATGTTTGAGAGCATTACGATATCCTTATTTTCGATATAGATTGCAACTATTTCAGGCATTCCGCCGATTAGTAAGAATTCTCTAAACTTATTAAATAGTATCGTATGAGCATATTCAGGGAAAGGAATTTGATTCAATACTTTTTTTGCTTCAGTGTCACCTGCAGCTTCTAAAAACTCAGAGAAGCTACAAGGCCTTATCGATAAATACTCAACCCTTCCTACAGGGAAACTGAAATTATTATCAAGTAATGATTCTAAAAGTGAACCGGCCGCAATAACATATAAATCCTTTGCCTCTTCAAAAAAATACCTTAGTAAAGAAATTGCTGTCGATGAATTTTGAATTTCATCAATAAATATCAAGGTTTTAGGCTTTGTCCTTGACATGTTTTTATAAAGAAATAATGAAGTTAAGAGCTCATTAAAGGAGTTACTTTCTTCAAATAGACTTTTTTCCTCCTTTTTATCAAGGTTGAAATACAGGTATTGGTCAAAACTTTTCGAAAAAATATCTATTAGCGTAGTTTTACCAACTTGTCTTGCCCCTCTCAATATGAGAGGTTTTCTGTTTCCTTTCTCTTTCCAGAGGTTTAAACTCTTAATTGCATCTCTTTTAAACATTAAACAAATATACAAATTTGTAACAAAGAGGGGGATGATTTTTATAATATTTGTAACAAAGAGGGGGATGATTTTTGTAATATTTGTAACAAAGAGGGGGCAAATTAAGCAATGTCCTATATAACCTACAATTGACAGAAACTATTTCAGAGGTGGAAAAACAACTATATGAGAGACATAATCAGTATAATACGAAAAATCATGGGTAATAAATAACGGACTGCAACCATCGCAATAATCAAAAGCTTTTCCAGGAGCCCCTTCCCAACGACATTCTTTCAATTGTTTGTAGCGTGTAATCCATGTATGAATGCCTTGGGAAGCTTTTGCAGCGTTTGCGAGCGAAGCTAACTTTGCAGGTTGATTGGTTGAATTCCCTTGGAACGTAGGGGATCAAAATTAAGTTATGGCTAAGTCAACAATTTGCATGAAACTGCATTTAATTAATTGATAATAAGGATATTATTTGTGTGTTAATGCAATAAAAACAAGCCAACAGGAATAAATCTGTAAAGCGATAGAGGAAGATCAGAAATAATTGCCTTTTAATCATCTTCCTGCCAGACATTCGTTTCTAACTTTTATCCTTGAAGCCTACCTAAATTATGAAAATTACTGCTGGAGAAGACATGTTGCTAAAAAAACATTATGTCTTATTCAAAATTTATCACACTTTGTGGTGTAATTTAGAGCATTAATTATATCCTTTTACTTCCTCATTAATTATAATCACAGATGGATCGTTTAATAAATAATCAGGAAGTTCAATACTATTATTAGTAAAAATTACAAGAGTTCTGTTTTTCACCTTCATTTCTTCATATTGTTCCAAAGTAGGTATGAAACGATAAGCAGGAAATTCTGTATAAAACATAGCCTCGATATAATGATGCCCTTTTACATTAAATAAAACAGAATTTCCTGGCAACTTTAGATTTGTAAATACTTCTTTATAATGAGTCATCATCCGAGTATAAGTATTTTCCTCTTTCCATGTTGTATGATTTTCTTGTAAAAATTCTATATTAAAGCGAACAAGTAATATAAATACAATAGAGACTGCAAAGATGAGGTTGGAAATCAGTTTATTCATTTTTAATGTTTGGAATTTTTCCAAAATATAATTTAATAAAGAAGAAAATGCTATAAATACAATCATGGCCACCACTATTGTAAAAGAAGGCATTTTAGTTTTCGCCAGTGAAAAAAAGAGATAAACAATAACCACCATGCTTAACAAAGAATAAAATAGTTTTTTATCTCTGATTTTTAAATACAAAGCATAAAACGCAGGAATTACCAGGAATGAAGCAATTTCACCATAAATATTATTGAAAACGTTTAAATGGTACCAAAATGAACCTTCATGCCCTTCGAGTATTGTATTAAAATGCAACAAGTTAAACTTAAAAGCTGATTTTGTCTCTATAGGATACTTAATAAAAGTATAAATTTGCCACGGGAGTGCAATTAATGTTGTAGTAATTAGTGATACCAGTACATCTTTATTTTCAGAAATTTTGATTTTCTTATTAAGAAGCCTGAGTACAATCCAACCAAAGTATACCAATAACCCAACCAACCACTTACAAAGTATAGCCATGCCTGAAAAAATACCTATTAAATAAATCCATTTCTTATTCTTTGAATAATAATACTCAATAAGTGACCAAATGCTCAAAGATATATATGCCAGAAATGTAAAATCATTATGATCAAGAGACTGTCTTCCTGCTATTAATTCCATAATATATATTGAACTAATTACAAGCACACTGGATGTAAAGCCAACCTTTTCATTAACTAATAATTTTCCTGATCGATATGTAACCAAAACCAGAGTGGAACCAAGTATAATATTTGGTAACCTCAATGAAAATTCCGAAACTCCAAATATTTTACTGCTCAAAGCCATTTGCCATAAAAACAAAGGTTGTTTATGTAACCATATGTGGTATCTATCCCAATAGTCATATGCCATAGTAACAACCGGGTCATCATATAATGTTGGTTTGAATGGATGCTTTATAAGGTTCTTAGCCACTAATGCATGAAACCTTTCATCCCACATATTTAAGAAAGGATCTAATAACGCTGCGAAGCAAAAAGTTGAAAAGGCAGTAATAGCCAATAACCCAAGCGAAAGTTTCTCTTTACCGTTTATGAAAAAAGAAAGACTTAATAAAAATGCTATTGAAGAAATGATTAATAAATTAACCTGGGTATCTGTGAAATAGGTGTCAAACATGACTAGTAAATAAAATCTTTTATCAGTTTCCTTCTAATTTATCTTTTCAAACAATAAAGAATCTTCTGGCCAACTAAATTTAACATTTATATCATTTTTAGAGCGGATAGTATCTATCCTTGAGAAATTTTTTAAATAGCCTTTCCCTTCAGAATCTAAAAATTCCAAGGAAATGTCATACCTGAAAAAGCAAGAAGGATAAACTTTCATATCTGTTTCAATGATTAAAGAATCAAAATCCCACAAATAATTTTTATCGTAGCACTCTGTATCTCTCCATTTACCACGAGTAATTAAGCTTGTTGTATTTTCAATCGGATAAACAGTAATACAATTTAGAATAACTCGTTTTAAACTAGTATCACCATTATTGAAAAAAGAATATTTAAAGTTAAATTTATTTTCAGGTTGAATTGGTTCTTTTTTACATGTGTAAAATGATATGGAAATAAGTATTAAAATATGAAATATATACTGTTTCATTTGCACTTAATTGATGAATTAATTTAGAGAATATAGCTCTTGGGGCTATATTCTCTAGGCGACATGTTATTTACTCAATATAATTTGTCCGTCATATATTTTATTTCCAATAACCATATTAATGAAATAAGACCCAACAGGTAAACCTGATAAATCTATCTTCTTACTAGTTTCATTTAGATTATCAATATTTAAAACTTTCTTTCCTAAGGAATTAAATACAGAAACAGAATGTAACGGGTTTTTACTATTTGCTCTAATTGTTAATATTCCATTCGTAGGGTTTGGAAATAGTAAAGGTTTAAAACTTGATTCTTCAATATTAGTAATTTTTTCTGAATCTTTAGCATCATTAGTAGTTTTAGCACTTTTTAATGATCCAGAACAGTTAAAATTAATAACATTTATTACTGTATGTCCATTTTCTAAACCTTTCGTTAATGGAAGAGACAGGGCACTGAACCCATCTACTCCTCCAAAACCAGGTTGCAACTCAGTCACACAAGCATAATGAGTTTTATCGTCTCTCTTGTTAAGAGAAAAATATAATGGAGAGTTATAATACGTTGAAAATGGGAAACTTGCTTGTTCGAGTGCACAAAATACTCTGCTAGTACTTGCATTTACAACTTTAGGCTTTAAGTTATAAATAGCCTTAAAAATAATTGGGGTTGAATATTTATCTGAAGTATATTTTGCCAACCGGGTTGAATTATCAAAAGGGATTGAATTAAACAAAATGACTTTTAATACTGAACCGCTATCAAACTAATAAAATAGGCTTTGATGTAATTCCTGGTACTTAGCATACTAAGAAAACATATTTCCTGCTAGATGATAACCATTAGGTATTACACTAAATTTCACAAAATCTTAGACAGGCTTAGTATAATTTACTGAAATTGCAGAATGGTAAAAGAAAAGCAAATAGAATAAATACTTACATACAGATTTTAGCATAATAGAAGTTTATTCAATCTGCTATTAATGCATTATCTTTTCAAAGGTAACCTCATTCTTCG
The DNA here is from genome assembly GCA_050296515.1 of Bacteroidales bacterium. Taxonomy (GTDB): domain Bacteria; phylum Bacteroidota; class Bacteroidia; order Bacteroidales; family NBLH01; genus NBLH01. The sequence continues at coordinate 32,451 of JBNKRJ010000026.1, read as the reverse complement.
TTCTCCATCAAAAGCACAAAAAGCATTGGCAACTGCAGCTGCTGTCGGAATTAATCCAATTTCGCCAATTCCTTTAGCCCCATAAGGGCCAACGGGGTCTTTTACCTCGACCCCAACCACCCCAATTTCAGGAGTTTGATGAGCACGCAAGATTTTTAAGTTGCTGTATTTATCACTTTTAAGGAACCCGTTTTCCATAGGTAACTCTTCGGTTAATGCATATCCAAGTCCCATATGAATAGCGCCTTCAATTTGCCCTTCGAAAAGCATCGGATTCATAATTTTACCAGCATCGTGTGCTGCTACAACCTTTTGAATATCACCACTTTCATTCAACACGCAAAGTTGTGCCGCATAACCATATGAATAATGAATAATTTGCTCATCCACTTCGGCACCGGGTTTATTGGTCCAGTCACAGGTGAATTGTCCACTGTAAGTTTTCCCTACAAGCTGTTTCAGTGACTTTTTCTCAAGATCTTTTTTTAATGTTTTTGATGCATTGATAATTGCCAAACCAACCAAAGCTGTAGCCCTGGATGAAGTGGTCATCCCTGTTTTAATTTGAGCCTCAGTATCTACCACAACTTCAATAATTTCAGGATCCATTCCGGTTTCTTCGCAAAGGGTTTGCAAAGCCATGTTGTGTACCCCCTGCCCCATTTCAGTCCAGCCATGATGCAAACGAACTTTATTTTCAGCGACGATTTCAATTTTCACTTTCGATTCGTCCACCATGCCATTTCCAACACCTGAATTTTTAATAGCGCAGGCTATTCCAACATATTTGTTTTTATAAAATTCATCCTTTAAGGCATCTAAACAAGCCCTTATTCCAACTCCATAAACTTTTTGGCCTGTTGAAGTACTTAAACCATCGACCAAAGCATTCTCATAACGGAATTTCCATCGATCAAATCCACCTTGCTTGCAGAGCTCATCAATGCAACTCTCCAATGCGAAGACAACCTGATTTGCACCAAAACCCCGCATAGCGCCACTTGGTATATTATTGGTATACACTGTTTTAGCTTCAATATCAATAACAGGGATAAAATACCCTCCTGCAGCATGTCCGGCAACCCGTTCGAGCACTTTTGCACCTACTGAAGCATAAGCTCCGGTATCCCCAACAGCTCTTAATTTTAAGGCTGTCAGTTTTCCGTTTTTATCGGCAGCTAATTGAATATCCATAAAAACCGGGTGCCTTTTGGGATGCAGCCTGATGGACTCTTCGCGGGTAAGTGTAAGCTTCACTGGCTTGTTCATCAAATAAGCAAAAAGTGAAGTTTGTCCCTGAACACTCAAATCTTCCTTACCTCCAAAACCACCGCCATTTGGCACTAATGTAACACGTACCTTTTCTTCGGGCAAACCTAAAATCATAGCTACCTGCCTTTGGTCTTCATAAACACCCTGACTTTGACTGAAAAGCTCAATTCCACCTTTTCCGTCGGGTCTTGCAACTGCAGCTTCCTTTTCCAAAAAGGCATGTTCTACTCGTTGCGTGCTAAAATTACCCGAGTAGCTGTATACTGAATTGTCAATTACATGATCAGCATTGCCAATTTTAAAACAGGTGGTTTCAAAATTATTTGGTCGTTCTTCATGAATTCGCTGTCCAACAATGGATTCAAAAACATCGGTAATGGGTTCAAAAACATCGTAATCAACTTCAATTAATTCAACTGCTTTTCTGGCCATAGCATCTGAATCGGCAACTACCCCGGCAATCACATCGCCAATGTAGCGTACTTTCTTTCCTTCGTCCACCATTACTGCCCAGTCCTGAATTATAAGTCCAACTTTGTGTTCACCAGGAATATCTTTTGCCGTGAAGACCCTATGGACTCCTTCAAGTTTTTCTGCTTTTTTGGTGTTGATTTTTAGTACTTTTGCGCTAGGATGATCACTAAATTTTAATGCAGCATACAGCATGTCATCCAGGAATATATCATCAACAAAGTTCCGTTTTCCAATGGCTGTTTCACAGGCCTGATACTTTGGATGTGCAACCCCGACTTTGCCAGAGGTTTTGGTGATTTCTAATGTTTCTTTTTTATCTATCACCTCTGCTGCGTGCAAAATAGCATCTTCGATTTTTTTATAGCCTGTGCATCTACAAATATGCTGACGCAGGGCCTTTTGCACCTCCCCTAAAGAGGGTTTTGGATTGGTTTGCAATAAAACTTTTGTTCTTGCAATAAAGCCTGGTGTACAAAAACCGCACTGTACAGCACCTTTATTAACATATGCTTTTACAATAACATCTTTAACATATTCAGGAAAACCTTCCATCGTTAGAACCTGGCTGCCTTCCAGTTTGTTCATTTTTGTGGTACAGGCCAGTTTTGCTTTTCCATCAATTTCAACAGTACAGGCGCCACATGCTGCCTGACTTGAGCAACCATCTTTAGCTGAAGTAATATGCTGATCAAGACGCAAGTAATTTAAAAGGTTCCGATCAGGCTCTCCTTTATATTCAATTTGTTTTCCGTTTAGGTGAAATGTTATCATAGCCATTGATTTTTAGGCAAGTTAGTAAAATTTGTGGATATACACTGTTTTTGAGAGTATATGAAACAATAGTTTGTTATATAAACATAAATTTGCCAAATTGCAAAAAAGTTCAAAAGCTTAACGATGAAGAGGTTTATTTTTAATATAGAGTTTGGAAATGAAAAACTTGTTTATGATCCTATAAAGAGCATTATCTATAATCCTAATAAGCAAAAAAGAATAAAGCTGCCAGAAAAAAGGAGTTCAACCTTCCCCATATATCATAATATCGAAAAGCATCTATCTGAAAAATACTACAGACCAGCTATTTTAACTCTATATCAGGGGCTTGATTGTAATCTTGACTGTAAGTATTGTTTTACACCATATAAAGAACTTAACTATGAAATACCTGAAAAAGTTATAAAATCTGCTGCTGATTTTGTGTCAAAAAATGCAAAAAAAAGAAAATTTGATTTTGTTGTTGGTTTTAGAGGTGGAAATGAACCCTTACTTAAACTTGAACGTGTAAAAAAAAACTTAGAGATATGTAGAGAAATAGCTAAAAAGAACAAAGTTAGAATATCAGCGCATACTATTACAAATGGTGCCATACCAATAAAAACTGCTGAGTGGGCATCTCAGAACTTTGATAGCATATTACTTTCCTGGGATGGACCAGAGCATATTCAAAATGAAAACAGGCCTTTTATAAATAAAAAAGGAAGCTTTGATACTGTAAGGCAAACAGCACAAATTCTTTTGTCCAAAAGTTCAAAAATAAAGGAGTTAGAGGTTCGAGTAACCGTGACAAAAGGAAGTGTAGAACACTTGGTTGAAATTACTGAATTCCTATACAAGGAAGGAATACAAAAGATAACCTTTTTCCCGGTTCATCAGAACCATAATAACCAAGTTGATGCTAAACTAATCCCTGATAAAAATATTTTTGTTGAAAATTTTTTAAGAGCAAGAAAATGGGGCAAAGAAAAAGGACTTCAAATAGCCTATTTGGGTACACGCATAAACGAAATCCATGATAAAAACTGCAATATTTTTCAATTCAATCTGGCATTAACACCAGAGGGTTATCTTTCATCATGTTTTGAAGCTACACATAATATTGATAACCAAAATGATAAGTTCATTTATGGAAAATTTCCTGAAGATAAAAACAAACCTGAATTTGATTGGGGAAAGCTTATTGGTGATTATAAACTGCTAAGTAAAAACTATGATCAATGCAAAGGTTGTTTCAATATTTTGCATTGTAATAAAATGTGTCCTGTGGTTTGTCCCTTAAATTCTCTGCAAAACATATCATTTGATTGTTCTGTTGAATACCAGATTGGTCTGGCCAATTTGATCGAGCTCGCTGGCTTTAAATTTTCAGATGCCATTTTATCAAATACAAAAGAGTTTTTTTCAAATGTGAAGGTCGGGCAAGTTTTAGTTGACTCTATGATACATGGTTAGTTAAATTTCCCAAATAGTTCTCTAAGCTCTGTATCAATTTTACTGCAATATGATGTCATCAGCGGCAAAGAAATAATGAATAATACCCCAAACATACATGCAATATTAAATTAATGTTACTTAAAAGTTAAATTAACATCAATAGAATTTGGCCAATTTATAAATTTTAAACAAATTCGCCCAACAAATTAGAGCAGCCAAAGCCTTACCGTATAAACTAAAAGTGCTTAATACCAGGTAGATAAAGAGATTTTCAATATAAATTAAAATAGCAAAAGTGGAATACGGAATTGTTGAGGTACTTACCCTCCTTGGTTCTCTGGGAATCTTCCTTTTCGGGATGAAATTAATGAGTGAGTCGTTGCAAAAGGTTGCAGGTGAAAAAATGCGCAGTATTTTAGAGGCAATGACTTCAAATCGCTTAAAAGGCATTTTAACCGGTTTATTAATTACTGCAGTTATACAATCGTCATCGGCAACTACTGTTATGGTTGTCAGTTTTGTTAATGCGGGGTTGTTATCTCTAATTGAATCAATTGGTGTAATAATGGGGGCAAATATTGGCACAACAATTACTGCCTGGTTAATTTCAATTCTTGGTTTTAAAGTAAAAATGAGTGCACTGGCCATTCCATTAATTGGGTTGGGTTTTCCTTTTATGTTTTCGAAAAACACCAAACGAAAATCATGGGGAGAACTGATTATTGGTTTTTCATTGCTATTTATTGGTCTTCAATACCTTAAAGAAGCTGTTCCTGATATAAAAAATAACCCGGAAGTTCTTCACTTTCTGGGCAACTATATTCACATGGGATACCTTTCCTTATTGTTATTCTTGCTCATCGGAACCATGCTTACTGTTGTGATACAATCGTCAAGTGCTACAATGGCCTTAACGCTTGTGCTTTGCTTTAATGGGATTATCCCCTTTGAAATTGCTGCAGCAATGGTACTTGGTGAGAATATAGGAACAACAATTACAGCCAACCTGGCCGCACTTGTTGCAAACGTTTCAGCAAAACGAGCGGCCAGAGCCCATCTTATCTTTAATGTATTTGGCGTATTCTGGATCTTGATTCTTTTTTATCCATTCATAAAGCTAATTAACTTGTTCATTATTGAAACGGGAGGCAAATCGCCATATACAAGTTCAGCGGCAATTCCTGTAGCTTTGTCCATTTTCCACTCCGGCTTCAATATTGCAAATGTATTGATATTGAGCTGGTTTGCCCCTTTTATTGAGAAAGTCGTTGTTCGGTTAGTACCGGATAAAGATACTGATGAGGAATTTAGATTAAAATACATCAATGTTGGTACAGTTTCAACCTCTGAATTATCAATTTACCAGGCTCGACAGGAAATTACAGTGTACGCTGAACGAATTTCAAACATGTTTGGATTTGTAAAAAAACTTTTCGAAGCAGAAAAAGACAAAAAGTTTGATAAATGGTATAAAAAAATTGAAAAATACGAAGAAATAAGCGATCGCATGGAGGTTGAGATTGCTACTTACCTTACAAAAGTTTCTGAGTCGGAATTGAGTAGACTTGGTACCAAACGTATTCGGGCAATGCTTGAAATAATTGATGATATTGAGAGTATTGGAGATTCTTGTTATAATATGGCTAAAGCACTTTTGCGTAAAAAAGAGGGCAAAAATGAGTTTCCTGAAAAAGTAACTACAAATATCCAGAAAATGTTTGCGTTAGTTGATGAAGCATTTGAAGAAATGATCTCAAATTTATCGAATGAATACAGTGATGTGAGCCCGTCAAAATCAGCTGAAATAGAAGAAAAAATCAACAAATTAAGAAACCATCTACGCGAAGAACATTTAGTAAGTGTTAAGGCTGGAAAATACAAGTATAAAACCGGTGTGATTTACAATGAGCTTTTTTCGACTTGTGAAAAGCTTGCTGATTATATTGTAAATGTCACCGAATCCATACAAAGTGCTAAAAACTAACAGTATAATGTTTTTATTCTAAAACTACAGGGGTTATTTTCTCTTTAGAAAAACCCCTTTTTCACTTGTTTATTTTTTATTGCTTCAATTTGTCAGATGGAACCAGTGCACCAGCCAGGTGTTGTCACCTGACAAATTAGCCTTGACATAACACTGGTGATAATCTTTGTACTGACTAGTAAAATACAAAGTGTCATTTTCAATCCTGTAGGTCTCAAATGAATAATAACTATTTACATCTCCTGCCCAATTACAACAAAAAGTTGAATCTTTGTTTAATTTCAAGTGAATCGCAACATAATCGATGCCCGATTTGTGATAAAAGAAATCTCCTGCAAAGTCCTGATAAAAAATACTATAACTGCACCACAAAGAAAGAATTACCGGAAGGATTTCTCTCATTAGCAGTAGGGCAATCGGGTTTAGAATATTTCTAATATAGCGGTGCGCTGCACCTTTTGCTATACATATGTTTTCGTTTTCTGCAAATATTGCGCAGCTCTGCTGCTAAACTTACAATAGAATTAGGTGCAGCACACCGAAAATATTTGTAGAAATAATAATGTTGCTATTTATAAGGTACAGAGTATCGAACCACGCAGTGCTCAGCGCAGCTAAATATATTTTGCTAAACCCGATTGCCCTGTCATTAGCAGGCTTTAGAATGATTTAGAAAAAAAATTGTTCTATTTTATTGCATCCGCATAAGAACTCTCCAATTTTTTCTGATGTTCAAACTCATCAATTGCCAACTGTATCAATTGAGTAACCAACTCTGTTTGCGGTATTCCTGAATAATCCCACAATTTTGGATACATACTTATTTTTGTAAACCCAGGAATCGTATTTATTTCATTGACAACCACCCGGTTACCGGACATTAAAAACATATCGACCCTTGAAAGTCCTTTACATTCCAGACATTGATAAGCCTTCACTGCAACCTCTTTAATGGGGTCTATTAATTCAGACGGAAGATTTGCAGGAACATCCAGGCGAGCATCGTCTGCATCGACATATTTACTTTCGTAGCTATAAAAACTTTTTGTTGGGATTATTTCACCTGGTGCTGATGATTTTGGAAAATCATTACCTAATACAGCACATTCAATCTCCCTTCCAATAATTTTTTCTTCTACAATCACTTTGTCGTCATAAATAAAAGCTTCTTCAAGTGCTTTTTCATATTTTTCTTTCGTATCGGCAAATGAAACGCCAACCGAAGAACCCATATTCGCAGGTTTCACAAATAGCTCACGACCAAGCTTTTTCACTACATCTTCGTAACTAAAGCTGTCTCTGTTTGATTTTCTGATGGTCACAAAGTCCGCAATATCAATTCCTGCTTCTTTAAGCAGTCTTTTTGCAATATCTTTATCCATACAAATTGATGAAGAAAGCGTTCCTGGGCCAACACATGGCAATCCAGCCATTTTTACCAATCCCTGAAGGGTACCATCTTCGCCATAGGGTCCATGAAGCACTGGAAACACAACATCAATATTTGCAAGCACTTCTGCAGTTTTTTGATGAATGATTGTTCCTTCGCCAAAATTATGAGATAACAGAACAGGTTCATCGTGCATCCACCATTTTCCCTTTTTATCAATTTTTATCTCAACAACGTTGTATTTATTTCCATCAATTGCATTCAAAACATTTTTTCCAGAAACCAGGCTAACTTCGTGTTCTGCTGATTTTCCGCCATATAAAACAGCTACAGTGATTTTATTGCTCATAAAAAAAGTGTTATTATTGACTCTGTAAAATTATAAAATATGCCTAAAAGCAAATCACTTTTGATAAGTTAAATAATTACTATTTTTCAAAAAAAATAGCAATACCTAAAAAGGACTTACTATATTTGTAATCAAAGTAATACAACGAAATTATGGAAAAAGCAGAAATAGTTCCCGGCAGGGGCGTAGGTGAAATTCTATTGGGAATGACACAAGATCAGGTAGAAAAATTAGTTGGAAAACCAGACGAGATTGAAGAGGTTGATTATGACGATGGGGAATCGGCTGTTACCTGGTTTTACTATGATCTACAAATTGATCTTAATTTTGAATCGGAGGACGATCTTCGATTAAGTTTCATTTCGGTCGAAAATGACAATTATGCGCTTGGTGGTAAAATAAAGGTAGGAATGGATAAAGCTTCTGTTCTGGCAGCCTGTAAGGAACTAAATCTTTCAGACCCGGAAATTGAAGACTTTAGTTCTGAAGATGTTCCGGACCAGGAACTAATTGGTCTTGAAAAAGAAAATCTTAACCTCTGGTTTACAGACGGTAATCTGGATGAGATACAGTTTGGTCCTTTTTGGAAAGACGACGAAACGCCAATTTGGCCCAAATAAAAATACTTTAAGCTATTGAAAATCCGCTTTTTTAGCGGATTTTTTGTTTTATTGAACAGAGTAATAGAGAAAATCGCATAATTTTTTAACTTTATATGTATTAAACCAGAAAAATGAAACTTGCTGATTACTTTAAAAACTTTGTCCCAATTCTGATGGTAATTGTACTTTATGTAATTGCCATTTTCATCATAATTATCCCGTATTTTCATCAGCAACTTTTAAATCAAAAAAGAGAAACCATAAAGGAATTAACTGTTAACTCCATTAGTTTACTGGATTATTTTAATACGCAGGCAAAAAAAGGAGTATTAAATATTGACACGGCAAAGGAAGTTGCCAAAACTGAGATTAAATCATTGCGCTATGGTAAAGACCTCAAGAACTATTTTTGGATAATTGACACCTCTGCTAAAGTAATTATGCAGCCCTACCAACCAGAAATAATTGGCCACGATCTTTCAGATTACAGAGATGTTAAGGGGAATTTGCTATTTCGTGAAATTGTTGAGATGGTTGGGAAAAACGGAAATGGCTTTATTGATTATACCTGGCAATGGAAAGACAATCCTGACAAAACTGCACTTAAAGTTTCTTATGTTCATTTGTTTAAACCATGGGCATGGATAGTTGGAAGTGGCTTTTATGTTAATGATGTTGAACAGGAATTATCAATTATAACACGTAAAATATTTTATTTTTCAACAATTGTAATTGCCATCATTGTTCTGCTTTCATTTTATATATCATACAGAACATATAAAACAGGGAAAGAAAAAGAAAGGGCTCGAAAAGCTTTTGTTAAATCGCAGGAAAAATATAAAGAAATTGTTGAAAATGCTAATACTGCCATATTGAAGCTTGATTTACAAGGAGATATAACATTTTTTAATGAATATGCTCAGAAACTATTTGGGTTTAAAAAAGACGAAATAATTGGGAAAAATGTTGTTGGAACAATTCTGCCATTGAATGAAAAAAGTGAATACTCGCTTGAAAATGTTCAGCACATTATAAAGAACTATCAGAAGTTTGAGAGAAATGACAATTGGAATTTTACAAAGACTGGTGAACGAAAATATATGTCATGGAACAACAAGCCTATTTTTAATTCTAATAATAAGTTAACAGGCGTAATTTCAATTGGAACAGATATTACAGAAAGGAAACAACTTATTGATGAACTTGCTGAAAGCAAAAGAAAATTTGAAACCATTTTTAATTCAGTTTCTGATGGCATTATCATTTTTACGGTTTCAGGGAAAATAATTGAAGCAAACGAGACAGCTTATAAACGCTCTGGTTATACCAAAGAAAAGTACTTACAGTTTCCAATGCAGGCGTTTTTTGCTCAACACCCTGTTCTTAATTTTGATGGCCTGGTTGAAGAGTTAGGAGGCAAAGATTTTATCTCAATTGAAGTAAGTTACCACTCAAAAACAGGACAATTAATTAATATTGAAGTAGTTGCAAAAAAAACAATTTATGAAGGGCAGGAAGCATATCTGGCTGTAACTCGCGAAATTACTGAGCGTATTGAAATACAGCATAAAATTTATAATGCAGTATTAGAAGCTGAAGAAAAAGAAAGAAGCAGAGTGGCTAAAGAACTTCATGATGGTGTATCTCCATTACTGTCAACAATAAAACTGTTTTCACAAAGTTTAAAAGATTGCCAGACAGAAGAGCTAAGACAAGAACTTTTAAAAAAAATTGAAGAGACTATCAATGAATCCATTCAAAGTATTTCAGATATCTCAAATAACTTGAGTCCACATATTTTGCAAAATTTTGGTTTAATTCCTGCACTTGAAAATTTTATTGAAAAAATTTCAGGCTCAAGGTCTTTAAAGTTTCATTTCGAAGCCAATATTAAGTCAAAACTTGGTAGCATGCTTGATGTTACAATTTATAGAATAATTACCGAGCTGGTAAATAACACCTTAAAATATGCGAATGCAAACAATGTATTTATAACTCTTTCAGAGAATGAAGTGATTTACCTAAAATATGAAGATGATGGAATCGGCTTTGATTATAATATAACCATAGAGCGCAAAAAAGGCATGGGACTGTTCAATATTTCAAACAGGGTAAAATCATTGAAGGGATATGCAAGGTTTCAACCAAAGCCAGGAGAAGGCTGTAAAGTAGAGATTGAATTACCAAAACTATAAAAATTAAGCTATGTTTAAATCTGAAATCAAAATACTAATTGTCGATGATCATAATATTTTCAGACAAGGGCTTCGTTTTGTCTTAACACAAATAGCCGGCTACGAGGTGATTGGCGAGGCTTCAACAGGAAAGGAATTCCTTGAAATGCTAAATGAAACAAATCCGGATATCATATTGATGGATATTTCAATGCCTGAGCTTGATGGTATACAAGCAAGTACAATAGCTCTTAAAGACAATCCAAAGCTGAAAATAATTTGTTTATCGAGCCATGGAGACGAAATTTACTATTACAAAATGATAAAGGCTGGTGTGATGGGTTTTTTGCAAAAGAAAGCAGGAAAAGATGAATTAGAAGAAGCTATTGATAAGGTTATTCATGGGATGTATTATTTCCCTGAAAAAATTCTCAGAAACATCATTTTCAAAGTTGGAAATACAGGTGAAGAATCGCTAAAAAAACATGAAATTGAGCTCACCAAACGCGAAAAAGAAATCCTTCTTTTGATTTGCCAGGGATATTCAAACAATGAAATTGGAGAAACCCTTTTTATAAGTCCTAAAACTGTGGATAATCATCGCACAAATTTACTTTCGAAAACTGGTACACGTAATGCTGCAAATCTTGTGATGTATGCAATTAAAAATGAGCTGATTGAAATATAAGCCCATTGCTTCAATCTATTAATCACTTATTTTCAGCCACTTGAGATCATCTCACTCTTTTTGGTCAGAAGATGGGAGCCGGAAGTCCTAAGTAAAAAATATATCTTTATTCGAACTTCTTTAATTCAAAATTTTCCCCGTCAAAAACACCATAGGTATAATTCCCCAGCCAATCGCCTAAATTTACATATTGAGTATTATCATTGATAGGGAAAATGCCAGGCAAATGACGATGACCATATACAAAATAATCAAAATGTTCCTTTTCCAACTCTTCCTTCGAATGCATGACCAGCCATTCATTATCATGATAAAAAACCGGATCTCTTTCAGCCATTCGTCGACTATTTGACCAGGTCTGACCTATCCAAAGTGCAAAATCAGGATGCAGCAAATTTTTAAAACACCATTGAAGAAATTTATTCGTAAAAATAAGTTTTAGGAGTTTATAACCTCTATCTCCAGGTCCAAGTCCATCGCCATGGGCAATGTAAAAGTTCTTGCCAAATATTTTCGTTTTCAGCTCTTTTCGATAAAGTTCTAAACCAATCTCTTTTTTCAGGTACTTATAAACCCAAATGTCATGATTTCCAGTGAAATAATGAACCTTTACTCCAGCATCAGAAAGTTCTGCAACTTTTCCGATGAACCTGGTAAATCCTTGTGGTGCAGCCCTATCCCATTCATGCCAAAAATCAAAAACATCGCCTACTAAGTACAATGCTTCTGCATCGTTTTTTATATCGTTTAGCCACTTTACCACCTTTCTTTCGCGTTCCAGACTTTTTTTAAAGCCTCCTGAACCCAAATGAATATCGGAAGCAAAGTAAACTTTTTTGTTTTCTTTATTCAAAATTTACTTCTATAGGTTTTACAATCTGGGCAAAAATAGGAGAAATCTCTTACAGATTTGTAACATTAAATAAAAAGTTACTACTAATTGAATGTTATCTTCAATAATAATTAATGGCTATCTTTATTGCCGACTAAAACAAAATCATATGCGTGTAACTTTATTTTTATCATTAATAGTATTTGCTCAAATAGCTTATGCTCAAAATCCTACTGTAGTAAAATATTCACAAACAATTACTGCAGAAGAATTGAGAGAACACTTAACAGTCCTAGCATCGGATGAATATGAAGGCCGGTTTACAGGGGCAAAAGGCCTTGAAATGGCTGCAGAATACCTTGAAAAAGAATTTAAAGGTGATGAACTTGTTGGCCCTGTCAAAAAAGTGGAAGATCCTTTTCACCAGGAAATGGATCTGGAACAAAAAACCTGGAAAAAAAGAATGTTTGTTGCTGGAAAAGAAACATTTGAGAATCATAAAGACGTTTCATTTATTCAGATAGTTCCGGGTGAGGAAGAGTATGACGTAATTTTTGCCGGATATGGTATTTATTCAAAAACATATAATAACTACAGAAATATTGATGTCAAGGGAAAGTTGGTTGCTTTTTTAATGGGTGAGCCCCAAAATAAAGAAGGGAAATACCTGGCAACAGACTCTGATAAACCTCTGTTAAATGCAGACACCTCAATCAATAGCAAGTTTCAGGCAATTCAGGGTAAAGCTGTTGCTTCAATGATGAGAGGCGCCAAAGGATTAATTCTAATTGAAAAAAATGAGGAAGAAGCTGCAAAAACCATGGAAAAACTGAACAGGTACATGGGGGATGTAGAGGTCAGTTTCCCCGGCAAAAAAGTCAATCCAATGCAATCATTTCCAATACTTTATATGTCGCCATCGCAAGCTGCAAGACTATTTGGTTTGAAAGAAAAAAAGTTTAATCAAGAAATTGAAGCCCTGGCGGACACGGCAGAAACAATTAGTGGCAAATATTTGCAAAAAATTAAGTTAACTGCTGAGGAGGAAAAAGTGGCTGTAAAAAGCACTAATGTATTGGCATATATTGAGGGAACTGACAAGAAAAATGAAATTGTGGTGATTACAGCACACTATGATCATGATGGAATAAAAGGTGGTGAAATTTATAACGGGGCAGACGATAATGGTTCAGGAACAGTATCATTAATAGAATTAGCTGAGGCATTTGCCCAGGCAAAAAAGGATGGAAATGGCCCTAAAAGGAGTATTTTGTTCATTGCTTTTACTGGTGAGGAAAGAGGATTGCTTGGTTCTGACTATTATGCAAGAAATCCTATTTTTTCCATGGACAGCACAGAGGCTTGTTTGAATATTGATATGATAGGCAGAATTGATGACGCCCATAAAGATAGCGCAGATTATGTTTACACAATTGGTTCGGATTATTTATCAACCGAATTACATGAAATTAGTGAAAGCACGGCAAAGGAATATTTTCCTAATTTAAAGCTGGATTATACTTTAAATGACAAAAACCATCCTGAACAACTTTATTATCGCTCAGATCAAATAAAATTTGCAGAAAAAGGCGTTCCGGTTATTTTTTACACTTCAGGTTTGCATGACGATTATCATACACCAACTGACGATGTAGAGAAAATTGATTTTAAAGCAATGGAAACACGAGTTCGTTTAGTTTTTGCAACTGCCTGGGAATTAGCTAACAGAGAAAATAAAATTATTGCTGACAAGAAATAGTTTCAATCTATTATAACCACCTAAGAAAAGCCCTTGACAATTAAAGAAGCAAGGGCTTTTCTAGTATTTAACCAAACTATATTAATTAACATCGCTTACCGAATACTCAATCTTTTTGTATCCAAATGTTCCCTTATTATCCATCCCTTCAATCACAATCTCAAAATCATCAACTATATCAGACTGAAAGAAACGAATATGCGCCTTGCCATTTTTATCGGTTTTTACTTTAGGATTCCAGTAAACGGTTTTTCTTAAATCTGGTGCTCCATTATCACTGTTAGTTGCCTGATATTTAGGAGAATAAAATTTCTTAGGTGTATGGTAGCCTAACATTTTAAACCTGATTTCACCACGTTTGTAAAAAAAACCTCTTTTCGTATAAATTGCAATTACGCCATTTGCTGCACGCATACCGTAAATTGCAGCTGAGGGGCCTTTAAGTATTTCAACCCGCTCCACATCATTTACATTAATTGAATTTGCACCATTAAAATCAGTTTCAACTCCATCAACTAAGTATAATGGTTCATTACTCAGCATTATACTGCTTGGCCCACGAAGTTGTGTACCATTATTTCCAACACTTAAGCCTGGAACACGTCCTTTTAGAGCATCCATAACCGATGAATAAGATGAAAAAGACGGATCATCAAAATAAACAACATTATCAGCCCTATCGTGAAGTTTAAAATCCTGAGGGACGTTTGGATCGGGCTCAGGTTCTTTATAAGGCTCATGCTCAATCTTTCGCCTTACTTTTAAGCTGTCCAGATAAAAATCAGTAAAAGCATCAAAATCTGAACCTAGTACCCTATCCTCATCAAGAAGAATTAGCACATTTTTTCGATTCCATTTTGTTCTTGCTTCAATTAGTACATCTAAAGTGTCTGCATAATCGAGATTCTTAAATTCAAATCTGCCTTTATTTCTTGTAATATCAGTAAAAACATCATTGAATTTGTTGAGCAAGGTTAACCGAACCGTTGCATCTTTCACCGAAATATCAAGAAAATATTTTGTTATCCTTCCGGTTATCCTTATATCTTTTTCAACAGGAAATTCGGGCTCGGCAATTGAGTCTTTCATTATATCCGACCACACAAATTTTCTCCATCCCTGGGTCAACATCAATAAATCTAAATCTTTTTGCTTTTGAGATGTATTTCCAAAGTAATAATCCGGTTCTTCAATAAACCCTCTTAAATCTGCTTGTAACAACATGTAATTTCGAATATTGATTGAACTTGTTCCCAAATCCGTTTGCGATTTATTTTTAACTGCAACCGATAATTCTGCCTCAACAGGGTTTTCACCATCAGTCACTTCGATATCAAATTCAACCCCTCCTCTTTTTCCAACCGTATGTATCTCGTTATTCGGCTTAATATCAAGATGTTCTTGATGATCTACAAAAGTCAGGCGCTCGCACTGAGGCTGTCCCTGACCATCAAAAAGAGTAAAGTGAAGCACTCCAGTTGGGAAATTTGCTTTTCCAATATTCAGATTTATTTCACTTGATTGAAACTGGTGTTTCCCGGAAGAGTAGATTTTACCACCATTTTGAACAAATAGATAAACTGTTTTAGCAACAGGGTCATTACCAAACTCTTTGTTGGTTTTTATATTAACTTTTATTTGATTCCCAGATGCATCAACATTTAATTGATAACCTTTCTCTAAAACCTCTGGTAGATCGAATTTCAGCTTGCCTCCTTTTTCTGTCTTCACAATCGCATAGTATTTTTCGTCATAAACTGGTTTGAAATCAATTTTCCCCATTCCTAAGTGGCTGGTTTCAAATTCGCCTACAAGGGTTCCTTTTTTTGTAAAAATTTGACCTTTTACATCAACGCTTTTTCCTTTCTGGTTAATGGCTTTAAATGCAAGCACTGTTTCAAGCCCATCAACAAAGTCACCACCTTCAGGGAAAAACTGTAAATCAAGCTCATCATCCTTCCGGGCAACTTTTTTTGCTTTTTTATGAAATTCTTTGCTATAATATACTTTTTCAGCATGATTAATTCGGATACTTTTGTTGAAAAGGTATTCTTTGCCAAAGTTTTTCATGTTTGCTGTATATGCCCTGATACAATACATTCCTGTTGCAATGGTGTCTAAAACCGGGAAATCACCATTTGCGGTTCCATTTTCAATTTTCAACAAACGGTGCATAAAAACCTCTTTTGTAGGAGATATTAACTCAATATAAAGATTTTTGCTTCTGGTCTCAGGTTTCTTGTCTGTATCATTTAAAACATAAGCTTTGTACCAGATGGTTGAACCTGTTTCGTATTCATCTCTGTCGAGTTGCAAATAAACCTTCTGCTGAGGATATTTCGAAACATATTCGTTAAAATGATTGGTGATGTATTCAAACCAATAATCTTTATCAAGATATGGCGTTTTAAATGCAAAAAGGCCAAGTAATAGAAAGGCGATTAACGGGAGGACAAAGTTTTTCTTTTTCATAGTTACCAAGTTAGAATTAGCTAAGATATCAATTGCAGTTTTGGCCTTTATTGAAACCAAAAGTTAGTCAAAGCCCAAAAGCTTTTACATAAAGTTATTGAAATATAGGTAATAAGTCAAGTGCTAATTTGGGCTCAAAAATTCTCCATTTAAACTATGATGAATTATTAAGAGTTTACCCTTACAATAAATTATTTTTTTTTGCAAAAAAAAAGACCGGAACATTGTCCGGCCTCTTTAAACATCTCTTATATTTTTTGCTAGAACTCTTCAATATGAATGTGTCCAGGCTCTTTTTTCTTGTGAACTTTGAATCCTTCCACGCCCAAAATTTCTTTCATCCCATTAATCATAATTGGGTTGCCACATAAGAAAATATGAGTGTCTTCTGGTTTTGGTTTAAAACCGAACTTTTGCTCAATAATTGTATCTTTCCAAATTTCTTCGATAAACCGGATATCACCATTCCATCCGACTGGTTCTTTTGCAGGCTCGGTAATTGTAGGATGATAATGGAAATCTGGGAACATCGACTCAAGCAACTGTAATTCTGAAGAATAACCTAAATCCCAGCTATTTGCAGCACCATGAATAACCATAATTTTACCTTTTCTTGATAATGCATTTGAACGAAGCATACTCATATAAGGAGCGACACCAGTTCCTGTTGCAATCAATACAACATTTTGTTCTGGTTCAATCTCATCAAGGGTAAACATTCCTGTGGCTTTTTTACCCATCCAGATTTTATCACCAATTTGCAGATTAAAGACTCTTGGTGTTAATGATCCCGAATGAACCAAAGTGATATAAAATTCAACAAACTCCTGTGTTGATGAAGAAGCAATTGAATAGGCTCTTTTGATCAATTTTTCAGGTGCCAATTGTGTATGCTCCTCAGTTGCTTCATTACATCTTTCAGCAGATGCATAAAGCCCTAAAGCAACAAATTGTCCGGCTTTGTATTCAGGCAGTTGCCAGCCATCAGGTTTAATTCTGATGATTTTCATAATAGGTGACACCTGCATGATTTGGGTTACATAGCAATTTAATTCATTCATAATCAACAAAGTATAAAATAATTTACGAGTTTTGATTTTGGAAACCCTCATTGATGGGTTTAATATTAAAAATTAGTTCATTGGCAATAAGGATGTGATTTTAATATCTCAACTTAAATAATACTAGAATCAAATGTTTATATCCTAATTGCAAACACCCTAATTTGCGCGCAAATTTATCTATTTTTTTTAAGCTGCGGAATATTTTAACAATGATTAATTTTAGCCAAAAGCTTCAAGATAGCCTTCCGGGAGTTCCGTTTTTATAAATTCTTTTTCGATGTTGACTTCGAGCAGAAAGTCAGCTAATAAAGGAAGCAGTATTTCCCGGCCTTTACAATCAATGCTCAACAATGGGTTTTCTTTTAGGTCAATAAACTCCTTAATTTCACCAATGTCACCCAGCTTAGTATCCTTTACTGAAAAACCAATCCAGTTATTTGGATCGTCTTTATTAGACTCATCTATGTCTGACAAATAATAAGTGTTTATATAAACCTTACAAGGAAAAAGCTGCTTAGCCTTTTCATTATCAACACCTTCCAGACTAATCAGGATGGTTGTATCATTCAGCTCACGAATTCCATTTTCTGCAATAAAAAAAGGAACCGGGATTCCATCAAGCTCGATGAAAACCGCTTCCTTTTCAATAAGTCCTTTATCTAATAAATCAAAAGAGATATTATCACTCGGGTTTAAAGCCAATTGACCATGAACGCCATGAGTTTTTGTAAATGAACCAATCTGCTTTAATTTGATTTGCTTCATTCGGAGTGCTTTTACTCCTCTGTTTTCTCTTCTTCTTCCTTAGTCTCTTCGGTAGTCTCTTCTTTAACTTCCTCAGTTGTAGTTTCTGCTTCTGCAGTTACTTCTTCAGTCGTTTCTTCAGTTCCTTCTTCCTCTGCTTGCTCAGCTTTTTCAGCTGCTTCTAATTCAGCAGCCAAATCTGATTTTCTCTTAGCAATTGCAGCAGCTCTTTCTTCATTAATTTTAGCTTCAGCTTCTAATCTTGCTTTTTTAGCAGCTTCTTCTTTGTTTGCTAAACCATCAACCTTAGCTTGAATCTTAGCTTCTTTCCCTTTCAGCCATGCTTCAAACTTTGCTTCAGCTTGCTCTTCGGTTAAAGCTCCTTTGGTAACACCTTTTAGAAGATGATTTTTCAGCATAACGCCTTTGTAAGACAAAATGGCTCTTGCTGTTTCGGTAGGTTGCGCACCTTTTTGCAACCAACTAAGCGCACTATTAAAATCTAAGTCAATAGTGGCAGGATTGGTATTCGGATTATATGATCCGATCCTCTCGATAAAGCGGCCATCTCGTGGCGCCCTGCTATCAGCTATCACAATGTGATAAAACGGCTGTGCCTTACGGCCGTGTCTTGTTAATCTGATTTTTACAGGCATAATTAAAAATTTATTTAGTTTAAAAAATGAGCGCAAAGATAGTTTTTATATTTTGAATCAACAAATTATAAACAGATTTAATTTTTCATTATCAAGAACTTAAGTAATATGCTTACAAAAGACCTTGTTTCTGACTCCATCAATTTCTAAACTAATAAAACTACTATAGTTATTATTCAATTTAAGTTGCTCAGGTTGAATTTTGTTGCAGTTCAAACTATGAACTGAGTTAAACTCAAAACGTCCATCCAATCTTAAAATTTAGGGGTAAACTTACAGTCCAGTATTTGCCTTCTTCATCTGAAATGTAAAAGATGTTTGGGTGACGCGGCCATGCAAACACATCGTCGGGTTTAATCCTGTCAAAATGTTGTACATCTTTAAACCTTGCTCCAAAACCTACGTAAATGTCAAACGAAAGGTGCTTTGCAAAAAACTGATAGCCAAGCTTTAAGTTCATACTAAATGCATGTTTTTTTATATGAATGGAATCCCTGTAACTATAATCGTAATAATCAGATGTGTCTGCAATATTCTCATCTTCAAAAAAATACATTCGATCAAAGTTATTGTTTAAATAGCTTAATTCAAATCCTAGGTATAACCCATTAGGAGAGGGTCTTGTCAAATAATACTTCTCTTCAAGAGAAATGGAAAAACCTCTCATATTAGGATTGATATCACCAGAGTTATAATCCCAAACACTCATAGGAAAAATGTAAGCAGCAGAAACCTGAGAACTAAAATCGGGGTTGCTTGGCCATTCATAACTTAATTCTAGCATAGGATTCACAACATTAAGTGTTTTCAAAGGAGCAATTTTAAAAATGCCCTTTATTTCAGGGTAAACTTTCACAATAGGCTGGTCTGTCAAATAAGTGTTTCCCACTTCATTTAAATCAATATAAAGTGTCTTTGGGTAGGCAAATCTCTTTTCATTCACTAAATCAATCAAAAAGCCAGTGAAATAGGGAGAGAAAAAGTTCATCCAATAAGCTGTCGAAAGTCGGGATTGAATGTACAGGTCTTTCTTTATGTTTTCATTAAATAACTCAAGGTGTAGTAACTCTTTGCTCCTGTCAACGATGATACCATGATGATTTACCTGGTATGGGATTGTATCATTATTTACGGCTAATCTAACAGGTTCATTAGTGTGTATATCAATGGTTTGCTTTCGATTATTGAGAATTGTAGCACAGGAGCTTAAGCTCAATAATATAATCCAAAAAACAAAGTTTCTCTTCATTATTCTATAACGAATATAGGTTTATAAAACAAAAATAGGTTTTTCTGTGATATCCTCATTATGGAAATAAAAATTGTGAGTGCAATACTTTCATTTTTTTTGTAACTTAATACAAAACTTATGACTATGAGAACAAGAATCTTTTTTTTCAGTTTATTCTTCTTTGCATGTATTTTTAACAACTACGGGCAATTGATTCCCAATCCTAAAAACACACATATTTTAATTGTTGGAGTGCTTGAATGGGAAAATGGTCTTAACAGTTTTAGTAAAACAAACAGGAAAGATGCAGAACTGGAAGCATTCTTTATAAACATGGGCATACCAAAAAGTAATATTAAAACATTGTATGATTCGCAGGCAAGTGTAAGCAATATTCTTAAAGAACTCAAAACTATAAGCACAAATGCAGATAAAGAATCAACTATTATATTTTATTATGCAGGGCATGGTGTACAAGAATCGGGTAAAATATTTTTCGCAAATTATGATATTGTTACCAATAACTGTAAAAGTACCGGATTTGATCTGAATCAGCTTAACTTAATTCTTAGTAAATCATTAGCAGAAAGGATATTGCTATTTGCTGATTGCTGTTATTCTGGAGGCTTAATAAGTGAATGCAATAAACTAGGTAAATCTGGTAAAAAGATACTTGCGCTGAGTTCGGCCACAGCGTCTAACACTTCTACTGGAAACTGGACTTTTACGCAAACCCTATTAGACTGTTTAAATGGGAATAAACTTGCAGACACAAACAACGACAACATTATTCAACTTTCGGAGCTAAAAAAAGAGGTATTTGATGCCATGAAATACAGGGAACGACAAATGGCCGGGTTTGCAGTTTCAGGAATTGCAATGGACACTAAAATTTCTGCAATTAACTCAAATTCAACATCATGCAAAGGCTCGAAAATCTGTAGAAGCTATTTTTGGGCAAAAAACGATAACTCATGGAAACCTGTTCGTATTATCGAGGATATCGGAAATAATAAATATAAGTCCGAGTTTTATTTTTATTCGGATAAAAATCAGGAACAACTATCTAAAAACCAACTACGTAAGATGCATTTCGTCAAACATAGCCTTAATGAAAAGGTTAAGGTTGAATGGGAGAAAAAATGGTACAAAGCAAAAATTATCAACACAAAAGATGATTTCTATTTAATCAAATATGATGGATATGAAGATTCCTGGAATGAGTGGGTAATGTATGACAGGATTAGGACTGGGAAAGAGCAGCAAATTCAGGTTGAGGATGGAGGAAGTTATTATCCGGCTGTTGTTTTAGAGCAAAAGGACGCTAAGTATTATATTCACTATAAAGATTATGATTATACCTGGGATGAATGGGTTGGTTCAGAAAGGATAAAAAACTAAAAACTTATTGCTTTTGAGCTAAATGTTTTATTTATCCACTAAACCTTAAATGCTTTAAAGACTTACTTGAGATTGCTTACATGAAAGCAGTTCCGCACACCAACCATTTTTATTGTCGATATACAAAACTTGCTCATTAACCACAGCTGGCCAACATTCAATGTATTTCTCATAATTAGCTCTAGGTCATAAAGAAAAATAATACATCATCATCTCTTTTGGAAGTATTTAGATTGAACCTTTTATTTTTCTTTAGCTAAACGCTTTTCTCTTTTTTTTATTTCCCTTTTTGACATTTCTAATTCAATTATTCTTTCTGGATGTAATACTTCATATTCAAAATCATTAATCAATATTGTAGACTCATTGCTTTTAGTGAAAAAGTGCAAGGGAACTCTCTCAATCTTTGAGTTTGTGCTAAACTTGATCACTTCAAAATGAACCATCTCATGTATTGCAGTACCTAAAGGAACCCCTGATTCAACCTTTTGTCCTATTTTAACAAACAGTTTTGCCGGGGATAAGCCTGTATAAATTCCAATTGTCCCATCACGATGCATTATTTCAAGATTTCCGCTTATTGAATAACCCCTCTTTGTATTGTGATCTGAGCCAGGAACTCCACAAACATATCCGTTTCTTGAAGAATAGATTGTATCCCCGGGTTTGACAGGAAATGTAAGAAAGTTTTCAGATTCAATATTTGAAAGTTTAACTTTTTTTCCAGCTTTTAATGGAATTAAGTAAGATAGCATCTTATGTTTAGAAAAAGGGTTTCCAATTTGCACAATGTATTTAAAATTATACGAATAGCCAGTCAGATTATCTGAAACTTCGAGATAAAATAAAGACGACCTTCCCGGAAAGACAACCTCGTCGAAGGGTAAAGACTTGCTACAAGACATATTTCTCAGATTACACTCGATTTTCACCCATAAAGGATATAATGAATTGTTTTCAGCATAAAAGTAAACCTTCCCTTGTTGTTCCTTAGTTTCCACATTAAGTAATTGAGGAATTTTACCGTAATAGCTTTCATATTTATCTAACATTGGTTGTTGCGAATAAGTCAGTGGATTATTTGTCAGAATGGATAATGCTAAAAATAAAAGTTTTGTAATTGTTCTCATTTTAAAGTTTTTTGATTTGAATTATTTTATGTCATCAAATGATTGACACTTGAAAGCATTATTAAACAAAAATTCTTTCTGCAAAACAAGAAGCAAATATAACGGTTTTATCAGATATACTCATTCGGTTTAGCTAAAATAAGTCTTAAACATGATAAAATAATTAGCCTTTTTATAAAAAAACCTACCGACCAAAGTCAATAGGTTTCTATATTAAATTGGAATGCAGCTTAAAGTTGCACTCCAATTGAAAAGTCAATTTATCATCTCAACGCAGCCTGTGCAGCAGCTAATCTTGCTATTGGCACCCTAAATGGAGAACAGCTTACATAGTCCATTCCAACTCTGTGGCAAAATTCAACTGAAAACAATATGGTCAACTTTAAAAATAAAATTGAACCTACCGAAGTATTGAAAAAAATATGAGCATGAAATACTGTTTGCAATTATTTACTTAATCTATATCTTACCCCAAGTTGAAATTCTGTAAATCCAATGACTCCAGAAAATACAGGACTCCCCCTTTTGCAAATACTCCATCAGATATAAACTCTGATCTAGTTGTAAAACAAAGCGATAATTGAGGGATTATAATTTTCTTGATTTCAATCTTCAAAATTAGTCCTAATCCTATTTCCTTTGTCAAATCATTGCTTCGGGTATAATTAATTGGATTTAAAGATTGTCCTATCCTTTCCTCAACTAAATCTTTTCCCCAAAGGTAATTGTAAGTTATTTCCAGGCCAATAGCTATCGAAGCATATTCATTGTTCTTGAGCAAACCCTGTAAGTTTAACCTAATGCTGAAACGATTTGAATTTGAGTTGATTTTATCAGCAATTATAAAATCTGGGTCCCAATCACTTCTTTCAATATTATCAAATTCAGAAATTCTGAAATTATAGTGTTGGAACTGGTAAATAAAAGTACAACAAAACTGGTAATTAAGAATACAACACTTCGGTAAATAAGCGTACAACATTTCGGTAAATAAGAATGCAGCAAATTATGAATAAACAAAACTTAAATGAATGGATGATGTACCACGAAATACATAAAATGAAACGCGAAGGGTTCTCTACCCGAAAAATTGGCCAGGAGCTGGTGATGAATTTCAGAACTGTAAAAAAATACCTGAAAATGTCCGAAGAAGAATTTTTCATACACCTCGAAACAAAAGGGCAACGTTATAAAACGCTTATTCCTTATGAAGAATTTATCAAAGAAAAACTTCATCTTTATCCTGAAACAAAAGCGGCACAAATACACGATTGGCTGTAAGCCTCCTGCGATCTACATCTTGTCTATAATTCTCAGGGCGATTAGTTTTGTAAAAAAATAAAAGGCAAATCAGATGCAACAGAAGAAAATGTACACTTTAGTAGAACAATGGGAGGGCAGTGGATTAAGCAAGAAGGAGTTTTCACAGAATGCGGGTATTACTTACGATTCATTTCTATATTGGTCACAAAAATACAGCAGGAAAGGGAAAGGTTCAAAAAAGGGCGATGGGGAAATATTTGTTCCTCTACAGATGGAATATCCGGCAAATATACAGGAACTACCTCTAGAGATAACTTATCCCAATGGTGTTAAATTAACATGCCCCCCATCAATATCATTTGAACAATTGCAACAATTAATCTATTTCTTTTAATATGTTCACTTTAGGTTCTAGCTTGGCATTTCAACTTTACAGCCAACCCACAGATATGCGCAAAAGTTTTGACAGCCTTTGTGGCATTATCCAAAATAATCTTGGGGAATCGCCCACTAATGGCAATGTTTATGTTTTTATCAATAAAAGCAGGAACAAAATAAAGTTGCTTCATTGGTCAGGAAGCAGTTTTACCCTTTACTATAAACGATTAGAATCAGGCACATTTGAACATCCCCAATATGATATCCAAACAGCCAGCTATAATTTGAGTTATTCACAAATGGTCATGCTTGTTGACGGAATATCTATAAAAAATATCCAAAAAAAGCAACTTTTCCGGATACCTGTATAACATATCAAAGTTTTAGTAAAACTGAGGTTGTTTAAGTATTTTTGAAGCGTGAAAAACACGACCGAAAATACCGTTTCAGAACAGGGTTTTATTTCAAAAGAACAATATGAGAAGTTGCTTTCAGAAAACCAATACCTTAAACAACAGCTTGATGAACTGAAACGGTTAATTTTTGGGAGCAAAAGTGAGCGTTTTGTCCCTTCTGGTGATTTACAATTGAATTTGTTTAATCAGCCGCAAGAGGAACAACAAATTGGAACAACAGAAGAAATTAAATATACACGGGAAAAACCAGTTAAAGAAAAGCAGCGGCCTATTAGGACCAGCATACCATCGCACTTGCCCAGGGTTGAAGAAATTATTGAGCCTAAAGATATGGAAGAAGGTGCAAAAAAGATTGGGGAAGAAATAACAGAGGTATTGGAATATAACCCCGCCAAAGTATATGTCCGTAAAATAGTCCGCCCAAAATATGCTAAAGCGAACAAAGATGGTGTCCAAATAGCAGAACTACCTACTTTACCAATTCCCAAAGGAAATGCTGGGGCAAGCCTGTTGGCCTATATTATGGTGTCAAAATTTGTAGACCACCTCCCATTTTACAGGCAAATACAAATAATTAAGAGGCAAGGCCTGGAATTAAGTGACTCGACCCTGAATGGGTGGTTTAATGCCACAGCAGACCTGTTAGGCCCACTTTATGAAGTTTTACTAAAAGAGCTCATAGAAGGGGACTATTTGCAAGCAGATGAATCTCCAATTGGTGTCCAGGACTCACATAAAAAAGGTGCCTTGCATACAGTATATCAATGGGTGTACCGGAACCCGGTAAAGAGATTGGTTTTGTTTAAATATCACCCTGGCAGGGACAGGAAAGCCCCAGAAAAAATATTAAAAACTTTTTCAGGGACATTACAAACAGATGGATATATAGCTTATCAAGGCATGCAGACCAATGGTGAAATAACCTTTTTGGCATGCATGGCACATGCACGCAGGTATTTTGAAAAGGCATTGGGCAATGATAAAGCCAGGGCTGAAGAAATGCTGAAGATGGTGCAGCAATTATATTCAATAGAACGAAAAGCTAAAGAAAAAGCAATAGGTACTATAGTAGTTGAGCGTTATAGGAAAATGTTTGCTTTGCCAGTTTTAGAAAAAATAGAAAAATGGCTCAAAACAAACATTGTAGAAGTGTTGCCCCAAAGTGCGATAGGGAAAGCAATTTCTTATACGTTAAATTTATGGCCAAAACTAAAAGGCTATATCAATGATGGAAGATATGAAATTGACAATAACTTAATTGAGAATGCAATACGCCCATTAGCCTTAGGCAGGAAAAACTACTTATTTGCAGGTTCCCATAAAGCTGCCCAACGTGCAGCAATGATGTACTCCTTTTTTGCTACCTGTAAAATTAATAATGTGGAACCACTGGAGTGGTTAACGGATGTCCTTGAAAGGATACCTGAACACAAGGCCAACAAATTGAGTGAACTCTTACCTCAAAATTGGGAAAAGACATCTCCCTACAATGCACAAAAATAGAGAATAATCATAATTTATTTGTGACGGGTTTTGCAGGTCGGTTACACAGAACCAATATTAACAGTTTTAGGAGATGCCATTGCTATTACATTTGCATTGGGGGCATACAGACCGGAATAACCCGGCAGGGCTATACCCATATCATCACAGGTCATTACCTGGTAAGGCGCACCCGATACCGACTCCCCATCGGCAAATACATTGGGGCTGCCATAAAACATTACGGCTTCGTGGGCTATCATGCCAGGGTTGGTAAATGGCCCGCCCATGGGAATGTGAATTTGTATGGTCATGGCTCCCACGGTTTTATGGATTTGCTGCAACCTTTATTAGGTTTGCTTATAATACCATTTTTTTACAGATATATATCTGCGATACATCGCAGAAAATATCAATTAGCATTGCATGGGCATTCTTCCTTATTAAGATCAATAGAGTAATTAATACATTTTCTAACAGATACAGTATCTGTGGTTACCATACATGATTTTACGTAACAATGATATTCACCTTTGCCGCATGAATAGCCTATACCTAAAACAAAATCAGAGATATAGTAACGTAAGGTGTCATTTAATACAACTTCCCAATTATATTCTGTTGATAAAGATTTATTTCGTAAATACAATGTCTTCTCAATAAATGATGTATCGGTCCACCAATTGTGTTTGTCTTTTGGCATATACTGTTTAACAAATATCCCTTCCCGTGTATAAGTGTTTATTACTGCTTTTGTTAATTTCCCTTTTATACAGACATCAATAACTCCGTCAAAATACATTTTATGACAATGTTCACTCACATACTCATAGGTCTTTTTTTTGAAAAAGCATGATGATATGCTTAGGATTAATACAATTACGACAACAAGTTTTATTTGGCTTTTCATTGTCTTTTTTGCTCAGTTGGAATTTGTAAAAACATTGAATTTTAGCTTCTTTAAATCCTTAAAATTGGCTCATAGAGATGAATTTCTTCATTTAGAAATTTGATTATTCTTACATGTAATTAAATATTTCCGTTTTAAAAAATTACCATGATTCTTTAGGTGGTGGAGGTAAACTGATTGTTATTATTTCATTAGACCTGTCATCTATAGCACATTTTATTAATTCACCATTGACTTTATATGAAACTATTCCACAGTTGTAACACTTACAAAACCTTCTTTTTTTCTCATGGAGTTTAAGCTCAAAATCTGTAATGTAATAATGTAAAGAATCATTTATTATAACTTCCCAGTTATGCTGCGTAGACAAAGGCTTTTCAAACAATGATGGTTTTGAAAAAAAAATGTTCTTACTTATTAATGATGAATCACACCAATTAATAAACATATCCCTAAAAACATATTGGTTAACAAATTCACCACTTTTCGTATAAGTGTTTATTATCGCCTTTCTTATACAAATATTAATAAACCAATCTAGTCCAATTCCCTTATTGTAATCTATTTGATTGCAATTATTATGTACATATTCATATTTATACTTTTTAGGGCAACAAGATGATATGCTAGTAATAATTATAGCCAGAATAAATAAAAAATTCTTCATTTTATATATATTATTGTAGATGTTCTTTACATAAAAGATAAACCATTGAACTCCTACTTCCCTTATTTGGATTAATAAGTTCTATCAAATTTCCATTAACTTTATAAGACGCGATTCCGCAACCATAGCATTCACAAAATGTTGTCATGCCACCAGAAACCCCAAGTACAAAATTTGTAATATTATAATATAATGAATCATTTATTATTACCTCCCAGTCATATTTGGTTGGCAACGTCTCTGGAAAACATAAATATTTTCTTGAAATACAAGTTGAATCACACCAGTTTGAGTAATTATCTTCAAGATAATAGTGTTTTGTGAGTTGCCCTGCCTTGGTGTATGTATTTATTTCAACTTTTTTAATACAAATATCTGAAGATTCAATTAATTCAATTTCAGAATAGTAGTCAATATTATCACAATGAGTTACTGCATATGATAACTTTTGTTTTCTTGGACAACATGCTGATATCAATATCACCACTATAATGAAGTAAAATAATGCTTTGGGCTTATTCATTGTTTTATTAATTTTTCACAGCTATATATCCGTAGTAATTAGTATTAAAAATGTTGAATTTTAATTGCTTTAGATCTCCAACTTTGCCCCATGAAGCTACTCTGAAGCTAAATATGCCTTTAATATCATCATAAAGATCTAAGAAGCCGTTATTAATATCTGGAATTTTCCCCATATAAGGAACCCAGTGATTTACAAAACCGACTGTAGACGCTTTCATTGGATAGACCATGTCGCTATCGCATAAAATAAATACGACATACCCTTTATTATGAAGATCATCAATTTCATCAAGGACTTCATAATTCTTTTTACTAAAGTTTTTTACTGGTCGCCATTCTTTCTCAATTGAACTTGCTTTTAGAAAGTTTTCGCTCAAATGTTTCATTACCCATGGCCAGTTGATTCCTGCTGCTTGTTCTGTATGTTTTCCGTCGTATCCTTTTTTTTCGTTGTTCCTTAACCCAACCAAGGTAATCCAATCAATTTCGGGCATTGGCCTATTAAAATACCCTCCTTTAGGATAATCCCGGTCAGTTTTCTTTTTCTCAAATAATTCCTCTTCCGGGTTAATTTGATAATTATTGTAATTAGCTTCTCCCTTTCTATGCAAATCAAGGGCAAACTTTTCATACCCATCAGGGTCGAATTTAATCATGGCGTATAAAATACACACCATGCCGCATAAAGGTGTGTGATTCTGATCAATGAGCCAAGGTTGTCTTTTTCTTCTATTTATTTCAAATATAACATTAGACCTGTCGAACCATCTGTATCGGTAATGGCAAAAATTACTTAAAAAGCCCTCAGAATATTTGTCGACCCCATAGGCACAAATATTAATATCCCTTCCACACATTTCTAAATCATTTATTTGCAACGAAAAGGTTTCACCAGTTGTTTCAGCGGTGCAGTTAATTTCGTTCCCATTATCATCAAGATAACTATATTCCCAGGTTATGCAATCAATTTGTTCCTGGCTTGGTATTAGGTTGTTTTGGTATTTGGAAACTTTAAACTCGTATGTTTTGCCAAACAATAAGCCATCTTTTGTTCCATGGACCCTGCCACCCGAATTATTTGAGCCTTGGTCGAGTGGTGTGGTGCATTGTATTTCCTGCACCATTGCGGCAGCAGGATTGTATGTAAGTTTGACTTCTTTTTTTTCGCCTGTTGATTGTCGTGTTATTGTAAATGTTGCCATAAGGTATGGTTTATTTATTCTTTATTTGGTGCTATTTTAAAACTGCTTCTTTTAGGGCTAATCCTTTTCCATTTAAATAAAGCCAACCTGGCTTTGTAATATCGTTTATAAGTCCTAAACTTCCTATTGGTATCTTTAAAAAGAGGCACATATTCTATTAACTTTCTATTTCTTATTAAAAACTTACTTTTAATTCCATTACACCCTTGTTTAAATAGGTATAAAGTGTCTTTATTTGTTTTCCAATTGCCTTTTTTAATTTTCTCTTCAGGTGGAACGTCTTTCCTTTTAGATATATGGAAATATTCTGTTAATAGAAATGTGCTATCCGACCTAACAGAAAGCTCACTTTTAAAATGAACGCCTCCAAACATCCACTTTCTGGACTTTGGAGGTGTAAACCTATATTTGACAATGTCTTTTCTTACCTGTCCCATTGTTTGAATATTTATCAAAGCAAAAAATAAGGTAAGAAAAAAAAAGTTCTAATATTCATTTTTTTTTAATTAAGATTATGGATATTTTACCATTACACAAACCATCTATTACAGTTTTATTATTTATTTGGTGTTATTTTAAAACTGTTTTTTTTAGGGCTAACCCTTTTCCATTTCAGGAGTACAAAATTGTTTCGAAAATATTGCCTATAGGTCCTGTAAAAACGTTTAGAATCTTTTTTGTAATGATATATTTTCAATAGTTTTTTTTTCTTTATTAAATACTTTCCTATTTCATCCAAATTATTGTCCCTATAATGAATAATCAAAGTGTCTTTACTTATACTCCATTTACCATAAGTTTTACTTTTACTAAAAAAGTCCTTGTTTTTCTTTCCAAAAAAATACTCTTCTTCAATTTTAAAAGTAGAATCGTTAGTTATTTTTAAGGTATGAGTTGAACTTACGTAGCCCATGTTTTGATGAGACCCTGCTTGATAGACAAAGCAAATTGTATCAACCTGGGCTTGAATAATACTACTATTAAATATAGCGTATACTAAAAATAAAAAAAAATAGTTTTTCATTCTAGTGCTTTTTTGTCTCTGCGATCATGAGTTATATGTGGGTAATTAGAAATATTACCGCTTTCAATAACATTTTTAACATACTCTTTCATTTCTTTTTTGTCTTTAAAATCTCTTGTTTTTCCATACAATATATCTCCACCAGGATAACTATAATGCAACCTTTCCAAATATTCCCTTTCCCTTCGGTATTTATTAACTTCGTCAACCACAGCACCTGTGGTATATGCTTTCCCGTCACCATACCCGCCTTTCTTAAGAAAAACATGGCCTAAATATTCATGTTCAAATACTGTAATTAAATCATCACAATGAGTTGATAAATTATTATAAATAAGTTTCTTTTTTGAAAAATTATTTTCATTAAAATCATTAAGATCAATATATGCGTTTTTACCATCAGAACTACCATAATAAACTTTCTGGTCTTCTTTACCCTTTATTTTATAACCGATATGTAAAACACCAAATTCATCATATTTATCTACTTCTTTGGTCAAAGCTTCTTCAAGCCTTGCTGTGGCAAGCGGAGACTGTGGTCTTGACAACCTGTTCTTATCTACTTTATCAACAAGGAACAACCTTTGGGTATCAGGACAGTAATCAACATCCAGGCCAAACCCTTCGTAAATAAATCGTCCAACAATATTAGGCATTTCACGGTTTTTTTCTTCACCATTATAAAATATTGTCTTTATCCCAACATAAGGCGGGCCTTCGACCCATTTAATCCTGTATTTAAATAGCTCCCCGTTTTTTTTGCACTGAATGGTTATTTTGTTTTTGTTTGTTTCCCAGCCTGTTTTTATTTTAACTGCTTTTATATCTATTTCTTCTTCGTTTGTTTTTATTGTATGCTCAAATTTGTAACCGCAACTTTTACCTATTTCTTTTCCGTCTTTTTCAAAAATAGCATCCTGGTTCGATAAGTCAATTTCAAATTTAGTTTTTTGGTGGCCTTGTGATTTAATAACTAACCTGATGGTATCGTTTAACATATACCTGTCTATTTTATTTCCATCTTTTGTAATGTAAAATTCAACAAGGGGAACCAAAACATTTACGTTAATCGATTTGGATTCGTTGGTTCCTTTTTGTGTAATTGTATATCTTGCTATTTTTTTCATCTGCTTATTATTATAGTTTATTCACTTTGACTATAAAAGTTAAAGCTGTTTAAGGATTATTAGATTATATGGGTTTTATTCTTGAGCTACAACCTCTAACTCAATTTCGTCAATATTATTAACTATGGTATGTGTTAGGGTATCATTTGCGAGGATATTCCCATCCAATTTGAAATCTAATTCATTATTTTTAAGGTTTATTTTAAAACTTTCCCCTTTACAACCACTTGTTTCAATTACAAGTCTAATTGTATCACCTTCTTTATATTCAGTAATAATTTCTCCATGTATATTTTCTATATAAAAATCATTCAATTTTCCTTGTGCAACCACATCCAGTTGTATTTCTTCCTTTTCTGACTGCAAGGTATATTCCAATGTGTCCTTTTCAAGTCTTATTCCATTGTATTCAAAATCGTGTTGGGGATCAGAAAGATCTATTACATATGTTTTCCCTGTTTTATTCTTGCTCTCAATCACCAGTGTAATGGTATCGCCTATTTCATAGTCTTCTATCCGCTGGCCATCTTTGGTAAGATAAAAATCAATGTATCCATCCTCTTCTTGCTCTTCATTTTCTTCAGTACTTTCTTCATTCCTTTCTTCCTGGCTTAGTGCTGCTACTGCACGTGCAAGGAAATTGTTGGCCCCCGGACTACTCGAATTGCTAATGCCCGGTGCCAGCGAGCCAATATTTACTGTTCTTGGCGAAGGCGAGGCTATTACATTGGCATTGGGGGCGTATAGCCCCGAACGCCCGGGCAATGGAATACCCATATCATCACAGGTCATTACCTGGTAGGGCGCACCGGATACCGACTCCCCATCGGCAAATACATTGGGGCTGCCGTAAAACATCACGGCTTCGTGGGCTATCATGCCAGGGTTGGTAAATGGCCCGCCTATGGGAATGTGCATTTGTATGGTCATGGCGCCCACGGTTTTATGGATTGCTCGTGGCTGGGCATTGGTATTGATGGTAGCACCTCCGGCAGGTACCATGTCGGCCGGGTCAAAAACCATC
>JBNKRJ010000025.1:0-21455 GCA_050296515.1 Bacteroidales bacterium | reverse complement strand
GCAATAGTACCCCAATTTCGGCTAATAACCTGCCCCGAGGATCCTACTAACCATCTACGTCGTCTTACATGCAAATACATGGCTTTGTCCCTTATTGGAAAATCCTGAATTGTTGCTGTTGAATGAAAACCTTTTGATAGCAGTTTTTCATTTTCAAAACCCGCTGGTTTTAATGGAAGCTCATCTAAATAAACATGTACTTCTTGTTCTGCAATATTAATCTTAATTATTTCGAAGTAATCAAATATTTCTTGTGGTAAGATTAATCGAATTAAGCTATTGAAATGTTCATTATCTGAATGCATAAACCTTGTATAAAAAGTCTACTAAGTTCTATCTTTAGAATTAATTCCACAACTTTTTAAAGTGACCCGTTTTTAAGGTTTTAACAAATGTCAAAACTCAACAACACCATTAATTGCTTTAAAAGCCGTAACTTGCTGAATGAATTCAAAACAACCTTTCTTGAAATTATTCGTTAAAAATATGGTTTGTATTCGCTGCCAGATGGTAGTAAAAGCTGAACTTGAAAAACTTCATTTACGGTATATGGATGTGAAAATCGGAGAAATAAACCTGTTTGAGAATATCACACCTGCCAAACTAAAACAACTTGACATTGCTTTAAGAAAATCTGGGCTAGAATTAATGGATAATAAAAAGAAGATCCTAGTCGAAAAAATCAAGGGTTTAATTATTGAATTGGTTCATTACACTGATGAACAAATAAAGGTTAATCTTTCTGATTTTCTAAGCGAAAAACTTAATTACGATTATACGTACTTAGCCAATTTGTTTTCTGAAGTAAAAGGTATTACTATAGAAAGATTCTACCTGGCTCATAAAATTGAAAAAGTTAAAGAGTTGATTGTTTATGATGAACTTAATTTAACTGAAATTGCCTATAAAATGAACTATAGCAGTGTTGCACATTTGTCAAATCAATTCAAAAAAATAACCGGACTAACACCTTCTCACTTCAAAAAGTTAAAAAACAAACGAAGAAGAACCTTAGAAGATGTGTGAATTATGTAATCTTTAGTAAGAATTTTATAACGCAAGAATGCACATTATTCACGATCTTTAGCTTATGAAATTATTGCTAAAGAATAAAGATTTTGCCTCCGTTCTAAATTGCTGACAGGTAAATAAAAAAAAATTGTTTGGCAATGAACAATCAACATTTGAACAGTTAAAAGATAAAACAAAATGAAAAAGTCTTATAATTTTGTAGCGGCACTGCTAATAATAATTTGGGCATTTGCATTTTTTGGGTTTGAGGTGCACCAAACAATTCACTCTTTACCAGTATTTGCCTGTATTATTATATTAATAAATACCATAAGCAGGAGAAAGCTAATCACTAAGTAATTATACCAAACCGCTGTTAGTAACTGGTTTGCTTCACAAGCTTGCAAACCAAAACTGCCATCGATCGGCATATACAAAGCCATTTTAAAATTTCAATTTACAATATTTCAAACTGGCTCAGTATAAATATTGCTTCTTCTTATGGCAGTTTTTAATGATTCTGTAAAATTTATCGAAAAATGGATTCAGTCCCGATTTTTACTTAAAAAGATAAAAAACATTAGGTCATTGGCTATATTTCCAACTATCGATTTTTCATTTTAATCTGAAACAAAAGACAAATCTTTTATTATTTCAGGTAAATGAGAAATCGGTAAATTAAAAAATGACAAGCTTCCTTCATTTAAAATCCCTTTATTCAAATTATAGATAGTTCCTCATGAAAATCTTACTAGTGTCATGTCAAATATCAGATTTCATGTAAAGTCATTAGACATTAGTCACTGGTAATTAATGACAAATAACTAGTGGCCAATGTATTATGATTGTTGAAAATATGCTGTATATTAAATAATACCTGAAATATTATACTTGACATTACACTAATTTATCCTCGTTACCCTGAATCGTTTTGGAGTTTTAAGTATGCGCTTAAGTTTATATAAAAAAAGCCTCCGCACCTTCTTTAAGTTTGATAACGGTATCAGTCATGCTTCCATGAAAATGGGAAAAGAGATTAATTGATATGAATGTAACAAGACTAAAACCAAATCATTATTGTTATTTTAATTATTCTCGATATGTGAATTATGTAAATCTTAGATCTAATTGTGTAATACATTCCGTTCTGGTTTGAGTTACCTTTGTTTGTATACCATTAAGCTAAGTTCATGAACACCACCGAAATTGAAAAATCAAAAACTCACATCATGATTGAAATCATAGAATACGTCCCTAATTCTGTGGTAGCCAGAACAATAATAAAAAAAACTACAGGAAGTGTAAGCATTGTTGCTATTGATACAAGCGAGGCCCTTGCAGAAAAAATTTCACCCTTTGATAATTTCATTCAAATTATTGAAGGAAGTGCTGAAATTGTTATTGATGGCACCTCAAATGTACTTCAAACAGGCAGTGCGATAATAATACCAGCACATAGTTCTAACTATATAAAAGCCAATGAACGTTTTAAAATGATATCGACCATAATAAAAAGTGGATATGAAGGCAATACTTTTTGAAATTTAAACAATGTGCCAAACCCAAAACAATAATATCATGAAAGATCAAGATGATGGATTGGAAAAAGAAAACGTAGTTAAAAAGACTGACATAAAAAATATAACCAGCGAAATAACTCCAACAAATAATAAACGATTAAAGACTGAAATTGACCACAAAGAAGAAATTGAGTCAATTATCGCTAAACATAATCGCATGTTGTCTGTTCTTGCTCATGATTTAAAAACACCAATAGGATCTATAATTGGTTTTTTAAATTTAATAGCTGATCGAATGGAAACAATGAATAGGGCAAGCATCGAAAGCAGTGTTTATATTGCACTACTTTCGGCAAAAAGAACATTTGCTTTGCTTGAGAGCCTCTTAGAATGGGCTTTGGCTGAAAGCACAATAAAGGAATTTAAGCAAGAATATGCAAGCTTAAACGATTTGATTAATGAAACAAAGGGCAGTATTCTTTTTTCAGCTATTGAAAAACAAATTGAAATAAAAATAATAACCATTAAAGAATTAAAGGTTTATGTAGATAAAAATATGATTAAGTCTGTACTACGGAATTTAATAAACAATGCCATAAAATTCACACATAAAGGTGGCGAAATCCAAATCAATACAGTTCAGCAAAATGGATTTGCTTTAATTTCTGTTAAAGATAATGGGATTGGGATACGAAAAGAAACTCAAAAAGTTATTTTTACATCTGACTATACTGAATTAGCCAATGGAACCGGCAATGAGTCAGGAACGGGTGTGGGGCTAATGTTTTGCAAAGAATTTATAGACAAACATAGTGGTAAAATTTGGGTTGTTAGCGAGCCTGGTTTAGGAAGTGAGTTTAATTTCACGCTACCCATGTTTACCAGTTAAAGATTTATTCCGAACCGCTGTTAGTATTTGGTTTGAGAGCTTGCGAAGCAAACCAAAACTGCGAGTCGATCGGCATATACAAAGCCATTATAGAATTTCGTTTTACAATATCCCATACTGGCTTAGTATAATTAAACATTAATATAACCATTTAAAAACAACAAACATGACAAAAGAGAAACAAGGAAAAGAAAAGAAAAACATTAAAAAGGCTCCGGAAAAAAATCTGAAAGAGAAAAGGGCTGCTAAAGCTGCTAAAAAAGCGGAGAAAAACAAAGAAAGCCTTCTATAGATAAGTAAATCTACTATTATTAGTTCAGTTTATTCAATAATTATTTTTTTGCAGAAAGAAAGTGCTTACCTAAACAATGTTTGGGTGCTTTCTACCTGTTAATTTTACAATAACAAAGGCTCAAAAGCGTTTATTCTGAGCTAATTATGTTGCATTCAATCGTGCAAATTGCAAGATTATGAACCCATTAGAATAGGTAAAGGAAATTTACAACAATAAAATTCACCTAAGTTTTTCAAGTTTTGGAAAGGTCCTCATTCACTACCCTGACAACCATTCTAAAAACTTTGCAGAATCATAACAAAAGACAGTATTCAATAAAACTATTTTTTTAATGAAATTAGCAATAATTGGCAGCTATACTCCGCGAGAATGTGGAATTGGTACGTTTACAAAAAACCTGTTTAAATCAATAGAACAATATAGCACTAATTCGGAAGCAAATTTCGAAGCTTTTGTTGTAGCGCTTAATGATTTTGATAATGATTATAAATACCCCGAAGAGGTAAAACTAACGATAAGAGAAGAGTATCAGGAGGATTATTTAGAAGCCGCAAAATTTATTAATCTAAGTGGCGCTGATATTTGTATCATTCAGCATGAATTTGGAATATTCGGAGGCCAGAGTGGTGTATATATTCTACCCTTGCTACACCGGCTTGAGATTCCTTTTGTTGTCACCCTTCATACCATCCTTAAAAACCCTTCGTACAACGAAAGAGCCATTCTGAAAGAAATTTGCAAAATGGCTCACAAAGTGGTAGTAATGAGCAATAAAGCTATTGAATTCTTAATAAGTGTTTACCAGGTATCAAAAGAAAAAATTGCTCTCATCGAACACGGAGTTCCTGATATAAATTTCAACCCGGAAGATTCGAAAAAGGAATTTAAATTAACGAACAGAAAAGTATTACTTACCTTTGGTTTTGTAGGCCGAAACAAAGGAATTGAAACTGTTATTAATGCCCTGTCAAAAGTTGTTGAAACATATCCTGAGGTACTCTACATTGTGCTAGGTAAAACACATCCCAATGTAAAAAGGCATTCAGGCGAAGAATACCGCGTTTTTTTGCATCGATTGATTAAGAACCTTCATCTCGAAAAAAATGTATTATTCCTAAATGAGTTCATTAATGTACAGGATTTATTTAAATATTTAGCTGCATCAGACATTTATATTACCCCCTATTTAAACGAAGCCCAGATTACAAGTGGAACCCTTTCCTATGCAATAGGGGTGGGTTCTGCTGTTATTTCAACTCCTTACTGGCATGCTGCTGAGTTATTGGATGAAGGGAGGGGCGTACTTTTCAACTTTAATGATTCAGAAAAACTTACCTATATTTTAATGAACCTATTGGCCAACCCGGCTAAATTATTGGAGCTAAAACGAAAAGCATATGATTACGGACGAGGTATTACATGGCCCAAATCAGGTAAAAAATACGTATTGCTTTCCGAAAGTATCTTAAGCGATGAGCCTAAACGAATCGAAAAAAAGGATGCTATTTTAGACTTGCTTTCTTTGCCCCCCTTTTCATTAGCACATATCAATCGCTTAACTGATGATACCGGGATTATTCAACATGCAAAATTTGGCATCCCTAACTTAAAAGAGGGATACTGCCTTGATGATAACGCACGGGCTTTGCTAATGGTGTTAATGGCTTATAAACAAATAAAAAACACACGTGCGCTTGAATTATCTCCGGTTTATTTAAGTTACATCCATTACATGCAAAATCCTGATGGAACGTTTAGAAATTTTATGAGTTTTAACAGAAATTTCCTGGATAAAATTGGATCTGAAGATTCTTTTGGAAGAGCTGTTTGGGCCCTGGGATATTTACTGGGAAATGCACCGAACGATGCCTATTATCAGTCGGGCAAAGAAATATTTTTTAATGCGGCACCTCATTTCCAAAAATTAGAATCAATACGAGGAATTGCAAATACAATTATTGGTATATCTCATTATCTAAGAAGTAACCTTTCGGATGATTCAATGACTGAAGTACTGCGTAATTTAACTTTTACTTTAATTGGCCATTACAAACGGAATGAATCACCTGATTGGAAATGGTTTGAATCATTACTCGCATACGATAACGGGATACTTCCCCTGGCTCTTTTGCATGCAGCTGAATTATTAAACGATGAAAGTGTGACAAAAACGGCTGTTGAATCCATGGATTTTCTTACCAGTCATACACTTAATAATGGTTATTTATCAATAATTGGAAACGAAAACTGGTATAAAAAAGACGGTGAACGCTCCGTTTATGCACAGCAGCCTGTAGATGCAATGTCTATGGTTTTAATGTACCATCAGGCTTTTCGTTTGACAAACAAAAGGGAGTACATTATCAAACTTTATAACTCATTTTTATGGTTCCTGGGCGAAAACGATCTTAGGATGAGCTTGTATGATTTTGAAACAAAAGGCTGTTGCGATGGTTTTGAAAGTTATGGAGTAAACCGGAATCAGGGAGCCGAAAGCTCACTTGCATATTTAATTTCGCATTTATCATTACTACAGGCATTTGAAGAATTTCATAAGTTCGATTTGAACGAAAATAATAATACCCAGTTAAACTTTGTGAAGGAAAACAAATCAGAAACATTATTACAATCAATCTAAATAGGATCAAATTACTGATAAACAGCCTTATATGTTAATTGAAAGGTATCCAGATAACCCTATTCTTACAAGCAAGGACGTTCCTTATCCTGTTGCCACGGTGCATAATGCTGCGGTAGTTAAACATCAGGGCTTGTACATCATGATATTCCGTTCACACAGGCTCAATGGAAGAAGCATTCTTGGTATTGCCGAAAGTGCTGATGGTTATCGTTTTAAAGTCAGAAACGAACCTTTTATGACACCAGCAAATGAAGGTGTTTTTAAGAAGTATGAATCATTCGGTATTGAAGATCCAAGGGTTATTTTTATGGATGGGGAATACCTTATTACATACAGTGCCTACTCAAAATACGGGGTACGCATTGGCCTGGCAAAAACAAAAGATTTTAAAACGGTAGAAAGGTTTTCGTTAATTACCGAATCAGATTATCGTAATGTAGTTATATTCCCGGAGAAATTTAATGGATTGTATGCAAGGCTTGATCGTCCGCATTCCGAAATATCACCCTGGTCTATCTGGATATCTTATTCTCCTGATTTAAAATATTGGGGCGAATCTAAATTGATAATGAAACCTTTACAATACCATTGGGACGAAATGAAAATCGGACCGGGTGCGCCTCCAATAAAAACCGCAAGAGGCTGGTTAAGTATCTACCATGGAGTATTTCCAACCATGGATGGCAGTGTTTATCGCTTAGGCGTGGCTTTACATGATCTTAAGGATCCTTCAAAAATGATAGCTGTTGGCGACGAATGGATTCTACAGCCCGAAGAGGTTTATGAAATCACGGGGTATGTTCATAACGTAGTTTTTACATGTGGTGCTGTACCT
This sequence comes from Bacteroidales bacterium, assembly GCA_050296515.1. Lineage (GTDB taxonomy): Bacteria > Bacteroidota > Bacteroidia > Bacteroidales > NBLH01 > NBLH01. The sequence goes on along the minus strand of JBNKRJ010000025.1, from coordinate 14,264 downwards.
GAGGACGATGGCAGCGTAAAAATATATTGGGGCGGGGCTGATAAAGTGATGTGCATGGGCACGGCCAACCTTGAAGCCCTGGTTGATCATTGTTTAAGGAGTAGCAGGGGTGCGATTGGGGGGTAGAAGTTGCAGTAAATAGTTGCAGTTGGGAGTGGCAGGATGCAGTGATAATTAGCAGTGGCAGTTAATAGGGTGAGTTGCAGTGTTAAAGGGCAGAATGGAGAAGCAGTTAGTAGTTGCAATGGCAGTTGGAAGTGGTAATTGGAAGGTTTAGGGGGTGTATAATTTATATTTTTTTTAGCTTAGTGCTTGTATTAATACCTAAAATATGAGTTATAGTTTTAAAGATTTGAAAGTATATAAGTTGGCATTTTCGCTTGCAATGGAGATTTTTGAGATTTCAAAAGACTTTCCGAAAGAAGAAAAATATGCACTTACTGATCAAATAAGAAGGTCATCACGGTCGGTTTGTTCGAATATAGCTGAAGGATACAGAAAAAGAAGATACCCAAAGCACTTTACAAGTAAAATGACGGATGCAGATGGAGAAGCAAGTGAAACTTCTACCTGGATAGATTTTGCTTTTAGTTGCGCATATATAAGCAAGGACCTGCAAGATTCACTTAATAAGAGATATGATGAAGTAGGTAAAATGTTGGGAAGTATGGCGAATAATCCAGATAGGTTTTTGCCAAAGTAATAGAGTTTTCAGTGGCAGGAGAAGGTGGCAGTAGCAGTTAATAGGTAATTGAAAGGCTTAAGAACTGATAACCGCCCACCACTTTATACAAAACTGCAACTGCCACTAAACTACTGCAACTATAAACCTGCGACTTAAAAAGAACTTCTACAAAATAGAATTCAACTAAAATGAAGTAATAAAAAATAAACAAAATGAAAATAGCCATTCTCTCTTCCGTTGCCTGGCGAACACCACCTGAAAAATATGGTCCGTGGGAACAGGTTACTTCAAACATTGCCGAAGGATTAATTAAACTTGGGGTTGACGTAACTCTTTTTGCAACAGGCGATTCAATTACGTCCGGTAAGTTATCGTTTGTTTATAAAAAGGGTTATGCCGAAGATTCCGATATCGATCCTAAAGTAGCTGAATGCCTGCATATCAGCAATATAATGGAACAAGCGAACCAATTTGATTTAATTCATAACAACTTCGACTTTTTGCCACTGACTTTTTCGCGTATAATAAAACCACCGATGTTAACAACCATTCATGGTTTTTCTTCACCTCAAATTTTACCGGTTTATAAAAAATACAATAAAAGCAGCTATTATGTTTCCATCAGTAATTCCGATCGCTGCCCCGAGCTTGATTACATTGCAACAGTCTACAATGGGATTAATTCTGAAGACTTTTCTTTTGTTGCCGAACCCCAAAATTATTTACTGTTCTTTGGTCGAATTCATCCCCATAAAGGAGTTTATGAATCAATACAAATTGCAAAAAAGGCAAAAAGGAAACTAATTATTTCCGGTTTAATTCAGGATCAGACCTACTTTGATACCATGGTGAAGCCCTATGTAAATAATGATAATATTGTTTATGTGGGAAATTCAGGTCCGGCAGAGCGCGATATGCTCTTGGGTAATGCTATAGCCCTGCTGCATCCGATAAGTTTTGATGAACCTTTTGGGTTGAGTGTGGCCGAAGCAATGTTATGCGGAACTCCGGTAATTGCATTCAACAGGGGCTCCATGCCTGAATTAATTCTTGACAAGCAAACCGGGTATCTGGTGAGTACTGTTAATCAGGCAGTTAATGCTGTAAAGGACATAAAAATAATCAGCCGAAAGTTTTGCAGGGATTGGGCCATGTCAAAATTTAGTTCGCAAAAAATGGCTGAATCTTATCTTTCAATTTATAAGAAAGTTATACACAATTAATTTGTATAGCTCTTTATAACGTGAAATTTAGGCCAGCCTGACATCTACGGCTTTCAGTCCCTTTTTCCACACATCTAATTCAAAAGTTACTTCATCATTTTCTTTTATACTTTCTTTCAGGCTATCTTCTTGAACATAAAAGTCTTTTTGCGAAGCAAACTCCATGATGATTCCAAATCCTTTCAAATCGTCATAAGATTTTACTATTCCTGTTTTCATAATATCTATATAAGTGTATGAATTTAACTTAAGTTATGTATTAATCTTTTATGTAAATAACTGTATTTTAAACACTTAATAGTTTACTGAAGCCTTAAAACTGAAATTTGCAATTACATCTTTATCTATACTTAATTTATCCCTGCAACTGTTGTTTTAACCTATCGGCCATTTTATCAAGTGAACTGATTAATTTTTCAATTGCACCAGCTACTGCCTGCTGGTAATTACTGGCATTATTTGTAAATGCAATCGGTTGTCTTCTTTCAATGCGGGCTTCGAGCAAACATCTTATATTATTCGCCCCTTCTTTGGGGCCATTCTCGTTTGAAAGATGCACCTCAATGCGGGTAATACGTTCTTTATACCTGCTTAACTGCACTTCAATTAACTCTTTTAGAAAGGATATTACTTTTTCACTTCCTTTTAAATTATGATCTGTACTGAACTGAATTATCATAGTTGTTAATTTTAATTTTCGTACACCAAATTTAAACAACTACTTACCTATAAATGATACATAATTAAGGAAATAAGTTACATTATTCCCACATTTTTTTATTGCATTTTTTTTGGCAGATTAGGATAATTTGGACAAGGCAACAGCATTAATTGGCGAATAAATATAACTCATTCAAAACTATCTAAATACTGTAATTGGCATTTGGAGGCTGTTATTAATCAAATACACCAGGCATTTCTAACACGATTTCAATTAATAGTTAAAGGCTCACATCTTATTTTGTTAAATTTAAATTTGAAGGACATAGACCAAAACACTATATCACAGACATTTTATTTCATATAGACTACCTTTCAGATGCCTGTTCAGGCGATTGTCAATTTTAGCTAAATTAAAGGCTATCAGTAATTTCCAGAGTCTTAATCTTCAATTAATTCTTATGTCAATTTTCATTAAAAAAAACACAATGCTTCAATTGTTTAAGCAACTATTTATGAGCCTGATTAAAAAGGGTTATCATATGCATTCCAAACAAAACCGGACTGGCCAGCAAATCATAGAGCGATTTCAATTCTGGTTGGTGGAGTTGGTAGAGAAGCTGCTTTTGTTGATCGGTATATAAATAAAAATAACTAATGAATGGGTTATGAAACGAGCAAACTTTCTACTAACAAGCCTTGGCATTATTCCCTTGCTGGGTTTTATTAAATTTTCCTGTCAAAAAGCAACTAATACATTAACAGGATTTAAGGTAAATTCTGGTGAAGCCAGGAAAAATAAACATTTTAAAATGAAGGGTGTAACTTTAAATCTTCTGGATTTAAAAATTTCCTCCTCTGATACAAATGGTGGTTTGGCTGTTTTCGAACAAACAGGATTTACTCCTATGGGTGGTCCTCCATTGCATGTTCACCTTTATCAGGACGAATTTTTTTATATTGTTGAAGGCGAATATCTTTTTCAGTGTGGTGATGAAAAATTCCAAATGACAGTCGGTGACACTATTTTTTTACCACGAAATGTTCAGCATGCCTTTATTCAGTTAACTGAAAAAGCGAAAGTAATTGTATCTTATCTCCCGGCAGGGAAAATGGAAAACTTTTTTAAAACAACAGATGCATGGAATTCTCCACCTACAATGGAAGAAATAAATAAAGTGTTTGAAGATCATGACATGAAGGTGGTTGGCCCTTCCTTAGAAATATAAATAAATCAAAATTACCCTTCATTACTTATTATTCTAAGTTTGCGTAGCCACTTCCATCGTTTTAACCTATATCATTTGCCAACAAACATGTTTGTTAGCAAATGATTGTCACGATCTACTGTGTTTGGATGATAATATTAGCCCTTGGTCTTTTCAACCATATGATTAATTACATGGCTGTGTTCATGCTGGGGGCTAAACATAATTATCTCAGCATCAGCATTTACCTTTACGTTATGACCAGAGGGCCAGTAAAACATATCATTGGTTTTTACGGTTTCTTTAATACCATTTGCATCAGATGTGGTAAGTTCGCCTTTAATTACATAACCCCAGTGCGGACACTGGCATAAGTTTCCTTCAAGCCCCATAAAAAGAGGGGTGGTATCTACTCCTGCTGAAAGACTGAAATACTCTCCACTTATTTTTCCAAATCCGGAGGCATCGCCAAATTCTGTTTTCTGACGAATAACAGCCCCGGGAATCTCCATTTTAACTTCAATGTCTTGTTTTGCAATTTTCATTGTTAATCCTCCTGTTTTTTTTATTATTTCGACATTATTGCCGGTTTTAATGACCAAAGAATGGCCGGCACATCTTTTATAGACTCTTCATCAAAATTACGGCAGTAAATTGACGTTAAATAGCACATTTGGTTCTTTGGCTGGTAAATTTGGTTCAAGGCAAATAGTTGATTGGAAATAAGGAGGTTCCGACTTACTGCTGCACTAAGTCCGAAGGCATAATTCCATATTTTTTACGAAAACACTTTGCATAATAGGATGGACTGTTAAACCCTGAATCGAAAGCTATTTCAGATACATTTCCTTTTTGCTTTTGTAACATTTGCAATGATTTTCGCAGCCTGTAATGGAGTAAAAAAACATTGGGCGATTTTCCGGTTAACCGAATCATTTCCCGATAAAGCTTTGATTTGCTGATTCCGATATTCTTTTCAAAATCATCCACTTTCAATTCGGCATTCTGCCATTCTTTTTCGGTAAAATCCATTAAACTACTCAGAAATTTTTCTTCATCGCTGGTGAGCTCATGAATTTGATTCTTATTTAAATCTTCCCCAATATTCTCGCTTTCAAATAAATGCTTTATTTCGGATGAAAGAACAATTACAGCAGCTGAAATAGAACACATGCGCTGTGCCAATTTAATAGTATCTTCAAAAATCGATTTTTTGTCGGTAACCGGAATGCCGGCATGCAACCCGATAGACAATTCAGTATATTTGGTTTGATAATGGGTGCTGAGCTTCCTGTACACCTCTTGAATTTTTAAAGCACATAAAACAGCATTGGTAACTGTTCGAAAAGAAATTAAACAGCCGTCCTCATCTTGTTTGACCATATTTCCATTAAATGATTTCAACATTTCATTTATCTGTTTGTAGATTTGTTGCACATTTGAAATAACAGAAAAAGGGTTGGTGTTTTCAAATGAATGATGATCAATAGTGACCATCATTATGGTCCTGAAGGCTGGTTCGTTTATAATGTTTAAACTGGTATCCTGTGCTTTTTCCGGATCTTCTATCCTGCCTAAAAACGATTCAACAATGGTTTTATCTACTTCAATAATCTGGTGAGGTATTTTACCATGAGCATGGTCGTGCATTTGAATAATAGCATCGCGGTCGGGTGCTTCAATCAAACAAAAGGCCGTTTTTCGGGTGTCGTCAAACCAATAAGTTAGCCCTCTACAATTATATTTCTGCTGTATTTTTATATCTTCCAGGTGTATTTGTGCAACTATTTCGGCTGTGACAGATTCAGAAACATCGTGGCGATCCATAAATATTGGCATATCATTTTCTTTAGGTTGTCTTGTACACTATAGTAAACTACGGCTGCTATGTACGATATTAACTATACATCTACTTCGAAATTAAACAACTACTTACTGGTAAGTGCTGCATAATTAAGAAACTAAGTTGCATCATTCACAAATTTAAAAACAAATGACTCTTCATTCTTATTGCAAAACAGGTGAGGAGCAGCATATAACTGGATGCCAAATTACTTTAGTCCTTTAGTACAAAATCATAATGTTTTTTTGTTTTATAAATATTCTGCAGTTTAGAATCGCCCACCTAAATTAACATTCAGCTTTTATAGCAGATTTAAAGTAAGCAAAAGCCTAATCAGCTTCATTGTAAATAAAATTTCTTGCTTCCTCCTTTTGGGAAATAACACCATGTTTAGATGCTTCCCATACCGACTTTTTACCGAATTTAATTGTAATTAAAAACCTTTGAACTTCCGAATCAGAACTCTGCGGAACGGTTTTACTATCATTTTGAACATCCTCGTGTGATTGGATTCTTTTCATTTGTTTAAATTTAACTACTTTCTCCTTTTAGGTCTATAATGAATAGAACATGATTCATTTAAAAACTATCTATATAAAGTTAAGGCTATTCTTCAGGATTGTAGTTACAGAATAGTAAATAAGACTTACAAGATTCTCACATTTTGACGGCCAATACTTCATAATTAGAACAGTGACGACAGTTTATTTTTTTTAATTTTCTTCAAAAAAGCTATTATTCAAATAATTGTTCTATATTTGCACAGTCCTCCAGGACGCCTATTTAAAGTTTATAAGGTAATTTATTAGTATTATTTGTTCTTTCGAGTTTTCTCTTCTTTACAATTATATTCATCCATTACTTTGTTTTTTTATGTTTTAAGAACAGTTTGTCTGTTTTTAAAAGTCATATTCTGAGTTAGTTAGAATATATTGGGGTTCTAGGATAGAATAAAATATTTAATAATTTAAATTTAGTAAAGATGCAAGAAGGTACAGTAAAATTTTTTAATGATTCAAAAGGATTTGGTTTTATCACATCAGCTGAAACAGGCGATGATATTTTTGTTCACAGCAGTGGGCTAATTGATAATATCCAGGAAGATGATAAAGTAAAGTATAGCACTCAGCAAGGACGCAAAGGCTTAAACGCTGTTAATGTTGAAGTTATCGATTAAGTTTGGTCATTTTTTCTAAATGAGCATTGGTGCTTATTTAGTACTACAATAAAACTTTTGGTCTCCGGAAGAACTCCAGAGACCTTTTTTATTCCGTTTATTTTCAATTAACCTTTGCTTCGCAATGTTCACAGTTTCAGCCTTTTAGCCGAAGGCGTTTTCACGAAGCGAAGCCCTCTCCGCACGATTTCATCACATGTGCATCAACTATCTAATCTTATCATTTTTTCCTTTCTTCATTATTGTTTTTTATTTCTACATTGCTTTTTGTCCTTACTTCGTTGCTATGCGAAGGGATTCGCAGCAGCCGGTGGATTTGTAATACTTTGTTAGTAATAATAAAATCAATTAAATAAGTTCTTGCAAGCATAACAATATCTCATGATCCTGCTCCTTGATTTTAAGTTTAACAATTGTTCCTTGCTTATTCTTAAGTAATTCCTTAATTTGATGTAACGAAAAATTATCGGCACTTTCACCATTTATTTTTTCAATGGTTTGTCCGGACTTTAATCCTGCGACATCAGCCGGAGAATTTTTAATTACCTGATAGATCATTTTTTCTTTATCAGAACCTTCAATTACCCACAAACCACTTTTCTCAGTTCTTTGGAAGTTTGATCTTCTCTTATTTTCAACACAATAAAGATGATTGTTATTCATATCCAATACCCAATTAAATTGGGTTAATATTTCTGCTCCTATGGTGCCGGCATCTGCTCTGTTTTCAAATCCACCCGACTCCAAAGTTGCTCCTATGGTTAATTTAGGTAAAACAGATTTTCCAATTTTAAAATCGTAAACATTAAATATAATTCCATTTGTTTTACCACCAACTCCAATTCCTTTCGTGGAAACCACCTTAGTGCTATCATCAATGATTTGACTATCCTCAATGAAATTTTTATTAAGTCCAAGTGCATCCATACTACCTGTATCCATCTTAAATTTACTAATGACGGTCTTGCCTTTTGTATTTTTCATGCTGCAATAAATAAAGGGCTCTTTATTTTCAAGCTGAAAAGGCAAACTCAAATATTCAGTGGTATTTAGCAGTTGGTCTTTGTCGTGAATGGTTAAAAATAACTCATCATAATTAATTTCAATTTTATATTTTAACATGAAATCCATCCCAATAATCCCATCTAGCTGATGACCTATTAACTGCCCCATTTGACTGATTGACGTGACTATAAAATTCTCATTTTGCAACTTTACACCTTCCATTTCTACAGCTAAATCCTTAACTATAGAATATTCAATACTTCCTCCGGGTTGTTTTTCGGTGATTTTATCGGATAAATCCAAGTCCAGTTTTTCTGCCACACCCTGGTCCAAGACATTTACATCAAACCCTGTATCAAAAATAAAATTTAGTGTTTCACTATTGTTTATTTTTATTGGAAGAATGATTAACCCAAAATCATTATTAAAATAGACCTTGCTAAGATGATTACTCTCAGACTCTGTTTGTGCGAACGTATTTACTGATAACAAAACTATTAATACCAGTACGATGCTGGTTTTCATTTTTTCTTTCAAATTCATTGTTTCATATTTTTTTGTGTTATTAAACTTGTACAAAAGTGAAATGAATTAATGAAGGTATCGACCGACTAAAAAAAGTCGAACTCTTTAAATAAAGGAAAATGGTTCGACTTTTTTAATTCCTGACGTTCGACTTTTTCTTAAGATTTTGACTTAAAGCTTTTTAGCGAAATTGCGTAGGTGTTAAATTGGTGTGTTTTTAAGGCTATTTTATACCGAACCGCTGTCAGGTTCACCAACTGGTGCACCTGACAGCGGTTCATGAACTATCAGTTTGTTTAAATTTTTAGAACGCCCTGATTGCGCGTACATAGTCATTATTGAGCTTACTTTCTTCGATTGTACTGCCATCGCTTAATTTAAACGATAAAGCGTAGCTACTGGTAGATTCTGTCGACGACCAGTAGTTAATACTTTTATCAAGCTGATTGGTTGCATTGTTGCCATCGCTGTCAAGGGCTTTTTGTACTGCGTAAAAATTATTCCTTATAAGGAATAATTCGGCTATACTGGGCAGGTACCAGTCACTGTACGTACCTGTGCCATAATCAGTATTGGTGTAATCGTTGCAAAGTTTTGCTGCACTGCTTGTATGGCCACTCTGTCCAATTATTGCAGCTGTATTGCCCATACCGTCCCAATCGTTGGTGTTTCTGGTATTATCGCCTGTAACATTACTCCAGCCCTGGCTTGTGCTAAGGTCAACCATACTAATTATTAATCCCTTTTTACCTGTGTGGTCAACCCAAAAAACCACTCCACCACCATAAAGTTCGCCTACGTAATGAGAGCCTACAGTTCCTGCTGTTTTGGCATACAATGCATATGGCACGCTTAATAATTGACTTGTACCGGTTATGGAGTAACTGGTGCCGCCTGTTGGGTCCGTCTCTGTTTTGATATAATAAGTATCGTTCGACCAATCAATAGAAGAAAATGTACCACTAACTACCGTACCACTGCCAATTTCAATGCTTACCAATCCGTTGACGTTGGTTGTGGGGGTTTGGGTCTCTACATAAACTTCTGTTCCACTTGCCGAACCTTGCAATATGCTTATTTTCATGCCTACACTTGTGTTTGTAACCAGGGCATTGCTGTTATTGCGGATTACTGCCTGGTAGCTCATTTTTTCTGGTGATTGAGCAAACACACCTGCCGTTATTAATACGGCTGCTACAATTGAAAATAATTTTTTCATTATTTTGTCCTCCTTAATTTTTTATTATTTTAAATTCTTTAACTGCTTTACTGCCTGAGATTACTCTTACAAAATAGGTTGATGGAACACAATTGCTCATGTCAACCTGAGTTTCCAGGCTTGTAAACTTTTTATTTTGTAAAAGGTTTCCGTTTAAGTCATATAGTTGGTAACTCAAATCTTTTAAAATTTTACTGTCAACTTTTAACTTTAAAAAACCAACAGTAGGGTTGGGATAGGCTGAAACAGAAAGATTAATGCCTTCGGTTTTTTCTACGCCTGTTACCGCTGAAATTTCGTAGGGTTGTTGTATACTTTCGGCTACCGAACCATTTGTTCCGGTATGGGTTTGGCAGGCAACCTGTCCAACGGAGTAGCTTGCCGAGCCTCCACTTCCTGAAGCATTACCGCCTGCGGAATTAATGCTTTCTTGTGCTGTTGCAGCTGAAATGGAGAATACGACAGCCAGAAGCGTTGCCACCGATGCCTTTCTCATTTTCATACCGATACTTTTAACTTTGTACTTAAGTCTCATTATTAACCTCCATTTAATTTATCTGTTAATACTTAGGTTGCTGTAACCAGAAAGACCCAATTGAAAATATTCATTGATTTCTTATTGATGGTGCTCCAGGTTCAGCAAAAACATTCAACGGCTTGAAAATAATTTTTTATATTTTAAAATGAAGAAGAATAGCAGGAACAAAATATCTCAGTGTTGATAATGAATGAGTTAACGCATGAATTTTAATAATTATAAAACCGGAAATTTTATAAAAAAAGCCTTTATTTAATAATTTGAAAGTATATCGTAAAGCCGCTCACTGCGTTCAAGTCCAATTTTGTTTCTTATCCGGTTTCTCATAACATCAATACTTTTTGGGGTTTTGCCTGTTATCGAAGCAATCTCTTTGGTATTAAGTGTCAGTCTCAATAAAGCACACAAACGAATTTCGTTGGAAGTAAGCTCAGGATAATACTGTTTTAGCTGCACAAAGAATTTCGGATGTACTTTAGTAAAATAATTTTCAAAATCTATCCATGAGTGCTGACTGCGGTAGATATCAATGTCCAACAAGATTCCCTGTATAATGTTCCTGTTCTCAATTGATTCGGTATTGATTGATTGTAATTTCTCATTCAGGCTTGTCAACATCTGCTCTTTCTGGGTAATATTAATGGCTTTTTGGGTAAGTTCACGGTTTTTTCCGGCTAGTTCAGCCTTTAGCACCGCCATGTGTTTTTCTTTTTCCTTTTTATCCTCTTGCAGTTGTTTTTGTTTGTAGGTAATTGCATACGAAAACAATATAAGCTCTAATAACACACCGATATTGTAAAAATAATTTTCCTTTACCATGTCATAAGCATCTGCCAACTGACCAAATATGCCAAATACAATCATAATTAGGGAACCAACTAATATAAGGCGAACGGGCCTGAGCTTTATTTGCAACAGCACGATTGACAATACTAACCCCAAAACTGCCTCGGTGAGAATTACAATATCGAACAATTGCTTAAACAGGTGGATATCGTAAAACGATATAATGCATATTACCGGATTTACAATATATATAAACCACATGATGGGTTTAAATATATATCGGTCGGTTTTTGGAGGAATATTAGACGGGGCAATGAAATAGCGTACAAAAATGATATAAAACAAATGAGCCAGCAATATCACCCCGTGCAGGTTAAATGCTTTCCATGGGTCATCGTAAAACAAATACTTATCGGTTAAAAAGGACCCGAACAATGCAAAGATTCCGTTGAAGACAATATATAGTGAATAGTATATGTATTCCTTTCTGCGAAAAGCAAAAAATATTTGTAAACTTATTATAAACATGATAATATATCCCCCGAAAGTGCCCCCCACTAAAAAACCGTGCATCGAAAGTTTCCTTTCGTACTTTGATATCGGGGAAAACTGCATGTTTGAAATATTGACATCCAATAAAATCTGGTTGTTTATTTTTATATATACCGTAGTTGTTTCCTGGTGTGGGAACGACAACAATACCTTATTCCGACTGATATTATTGATTGCAACAGACTTAATTGGTTCACCAAGAAGCTTTCCTGAACCATCCAGACAATAAATCCATACATGTGAAATTTGGGTGTTAAATTCAAGCATCCACGTTAACTCAGCTGGTAAATTGTTTTTAACATCGAACCTTATCCAATAGTTTGTGTGATGGCTTAATTTTGTATTGTCATGACTTATTTTGGTAAATTTTCCTTGATTATATGCCTCAATAACGTTTTTTAGTGTAGTATGCGAGTTTGTATCGCAAAACAGTGAAAAATCTTTTACCGAATAAGATTGCTTTTTATTAAAGCATAAAGTCGTATTTGCCTTGATTTGAAAACTGAGTACAAAAGTGAAAAATAGAATAGGTATAAAATATTTATGCATAATGACCCGTCCTAAAATAAGTTAATAAAGGGGGTGCAAAATAATAATTTTAATCCCTTTTGTGAACTTATACAATTAAAAATAAGTGCATTTCGTTGAATCTTGAAGTATTTCTGCAATGACGCCAACTCTTATATATATCGCCAAGATTTTTCTTTTTTATTTTCAAATCGGAAAAACTATTGATGGAATTCTCTCAGCATATCGGGTTGCGTAGGCCCTCTAAGAACCGCAGGGTTGTTAAGTTCTATATTGCAAATTATAAGTACAAAAATTTAAAAAGTTTTTTTACGTTGGCACTAAATTTTGCTTGACTTTTGATGACGGAATGTTCGCTCGCTGGTGCCAGCTCAATGTTGTTTAGATAAGTGGAGTGGAAGCCTGATGAATCTGATCAAATCTTTCTCATTATCCCCTTCGCTGCCGCGCGATTTCATCGCGTGGTTTATCAAACAACTATTATAAATGCCGTTCTTATTTTTTTTATACTTCAAAATTCTTATCTCACTGCTAAACCTCCTTGTTTATTAAACTGCCTGGCTTTGCTTTCTTTGCTTCATTGCCACACGAAAGATTCGTGCGGCAGCGAGGGTATCATTGAAAAATAATCATCTTCTCTCATCTAATTTGGTTTTATATGTTCAACAAAGAAAGTGGGGCATAGGTTATTAATATTGCCCCATCGGGGTAACCATTGTTCCTGTTCATTCCAGACATAGTGTCTTTGAAAAACTGGAATCCTAAAACGTATTTGTTTATTGAATAATTCTTCTAATAATGGTTTGCCTAAATTCATAATCTGTTTTGTTTATATGCAGTAGGTTTCTTGAAATGGCTTACAACGGCAAGCTAAATGCAGAAAGGGATTAAAAGTACAACCATTTCGCTTAGCACGCAGCCAAATTATTGATTTTGATATTTTTATTCGTTTTAGTAGCCAAATTGATGATTTGGCGGGTTTTATTTCTTGTACACCTCTCAAATTAGGCAAGTTGCCCTTTTTGAGTTTTAGCTATATGTTGTCATTTATTTTTCAAAAATGAATCAAATATCAATTGCCAAAATGCTGATATTGATATACCTAGAATTATCGAAATTATTACAAGTTCAAAATTTCGGTTCCTCTTTTTTGCTTTGTTTTGTAACTCAATGAAAACAGTGTCATCCATTTGAATTATGTTATTAGTATTTATCACATCATACTCAACAAAATAATTCATTGATTTCTCTGCATAATACTTATCAAACTTTTGCCCCTTCATGCTAATTAATGACACTTCCTCTGTTAAAGGTATATTAAAATTGATGTTTCTCATATTTCTCATTTCATCAATTTTGTTATACCCATTAATAATACTGACTAAAGTTCTTATTCTTATAGTAGAAATATCAAGACTAATTTTTTTTTGAATTTTGCCTAACAAATAATCGATGTGGAGTCTATTTCTTAACGGAGCATTGAATTTATAATTATATACATTTATGAAGTCTTTATTATAATTATTCTTTTCACCTGTAGGTAAAATCCTTTGAATTTCCATTCTTTTGGTGATTATAGGTGCAATTTGTCTATTGTTATTTTTAAGATATTTTGTAGGGTGAGCGATTGCAATTGAAATTTCTACGGTATCCATTTCAGAGGAAGGATTAAGATTTTCAATAATAACACCTCCTCTCAAATCACCATCAAATTTAAAATCATAGGGATTAGTAAAAGAGTAATAGTCCTGATAACTAACAGGTTGTTTGCAATTTATATTTACATTTATCTCTATTTCTTTATCAAAACTGTCCGAATCTAAGCCATTAATACCAGTTCTTTTTTGTATTTCATAAATGCAAAAAATAGAAATAACCAAGCTTATTAACCCATATAATGTTTTCTTTTTCCTTAATGGATTCAAAATTAATTTGGTTAATTCTTTTATTTTTTTCATCTGTTTATTTTTTAATTATTTTATATGGTCATATGGAACATCCACTAAACTCAACTTACATGCTATCAGATAGTTTCTGTTAATAATCATGCTCGTGTGTGATTAAAATTAATCATGGATGTTTCATTTTTTATTAATATTATCCTGCTTTGATAGTCTGCTTTCGCAGAGCACGAACTGTAAGCTCGCGCTATCGTGGGTAATATATCCTCCTTCGCTGCTGCGCGATTTCATCGCGTGGTTTATCAAACAACTATTATAAATGCCGTTCTTATTTTTTTTATACTTCAAAATTCTTATCTCACTGCTAAACCTCCTTGTTTATTAAACTGCCTGGCTTTGCTTTCTTTGCTTCAT
>JBNKRJ010000024.1:0-11732 GCA_050296515.1 Bacteroidales bacterium | reverse complement strand
TCATCTTTTTCGCGTGGTTTATCTATCGGAAATATTTTTATTAATGATGGCTCATACTTTTCTGCTATCTCCCGCAACTTAAACAAATCATGCTCATCGGGGGCATAATGGGTAAATACATAACCTACGCATTTGTAGCAGAATTCAAATACCTGCTCTAAATGAAAAGCAGCCTGTTCAAACCGTTCTTTATTTATATTTTCTAAAGAATCATCATAAAAATACTGAGTCTTTTTAAACCACATCTCAAAATAATCCTCGGCATATTGCCTTCTCACTTCTAGACTTACTTGCTCAGGTGGCTCTACAAAACTGCATTTTCCCGAATTGTACAATTCTATTCCCTCTCTCTGAATGTCCAAAAAGAAAAATTGTCGGTCTTTTATTAATTGGTTTATCCTGGAAATTTGCTCTACAATTATTTGCGCAGGAAATTCACTTAAATAAGGCTTTATAATATCCTTTATTTTGATAGATGTTTCTCCTTCAAACACAGGTTGAAAATAACTCAGTCTCCTGTCGGGCTGTTCTTTTTCGTCTGGTTTGTCGACAATAACAAGTAAATCATAATCGCTGCGAAACATTGTTGGCATACCGCCAACCTCTTTTATTTTACCGTCTTTAAAGTCTCCTCTCGCATGCGAACCATACAAAACTATCATTTCTGCCAGTCCTGTTTCAACAATTTTTTTCGTTATAAACTCCAGTCCTGCAATTTTATCACTTGGCAAATGGCGTAATTTATCTTTCAAATCTATCATTTCGTAAACCTGGAATTTTCAATACTCAAATATACAATTTTTATTAGTTGCTGCGAATTTGCCTAATAGGGCATAACGTTGAGTATATGCAAAGTAGGCGATTACGGGCTTCAAACTTATCAAACCGTTACAATTTTGAAGCAGGCTACAACCGTTGAATTTATACTGAACCGGCTATTATTTTTATACATTGTTGAGGTGTAGTTATTCATATTTCAATTTAATAACTGTAGGGACACCTTCAATACCATTCTGATTAACAGCAAGAATAGTAAGAGTGTTCATCCCTTCTTTTAAATTCACACAGTACTTTTTATTTTGTCCTTCAATTACACTATTATTAAGTTTTACTATGTAATTTTTAAACCATGGCATATTATTATCAAAGCTCAATATGAAATTTGGTTTTGCCGCAAATATTGCCATATTATCATTAAAATCTTCAACAGTTTTAATATCAAGTTTTCCAAATTCTTCCTCTGTCCTAGTTATCTCATCTTCATTGTAATCGAATAATACCATCGTTTGATTTATGCTAAAATAAACATCTTCAAAATTGCTTGTATATACCACTTTTGGTCTTGGAAAAGCTTGAAATGTAAGAAAATCTCTTTCTCCTTCCATTTTCAGGGCTAAAGAGTAGCTCTTATTTCTATGCTTCTGGTTAATATCTATATAGCCTAAATAATTTGTTAGAAATCCAGTTCCATAATCCTTACTGGCTTTATTCGTTTTTACCTCTATGAATTCTATTTTTTCAAAGTTTCCAACTTTTTTAATTTGATATATCTCAAAAATATTGAGAGGCACATTATCCTTTTGTGCATAAATACCAAACTGAGGGTCTAAGAAAATCCACTTATTGAGTTTATTAGACCACACTTCGGTTGCAACATGCCCCATTCCTGCGCCTCCGTAATCTGCATCTTTGTGTTTCAAACCAACAGTACGAGCTACATATCCAAATGAATTGAGAATATCGTTCAATACACCACCGTATTCTACACATCTAAATTGTTGTCCATCATCATGTGCACTTTTCAAGATTCCCAATGAGTTTAATGAATCTGGGGCAGCATGCCACCCATCATGTTTCCACTGATTGCTCACCCATTTCATTAACTCAAAAAATAATTCAGGTTCATTTTTTGATTTTATTGTTGTCCTCGATAAAACATATTTCTTTAATTCGCTAAATTCCAGTGTGTTTATTGAATCTTTCAAAGATAATTTCTCATAATTGTAATTTAGAATGGGATTGTTACTTTCAACTACAGTTATTTTCTTTAAATTCTTTCCTTGTCCAAATACTGTAGTCCCAATTAGAACCAGTACAATAATTAACCTGTTTTTCAATTTCATGTATTTATAATTTAATTGTAATTATCGTTTTTAATGTTCGTTAAGGCACATAGTTTAATGCACCCCCCACGTTGAGTATAAGAAACGTAATTGATTTTGAAGCTCTTACGTGCCAATTTACACTGATCCAAATTTGCGTTTTGACACAAATTTTAAGTTTCAAAACAAACAGTCAAATCGCAGATTTGGCGAAGCTGATTAAATGCCCCAAAGTTCCGTAAACCACTGAACCACTTATGTTTTTTCGCATTGTTACAGGGCGTTTTTCATTGTTCCTTGTATATTATTTCAATGCTATCTCCACAAAAGAAAGAATTCGTTTCCTTTTTACCAAAATTTATTTCTTTGTCATGCATTATCTCTACAGTTTGGCTATTTATCCATTTTACTTTCATATCACAATCTGGTCTGTCATGATATACAATTCCAGCGCCACCTCCAGAATACCAAGTCATAATTCCACTCGTATGAACATATTGTCCATTTGTGTATTCATCCTGAATAAGCAATTCTTTTTTATTATCTGGTGAAATAGCTTTTATAATCTCTTTTGTAGAAAACTCAAATTTCGGTCTAACACGTCTTTTTGGTTTTTCCTTTTCTTTTGATATCTGATTTAGAAATTTATCAAGTTCTTTTTTTCGGTTCTTCAATGATTTTTCATCAGTGCCTAATTCTTGCCACACTTTCAAATCGTTTCCAGATTCTATCAATCCTTTTATCTCGTCAAACAAGTCTTTCTCAAGTATTTTTGTCTCCCATTGAGCAAGAGCCAGTCCGAATAAAATATTATTTCTGTCATCAGAATCGTTGAAATAATCAGCATATTCATACTTTACAGATTTTGAAATCGAAGTTGGATTGCCCCCTGAATTATATCTATCGAAAAAAGTCGAGTAGATATCTAATGTTGTATCGTTATCTTTTATTTTTTTACTCCATGCTCCCATGTCGCTGTCTTTTTCATGAGCACCAGCGAATAAATTAAAAATTTGGCGGTGATTCTCAATGCTTTTCGTTTTCAATAAGCTAATAGTCAGCATGATGTTTTAGCCATTATTGGGCTACGTTTTTATTCTGTTTTGCTCCTGTCATTTTGATCTGATTTTTTAATATCCTGGGCATTTTCTCAAATTACAGAGTGTTTCTTTATAATTTTTCGATTAACATCTCACTAAATAGGTATCCTTTCTATTTATAAAATTTCAATTATTATTTAAATTTGGTATTTAAAATTCATTATGAATATTGTAAACAATAATGTTAGAACAAAAAATACAATTGAAATTACAGTCGTTACTATAGCTGTAATATTTTTATTAATACGCACTGAAATTACAGATGCCCCCAATGGAATTAGAAAAAACACAGGCAACCATAAAATCAAATCTTCCGGAATTTCCCATGACAATGGACTATCACTATAGACCAATCGAATATATAGCAGTGGTATCAATAAACTAGTAATTGCTAAAAAATTCAGTTCTTTGTGTTTTTTCCTTTGAATATCGTTAGTACTTACAAGCTTTGTCTGCGATAACTTATCATGCCAAACTTCACGATCACCAATGATGAATGAAAATGGCTCAAAAGGTATATATCTCGAAATAGATCGAATAAAAATACTGTTTAAAGAATTATCTGAATTTATAATTACAACAGAATTAGTAATAACTTTACCTATTGTTTGCCTAAATATCAGCTCACAGCAAAAATAATAGATAAAATAAAATAACAGATATACGTAGAAATAATCAATTTGTATATTGTTAGACTTTAGTGTATTTGTGATTTTTAATACAATCACACCTATTATAAACGAGTCTATTAAATAATTTATTAAGCGTACTCTTCGCTTATAACTAACATCGATATTGGTACTTGTTAATTCTCCTACATATTTCTTATTCCAATAAACATAACTTAATACAAGCATCAATGTCGTTATTCCTAAAATCTGAGAACATCTAATGAAATAAATAAAATTTAATGAATCAATTGATGGCTTGAAAAACTGTACTATAAAATTAGGAATTCCAAGGAAAACAAAAATGAGCATGTAATAAATAACATAGATCTTGATCCAATTATTCATCTTAAATTTCATATCTTTTACACAAATTATTAAGCCTATAATAAGTAGTACACTTAAAACAGCTGATGTTATAAAATCAAGAATATACGTTATATTCTGAAAATCTTTATGCAAAATACTACTAATGATCAGGTTAAATGTTTTTACCTGAGAATATGTATAATAGATTCCTAACAAAGCATTCAATGCCAAGATTATAAACAGTGCCCTTTCAATTTTTTTCATAAATAAATATTTTGAGGTGAAATTCAATTCTTATATCAATTCTACTTCTCTTTAAACATCTTCATAATCCTAGCGAACCATAAAATAAATCACTGATTCACTACCACCTACGTAATTCACTTTTTCACTCATTTTTAAGTTGTTTTTCAAGTCTTTCAATTTACGTTAGCTTCCGAAATCAATATTTGTTTCAGGTATAGCATGAATTCTGACTAACGTCAAATTCTATTGTTAATTTACGCTCATTCAAAATCACTGTTTTTCTCTAATATTTCTAATCTTTTTTTACGTTTGCTTGCAGAATTAATCAAGTTCGTGTGATGAGGGAATGGAGCCCAACGCCAGGCTAAACAGCGTGCGCCTTTCAACCGACACACGTTATAGCTGTAAGTAGCCAACTTTTCTCGTGAGCGACAGCGAGTAAATTTTTTATCTTGTTTTAACTTCAAATATACAAAACCAACCTTTAGATTCATGAGCACCATAAAAATAATTAAAAAAAGGTGCGAATAAATCAAAAGATTTGGCGGGGTTTCAAAATGTTCAAAAATCTCAAACTAACTGATAGCCAGCATGATGTTTTAGCTAATATTGGCACTTGTTACTATTATTCATCAATTCAATAAATCTATTTCTACATTTTATAAATATTCGTCTCTGGTTATTATTGTCCGGAAAATATTCAATATATTTCTCAGGAAACAAACTTCTTACAGAATGATAGTTTTTTTGATTCTTAAGATAGATTATTTCATCACCAATATCAGAAAAATGTATGCATTTTTTAAATCCTAATGAGTCAGGTAGTCCACACCGATTTGTTAAAGAATCATTGTTTAATTTATGAAAGTGCAATGAATCAACATATTTAAAGAAGTCAAAAGTTTTTTTATAATCCCAACTTTCTTTATTAATAATGAATCGTCTAGAATTAGTATCTGTGTCTTCAAATCGTCTGCGTCTTTTCTGTATTATTTTTTCAATTTCATATCTTGTTGCTTTCTGGGTAACCTTATTTAGACAAACAAAATCATAATGCTTAGAGATTTTTTTAAAGCCTTCCCTCCTTTTTCTGTAAACAACTATATCATCTTGCATTATAAATGCATAATCAGGATTCTGAATATGGTTTAGAAGCATATAGCACTCCATGGAATCTCTCCATGACATGTTGTTGGTCATCTCATTAAAATAGTCATTCTGACAATAACATTTTGCTATTGCTGAAAAAGAAATTAGAATTAGTATACATAATCTCTTTGTCATTTTAATGAGTGCCAACGAATGGTAATATGCGGAGGCCGGGATTTCAAAGCTCCAACTTATCAAACCGTTGCAATGTTTATTAAATGTACCGCCCTTAAAATTGGCACTATCCGCCAAATGTTTCATATACCGTGTTGTGTTTTCGTGCTTTATAACCTACCGCCTATCAATGCGTTGGGGCAGCCATACTCTTTGACAAGTTTTGGTTTGTGAGCAAGTATTTTGAGCGACTTGGCAATGTGTATGGTTGCGAAGGGTTGGCGTTACAATTTATCAGCTAGCTCATCTAAATTATTTTTATGCTTCGTAATATTTTTTCTTATTTCTTTACAGAAATCAGCATCAAAATACACATCTTCTCCTTTTAACTTAAAATATTCTTTTCCTGATTCATCTTGCTTTAGTTCAGCGTGAGCAAATTGATTTCTAATAAGAATTATTTCGTTTGAATACTCTTCTGCAAAATTTTCTTCACCTAAAATATCCAATATAGCGCCTAAAGCAAATATCTTTTGACTAGCATTAAATAGTACATTGTCTCTTAATATGTCTTTTAATTTTTTACTTTCTGCCTTTTTAAATTTTTCACTAGCATTTTTTATGATACTCTCAAAAATAGATTCCAGAGCTGGTTCAAGAGCTTCTTTCAAATTTGGATTTTTTATTTGATTTTTTACAATAGAGTCCATTTGCAAATCCAGAGAACTCGTTTCATGCATAATCATACCTCTCATTGCTACAATATGCTCAAATTTTGCGATTGTCAAAGATATAAGTTCTTGAATTTTCCTTTGTAGCTCTGCATGATATCCAGTTCCTTCTATCTGGTAAAAACTAATTCTGCTTTTATTTGCCAAAGGAATTGTTCCTAATTGGCTATTAGCAGAATAGAAAAACACTTCGGTTAGAATATTTTCATCAATCCTAATGAAATCAATAACTTGATTCCCATGACTATCATTTAAACTATAATCTGTAATTACTAGGTCAAACGAACCATTTGAGTTAAATTTTTCTTTAAACTCTTCAAAATCTTCAGCTGTATGAATTTCAACATTAAAGAACTTCTCCTGTAAAAACGTCTCAATATTTTTCTTTAGGCTTTCGAATGGTTTTGTTTCAATTTTATCTTCAACCCAGATTATTTTATAGTTCAATTTCATAGTGGTAATTTTATTAAAAATTCTGCACCGGAATTCAATTGTGAATTAACTTCAATTGTGCCTTTATATTTACGAATTAAGTTTTTTACCATGTACAATCCAATACCCGAACCGTCTGTTCTACTAAAACCAAATTTAAAAATGTCATCATAATATTCGGAAGGTATACCTATTCCATTATCTCTAAAATGGAGGATAATGTTTTCCGTACTTTTTGACCATGTAATAATGATTTCATTTGCATTAGCTTTTCTGGAATTTGAAAAGAGATTGTCAAGTAATACAGTGAATTCAAAAGGGCGAAATTTCATCATTTTTGCAACCTGATTATTTCGCTCTACAATTATTTTAATTGGTCTTTCTTGATGAATGAAAGATTTGGCAGGAACATAAAGATTTTCAATATACTCATTGATAAATTGAACAATATCCTCTTTTATTTTTTCTGAATCTTTGTTAAAACCTGCTTTTGTAACATATCTTGAAGAACTAACTATTCTCTGTACTTCAAATGTAATATCTTGAATACTTTCAATTAGCTCTTCTTTTGGACTATCATTATTTATTGCTTGAACTAATTCATTAAGATAATATGAAACATTTCCTGCTGTATGAACAATTTGGTGTTGAAGACTAATTAAATCTTCTTTCTCTGTACCAATTAACGATTGTGTGAAAAGATTTTGAGCAATTTCCCTATCTAATTCTTCTGATAGTTCCTCATTCTCAATCATCTTTTCAAAAGCCTCATTTTCAGCCTCTTCTTTCGTTTCTTTTAATCTGTCAATTTTGTGTTCAACATTTTTTATACTCCTAAGAATTTCATCTCTATTGAAGTTTTCTCCTTCAAGTTTTTTAGAAATCTCAGTTAATGTTGTTTTTGCAGATTTTTCTTGTTTGCCTTCTAAAATTTGAAAAATTTCAGGTGAGACCTCAAAGGATTCAATATTAGCTGACTTTGTTAGATTTAAAACAAGGCTTTTTATTGCATTTTGTTTTTCTTGATTGTCTAATTGAATGAAATCATCATTTGATAGCTCGTTACCCCAGTCAATTATATCAATGCCATATTTTTCAAGTCGTCTAAGAGTTGTATAAAACCACTCTACCAAATCAACGTAGGCTTTTGTCTTGATTAAACCATCTCCACGACTTGAAGTTTCCCTTAAGTCATTATTTGGTTCTTCAATTGAAATATATCCTATAACTTCCCTGGTTCCAAGATACCTATTGTATCCTTGAGCTTTCCTATTATCCATTTTAAATGGGTCTTCACCTCTTTCTCCATAGGGAAAAATTCTAAGGCCATTTTTATACATAAAAACATGCCCATACTCAATTACTTGCATACCCATTCTTCTTGAAAAGGTATATTTCGCTGAACGATTTAAAAAGTATATTACAAATTCAACATTATGGAGATTTATCAATACATTTTTTTCTGTTATTTTATAAACTAACTTTCCTCCCTCATATAAACTTGTTTCAATGCGAGAAGATGATTTGTCACTTACCTTAGAGACTATTTTCGTAGTTTTTAAATCAAGAGCTTCAAAAATTAAATTTTCAACTTCACCATTGACCTTATATCGAGTGTCTGGTTCTTTTGAATCATTTTCAAATTCATCATCAACCGAGATTCTTATTTTAAACTCATCCTCTGCACTTTGAGTATTAGGGTTTATAAGTTTTGCTAAAGCATTCTTTAAATCAAGAAACTTTTTTCTATCCCATTCACTTTTTAAATGCGATATCTCTAAAACAGTCCCGTGATTTTGATTATAATTACTTAAAGGAATAGTTTCGTGTAAAACACTAATATTTACAAATTCGTCTTTTAAATCACCCTCAAATTTATCCCATTCGGTTAAAAGTGTTTCCACTTTTGAATTAGGTTCTTCTTTAATTGTCTCTAGATAAAGTTCAGCACCTAATCTATCACAAGAGAAACGTCCAATTCCTTTTGCTCCTGCATAGGCTCTTTTTACTTTTATTTTATCCCTATAATCATAACTATCTTCCTCTGTCCCTTCTTTTTTAGCAGAATATGCAACAAAAAGCCATTTGTTTATTAAGTCATCATAGCTCATGCCTTTACCATTATCTTTAATAATGATTTTTGCATTATCGGTATAAATATTTTCAAAAATTATATCAACTTTTGAAGCATGAGCATCATATGAATTTTTGACTAATTCAAATACAGCAATAAAATCATCACTTATTAAATCACTGCCAATGATATTTTTTAATGCAGCACTTATTTTAAATTGTAAAGCATTCTGCATTATGGAAGAATTTCGTTAATAGTTATGCCTGCTTGTTCTCCAAACAAAGGAGGAATTGCATTACCAATTTGAGAATAACGAGGAACTTCTTTTGTTCTTTGTTTTCCCCCAGTTGTATATTTCCCCTTAAACTCAAACCAATCATTGAAAGATTGAATCCTTGCATATTCACGTACTGTAAATATTCTAGGTTCACAGTAATGTATATAGTCGTCAGGTAAAGTCGTAATTGTAGGGGTTGGACAACTTCCAGACAAAGGGATGACAGTTCTTTTCTTTAATTTGAATTTTTCTTTCAATTCACTTGAAAGGGATTTGTTTTTCTCTGCAAACTTGAGAATAAACTCAAACTTCTCAATCGTTTCCTCTGAATGCTTTGCAAAACGATGACTGTCTGGAATTTCATAAATAACGCCATTCCTTAATAATTTCTGATAATTAGAATCAGGCTTATTATAAATACCAGCTTTGAAAGATTTTGTATCAGGAGATTCCACTTCGTTAGTTCTTAACAAATCAGAAATTGCATCCTCTAAAGTATTGGTTATACCAATCCCTTTGTTTACTAAAAATTGCTCTTTATGTGAATTGATTTGGTTAAAAAATTCTTTTGGTGAATTATCAGTTGCTACATCTTTTCTAATTCCAACCAGAATAAATCTAGTTCGTTTTTGAGGCACTCCAAATTCAGAAAAATCAATTAGTTGCCCATAGACATCATAACCAATAAAATCTTCTTTTTTAGAACTTTTTTTCAATTCTTTTTGTACAAATTCCGAGTAAACTCTTCCCTTAACTTTATTTTTATCAAACTGTTGAGTAAAACCTTTTACGTTTTCAAAAAATATTACTTTCGGTTGAACTAATCGAATAAATTTTATGTAGGATAAAATAAGCTTATTCCTTGTATCACTTTCAACTCTACGTCCAGCAGTTGAAAATCCTTGACATGGAGGCCCTCCAGCCACCATATCAACTTTCCCCCTAAGTTCTTTTAGATTATTTGAATAATTCTTTAAAACTTCGTTTATATCATGATTTGTTTCGGGAAACCATTCTGGCCAATTAAAATGATTTTCTTTATGTATTAGGTTATATGAAAGAGTTTGAAATGCATCTGGACTTTTTTCTATTGCAAATAATCCTTTCCAACAACCAGAATTAAATAGCCCAAGAGATAAACCTCCACAACCTGCAAATAAATCAATATATGTTCTCTTATTTTCCATTAACCGAGCTACTTTGTTGAATTAATTAGTAATCGAGCATCCACATCAAGAACCTTTGCAATTTCAACTAAGGTTTCAAGAGAAGGTTGCCTTTCGTTTTTACACCATAAGGAAATTGTTGATGGATTTTTTCCCATTTTATCAGCAAGCCATTTATGTTTAACATTTAGTTCCGATAAAACAACCCTAATTCTATTTATTTCCTTATTCATAAATATCTTTGCATTTTAAGCAAAGATATCATCATATTAGCAAATTTCAAGCTAATAAATGATTTATTTGCTAACAACAATATGTTTACATTTTGAATTTAAAACACATTGAAAACAAAGAGGTTTGATTTTCTTGCAAATCAAAGAAGCATAATCAAGGATTGCCCAATTTAACTCTTTGGATTTCTTATTATTGACAACTCTATAAGCTAATGTTTGTAAATACGGGTCATGCCTAATGTCAGCTAATTTACGCTCTCCGAAAAAGCGTTCTAATAATCTAGCCATATTAACATCAAGTAAAGGAGATTTCTTCTTTAGAATATAAAGTTCAAATGCGTTTGTGATATATTGTCCCATCATTGGCATTTCAGCGACTTGGTTTCTTTCTTTAGGAAATCTACCTTTTCTTTTTTTTAGTTCTTGAGCTAATTTATATATTCTGCTTCCTCTTTGTTTATAAAGTCCTAAAGGTTTTGTAATCTCTTGTAATTCTATCTCCGTTGCTTCTCCCAATTGCTTCCAAGATGGATATGTTTTTAAAAAATCAGGCAGAAATTTAGAAACTGTTTCCGCTTTTGTTCTTTGCAGGAAAACCTCAGAAATTATTAATTCATAATTCGTTGCTGATTTGTTTCTCCAAAGAAAAGTCCGACCATTATTCTGATACCAAACAAGAAGTTTCTCTTGAAAATATTCAATATCAGATTCATATATAAATTCAACTTTATCCACATCTCAAAGGTACTTATTCCGCTTGTGGAAAGGAAAAGATTTGGCTCTTTTGCAAGCTGAAGCATCAGCTTGTGGGTTTGGGCTTGCAAATGTGCCAAATGTGCGTTGGCATTACTTGCACTGTCTTTCTTAGCATGAAATACAACGAAAAATTGTATGAGTAGTGGCCGACTGCGTGGCACTTTCCTGTCAAGTTACAAAAAAGTTGAAGCGGGCTACAGCCCTTGAATTTACTACTGTCTCGTCTATTATTTTTATACATTGTGTGTGCCCTGCATGGGTAGCAGTGCCCACACCTGTAAGGTCTGAATAAATTGGCAAAATGCAAATTTATTTTCAGAACGCCAAACAGATGTGGCACTATTTGTTCCAGAGGGTGTAAGTCCCTTATGTGTC
>JBNKRJ010000023.1:0-138782 GCA_050296515.1 Bacteroidales bacterium | reverse complement strand
AACTTATAATTACTATTGTGTGAAATTTAACTTTGTTTTTCAACTTCTGAATAAAGTCGACCTTCATTTTTGGGTTATTCACTTCGTTCATGAGCTCCACTTTGTTCCGGTTAACCCAAAAACGAAGCAACTTAGGCGAAGCCGATCTCATGAAGTTCTGAAAGAACGAGTAAAAAAGTCAAGGCTGCATTGAAAACCTCCCCCATCTCTTATCAAACCTAAGTTCGGCCGGGTGATCTTCGAACAAGTTCGAAGCTTCCCGGTCTCACTAAGGCTTGATTGCTAGCTGAAGAAGGTTTTCAATGAGGCCGATCGGGATATTTATCCATATTGATAATTGTTGATTTTATTCATAAAATTAACTTGGGAAACATCAGTTAAATAATAAAGGTGCAAATTTGGGAATAATATTCCAATCTGCCTTATAAATTCACATGATATACAACATAAGCATGCACAAATGACAGCACTAAATCTATTTTAGATTGAATTATATTCTATAACATAGGAAATTAAAAATCACTTGAGAAAAGTTGGAGATTAACAAAAAGTTTGTAACTTTGCATTTCAAAGTGCTTTAAAACAATACTATGGAATCACATAATAAACATATGGATGATCTGTCGCAGATTCGCTCTATGATGGAAAAAGCCTCAAAATTTATTTCATTAAGTGGTTTGGCAGGAGTTCTTGCAGGAATCTATGCCATTATTGGTGCAGGGATAGCTTCCTGGTATTTTTATAGCTTCTTACCTAAAGCAGATACTCCAATATTTTTTCAATCTTTAGGATTTGAAAACAGCAGTATCCTTTTTTTATTATTGTTGGCAGCGCTTATCTTTTTCTTTGCTTTTGTGTCTGCACTTGTTTTAACTACAAGAAAGTCGAAGAAAAAGAAACTTCCTATTTGGGATCATAGTTCTAAACGGCTTTTAATTAATCTTGCAGTTCCTGTCCTGGCAGGTGTAGTTTTTGTTCTGGCATTATTATTCTATGGTATTTATTTTTTAGTGGTTCCGGCTACTATCATTTTTTATGGACTGGCACTTATAAACGGAGGACATTTTACATTTAGTGATATTAAATACCTGGGCTACCTTGAACTGGCTATTGGTTTCATTAGTTTATTTTTACTGCAATATGCATTAATAATATGGACAATTTGCTTTGGAGTTCTTCATATTCTATATGGTATAATTATGTACTTCAAATACGACAAACAACCAAATAACTAAATATCAAAAAAACAACTTGAATTTAGACCCGTGAAAAGCATAATAACAGGCTTAAATAAACATTTTGATAACAGAATTCGTTTGGGAATTATGTCTATCCTGGTAGTAAACGATTGGGTCGATTTTAATTCACTGAAAGAGATGCTGGAACTGACTGATGGCAATCTGGCCAGTCATATCAGCACGCTAGAAAAAAACGAATATGTGGAAACAAAAAAACAGTTTATTGCCCGAAAACCTAAAACAAGCTATAGAGTAACAATATTAGGAAGAAAAGAATTTCAAAAGCACATTGATACACTGGAAGCAATCATTAAAAATCAGAAATAAGATTAATTTTTTTATTCACAAACTTTGATTTTCAAAGTACTTTAAATATTTAAAATGAAAGTAGATTTAAGATTAAAATATATCGCTTTAACTCTCGGAACATTTCTATTCAATTACTTGTTTTGGGAAGAAAGCCTCGGAGTTAACACACTGGTATACAATGTATTCATGTTGACATCCGTCTTATTTTCAGGTTATAAGCCACAAAAGAAATTAGAATCAATAGCATTTCTTGTGGCTACCATTTTAACTTCCCTGGCAATTGCATGGCACGGCTCTCTATTTGCAATTGTAATGTATTATATTTCTTTTGCCTTTTTCGTGGGCTTATTACAAGAAAACAAGCTAAAATCAATTGTTTTTGTCATTGCTGCTGCGTTTGCTTCAATATTAAAATTACCAGCTAAACTACTTAACAGCATACCATTTGGAAAAAGAAACAAACAAAAATTTAAACAAATTTCTAAAGTCATCAAACTTAGTCTGATTCCAATAGTTATTTTATTGGTTTTCTATTCTATTTACATCAATGCCAATCCTGTATTTGAGACCTATGCGGCCAAACTACTTAGCAAAATTGGACAGGCATTGGCTAACTTTTTTGAAGCTATTTCATTTGTCAGATTCCTTTTTATAGTACTTGCTCTATTCTTAACCGCATGGTTCTTATTCAAAACCAATCTCGAATTTTTATATAAAAAAGAGTCTCTAAGAAATCTAAATTTAATCAGGAAAAGGGTAAAGCGACATTTTCCAAATCCGGAATACGTCCGGAATTTAAAAGATAATATGCCCGTATTTTATAGGAGAAGGTTCGCTTTATCCCTTAAACTGAAAAATGAGTACATTTCTGCATTTGTATTGCTCTTACTTGTAAATATCCTTTTATTAATTGTAAACATTATTGACATTAAATGGGTTTGGTTTGGTTTTGAATACTCACCAGAATTCGATTTAAAGCAGTTTGTGCACGAAGGCACCTACCTTCTCATTATCAGCATATTGCTTTCAATCGGAATCATGCTCTATTTTTTTAGAAATAACCTGAACTTCTACCAAAAATCGAAGACTATTAAAAACCTTTCTTATATCTGGATTATACAAAACTTGATATTGGCCATTTCCGTAGCAATTAGAAACTTACATTACATTACTTATTGGGGATTAGCTTATAAACGAATTGGAGTTATATTGTTTTTAATAGCTGTGGGCTACGGTCTATATTCATTATACATTAAAATTAAGCATACAAAAACAGCATACTTCCTTATTAGAAAAAATACTATGGCGGTCTTCGTCATACTTGTAATTGCCAGTTTACTTAATTGGGATACAATAATTTCTAAACATAATTTGAACCATCCTATAAAAGAAAATATGGAAACAAGTTACCTGTTGACAATGTCAGACAAGATACTTCCACTAATTGATCAAAAACAAGAGATACTAAATCAGGTAAAAAGTCGCAATTCATACGCTGATTTTGGTCCTTATTCATATAAGGAGTATTACAAGCTAAGGGTTGAATTATTTTTAAGCAGATACGAAAAGGAAAGCTGGACATCATGGAATTACCAGGAATGGAAGGCCTATAACTACTATAAAAATCTGAAAAGTCATGAAAGCAAATAAACAAAAACTATCTGGTGCGGACTTGATTTCAAAGTTGATTTTTATTCCTGAGTCACCAATACTGGTTATAAACATGCTTAGAAAGCTAATCAAGTGGCTTTTTAGGCTTGCTGGTCAAATAGCTGCAATTATACTACTGTAAATCAATAGTTTAAATGAATATCTTATTACTCAACCCACCTCACACTGCAATTGGAAGCCGATTAGCAGGTGAACATTTACCTCCACTTGGATTGCTTTCAATTGGAGGTCCATTAATTGATAATGACTACAATGTTAGCCTTCTGGATGCTGACTATGAAAATTTAACATACGATGTTATTGCCAAAAGAAGCTTAGCCTATCAGCCAGATTTTATTTTAATGGGGCATTCAGGCTCCTCATCAGCTCAGCCTGTAATTGACGAAATAGCAAAACTTATTAAAGTTAAAGATAAATCCATAAGAATTATTATAGGAGGGGTATTTCCGACCTTTCATTGGAAAGAAATTCTTGAAAAAAATCAATACATTGATTACATTGTGTGTGGCGAAGGTGAACAAGTCACTTTGGATTTACTAGACGCTCTGACACAAAAAAGAGACCTTGAAAATGTGAAAGAAATAGCTTATCGTCAAAATGGAAAAGCGAAAAAGAATCCTTCTGCCGAACTAATTTACAACCTTGATAATTACAGGATTGGTTGGGAATTAATGCAAGGTTATAATTACACCTACTGGGGAAAAAAGAAAGCCATAGTTATTCAATTTTCAAGAGGGTGTCCACATTCATGCAGCTATTGCGGACAAAACTTATTCTGGAAAAAATGGAGACATCGGGATCCCAAATTGCTTGCTGACGAAATTGAAATGCTCAACAAAAAATATGGAGTTCAGGTAATCAATTTTGCAGATGAAAACCCTTCAGCGAATGCGGAGGCATGGAAACAATTCCTGGAACATCTTATCAAAAAAGATTTAAACCTGGTACTAGTTGGTTCCATACGAGCGGATAACATTGTCAGGGACGAAAAGCATCTTCATCTTTACAAAAAAGCAGGATTTGAAAGGTTTTTATTGGGCATTGAAAATTACAACGAGAAGGTTTTAAAAAGACTAAAAAAAGCAGGCTCTATATCAAAGGACCGACAAGCAATTAAATTATTACGTAAACAAAAAATCCTTTCAATGGCCACATATGTGGTAGGCTTTGGCGAAGAAACCGGAAAAGACTTCTTTAAAAGTTTGCAACATATGCTTCGATATGATCCGGACCAAATTCAGCTTCTCTATTCTACACCACACAAATGGACGCCTTATTTTGAGGAAGTTAAAAACAAACGCATTATTCAACCTGATCAAACCAAGTGGGACTACAAGCATCAGGTTATTGAAACAGCCAACCTTAAACCCTGGCAAGTTATTCTGTATGTAAAGTTGATTGAGGTAATCATGCAGGCTCGCCCAAAAGCAATTTTCAGAAGGCTCTTTCTCAAAGAAAAAAAATTACGAAAAGCGATGGCCTGGTACAACAAAATAGGAAAAAAAGTATGGTTCTATGAACTGTTTGAGTTCTTTTTCAAAAACAGAACTGCTAAAAAGCCAATAAAAAAAGCAGAATTACTAAAACGAAAAATTATTAATTATCAAACACTTAACAAAAACAAAACCCGTGAAGTTTTCAATTACTAAAAGATTAAAAAGCTTTAATTATGCATTTTCTGGAATGGTTACCATGTTTTCAGAAGAACACAACTCAAGAATACATGCAGCTTCAACTCTTTTAGTTATTATCATGGGGATTGCTTTCGACATTTCAAGAATTGAATGGGCCTTGATATTATTTGCAATTGGATTAGTTATTTGTTTTGAAATAATAAATACTGTTGTCGAGAACCTGTCAGATATTATTTCCCCCGAGAAAAACGAAAAAATCAAAAAAATAAAGGATTTATCAGCTGCAGCTGTCCTGTTTGCTTCATTTATTGCATTAGTTATCGGAATTATCATTTTTTCACCTAAAATATACAATTATGTTAGTTGCCTTTAAACAAACCGGAAAGCTCAGTGAAATAACTTTTTTAGCCTTTACAAGCATATTTTGCTTTACATTTTCAGCCTTTAGGTTATTATACACAGGTTCAAGACTGTTTTTCTTCTTAAATTGGAATCTTTTTCTGGCATTTGTTCCCTGGATATTTAGCAGCCTTTTAATTATTTACCCATCCATGCAAAAGAAAAAAACCCTTGTTTTAGCGGACTTAGGAGTCTGGCTGCTGTTTTTCCCTAATGCACCCTATATTTTAACCGATCTTTTCCATTTAAAGCGCAACCTGGTTATGCCTATTTGGTTTGATACATTACTCATTTTATCATTTGCCTGGGTAGGATTAATGTATGGGTTTATAAGTCTATGGAATATTGAAAAAGTGTTGAGTAGTTTTTTCAAAAAAGGTCTGGTTACCTTTTTCTCAACAAGTTTACTATTTGTTGGTAGTTTCGGAATTTATCTTGGAAGATATTTGCGCTGGAATAGCTGGGATATTATTCAACAACCTATAGAATTGATATATGATATCGGTGATCGGGTAAGTAGCCCGTATAAGCATCCAACGGCATGGGGAATGACAATTCTAATGGGTATCTTTCTGAATATTATCTATTGGTCTTTTAAACTTATGAAAAAGGAGTCATTAACAAAATATGGTTAATCAATTTTTACTCCCATAAGGAGTACATCATCAACCTGTTCAATCTCTCCCATCCAACTGTAAAAGTTTTCTGTAATCAAATCTTTCTGCTTCTCCATTGAATTGGTTCTAATGCTTAGCAAGAACTCTTTAAATCTCTTAGCGTTAAATTTCTTTCCCTCTTCCCCACCAAACTGATCAGGGTAACCATCTGTAAATGAATAAATTCTATCACCTTCTTTCAACTGAAAAACATTGTTACTAAATTCTTTCTCATACATGTATATAGCAATAGGCTGTCTATCTCCTTTTATTTCAAAAAGTGTAGCTCCTATTGAAGGATCTTTTGATTTATATGGCTTAATTCCTTCACTTTCAGGAATTTCAGATTCATCAACCAGATTGTCTTCACGAATAATATAAAGCGGATTAAATGCACCCGAAAATTGAAGCTCCTTGCTTTCTGTATCTATTATGAAAAAGGACATATCCATTCCATCTTTAGCCTCTCCCTCTTTGCCTGACTGATGCAATGATTTTTTCACCTTATCTCTAAGCTTGTTTAATATCTGTCCTGCATTATCAAGGCTTCTGGTAGTCACAATTTCGTTCAAAAACATGAAACCTAACATACTCATAAAAGCCCCAGGTACACCATGCCCTGTGCAATCAGCAATGGCAACCACCACAAAGTTTTTAAGTTTTTTCACCCAAAAAAAGTCACCACTAACTATGTTTCTAGGCCTGAAGAATATAAAATGCTCAGGAAGAATTTGCTCCCTCAAATCAAAGGATGGGAGTACCGCTTTTTGAATATTCTGGGCATAAATAATGCTGTCCTCTATCTCTGTCTTCTGGGCCTCAATTTCTTCCTTGGCACTTTGAAGTGCTTCTTTTTGTTCTCTTAGCAACTGATTTGCTTTCGTTTTTTGTTTATAGTTTCTGAAAAGAACAAACGCAAAAATTATCATCGCCGCAAAACCTAATAAAAGCAAATACATTTGCATTTTAAGATTCTTCTCGGCAACCTCCTGACTCTTTAACTTCAGTTCCTGGTTTTCTATTTCGCGCTGTTTCTGATCAATTTTATACTGTTGTTCGTTTTTTATAAGTTTTTCAGCAATATCACTTTGAATACTATCTTTTATATCCACAAACTTCTTATAATACTCAAAATAAAGTTTAAAATTTTCAAAAGCTTTATTTATGCTATACTGCTGTTCATATGATTTGTAAAGAGATTCATAGGCATCTTTAATTCTTGGTAAAGCACTTATTTCTTGTCCTATTTTTAATGAAATATTTGCATATCTTATCGCTTCAAAATAATCTTTTTGCTCCAAATTGATCTTTGCTAACTCGTTATAAACTTCCGAGCTTCTTTCCTGATCCTGGATTTCTTCAAAAACCTGAAGGGCCGCCTTATAAAAGCTATCTGCCTCATGAAAATTATCTTCCTCAAACAAAACTTTACCAATATTTGTCATACTAAAGGCTACGCCCCGGGTGTCTTTAACTTCTTTCCTGATTTCAAGGGCTTTATTATGATATTCAAGAGCTTTTTGGCTTTCTTTCTTCAAAAAATACACTTCTCCTAGTCCATTATAAATATTTGCCTCGCCTCTCTTGTCACCTATTTCCTTTTTTATAGTAAGAGATTTTTGGAAATAATCAATCGACCAATTGTAATGTCCCATTTCTTTGTGTATCATGCCAATATTTCCCTGACACCTCGAAACACTTGATAAATCATTAAGCTTTTCACACAAAGCAAGAGATTTTTGATACGATTCAAGGGCTAAATCATATTGCCCCTCGTAATAATAAACATTTCCAATGTTTCGGTAAACTTTGGCAAGACCTACCTCGTCATTGATTTTCTCAAATATTTCAACTGCATTTTTAAAATAGTTAATCGCGATTAAATAATCACCTTTGTTGGTTTTTATAATACCAATATTAATGAAACTATTTGCCTCACCAGGGAAATCCTCAAGTTCGCGACTAATTTTCAATGAATTTTTATAGCTTTCAACTGCTTCATCATATTTGCTTAGTGCTTTGTAGTAGTGTCCAAGTAATGTAAAACTGTTCAACTGATGCCTTTTTACAGCTTTTACAAGCTCATCATCAGAAGATTTCACATACAGTTCAGAAAGCCTTATTGCCTCGTTTACATAATAGTATGCAGTATCAGGATTTGTTTTAGTAAAAAGTTCCGAAAGTTCATTATTTATTCTTATTCTGGTGGTGTCATGCTTGGCCTCTTTAAGAACAAGCAACAATGAGTCAGACTGGTTATTGGCCATACCAGCATACATAACCAAATAAAGAATAACTAATGCAATAAAACTCTTTACATTCATAAAATATCGAACAATCCTGCTTTAAAAAATAAAGATAATATTTTTTAATAAGTAATCCTGAAAAAAATTAATCGCTTTCTTTACTGATAAAGAATAAAGTTACACAAAAATATTGCCGCTTAACAAAAAGCCCTGAAACTTTTGCTTCAGGGCTATAAATCAAGGTTAATAATTGGTGTCTTAGTTTTCTATTTTCTTTAAATTATTCATAAAAGTTTCTGTAACTGAATTTATTTCTCCCTTCCTATTTTCAAGTATTCTGTTATACTCATCTTCATACCCTTCTGCTTTTCCACCTTCTTCTACCTCTTTTCTTTCATCTTCTATAGCAGAATTAATCTTATTCATTAACTCGTAATATTCAGATGCATTTTTTTTTAATTGCTCAAATTCAGATGCATCCTGTCCACTTTCTGCTTCTTTTGATATTTTTTTGTCATTATATAACTCTTCAAACTTATTATTAAAGAGTTTCATTTTCACAATACAGTTATCGACATCCTTATCAACTTCTAATTTACTACATGAAGTAAAAAATATTGCCATCAGAACTAGGCCAAAAATATATGATTTATTTTTCATCACTTCTTTAAATTATTTTTTTAGTTAGTAATTTTTTCTAGCCATTTAATCATAAACAGCATTGTAAACATTGATAATAAGCAAGCTGCAATAAATACTGTCCAAGTCATCCAAATAGGGATACTTTCGTATAATATTGCACCAATAAATAATAATTGATTACCCACAGCAGTAGCTCCTAACCAGCCTCCTTGCATTAATCCCTGATATTGTGGTGGAGACACCTTAGAGACAAACGAAATACCCAGTGGACTGATAAATAATTCAGCCACAGTTAATATGAAGTATGTGCCTATTAATAACATAGGTGTGACTTTTGCAGCATCGGTCAAAGGATTGCTCTCAATTTGTTCAAATAATGGAAGTTTAAAAGATCCAATAGACATAACAACATAAGCAAGTCCTGCAATAAGCATTCCTATTGCAATCTTTTTCGGAGTTGAAGGTTCCAAATTTTTAGATCTTAACCAGCCAAATATCCCCATAATAATTGGCGTAAGTAAAACAATAAAGATTGGATTTATTGATTGAAAAATCTCAGCTCCTTGAATTGACGTAAATCCTAAATTTATATTAATCCCACTAAGATTGGTATAATCCCTTGCAAACATCGTCAATGTCAGGCCATTTTGATGGAATGAAAACCAGAAGAAAATTACTACACCAAAAACAGCTAACAAAGCATATAATCGTTGCTTAACTTCCTTAACGGACATTTCTACATTGTCCTCTAATGAATCACCTGCTTTTTCTTTTGCAGTTTTAGAGGTTGGGTTCGGAAACTTTTTCTTGTTAACCAAATAAATTGCTACAGAAATTA
This sequence comes from Bacteroidales bacterium, assembly GCA_050296515.1. Lineage (GTDB taxonomy): Bacteria > Bacteroidota > Bacteroidia > Bacteroidales > NBLH01 > NBLH01. Next base: position 129,149 of record JBNKRJ010000023.1, on the reverse strand, counting down.
ACATCGCAATAATTGCAGTCCCAAAAGCATAATGAAAACCTGTATTAAATACATTTAAATAACTTTCCGAAAAAGAATTCAAATCAGAAACCGATCCGCTAAGTGAGGCTTTATTTGCCAAATCAGTCAATCTACTAATAGGATCCAAAGAAAAAGTTGTTTCCGCTAAACTTTGTGCTTTATCAAGTACTCCATTGCCAACAACTTTTGTTGCTTCAAGCGTTCCTTCAATTTGTTTATGGCACAAACCTGGTAGATTAGCATTATAACCAAATTGATGTTTGCTTAACCACCAATTTCTCATTCCAATCGCAGCAAAGGGTGCGAAAATAGCACCAACATTTATAAACATGTAGAATAGAGAAAACCCAGAATCCCTGGCCGAGCTATATTTCTCATTATCATACATTTGACCAACCAGGGCTTGTAAATTACCTTTAAACAACCCATTACCAAACGCTATGACAAATAAACCTATACAAGTTAGTGTAAGATATAGAGCTTTATTTGGTACTGGTGTGGGTGTAGGTATAGCAATAGCAACATATCCTAATGCCATCACAATTAAGCCAGAAAAAATGACACCTTTGAAGTTTTGTAATTTATCAGCGATTAAGCCACCTACAAAAGCCAAAATATAAATTGAGAAATAAAAAATTGAATAAATCAATCCAGCATCCGAACCATTAAGGCCGTATTTTGCTTGCAAGAAAAGAACAAGAATTGCCATCATGGTATAGAAACCAAATCGTTCTCCCATATTTGCTAATGAGGCAGCAATTAGTCCTTTAGGGTGTCCTTTAAACATAGTCTAGTATTTTAAATGAATATTAAATTTAACCTTAAAAGGTTGAAAATTACAACCTTTATTCGAACGTTGACAAAAATAAAAATCTTTTTGAATCTTCTATATGATTTTATCTCAATTACAACGAATTATTTAAATCAAATCTAAAAGTTATATGTTTATAACTATCAAATTGATTTAAAAGCACTCAATTCTTTTCATAATCATAGCAACTTAACTACAAGTAATTTTTATAAATTTGTAAAAACTAAGCCTTTGAATATGAAGATTCTTAATGCTGAACAAGTAAAAAAACTTGATGCCTACACAATAAAAAATGAGCCCATCCTGTCAATTAGCCTAATGGAAAGGGCTGCCCGGGTGTGTACAGATTGGATTCTGGAAAGATATCCTGCCAATACTCCTGTTTCCGTTTTTTCAGGCCCAGGAAACAATGGAGGCGATGGGCTTGCAATTGCCCGAATGTTGTGTGATAAAGGATTTAGTGTAAGGGTATACATTTGTGGAAACAAGATGTCAAGCGATTCCTTGATTAATTATGAACGTCTTCTTATTCAAAAACTTAGCTACATAAAGTTTATTATTGCCCAGGAGGATTTCCCGCGCATTAAATCAAATGAAATTATTATTGATGCTTTATTTGGCTCTGGATTGACCAGACCGCTTATAGGGTTATTTAGTGATATTATTCAGTTTTTGAACCGATCATCTGCAACCAAAATTTCAATTGACATTCCTTCAGGCTTCTTTAGTGAGGATAACTCACTACTTTCAAAAAGTTTAGATGGAGGATTTGTAAATGCAGTCAGGGCAGATTATACTTTAAGCCTCGAATTACCATTTCTATCCTTTCTTTTTCCTGAAGCCCAATTTCATGTAGGCAAACTAATAATATTACCTATTGGGTTAAGTAAAACCTATTTAACTGAAATAGAAACTGATTATTATTATGTGGATAAAGAACTTGCTGCAAGCCTATTGAGAAAGCGAAAAAAATTTGATCACAAAGGAAATCTTGGACATGCCTTAATCATTGCAGGGAGTTATGGCAAAATGGGAGCAGCTATTTTGGCATGCAAAGCCTGTCTGCGTGCAGGAGTTGGTCTGCTTACCACTCATGTTCCAGTAACTGGTTATGAAATTATGCAAACTACTGTACCTGAAGCAATGGTATGCATCGATGAATCTGAAAGCAGATTTTGCAAGACTGAAGAACAAGGAAATTATACCGCAATTGGCCTGGGCCCAGGAATGGGTACCCGAAAATTTACCATTAATTTGCTTGGAAATCTTTTGAAAAACTCAGAGAAACCCGTTGTTTTAGATGCCGATGCAATAAATATACTGGCAGAAAACAGAGAAATGCTTAAAAACCTTCCGGCAAACAGTATTTTAACACCACACCCTGGAGAATACAGAAGACTGGTTGGTGATTGGAAAAATTTTTATGAGCGATTAAAGGCTCAAACTGCTTTTGCGAAAAAACATAAAATTTATTTAGTTTTAAAAGGGGCCAATACTTGCATTGCCACTCCGCAAGGTAAATGTTATTTCAACTCAAGTGGAAACCCTGGTATGGCAACCGCAGGAAGCGGTGATACACTCACTGGTATCATTACGTCACTTTTAGCACAGGGTTACACATCAGAGAATGCCTCTATATTAGGCGTTTACCTCCATGGACTGGCAGGTGATTTTGCAGCTGAAGAAGTTGGAGAACAAGCCCTAATTGCAAGTGATATCATTAATTGCCTTGGCAAGGCTTACAAAATGTTAGAAGAAGTGAAGGCATAATTTCATGCCCTGTTTATTCATCCCTTGATTCTAAGTATTCTCTTACAAGAAGTTCAGCTTTTTCAAAATTTTCAGCTGAAACAAATATTTGAGTGCCAACAACAGCATTTGGATCAGCCCAGCCTGCCATAATACTCTCATCGTGTCTATTTTTTACAATTACCCCTACCCCATTGGCTTCAAGATGCTGCTTTATAAAACTGGCATCAACGGTGGAACCTGAAAATACTTCATAAATATCCTGCATTGTTCTTAATTTATCTACCTTTATCTTTTATTATTTAAATATTGCAAAACTAGTCAGCAAAATTAAATGTAATTATTAAAAAATTGAAACAAGCATGATAAAAATAACTAAACGAAGTGTTCTCACGAGCTTGAGAGTAATTATTAACACACACAACAATAATTTTTTTTATCATGCGGTTCCATCTAACAATTTAAAATAGTATAAAATAAATAGATGAAACCCTCATAGAGGGATTTATAAAGAAACTTAACTTAACGAAGTGATCTCATGAGCGAAGCGAATAATCGCTCTACAAAAGAATATGTTTAACCTTGCGAAGCTCATGAATTCCATATAAATAGTTTAAGAAAAGTGAATAAATATCAATTACTTAACTAAAATTTAAACAAGTAAAAAAATGGATGAAATTGAAAAAATAATTGAGGAAACATATGCAAAGAAAATACTTGATAAAAACGCTAAAAGGTTATTTAAAACAAAAGCTGAGGCATCAAATCTAGAACACGAAGATCTAAATTTTCTATTAAAAAAAGCGTTTGATTTATTTAGAATAGGGATAAAAAATGATTCTGACTATTTTTTAGTTGACTGGCTACAATCAATTGCAAACATTATAAATGATTTAAAATCAAACATATATAAAGTTACTGATATTAAATTCTCTCCTGTAAACGATTGTACATCAAGTATCATTGATTTTATAAGGTCTGCCAAAACCAGCTTGTTCATATGTGTTTTCACCATTAGCGATAATGAAATAAGCAAAGAAATATTGAACAAATATGAAGAAGGTATAGACATTAAAATAATTACCGACAATGAAAAGCAATTCGATAAAGGTTCAGATATTCAGGAACTTTCTGACGCCGGAATACAAATAAAAGTGGATGATTCAAGGCACCACATGCACCACAAGTTTGCTATTGCAGATCAAAAACAACTTCTTACAGGCAGTTATAACTGGACAAGAAGTGCAGGTTTATACAATCAGGAAAATTTACTGATTTTAAATGATTCTTTTGCCGTAAAACGTTATCTTGATGAATTCTACAGGCTTTGGAAAACATCAGTTCCTGTTTAATAATTACCAAAAAACAAAAACGATTTAATGAAAAAATTTGGTACAAAGCTTGTTATATAAAAACTGAAAACATATTTTTTGATAGAAAATTCAGAAATTATGTAAAAAATATTTGTCATTTATAAATAAAAGTTTAATTTTTGTCAAATATTTGAGTAAGAGCGAATTAATTTTACAGTAGCTTTTAATAAAACAGAATGAGAATAAAAATTAAAGCATTTGTACTGATTATTCTACTTTTCTCATTACAACTCTTTGGTAATGTTAATGCCCAAAGTACACGCGATAAGCAAATCGCCAAATATTTATTTGATCTTGGTATATACCTCAGATGGGAAAATGATGCCGACATTGAACTTATCAAAATTGGTGTATTAAATGGTTCACAGAGCTTTTTAACTCAACTAAAAAAGATTACAAAAGATGGTTATGAAAAAGTTATATTCATTGAAGTAATTGATTTTAAAAGCGTTGCCGAAATCAAAGAAACGCATATGCTTTTCATACCTAAATCTCAAGATGCTCAATTTAACACTGTAAAAAGCAAAATAAAAGGCTACAACACTGCTCTTATAACCGAAGAATATGAGCTGAAAAAAAGTATAATGATCAACTTTGTTAAGAAAGGATCCAATTATACTTTTGAGTTGAACCCAGAAAACTTGAAAGAGGCTAATGTAGGATATGATCCAAGAATCTCTCAACTTGGGGGAACAATCATCAGCACAAGAGTTCTTTTTGATGAATCTGAAAAAAACCTGAGGGAAGAAAAACGTAAAGTTAAAAATCAGCAAACCCAAATTGATAAACAGAAAAAACTAATTGAAGATCAGCAAGAAGATATAAAAAAACAACAAAAAGAGCTGGAGGCCCAAAAAGAAAAATTACTATCTCAGGCTGATGATATTGTAGCGCAGGAAAAAAAATTAAAAAATCAACGAGCTGAACTACTCAAAATTGAAGAAAATTCGAAAAAAACAAAGGAGGAGCTTGATAAAAGTCTAAAAGACTTAGAGAATAAAGAAAAAGAAATTACAGAAAAAGTTAAAGCTGTTGAGCAAAAAACGCTTGAGCTTCAAGCAATTAATAATGAACTAAAAGAGAAACAAGATCGCATAAATGATATGGATATTGAAATTGCGACACAAAGTGGAACAATATTAATTTACAAAAATATTGTTTTAATAGGCGTTGTAATATTATTCATCTTTTTGGTCATGTTGTTTTTCATTTTTAGAGGATACCGGATTAAGAAGAGGGACAACAAAGTTCTTGCTCAACAGAAAAAGGAAATTGAAGAGAAAACTTATGAGCTTGAAGCAATTAATAAAGAACTTGAAAAACTATCAATTGTTGCAAGCGAAACTTCAAATGCCGTTATTATTTTAGACACCCTTGGACGTTTTGAATGGGTTAACGTTGGTTTTACAAAAATGTACGGCTATACGCTGGAAACACTTAAAAAGGATATGGGTCAGGATATTTACAAAGCGAGTAAACGACCTGATATTGATGACTTAATGCGTATTTGCCTGAATGAAAAACGCCCTGTGATATATGAATCAGCTGTCACCACAAAAGAAAATAATGAAAAATGGTCACAGACAACACTTACTCCAATTGTAAGCAGTGACGGGGAAGTTTCTAAATTGGTACTTATAGATTCCGACATTTCAAAGATCAAAGAAGCGGAAGAGGAAATTATTAGAAAAAACCTGGAAATTTCTCGCCAGGCTGAAGAACTTGAGCAACAAAATGTTGAACTAGAAAAACTTTCTCTAGTTGCAAGTAGAACTGACAATTCTGTAATAATTGCAGATGTAGATGGGGAAATTGAATGGGTAAACGAGGGCTTTACCAGAATGCTTGGATTGACTTTTGATGAATTTAAAAAAGAATATGGAACAAACATGTTTAAAACAAGTTTGAACCCACGATTGAGAGAGCATTTACAAATTGCTATAAAAGAAAAGCGTTCTATTAACTACTCTGCAAAAACAGCAACAAAGGCAGGTCGGATGATATGGATTCAAACTACCATGACGCCTATTTTTAGCGACGATGGTGCTTTAAGAAAATACATTGCAATTGATGCTGATATTACCAAGATTAAGCTTGCAGAAGAAGAAATTACCAGACAGAAACAAAAGATAACAGACAGCATTATATACGCCCAAAAAATTCAGGAAGCTGTATTGCCGCCAGAGGAATATTTAAAGAAACTATTGCCGGAACATTTCATTATGTTTAGACCAAAAGATATTGTTAGTGGCGACTTTTACTGGGCAACACAAAAAGGTGATAAAATCTTAATAGCAGCAGCAGATTGTACTGGGCATGGTGTTCCAGGAGGGTTTATGAGCATGCTGGGAATGACCTTTTTAAATGAGATTGCCGGTCAAATGGAAGAAAGTGAAATTACTGCTGGCAAAATTCTTAACTGGCTAAGAGAAAGCGTTAAAAATTCACTTAGACAAACGGGTAAGGAAGGCGAGGCTAAAGACGGAATGGATATTGCGCTGTGTGTAATTGATAAAAAAACAAACGTAGTGCAATTTGCAGGTGCGAACAACCCCCTACTGATTGTACGAGAGCATGGTAATGAAATTGAAATAATAAATGTGAAGGCCGATGATATGCCAATTGGCATCTTTTACAATGAAAAATCTACTTTTACGAACCATTCCGTTCAATTAAGAGATGGTGATCTATGTTATATTTTCTCTGATGGTTTCCCCGACCAGTTTGGTGGCAAACACGGAAGAAAATTTATGGCTAAGAGATTCAAAAACATGTTAGCAATTCATTCTGATAAGTCAATGTCTGAACAAAAGCGAATTGTCGAAAACGCTTTTGATAAATGGAGAGGAGAAAACCGACAAATTGATGATGTATTGGTAATTGGTTTTAAAATATAGAACGCCAAATATATAAAATAAAAAACCTCCCAGTGTATTAATAATGAGAGGCTTGCTTTTTTCTGGTCAAATGAAATTATCCCTTGCTGGCAAATTTCAAAATCTTTTCTACAATTCCTTTACTTGGTGAAAAATCGAATTTATCAAAAGTTGCTTTTAAAAATTTTTCATTTTCCTCTATTTCTGATAATTCCAGTAAATAGTTTTCGTCTTTTTCAACATTATTCAAGGAATAAAATAATGTGTAAATATTTTTCATAGGCGTCCAATAGATTTGTTAGTGCAATTTACTAATTAAACGCATAGGATTAAATTTTATTATTGCTTATTCCTTTTTGATGAATAAATTATTAAATTTTGCTTAACTAAATTGAACTACCAGACCACAACACACTATATATTAAAGAATTAGAAACATCTCCTTGCTGATAAAATTGTGCAAAAGAAAACTGGGTTTTGAGCGAAACATTCTCCACTCAAAACCCAGTAAATAAATAAAAGCTTTATGCTATTAATGTTTTGTCAATATAAGATTTTTAGACTCTATTATTTTTCTAAGATTAATCAAAGCATACCTCATTCTACCTAAAGCCGTATTAATGCTAACACCTGTTTGGTCAGCTATTTCTTTAAAACTTAATCCACCGTAGTGTCTTAAAAGAATTACTTCTTTTTGTTCTTCAGGTAAAAGTTCAACCAGCTTTCTGACATCGGCCTCTATCTGATCCGTAATCATCATATCTTCAATGGTATCATCGGAAAGGCTCTTTAAATTAAAGATATCCATTCCACCATCTTCGCTTGAATATGTTTTTAAATGCTTAGACTTTCTGAAATAATCAATAATGAGATTATGAGCAATACGAATAACCCATGATACAAAAATGCCCTTCTCCTGGTATTTACCTCTTTTCAGGGAGTTAATCACTTTAATAAAGGTATCTTGAAATATATCCTCGGCGAGTTGCTGATCTTTTACAATCAATAAAATATAGGTATAAACCCTGTTTTTGTGGCGGTTAATTAAAATCTCAAAACTTTCCTGATCGCCTCCCATGAATTTTTTAACTAATTCATAGTCTTTTACTCGATTAGATTCCATACTTTAAAAATATTGGTTAGTAGAGTAAAAGTTTAATCGATAGGCAATCCTCCTTTTTTAAGTTATTAATCAAATTCTGTGACAAAGTTGCGAAAAATATCAATAGACCTCAAATTTGTTTTATTAATGGATTATTTTCCTTTATGAAATAAAATATTTAATAATCATTAACATTCAAGAGCAACTTCCACTTTTGCAAAGAAAAAGAATATATGTGTAAATAAAATTAAAAGTTCGTTAAATAATGTTAATCTTAACAATAAAACCGCTATTTTTCGGTTACAGATTTTTTAACCCTCTTCTTAAAATGTGGCGAGTCACCCCATTCTCCATACGCTACTTCATCCCCAGCAATTGTAATTCTGGCCTCCAAACATGTTGAGCAATCATCAGCCCCTTCATCAATACAAGGCTTGTTCTCATAAAGCTGATAATTTACTCTGTTTATAGTAGGTGTAATATTTGGCATAATCACGTTTGCACCTGCTTTTACCGCCTTCTCACGTCCTATCGGGTCAATAGCCTGTAATGCTGTCGCTGCAGCGATATTAATATCTTTCATCAAAATTCGCAACACTGCAATCATCCTGAGGCTTAAATAAAACCTGTCCTTTAACGGAATCAGTTGATCTTTTAATTCAAACAAAGGGGTATCGGCATGCTCTATATAAGGTCCCATTCCGACCATATCAACATCAAAATTCTTGAAAAACAATAAATCATCAGCTAAATGCTCCAGGGTTTGAGATGGCAGAGCTATCATCACTCCAGTACCTGTTTGATAACCAGCACGTTTTAAATCATAAAGTGCTTGTATTCGTCGTTCGAAATTGTGCTTTCTATTTTGGGGATGTATTTTATAGAATAAGTCTTTATTTGTAGTCTCAATCCTTAAAAGATACCTGTGCGCACCTGCATTAAACCATCGTTGATAGGTCTCAAGAGTTTGTTCACCCAAAGATATTGTTATTCCAATTTCATTGTTGGTTATCTGTTTTGATTTAATTAATAATCTTTCAATTCTGTCAATAAACTCTTCATCATCTCTTTCGCCACCCTGAAAAACAACTGAAGCATATCTATTATCGTGAGCAAATTTAACGGCCTCTAATATTTGCTCATCTGTTAAATCATATCTTTCAACATTTTTATTTCCTGCCCTTATCCCACAGTAATAACAATTTTTAAAGCAATAGTTCGAGAATTCAACCAAGCCCCTGTAATAGGTTTTAAGCCCAACATGCTTTTGCTTTACATCATTAGCCTTTGAGAATATAGTCTGCTGTTCATCGCCTTCTGCACCTAGCAACTGAATAATATCCTCTTTACTCAATTCCGCCTGCTCTAGTATTTCTTTTATACTCCTTGCCATTGTTGACTATTTGTGAATGTATCTTCCTAAATTTAACAAAATTGCCTATTTTGCAAATAAAGACCTTTTATTCTAAATAAAGAATGAGTTCTGTCAGAAAAGGGATAGAATACGATTAAAATTTGAAATATTAGTTAGTAGCTACTTAATCCAACCAGGAAAATTGAACTTGCATTCGGAATATTTTCCTTCAACCTTAACATAAGTTTCCTTTTGCTTTTCTTCAACCCATCTTTTGATTTCATCCTCCTTTTTCTTGGCAAGTGCCATGTCCTGGATCATCTGGTAGTCATCATTCATATTTACAGTATGGGCTTTTGTTTTTTTAATTAAATGGAGCACTTTAAATACTACTTGACCAGTTTTGCTCTTTGCTTCAAAAGCATCCGAAATTTCTCCAACTTTTAAGTCTCTAAGTGCAAAGTTAATGCTAGGATCAATATGTTTGGCTTCAAACTGACTAGTTCCAGTATAAGGGTTGGTCAATAGACCTCCTGCAAGTCTTGTATCTTCATCATCAGAAAAACGCATAGCCGCCTGCTCGAATGTCAAGGTATCTGTTCTAATTACATTAGCAATGCTATCAAGATACTCCTTGGCCTTAAGTTTCGACTCTGAGGATACTTTTGGGATCAATAAAATATGTCTAAAATCAACCTTATCTCCCTGTTTACTAATAAGTTTTATTATGTGAATTCCAAATTCTGTCTCAACTATTTCAGAAACTTCATTTAAATCAAGACTGAACACTGCAGATGCAAATTCTGGAACTAAATCCCCTCTGCTTACACCCGACATCAGACCACCATTTCTTGAAGAACCAGGATCTTCTGAATATAAAACCGCTAACGTTTGAAAACTTTCACCATCCTCTACAATTCGTTTTCTTATTCCACTTAGTTTATCCCGCAATACCTTTTCCTCATCTTTAGTCATTTCTGGCTTCTTTTGAATCTGTGCCATTTCATAGGTTGCATCAATTATTGGAAGGCTATCCTTTGGAATTTCTGAGAAATATCTTTTAACTTCTGAAGGTGTTATTTTAATATCTTTCGTAATTTCTCCTTGCATTCTTCTGGCTAATAACTGATCTCTAATAGGATCCATGAAACTTTCCCTTATCTCTGCAATTGATTTACCAAAATATTCTTCCAAGGCTCTTTCAGATCCAATTTGTTGAATAAACTGTCGAATTCTGCTATCAACCTCAGTTTCAACCTGCTTTTCAGTTACTTCAACACTATCAATTGCTGCTTGTACAATTAACATCTTTTGAAATAACAAATCTTCAAATATCCTGCATTTTTCATCTCTTCTTGGATACATCCCCCTGGCCTGCATTTGAAAATATTGTTCCTCAACTTCAGAAGTAAGAACCACCTGATTTCCAACAACAGCAATAACTCTATCTAGTATTTTATCTTCTGGAGTTTCGGATTCTTGTGCAAAACCTCCAGACTGGTTAAAACAAAAAATTAATAGTATTAATAGACTTAAAATAGTTTTGTTCATGTTTATTTGTTTGTTCGTTTAAAACATATTTATTGCTTACTGATTTTCAAAAATCTCAATTTCCTTTTTGTCAATCATATTATTATAAATATTTGTCTGTAAATTATCAATTAGCTGTTGTTTTCTCTGATTTAGCATCATACTTTGAATATTCCCTTCAACAAAAACCGAAGGTGATGTAGCCCCTATTAAACGGTAATTGTGAATATTTACAAGGTAATAATAGACCGAATCATTAACTTCAATATAATTTCTTGATTTTAAATAGTTTTCCTGGTTATCAATACGTAACGGAATTTCAATCATTAAGTCTTTAAAATAGATCCAATCATTATTAAATTCATCAAATACTGCAGCATGTTCAGTACAGTATGCTTTTAATTCCTGTTTATCCTTTTCTCTACTTGATCTATATAAACTGCGAACTAGTCCAATATTTGGAGTTGTTCTCAATATTTTTATGTATGTCGCTTTTACTGCTGGTTGTGAAAGTTTAAATTCTGTCTGATGCTCTTCGTAGAAATCACTAATTTGCTTGGAAGTTACAACTGTATCAAGGTTCTGAGCTAGAAATTTTCTTTTGTATCGCTCTATTAATAATGTCATTCGGTATTTTTCCAATTCATGGGCCACATTCTTTTGCTCTTCAGGAAGATTAAGCTCAGCAGTTTTAGTTAAAGCCTGCTCCCTTACCCAAAAGTCAACAAAACTTTTTACCTTGTTTATGCTATCCTGAGAAGGGATGTCATTTGGTATCATTTCTGCAATATCCTCAAGATATAAGAATTTATCCTGAACTCTTGCGAGTGGAGTTTTCCCTTCTTCCTGCTTTGGCTGGTTACATGAAAAAAACAAACAGCCAAATACTCCTCCAACAAAAATAAATTTCAAGTAACTTCTCATCTTAATTAAAATTAATTGTTGAAAATTGATTCAAAAACGTTTTCATTAATCTCAACCCTGTATTTTCTTTTTAATTGATTCATCCAGTTGCTTTCAAAAGACGTTTTATAATCATTAGCAACTTGTTCTTCAATTTTATCTATGCTCTTATTGGTTTTTTCAATAGGAGAATTTAGCCAGATAATTCTTTTGGCATTTTCAAAAACATACAATTTATCATCACTTTTTACTTCCCCGATTTTGTATCTAGCAATAATCTTATTAACAAGATCATCTTCCCCCTCTTCTTTGACCCCCTTTTCCACTATATCAAATGTAATGTCAGTATTCGACTTTATCCTTGCAACAAGCTCTTTATCAGAGGCATTACTCTTTTTCAGTTTTTTAAATTGTTTTTCTATTTTCTTTAACTCTTCACTAAATTTGAAAATTGTAACACCAACCTGGTAATTCTGGTTATACTTCTCCTTATTCTTCTCATAATAACTTTGAATTGCCTGCTTATCAGATGATAATTTCGATAATAATTCTTGCTCCGTAACCTGGTTTATTAGTACCGTTTCTTCATATTCTTTCAATTGATACGAAACCTCTGAATTCTTTTTTTCAATTTGTTCCATTTCAAAAGCAAGGATTATATCATCAACAAATTCCTTGTATCGTAGATAAACATAGTTTTTTACAGGTATTGGAAAGGTGATTTCCTGATTGTTTTTCAGGAAGTTAACAAAATCTTTCTGAAAATAAGCCCTATTGTTAAACTCAAACAATTTTCCAGGTAAATTAAAATACTCATCAGGTGCCCACTTCGCGTCAAAAATAGTACTGTCAACGTTGTTCCAAACTTCTGATAACGTCTGAAAATCAGTAAATTGATAATCCTTTTTTAGTTGATTAATTGCCTCACGAAGCGCAATTTTACCTCTATCGCTACTAATAACTTCTTTTTCAACTTGTTCTCGAACCCTATTTAGCGATGGAATTTCTTTCTGTGCTTCTTTTTTAATAATGTGCCAACCAAATCTTGTTTCAATGGGTTTTGAAAACTTACCATTTTGAAGACTGATACATTCTTGCTCAAAGTTTTCAGGCATAAAACCAGTTCCAAACCACGGAAGCACATTGTCGATATTTCCACAACTGACATCATTAGAATAAGTCTTTGCTAATTCTTCAAAATTTCCTCCGCTAACTAGTTTTGAATAAATTTCTCGGATTTTATTTTCAGCTTCCTTTTTAGATGCCTGAGTAGTATCTTTAGGAATTATCAATATATGTTTTACACTAAAATAACCCGGAGCAGGTCTCTTATCAATTACTTTCACAATATGATAACCTTCGCTTGATCGCAAGGGTAGTGAATAATCGCTTGAATTTGTGCTATAAATATAATTTTCAATATTATATGGAAGCTTTAAGGCACTTATGTAACCCATCTCACCTTTATCTGCAGCAGCACCTGGAACATCAGAAACTTCAGTAGTTAATTCATTGAAGTTCTTTCCACTAATTATACTTTTTCTGATATCAAGGGCTTTTCGATAAGCAATCAAAGTATCTTTAGGGTCAGCATAGCGATGAACTTTAACTAAAAGATGTCTTATTTTTATTTCGGTCTTCATATGCTGATAAACCTCATCAATCATCCTGTTTACCAAGCCTTTATCAAAAATATTTGATTGTATCAAATTGTGCTTAAAGACAGTCACCAACTCCCTAAATTCCTGGCTCTTATGCAAGTTTAATTTGTATGCCTCCGCGACCTTAAGTTTATAATTAATGTATTTATCTAAAAAATCCCGCGTTATTTTTTTATTTTCGGTAATGCTTTGCAAGTTGTTCTTTGAAAATGCATTGGTAAACTCATTTAAACTAACCTTACTCCCATCTATAGAGAACAGCACAGGATTAGTTTGAGCAATGCTTTCAAAATTAAAAATAACCAGAGAAATAAAAATTATTAATCGAAAATACATGCTCTACTTGTTAATTGAATGGTTCTAATTATACTTTGGTTAATTTGGTGTTGATTTACCTACTATAATTTGGAGCCTCACGAGTAATAGCAACATCATGTGGATGACTCTCAACAATTCCAGAATTCGTAATTTTAACAAATTTTGCACCATGCAAAGCATTTATGTCGGCTGTACCACAATATCCCATACCCGCTCTTAGTCCCCCAATAAGCTGATAGGTAACTTCGGCCAGTGTGCCTTTGTAAGGCACTCGTGCAGCAATACCTTCCGGAACTAATTTTGAAATATCATCTTCGTTAGACTGGAAATACCGATCCTTTGATCCTTTTTGCATTGCTTCAATTGACCCCATACCTCTGTAAGATTTAAACTTACGTCCCTGATAGATTATTGTTTCGCCTGGTGATTCTTCAACCCCTGCAAATAGTGAGCCAGCCATAACGGAATATGCTCCTCCTGCAAGTGCTTTTACAATATCTCCTGAATAACGAACACCTCCATCAGCAATGATTGGAACACCTGTTCCCTTTAACGCTTCAGCTACATTAAAAATTGCAGAAAGCTGAGGAACACCAACTCCAGCAATTACTCTTGTTGTACAAATAGAACCTGGGCCGATACCTACTTTAATTCCATCTGCACCCGCTTTTACAAGGTCTAATGCTGCTTCTGCGGTAGCAATATTACCAACAACAATGTCAATATCTTTGTAACTAGCCTTAGTTTCTTTTAACTTATTAAGCACATGAATAGAATGGCCATGAGCAGTATCGATAACAACAGCGTCTACCCCTGCACTAACAAGTGCCTGTATCCTCTCCATAGTATCAGGTGCAGTACCAACAGCAGCAGCCACTCTTAATCTACCTTTGCTATCTTTACATGCATTTGGACGATCTTTTGCTTTTGTTATGTCTTTATATGTTATTAAGCCTATTAACTTATTTTCATCATCAACAACTGGTAGTTTTTCAATTTTATGCTGTTGTAAAATATGCGCAGCTTTCTCTAAATCAGTCGATTGACTTGTGGTAACAATATTTTCTTTGGTCATTACCTCTTCAATTGGCCTATCTGGGTTTTGCTCAAAACGTAAATCTCTATTAGTAACAATACCAATTAATCTTTTGCCAGAATCGACAACTGGAATACCTCCAATTTTAAATTCACGCATAATGTTATTAGCATCAAGCACTGTAGCCTCTTTACTAATTGTTATCGGGTCAATAATCATCCCATTTTCAGCCCTTTTCACAATCTTTACCTGCTGAGCCTGTTCTGATATTGACATATTTTTATGAATAACCCCAATTCCACCTTCACGAGCAATAGCAATAGCCATGGTTGCTTCAGTCACTGTATCCATTGCTGCAGATACAATTGGAATATTCAATGCAATATTTCTACTAAAATAGGACTTTACACTTACCTCCCTTGGTAATACTTCTGAATACGCTGGAATTAACAGAACATCATCAAAAGTTAACCCTTCTAATACTATCTTGTTTTCAGGTGCAGACATAATCGATCTATATTTAATTACTGAATCTCAAAAAGTTTCACTCCTCTACCGGGGCTTAATTTGCCGCCAAAAGTACAAAAAAATACACAGTTGCTTGAAAGTTTTGCAATTTTTGTGATTAGTACAATACTCTATTAATGATAATAGGGCAATATCCTTTAAAAATAACAAGCTCATTATCAATCTATTTTCTTTTCATTACCATAAATCACCAGTACTTACACAATAAGTTAATTTGAATTATAGCCTGTAATTTTAAGATCTTTTAACTATTTTCATTGTTTTACAACTTTCTACTGTTTTAGTATCTTTGCTATTAGTTTTTAAGCATAAACTTAATTCATCTTACTTTGAACAAATACAGACAAACTTTAATAAAAGTATGGGGTTATCCAGATTTTCGGCCACTTCAGGAAGATATTATTTGTTCAGTTTCTGATGATAAAAAAGATACTCTAGGATTGTTGCCTACCGGTGGTGGTAAATCAATTATTTTTCAGGTACCAACTCTTGTTAACGATGGAATGTGTCTGGTGATCACACCTTTAATTGCATTAATGAAAGACCAGGTTGAAAACCTGAATACCAAAAATATAAAAGCAGCTGCTATCTATTCAGGAATGAGCCCACAAGAGATCGATCTTGTTTTAAACAACAGTGCATTTGGCGCTTACAAATTCCTATATCTTTCTCCTGAGCGTTTAGGAACCGAGCTTTTTTTAGCAAGGCTTCCTAAAATGAAAATTAACATGATTGCAGTTGATGAGGCACATTGTATATCGCAATGGGGTTACGATTTTCGTCCGGCTTATTTAAAAATTGCAGAAATCAGGAAGTTTTTGCCTGATGTACCTGTTTTAGCACTAACTGCCACTGCCACTAAAAAAGTTGTAGATGATATTCAGAAACAACTAAACTTTGAAAAAAACAATGTTTTTAAAAAGAGTTTTGAACGGAAAAACCTGGTTTATTTAGTCCGTCAAACAGAAGACAAACTTGAACATTTATTAAAAATTGCACGAAAAATTAAGGGAACGGGAATTGTTTATGTAAGAAGCCGAAAAAAAACCAAAGAAATAGCCGTTCTTCTTCAACAGAATGGAATAAGAGCCGATTACTATCATGCTGGACTGGAGAACAAACTAAAGGATGTTAAGCAAGAGAATTGGAAAACGGGGAAAATAAAAATCATTGTCGCAACCAATGCTTTTGGGATGGGTATTGACAAAGCAGATGTGCGTTTTGTAGTACACATCGACTTGCCCGATTCCCTTGAGGCTTATTATCAGGAGGCAGGCAGAGCAGGTAGAGATGAAAAGGCTTCTTTTGCTATATTGTTGTACAATGATTCTGATAAGTTAAAGGTTGAAAAAAGGACAGCTACAAATTTTCCTGAAAAAGTTTTTATTAAGCGAGTATATGAAGCTTTGGGAAATTACTATCAATTACCTATAGGTGCAGGAAAAGGTAGAATGTTTGACTTTAAAATTTCCGATTTTGTTTCGAAATTTAATTTACCTGTTTTACAAACCTACAGTGCTCTAAAATTATTACAAAATGATGGTTATATTGAATTGGCAGAAGAGTTTTTTAGTCAGTCAAAAATAATGTTTATTGCCTCACAACAAGACTTATACAAATTTCAGGTTGCTAACAAAAAATTCGATCCATTTATTAAGCTTTTGCTAAGGACTTACACTGGTTTATTTAGTACATATGTCAGTATCGATGAAGAGTTTATTACTAAAAAAGCAAATAGCAAAATTGAAATTGTGATGGATTATCTAATAAAACTTGATCAAGCTAAGATAATCAAGTACATACCTCAACGCAAATTACCTTTTATTGTTTATACTGAAGAACGATTGGAAGAAAAAAATCTGAGAATAACCAAAGAGACTTATGAACTTCGTAAAAACAATTACCTCGAAAAAATCAATGCAGTAGTTGAGTATGCCTCCTCCTCAAATAAGTGCAGAAGTCAGATTTTACTTTCCTATTTTGATGAAAAAGAAGCAAGCAGATGTGGACAATGTGATGTATGCCGAAGACGCAACGAACTAGAACTCAGCAAATATGAGTTTGACCTTATTGTTGATGAAATAAAACCTAAACTACTAAAGACTGCCTTAAAAATTGAGGAAATAACTGCATCAAGCAATTTTCAGAATGAAAAAGTGATGAAAGTTATCAGATGGCTTTTAGATAATGATAAAATAGCCTATCAGCAAAATAATAAACTGATTTGGTTAACAAAAATGTAACCTCCTAAAAATAGGGTTTCCTCCTATCCGTCTGTTCATCTTCTCGTACAGGTGTAACCACCTTAAAAATTCCCCTGAATAGAAATACCAATGCAGCCGGAATTGCCAATAAAATAAATATTGGTGTGATTAACATAAACAGAAATACAGACTCTTTTCTGTTCAGGAATTTAATATTTTTCTTTAAAACCATCTAAGTACAATCATTATACAAAATTAGAGTTGTAAATATAATAATTACTTTAAAAATGTAAAGCAAGACTTAATTTTTGTTATAAAAAAATGCTTTTATTTACATCTATTACCTATAAAACGTTAAGCTGAATCCCTAAATTATCGGCTTAACTTTTTTTAACTAAAGTTTTGGAATCAACAATTTTAGTCAGTTAGAACTTAAATCCGATAGTGAAGTTTATATAATCTTCGGTTAGAGATAATCTTGCAGTTTCAACAGCATCTTCCACATTATCATATCGATAAAGTTGATAATCTTTATTATAAAATGAGTGATTAAATGCAACATCCACATATACATTTTCAGACTTTAATCCTATTCCAAACGAATATCCTTTAATTGCCTCCTTATCACTAAGCGATTTTGAATAGGGAGAACCATAGTAGGAAACCCCACCTCTTAGATACAGAGGCGCTAACCGTATCTCTGTTCCCAAACGAAAGTTATGCCCTGCATTATAGGAAGTTTTAATTGCATCATTTTCAGCATCAAAATTGTAATCTTCACCACGTAGCCGGGCTTTTGAATAATTTACATATTCATAATCAGCCGAAATAATACCATATCTACCTACAACAAATGCAGCACTGGTTACAACACGCCACGGGGTGTAAAGTTCATAAGTATATTCATTCTCAGTCAGTCCTTCGCCATTAAGTGCCTCAGTATCTGAATAAAACTCAGTATTAGTTGTAGCAGGATCTGGAGAGCTTATCCATGATGAACTAATTGAATATGAATATACATCTTTTAATTTATAGAACGTTGGTGTATGAAAAGCAAGCCCAAACCTGGCAAAATTATTCACCCTATAAATCACACCCAGTTTGAAATTATAACCTGTTCCCTTAGTTTCAAGATTTTCAGTAAAAGTATATGAGCTTAAATTTGATGAACCAGAAGTTTCAGTATACTCAGATTTTTCAATATATCTAATATTTTGTATGCCAAAAGATGCACCTATTTGAAACTTATCAGCATAATTACCCCCAAGTGAAAAGACCATCTCACTAATTCCTCCTCTTGTTTTTATTCGTTTCTCCTGGGCTAAATCATAAGCATCAAACCAAGGATGTATATATAAATACCCAGAGTTTGGGATTGTATCTGTTAAATAAGTATCATATGCCTGAAATTCTGGTTCCATATAATTATTATACAAATCTTCTGGCTGCACATTGTCCGAATTCAACATAAACTGATCAAGCATCGAACTATTATCATTATGGCCCCTAATCGTAACTTCCCTGTTAAAATTTTTCAATCTATTGTAACCAATTCCAAATGCTACACTTTTCCATCCTGAATCATCTTCATCATACGATTTTAAATTAAGTAACAAACCTAAGTTGCTTAAATTAAAAGAAGTCTTTTCGTTATTTGTTACTTGCCCCCTATAATCAGCATCTACACTACTTAATATAAATATTGGTGTAAACATGAACCGGCTTTTTTTAAAGGTTCCAATTCCTGCAGGATTTGTACTAAGGCTTGAAAAGTCAGCCCCAAGCGCACCAAAAGCACCACTCATAGCTGTGTACCTCGCAGACCCGCCATGTGTAAGGAATGAATACCTAAGGGCATCAACTTCATTTTGCCCTACCGCAAGATACAACGGTACAAGGAGAAGAAATATTAAAATAATTTTTCTCATGATAATGTATTTTATGGTTCAATTTGTTTTATCTTTTTCTACCTGTACTAGATTTACTGCTACTGGATCTACTTGATGAAGATCTACTGGATGAGCTACTAGATCTGGAAGAACTACTTGAAGATCTGTTGTATGATGACCTTGTTGAATTATTTGATGATCTGTTATACGAAGACCTATTTGAGTTTGTTGAACTATTTGAAGAATTATTATAGGTCGACGAATTATTCGAATTATTATTTTGCCTGGTATAATTTGATCGGTTATTATTACTCCTATTGTAATTAGAATTTGTTCTGTTTGTGGTATTGTACCTGTTGCTATTGCTTCTGTTCGTGTTATTGTTCGTGTTCGTCCTGGTATTTGTATTATACCTGATTACATTATTTTTTCTGTTTGAATTCGTATTGTTATATCTGTTTGTATTCCCGTTTGTACTTGTTCTTGAGTTACTATTATACCTAATTCTGTTGTCGTTACTGGTATTGTTAACATTCGTCCTGTTAGTTCCAGTATTTCTTGTATCAGAAATTCTTCTTCCACTTGTTCTTGAATTATTTTCGATAGTGGATCTGTTCTTTAAATTTGATTCGGAACTACCTCTATTGAACCTTCCAGTAGTACTGTTAGCATTGTTTATACCTGACCTATGCCTTCTCACTCTGTTGCTAAAGGACTCGTTATAGTAATAGTTTGTGGTATAATATGCTGGTCTGTAGCCATAATAATTATATCCGTAATAAGATGAGTTATAGCCGTATCCATAATAATAAGGATCATAATATGGGTATGAACCGTAATATGGATCATAGTATCCGGAATAGAATGGATCACTATATCCATATCGATAATAAGGATTATAATATGGGCTATAATAATTGCCAAAATTAAGCCTTATACTAAAAAAAGGACGCATTGTACTTGCCCAGCCAGCAGTAGAATAGCTACTACTGTATAATTTCTCATCCTCATCTGCATAATTAAACTTCTTTATTCGGTCTTCATAAGAAGTCTCATTATCACCCTCAGTCTCCTTATCTTGTAAATATCTGTAAACATTGTCTTCCTCGTATACATTTTCAATGTAATTATCCTCATCTTCAATGTAAACGACCTGATCTTCATGTTCTCCAACCAAATTATTGGTATCGGGTAACATATTCCAGTTAGAATTATTACTATTCTCAAAATTAGTTTCGTTATTTTCCCTAGTATAAGGTTTAAGAACAACAACATCGTTGTTTGTAGTTTTCTCGCTTACATTTTTTGTTCCAGTAACTACTCCATCATTTTTGCTAATAGAAGTGATTGTAGTTTCATTGGTCTTACTAGTTTCATTTTTATCCTTCTTTGCTGAAAAATAAATATCATCGTAATCAGCAGAAAATCTGCCAGTTACACCACAAGAACCAAGTAAAAACAATGCTGAAAGTGATAATATTGCGTATAAAGTTTTCATATGAGTGTATTTAAATGTCAATATCTATATAAAGTTACGAAATTTCAACACTATTATTGTACTAGACACTAATCATTTCTATTACTATAATTATGACTATTTTGTATCTATAATTCCCCTATTCAAAATGTTAAAAAAACATAAACTTTATTTCCTTCTTATGCAAAATTAAGCATATTTGCGCGAAGATTAAACTCTTAAGTAAGAATTGATCAAATAAGATAGCCGAAATGAAGCGTTTTTGGTAATTTTTGAGGAGTTTTCTTACCTTTGAGGCATTAATTTTATTCAGGAAACAGTCTAATTTTAAAACTAACTTACTGTTTTTCATGCAACTACCAAAGACAGTTGCAAACCAAATACATAAAACTTAAATAGTTATCATGCTACAAATTGTAGAAGTAGAAAGCAAAAAGCAACTTAAAGAATTTGTAAACTTTCAGTATGACCTTTACAGGCAAAACAGGTATTTTGTTCCTTCTATAAGAACTAATGTTTTTAGCACTTTTGATAAAAAGAAAAATCCAGCATTTGAATTTTGTGATGTAAAAATGTGGATTGCAAAAAAAAATGGGGAAATAGTTGGCAGAATAGCCGGTATTATAAATCATAACTACAATGAACTAAAAAACGAAAAATACATACGTTTTGGGTGGTTGGAATTTATAGACGACAAAGATGTTGTTAAAACATTAATAAAAAAAGTAGAAGATTGGGGAAAAGAACAAAATCTTGAAAAAATCCATGGCCCAATTGGTATGACTAACTTTGATTCTTGTGGGTTATTAGTTGAAGGCTTTGAAGAAACTGCTACTTCGAGTTCTGTTTATAATTATCCATATTACAAAGAATACATAGAAGAACTTGGGTTTTCAAAGGAAAATGATTGGATTGAATTCAAGATTCCGGTACCCGAAAAAACACCTATGCAATTAAACAGAATTGCAACCATTGTAAAGAAAAAATACAACTTAAGTGTTGTAAGGCCTGAAACCAGTGAAGATTTATTGAAATATGGAAAGAAGATTTTCCAACTAATGAACGAAGCCTACAAAGGATTGTATATTGTTCTGGAATTCAATGATAAACAAATAGATTATTATGTAAAAAAATACCTGCCTTCGTTACCTCCAAAATATGTAAGCATCGTTTTGCAAGGGGATGAAGTGGTTGCATTTGGCGTTTCAATGCCCTCAATTTCAAAAGCATTGCAAAAATCTAATGGTAAATTATTTCCATTTGGATTCATACGGGTTCTAAGAGCTTTGAAGAAAAACAATGTAATGGATCTAATGTTAATTGCTGTTAAACCAGAGTTACAAAACAAGGGCATTAACTCAATTATGTTTGATGAGTTGATTCCAAAATACATTGAAAATGGAATTGAATATGTTGAAACCAATTCTGAAATGGAAAATAACCTGAAAGTTCAGTCGCAATGGAAGTTCTTTGACCCTCAACTTACAAAGCGCAAAAGGAGCTATGTGCGTAACATAAACTAACTTTCCAAATGGCCACAAAAAAAAACAATATCAAAATGGTGCTATTAGATCTTGATGGTACCTTATTGAATAATGACAAAAAAATTGGCCACTTGGATCTTGAAGTTTTAGAGAAACTTGGAAAGCAAGGTGTAAAACGAGTTTTTGCCACAGGAAGGACTTTTTACAGTTGCTTACAGGTTTTAAAGAACGAGCATCCCTTTGATTATCTTGTATTTTCTTCCGGTGCAGGAGTTTATGATTGGAAGAACAAACAACATTTGAACAGTCTGACGATTGAACAGAAAAAAGTTCTTGAAATAGAAAAAGAACTGATTAAATTAGATCTTAACTTCTCCATCCACTTTCCAATTCCTGAAAATCATAAGTACTACTATTTTAGGGCAAATAGTGAAGCCACTGATTTCGATTGGAGAAATTCAATTTACAAAGATTTCAGTTTTGAACTTAGTAATGGTTATCCATTAGACTATGCCACCCAATTTCTGGTAATTTTAAAAGATGCTTCTGATTTTGAACTTATTGCAGAAAGATTTCCTGAAATGAAAGTAATAAGGGCCACATCACCAATTGATGGTAAATCTGTTTGGCTTGAAATTTTCAACTCTGAAGTTTCAAAAGCAAAAGGCGGTGAGTTTATTTGCAAAAAACAAAATATCCGCAAAGATAACACACTTAGTATAGGTAACGATTACAATGATTTGGATTTACTTAACTGGACAAAATTTAGTTATGTTGTCAAAAACTCGCCCCAAGTCTTGCTTAATAAATTTAAACATTGTAATGATAATCAAAGCAATCCATTAAGTTCTGTATATAAAAAGCATTGGAATTAGTTTTACTCCTTCTTAATTTCTTCCTCCTCAATAAAACTCCCTTTGAAATTTGCTTTGTAGTCGTCCCATTTTTTGTTCTTATAAGCATTATCACCAATAAAATGAATTAACACTTCAAAGTCATCAGGAGGCATGTAACCAAAGAACCTGTCTAACAATTTACTGTTTTCGTCTATAACAATAAATGAAGGAAACTGCATTTTTCCGTTGAGCATTGCAATTGCCAGCTGATGATAGCCGTGTGCTGCTTTTTCATTTATGTAGGTTTGTCCTAAAAAGTTGATGCTATCCTGAGCTTTTACATCTAAATTAGTACAATAAAAATGTTCATTTAAATATTTAGCTATTGTTGGATTATTATATGTTTTCAAGCGTTGCATTGTAGAGCTAATATTGTAATTATCATAAAGATTTACCAATATTTTCTTAGGCCTGGTTTTCATCAATTCTGGCAATTCATTAAAAGTTTTCCATTTCACTAAAACCCTTGTCATTATCTGTTTTTGACCAACTGGATAGGTTTTAAAATAGTATTTTTCAAACTTATCGTAAGCAATTGGATTTGTTAGTGATTCAGCATAATATATTAATACTGGAAAAATATGGTTTCTATCTTTAAAACCCTGATAAGCTGAACCTTGCGCCTGCTTATTAAACAGTATCATTGAGGGGATTGAAAACTGATTGCCTAAAAGTTTTACTACAATATCATGCACTTTCCCGTTTTTACCTGAATTATAAAACTTAGTTCCATCAAAAAAAGTGACCGTATCCTGTGAGTGAATATCTAATTTAACTGGATAAAACAATATATTGACATAACTTGCAACCTCTTGCAGCCCAAATGTCGCATTCAACATAAGCTTTGAAGAATCACCTTTACTATCATAAAAATAAACCAATACAGGCTTTTGCCTTTTTTCAAATAAGCTCTTTGCTTCTTCAAAACTCATCCAATTAACTTTGCTTGTATCAGTCTGTGAAAAGATTTTTCCAACAGAAATAAGAAACATTACCAAACAAAAAAATCCAAATTTTCTTATCAATAAAATCATAGGTTTTTCGTTTTTAAATAATTAACAATTTTGTCTAATCAACTAAGATAATATCATTGGAAGTAATCCGAAAGAAAATTAAAAAAATATCCTATTTTTGTGGTATACACAATGTAAATAATAAAACCATAAAACATGAAAAAGTTATTTTTCACATTATTTCTTGCTCTAATTATTACGCAGATAAGTGCACAATATTATGAGCAACCAAAGGAAAAACCTTCTTTTAAAGATAAAATATTTTTTGGTGGAGGCTTGGGACTACAATTTGGGGACATTACTGCTATAGAAGTTGCTCCAATTATTGGGTATAGAATTACCGAACGATTTCATGCTGGCATTGGATTATCTTATAGTTATTATAAAGACAAAAGATATGCTATCGATCTTGACTACTCAACCTACTCAGGAAGCGTTTTTACCAGATTTTTTATAACTGAAAGCTTATTTGCCCAAGCAGAGGTAGAAGCATTAAATAGAGAAGTATTTACTTCGCTTAACCCAATAGAGAGTTACCGAAAATGGATAGATAGTTATTTAATTGGTGGTGGCTATTTTCAACAAATTGGTCAAAGAAGTGGTGCTTATCTGTTAATTTTATGGAACCTTAATGAAACAGAATTCACCCCATACACTAATCCAGTTGTAAGAATTGGTTTTTCCTTTTAAGCGATCGTAAACTTATCTCCATCTTGAATAAAAGGCAGTGATTTTCTAACTTTTTCTAAAACATCTTTATTTAGAATCACTGTCTCAACTTTATCTTCGTATGGATTAGTAAAACTAATTCTAACACCTAATGGATCAAAAACACAAGTATCACCAGAATGTGCGTATCCATTTCCATCTTCACCTATACGGTTTACACCAACAACATAAGCCTGATTCTCAATTGCTCTGGCCTGCAAGAGAATATTCCAGTGGAAGCTTCTCTTTTCCGGCCAATTGGCTACATAAATTTGGACATCATAATCACTAAGGTTTCTGCTCCAAACGGGGAAACGTAAATCGTAACATATCAATGGATTGATTCTCCAACCTTTATAATTAACTATTAATCTTTTGTTACCCGGAGTATATTCTTTATGTTCTCCTGCCATCGCAAACAAATGCCTTTTATCGTAATAATCAATCTTTCCATCAGGATAAACTGCTAATAACCTATTTACAAATCGGCCTTCATCATTTATAATAATGCTCCCAAGGATAAGTGCTTCTCTGTCAGAAGCCATTTTTCTCATCCAGTTCACTGTTTTTCCTTCTACCGATTCAGAAAATTCAGATGGATTCATAGAAAAACCGGTTGTAAACATTTCTGGCAAAACTACGACATCTGTTGGTTGGTCAATATTTTTGATTTTAAGCTCAAAATTTATAAGATTTTTCTGTATATCTTCCCAAAAAAGATGAGTTTGTATTGTGGTTATTTTTAATAATTTATCCATTTTAAAATTGATTATTGTATAATTGTTTATTCAGAAAAATAAATCAAGAATTTACTATTCAATAGCAAACTGGTCCTTATGATGGCCTTCCATGTCTTTAAAATAGCTCTTTATTGCCTTCATATCGTCTTCCATATTGCCTGTAGGATCAAAACGCTGGTGCATTCCGCCTTCTTTGGTCTTGAAATCAACATATCCTAAATAGATAGGAACTTTCGCCTTTATTGCAATTCGATAAAACCCGGTCTTCCAGTCTGGGTTTCTTTTTCGAGTAGCCTCCGGGGTAATAGCCAAAGCAAAATGCGTGTTTTTAATGTAATGCTCAACTATCTGATCTACAACCGAAACTGTATTATTCCTATCAATAGGAATGCCCCCCCACCACCTTAAAATAGGGGCAGTAAAAAAATTAAATGCTTCTTTTTTTATAATAAATTTTGCTTTATGACCACAAGACCAATTTGCTAACTTACCAATAAAAAGATCTAAATTGCTTGTATGAGGGGCAACAGCAATGATGTATTTTTTTTCTTCCGGAATTTTAATATTCACTTTCCATCCCAGAAGCCATAAAATAAATTTCGAAAAATAGCGAATAAGCATGTTCCGTTTACTTCGTAAGGTTTAGGCAAAGATACAGCTTTTTACGAGTCGAAAAGAACAATGATTTAAATTAGGAAAGATCGAATTAAAGTTTAGGAGCGTATTCACCCCTAAACTTCCTTAGTTTGTTAAGTTTATCTATAAGCTTCGTTTTGATCTGCTTCAGAGATATTTGGATTGGCATCTATTTCATCCTGAGGAATAGGAAGAACCATTCTGGGATCGTTTGCAGGTAAGGATATTGGCCACCAGTGTGAACTTTCAGTCCTAATTAATGGTTGCTTTTTTCTTGTCATATCAAAAAAGCGAAAACCTTCACCAAACAGTTCTTTTTTTCGTTCAAGCATTATTTCGTCAATTAATAATCGTCCTGTAACACTCTCATCCACAGGCAGCAATCCGGCTCTTCCCTTAATAATATTTAATAAAATTCTCGCATCTTTATAATTTTTGAGTTCAGCCTCTGCTTCTGCTCCAATTAAATACATTTCCGAAGCTCTCATCAAAACCTGATCCATATCCCAGGTTTTTCTATGGAGGAATTTAAAAACTTCATAGCCATATTCAGAATAACTTAAATTAACCCCATCAGCTGAAAACTGGTAGATCCTATTGTCATTTGATTCATAAAACAGATAAAGGAAGTCTGCATCTGCCCTAAGTGTATTATACCCATCTTCACGAGTATCAAAAAATGAAGGCACCATTGTATAGCCCTCATTATCATCGCTTCTCATATCAAATGCCCACATCCATTCAGATGTTGGATCGGCAAATCCATCCAAAAGTTCAGACATAGAAGACAAATTAAAACTGCTCCTTGCTAATGCTGCGTAGCTACTGGCCTCTGCCCAATGTTCCATATTCAGATGTACTCTTGCCAACAAGCCTTGAATTGCAGGAAGTGTCATTCGATAAATTGAATTTCCGATATTCGTATCAAAATTACTTTCGGCAAACTCTAAATCATCAAGTATGACTGCATAAACATCACGAACACTAGATCTTCCAGGAAAATCATCATCTTTAGAGAGTGGTTTCAGCGTAAGAGGCACACCTTTCCCATTTGGGTCAACACTATAAGGCTGTCCGAACAACCGTACTAACTGAAAATAAACGTATGCTCTAACAGCCTTGGCTTCTGCGAGATAATGGTTCTTAAATTCATCAGAAAAAGCTGTTGACTGAGGAATTTTTTCGATTAACTGATTGCAATTTGCAATTATCTTGTATCCATTAAACCAAAAATTATTTTGGTCTCCACTATATGGATTTTCAGTATATTGATAAGCACTGGAAAACCATCCAAGATTATCAGGAATCAGGAAAATATCTTCTCCTTTTACTTCACTAAATAAAATTATACCTAAAGTAAAGTCCAAATCTCTAGCAAGCGTATAAACTCCGTTCATCAAAGCAATTACCTCAGAGGGGTTATTAAACGCATCATCTGCATTATTGGCTACAGTTGGTTGAACATCTAAAAACTTATCATTACATGCCCCAAACGGAATAATAAATAAAATTAATATGACAAATATTTTATGTCTCTTCATGACTTATTTTTTTAGAATTCTAAACTAATACCAAAAGTAACTGTCTTGTAATTAGGAACATCATTATAATCTGTTCCTGAAAGTCCAATTTCTGGTCCGAGTCCTTTATGACTCGCAAAGGTGAATAGATTTTCTCCTTGAACATAAATCTTCGCTGAACTAAGCCTGATTTTTGATAAAAACTCATTTGGTACCGAATACGACAAAACAATATTCTTTAACCGAACATATGAGCCATCAAAAAGGAACCTTGTTGAACTGGCAGTTCCATAAGACGCTGAATGAGGATCAAAAACAGGCACCCCTGTATTCGTATTTTCTGGAGTCCAAGAATTAAGCATTTCTGTGCTCATCTGTGTACCAGGTTCAGTACCACTATGAGAAATTGTTGCCAAGGTGTAATCATAAATTTTTCCCCCATAACTATAATAAATAAGGAAAGAGAAAGTAAGCCCCTTAAACTCAATCGAATTAGTTAAGCCCCCAAAAAACAGAGGCAAAGCTGAACCTTTTTCATACCTGGTTGCTTCAGGGTAATTTTTGGTTGTTGTTCTTTCACCAGTTGAATTACCATTTGCATCAACAACATCCATCCACCACATAGGCTGGCCATCTTCAGGATCTACCCCAGCATAATCCTGAATATAAAACTGAAATAAATCAGTTCCAACTCTCCACCTTTTCTCCTCATTAATGACTTCCTCTTGACTTAATGATGTTATCTCGTTTTTATTTAATGAGATATTGAAATCTGTAGTCCAACTAAATCTTTCATTTCTAATATTAACAGAATTTATCAATACTTCAAAACCAGAGTTACGCATGGAAGCAAGATTTGCCATTACACCAGAAAAACCTGATGTCATTGAAATTGGTGTATTAAAAATTAGATCATCAGACTTTCTGTCATAATAATCCACCTCTATTCCAAGGCCTTTAAACAGTCTTGCTTCTATACCTACATCAAATATCTCATTAGCTTCCCAGTGCAAGTCTTCATTTGCAAGTTGGGAGTACACCATACCTGGGTTTCCTTCGTAATTATACCCATAGCTATACAATCCCTGGTATGGATACCTTCCTATTCTGTCATTTCCTGATGTACCATAACTTCCCCTTATTTTTAAATCAGAAAGCCAGTCAATATTCTGCAAGAAGCTTTCTTCAGAAATCCGCCACGTACCTCCAACTGACCAGAAATCACCCCATTTTGACTTTGAACTAAAAACTGAAGATGCATCCCTTCTGTAACTTAGATCGAGGTAATACTTTTTTTTAAAATCATAATTTAAACGCGAAAAGTAGGAAGTAAATGTTTTTTCGGTAAAATATGAGTCTGTCCCACTAGGAGTTGCAGAAGCTCTTAAATTAGCATTATCATCATCCAGAAAGTTAACTGCCTCGGTACTTAAATAATCGTATTTAGACTTACTTGCCTCCTGACCTAAAAGAATAGCAATTGAATGAACATCTGAAAAGGATTTCTTCCAGTCCAGTCTGTTTGTTGTAGTCCATGTAACATCTTTTTTTGCATATTTAGAACTCCTCCCATTCACACTTGCACCATTCCCATGATAAGGATTATAAAACCTGGTTTCGTCCATACTTATATAGTCCAGGCCTAAGTTTGTTTGAATGCTAAAGTCTTTTAAAAAAGTTAGTGTAGCGCCAAAAGAAGACAAAAGTCGCCCTGTTAATACGTTATAAATATCTTTTTCGCCAATACCTATAGGATTAAAATCATGAATTATTGGGTTGTCATAATTGTAAAGTGGATTTCCCCCATTGTCATATTGAATATTTCCAACTGAATCTCTTTCATACAATGGGTAAATATTGGCAATTTCGTTGGCAAATATTACCGGGTTTGCTAAACCACCACTACCGGGAGGTATGTTTTGATTAGTATGTGTAAAACCACTTTTAAAATTGAATTCAAAAAAATCAGTCACCTGATTTCTTAAGTTCACCCTTCCCGAAAATCTTTCAAAATCATTAAACTCCTGAATTCCTTCAGCTTTCTTGTAACCCCCAGAGAAATAAAATGATGTTTTTTCACTTCCACCAAAAGCACTTATATCATAGTTTTGGCTCTTTCCAATTCGATAAATCACATCCTTCCAATCAGTATTGTAATTTAGTTGAGTTCCAAGGCTCAGATTTCCATTTGCATCAAATGGTTCCTCATTATTATAAGGGTTAACGCCAAGAATGTAAGTGGTATATTCATTTGCAAAAGAAGCCGATTCAGCAGGTGTATAATCATTATCGCTAGCATATTTATAATAATAATCCCAATATTTTTTGAAATATTGATCTGCACTTAATACTTTATGGGGTTCAGTAGCCTGCGTTGAAAAACCACCTGAAGCACTTACTTTAAATCTGGTTTTTCCAGGCTCACCTTTCTTGGTAGTAATAATAACAACACCATTAGCAGCCCTTGCGCCGTAAAGTGAAGAAGCAGCAGCGTCCTTTAACACCGAAACAGATTCAATATCAGCAGGGTTTATTGATGAAAGAACAGTTGTACTTGTTCCATAGTAATCATCAGCAATATCGCTAAGATTCCCTGATTCAATAGGAACTCCGTCAACAACATAAAGAGGAGACGAACTTGCATTTAAAGAGCCAACACCTCGAATCCTAACAGTTGCCTGTGAACCAATCTGTCCTGAAGCACTAATCACCTGAATACCAGGAGCATCACCCTGCAATGCTTTATCAAAAGACATTTCAGGAGTTGCCTCAAACTTTTTAGCTTTTATAACATTAACCGAACCTGTAAATGATGATTTCTTTGTAGTACCATAAGCGACTACTACAACTTCATTCAAATCAATATCATCTTCCTGAAAATTAATATCTATATATTTTTTATTCCCAATTTCAACCTCTTGTGGAATTTTCCCAATATAGGTAAACAAAAGACTTGTAGCATCATCAGGAACCTCAACTGAATACATACCATTCAAATCGGTAATTGTCCCAGAATCAGGAAAACCAACTACTGTTACATTAGCACCAGGAACTGGAACATCATTTTCATCCAGTACAGTACCACTTATTAAAGTTTGTCCTACAGTAACTTGAGTGAACATTATAAAATGTAGAACAATAATCCATAAAGATTTTTTCATAAAAACTAAATTTATTAATCTCTAAAAAAGATGGGATAGTGCTAAGTTTTAGTTACAAATAGTTGTTCTTTGTTTGATTATTAGAGGCTTAATTGATTTCTAGGCTGCGAAAATATATTAAATAAATGTACTGAAGCATGACAATTAACAAGTTTAACATGATTTAACAACTGCAATTACATGTCTGTAAAAACAAAAAGTCGCCTTTTAGGCGACTTTCTCAGAATATTATAAATTGTAAAGAATTAGTGTGTTGTCAATGGAAATGCTTTCATCATTTCGTTCACTGTAGTTCTTACTTCATTAATTACATTTTCATCTTCAATATTCATGATTACTTTGTCAATTAAATCAACAATTTTCACCATTTCATCTTCTTTTGCTCCTCTTGAAGTTATCGCAGGAGTTCCAACTCTTAACCCTGAAGTTTGGAATGGAGATCTACTATCAAAAGGAACCATGTTTTTATTAATGGTAATATCAGCTTTTTCCAAAGCCTTTTCAACTTGTTTTCCAGTAATTTCAGGAGCTTTTGTACGTAGATCAATTAACATAGAGTGGTTGTCTGTTCCACCAGAGATAACTTTATATCCTTTCTCAACAAAAGCTTTTGCCATTACCTGAGCATTATTTAAAACCTGTTTCTGATATGCCTTAAACTCATTAGTTAAAGCTTCTCCAAATGCAACAGCCTTAGCTGCAATCACATGCTCTAATGGACCACCTTGTGTACCTGGAAAAACCGCAGAATCAAGTAATGAAGACATCATTCGAATTTCACCTTTGGGTGTAGTTTTTCCATAAGGATTTTCAAAGTCTTTTCCCATCATAATTACACCACCACGAGGACCTCGCAATGTTTTATGGGTAGTTGTTGTTACAATATGAGCATAAGGAAGAGGATTTTTCAATAAGCCAGCAGCAATTAAACCTGCAGGATGAGAAATATCAAACATCAAAATAGCACCCACTTTGTCGGCAATTTTGCGCATTCTTTCATAATCCCAGTCTCTGGAATAAGCAGAAGCACCTCCAACAATCATTTTTGGTTTTTCTTTGAGGGCAAGTTCTTCCATTTCATCATAATCAACCCTTCCTGTTTCTTCTTTAACGTTGTAAGAAATGGCATTGTATAATATCCCTGAAAAATTAACGAATGAACCGTGAGTTAAGTGCCCTCCATGTGAAAGATTAAGGCCTAAAAAGGTATCTCCAGGTTTCATACAAGCTAACATCACAGCAGCATTTGCCTGAGCACCTGAATGAGGTTGAACATTTGCCCATTCTGCACCAAATAATTCTTTCAAACGATCAATTGCTAATTGTTCTACTTCATCAACTACCTGACATCCACCATAATAACGCTTCCCAGGGTATCCTTCAGCATATTTGTTTGTTAAATATGATCCCATTGCTTCCATTACTTGCTCACTAACAAAGTTTTCAGAAGCAATTAACTCTATACCGTGTAACTGACGCTGATGTTCTTTTTCAATTAACTCGAATACAAGATTATCTCTTTCCATGATTGTATTTTGATTTTTAATGATGTATTAATAATGCAAATTCACAACAAAAATAAATAATTAAAAGGGATGTGCAATACAAATAAAAATGATAAATATCAGCTAAATAAAGTGAAAATCAGAATAATCTCTTAGCTTATCAATAAAAAAACGAATAAAATAACACCAATATTGACGAAAATGTGAAAATATACAACATGCAGAGATAAATTAGTTTTAGTTATAAGTTCATATCAATTGCCCCCTTTTCTATCTAATATGTAAAAAAGCCTGACAAGAAATTGCCAGGCTCAAAATATGTTAAATATTTTATTTTTAAGCTAATCCAGTAAATCCCATAAAAGCAAGTGCCAAAATACCTGCTACAACAAATGCAATTGGAACACCTTTCATTCCTTTAGGAATATTTGATAATTCCATATGCTCTCTGATTCCTGAGAAAACAATAAGAGCCAAGCCAAACCCAAGAGCATTTGCCAGGGCAAACACAACACTTTCTAATAAGCCAAAATCTTTATTTCCTACTGCTAAAATAGCTACACCAAGCACAGCACAGTTGGTAGTTATCAGTGGCAAGAAAATACCTAAAGCCTGGAATAATGCAGGGCTCACTTTTTTTAATATAATTTCAACTAACTGAACCAATGAAGCAATCACCAATATAAAAGTAATTGTCTGCATGTACTGTATACCATATTTTACAAGAACGAACTTTTGTATCAGATAAGTTACCATTGTGGCAATAACCATAACAAATGTAACGGCACCAGTCATACCAACCGCTGTATCAACCTTTTTTGAAACTCCAATAAATGGACAGACGCCTAGAAATTTAGATAGTACGACGTTGTTTACAAAAATTGCCCCTATTATTATATATACATATTCCATGATGTATCTAGTTAATTATATTCTTAATCTTTATTTCAAATTTAGTATTTAGAACCTAACTCTTAGGCATTTTTTTTATTTGCTTTTTGTACAAGAGCAATTAAGTAACCTAGCACTATGAACGCACCAGGAGCTAACACAAAAGCCAACATTCCATCTCCACTCATAAATTTAAAGCCAAATAACGCACCACTACCAATTACCTCACGTATTGCACCCAGTATAGTCAGAGCCATTGCAAAGCCCAATCCCATTCCTAAGCCGTCAATAACTGAATCAAGTACATTGTTTTTTGAAGCAAAAGCCTCAGCACGTCCAAGAATTAAACAGTTTACAACAATAAGTGGAATAAATAATCCTAATACATCAAATAAATCAGGAACAAAAGCCTGCATGGTTAACTCAACAATTGTAACAAAGGTTGCTATAATCACAATAAAGGCAGGAATACGAACCTTATCAGGAATAAAACTTTTGATTAATGAAACCACAATGTTAGACATTACCAGCACAAAAGTGGTTGCTAAACCCATTGCAAGTCCATTAATCGCCGAAGTAGTAGTTCCTAAGGTAGGACACATCCCTAAAATCAGCACAAAAACAGCATTTTCCTTTAAAAACCCTCGGGTGAATATTTGTAATCGATTCATGAAACCAGATTTTAGATATTAGATTATAGATTCTAGATTAAATCACTCATCGGGATTTAATCACAATCATCTATTTTATCTTTAAACTTATTTTTTTAATTAATTCTTACTATTTGCCATTAACGCTTTATAAGCCCTGTCTACTGCTTCGGTAAATGCTCTTGATGAGATAGTTGCAGCTGTAATTGCATCCACATCACCACCATCCTTTTTTACCTTTAGCTTAAAACTACCAGGATTTTTGTCGTTAAACTGCTCGCTCCAAGTCGATTTCTTTTTCGACATCTTATCTCCCAAACCTGGAGTTTCACCATGGTCAAGCACCTGTATATTCTTAATTGTTCCATCAGGTAAAAATCCTACCATAATATAAATACGCTTTGAAAACCCTTTATCACTAAAAGTTTTTACAGCAGTTCCAACAAGTTGATCATTATTATAGGCAGGATAACACTCAAGGCTATCGCCTTCAACATCACTTGCAAGCATGAACATATCTTTGTTAGGATCGTTCGTAAACGCAGGCACAACTACCTGTATAGCAGCAAGTTTCTTTTGCAATTTAGCCTGATCAATTGGCCCTTTTGTTAACTCATAAATGTAACCCAGCGATGTTGCAGAAATTAAAGCAACAATAAAAAGTGCCAGGACCATATTTTGTAATGTTGATTCTGTTTTACTAGCCATTTTTAACAACCTCCCCAAATCGTTTAGGTTTAAAATACATATTAATTAATGGAACAAAGGCATTCATAATTAAAATTGCAAATGAAACACCTTCCGGATATGCTCCAGCCACACGAATTAAAACAGTCAATATTCCAATACCCACACCAAATATCAATTGCCCTTTAGTACTCATTGGCGAGGAAACATAATCGGTTGCCATAAATATTGCCCCCAGAAGAACACCTCCAGTTAGAATATGAAACAATGGATCGGCATTTTTTGTAGGATCAACCAACCACAAAATACCAGTGAATATTGCTATTGTTCCAACAATTGAAACCGGTATATGCCAGGTAATCACCTTTTTAATAAGCATATAAACAAACCCAAGAACCAATGCTACTCCAGCAACTTCACCAAGCGAACCTCCCATGTTACCAATAAAAAGCTGCATATGCGAAGGAATTTGCTCCATCAATGTAGATATTTGCTCGCCATTTTTAAGCCCTTCTTTCATAACACCAAGAGGAGTTGCTCCAGTCATTGCATCCAGATAGCTCATTCTTGATGCAATTGGCACCGGCCAGCTAGTCATCGGAACCGGAAATGAAACTAATAAGAATACACGTCCGACAAGTGCGGGGTTAAACGGGTTATTTCCTAAGCCTCCAAATGTCATTTTCCCAATTCCTATAGCTACTAATGCTCCAATAATAATAATTCCAATTGGAAGATTCGATGGAACGTTAAAAGCCAATAGCAATCCTGTTATGATGGCTGAACCATCCGCTAACGTTGGTTCCTTTTTTAATAAAAATTTGCTAATTAAATATTCGAAAATCATTGCCGAAGCAACGGCGGTTAATGTAACAATCAATGTACCTAATCCAAAAAAATAGACAGACACTGCTAACGTTGGGATAAGTGCAATTATCACCCCATACATTAACGATTTTATGGTGTCTTTCCCATAATTATGTGGTGAATGTGCAACAGTTAATAATTTACTCATTTACAGATATTTATTAAACAGTTCTTAATAAGGTTTGAGTTATATTTTTACAGCTTACGCCTTTCTGGATCTAATTATTTTACCCACTTCAGCTTTCCCTAATCTGATATAATCTAAAAGCGGCCTGAATGAAGGACATGTGTAACTACACGAACCACACTCAATACAATCCATTACTTTCTCTTTTTCAGCTCTGTCGTAAATTGCCTTTTCAACAAGCGGCATTAAAAGATAAGGCTCTAATCCCATTGGACATACACCAACACACTTAGAACAACGGATACAATCCATTACTTTTCCACGACGAGATTCTCCTTCAGGAAGAATTAAAATACCGGATGTACCTTTTGTAACAGGAACATCAGTAGTATTTAAAGCTTTCCCCATCATTGGTCCACCACTTATTACTTTTCCTGTATCTTCAGGTAAACCTCCTGCTGCTTCAATTAACTCATTGACAGAAGTTCCTATTCTGACCATAAAGTTTGCAGGTTTTTTTACAGATTTACCTGTTACGGTTACAACCCTTTCAAACAATGGTTTATTTTTTTGAACCGCTTCGTAAACAGCAAAGGCAGTACCTACATTATGCACAACAGCACCAACTGCAATTGGCAATCCACCAGAAGGAACCTCTCTGTTAATTAATGCTTTAATCAACTGTTTTTCACCACCTTGCGGATACATTACTTTCAATGCCTGAACCGCAATACCATCAAACTCTTTTGATACCTTTTCCAAAAGTTCAATAGCATCTTTTTTATTGTTCTCAATGCCAATAATTGCCTTTTCTACTTTTAACGCTTTCATCAAAATCTTAACGCCTACCAGCATTTCTTCTGCTTTTTCAAGCATTAATCGATGATCTGAAGTAAGATAAGGTTCGCATTCAACTCCGTTAATGATAAGGACTTCTGCTGTCATTCCTTTTGGCACCGAAAGCTTTACCTGCGATGGGAAGGTGGCCCCGCCTAAACCAACGATTCCTGCTTCTCCTACCTTTCGAATGATTTCCTCAGAGGTAAAATCAAAATCCCGTTTTACACCACCATCTTTAATGATTGATTCTTCCCATTCATCGCCCTCAACCTGAATAACTACAGATTGTCTTCGATAACCACTGCTGTCCATAATGGAATCAACTTTAGTTACCTTGCCTGAAACAGAAGAATGGATGTTTGCTGAAACAAAACCAGAGCTTTTTGCAATAACCTGGCCTACTTTCACTTCATCGTTCTTCTTCACAACTACTGTAGCAGGGGCACCAATGTGCTGCGAAATAGGAATTGTTACTGTTTTAGGAACAGGTAATACTTCAATAGCCTGTTCTGCTGATAATTTGTTCTCTGGTGGATGAACACCACCTTTTGCAAATGTTTTTAGCATCAGCGTATATTTTAAGTCGTTTATTACTAATTATTTATTTTCTTCTTTTTCTGAATCGTTGTTCTTTTTAGCCAGGTCCACCAAGTTGGTATTTTCGCTTCCAGTGTTTTCAGCAACAGCTTCTTTTTCCTCAACCTTAGGTTCCCTAACTTTCTTTGGAGGAAAATTTATTTCAAGAATTGCATTTGTTGGACAAACTGGTGCACATTTTCTACACAAAACGCATTTATTAAAATCAATGTATGCTAAGAAGTTCTCAATTTTAATTGCGTCAAACTTACATTCCTTTTCGCATTTTGTACAACCAATACAAGCCACTTCGCAATTCTTCCTGGCTACTCCGCCTTTGTCAACGTTAATACATGAAACAAAAATTCTCCTGTCTTTCTTTCCTTTATTACGAAGTTCAATTATATCTTTAGGGCATGCACGAACACAATCACCACAAGAAGTACATTTATCTTCAATAACAACAGGCAATCCTGTTTTTTCATCCATGTACATAGCATCAAAAGTACAGGCATCAACGCATTCTCCAAGTCCTAAACAACCATTCTCACAACCAGTATCTCCACTATAAAGTTGTGCATTTATTGTACAGTTGTGAGCTCCATCATAATTATTTACTCTCGGACGATGTTCAAATGAACCGGAACATCTTATAACAGCAACCTGTGGAGCTTTCTCAACCGCATCTTTACCAAGAATAGTTGCCACCTGCTTCATCAAATCATTTCCTCCTACAGGGCAAAATAGTTCATCAAGGTTCTCTGCCTTCACACATTCCTCAGCAAAATTCCTACAACCTGGATATCCACATCCTCCACAATTGGCACTAGGAAGTGCTTCTTCTACCTCATCAATTCTGGGATCTTCAAAAACCTTAAATTTTTGTGCTGCAGCATATAAAATTATGGCTGCGACTACCCCAATAGAACTTACGGTAAAAATTGTATAAATAACTATATCACTCATAATACTGCTTTTATATATTAGAATTCACCTTAAAAAAAAAAGAATCTTTACATCTTCTTTATTGAAAAGGAAAATTTATTTCGTTGTCTATTTCTTGTTAAGAAAAGTGCTAAATAATAAGGTATTAATGAACCAAGTGCAAAAAGCCCAGCCATGCCTTCATCAACACCAGCAACAGTTAAAGCAATTAGAATTGCTAATACTATAAGAAAAGGTAAAACATATCCTAAAAACAAAGCTCTATATCCAAGAGATTCGCTAAAAAAAACTGCTACGTGTTCACCTACAGAATATTTTTCGCTAAACTTTCTAATTTCAATTTCTTTTTCTTCAACTTCGGATACATTGCAAGAGCCCTTAGCTTCGCACGAAGCACAACCAGAGTTTTTAATGATACTTACAATAATAGAATCATCATCAACTTTTTTAACTACACCAGCATGTTCAATGATTTTTGCTGCGCTCATTTTCCTTTTGGTTTTGATGCGCAAATGTAAATATGTTAATATAAACCAAACGAATTTTTCAGCACTTTTTAGACTCGGATTTCCTAATTTATACCGAATATAAATAACTCTAAAAAACTATTAAGTATCACTTTATCAACATACTGACACAATCTAAAAAAACACACACACTTGTTTTTAGATTGTGTTGTAACACGCCATCAAATATTGAAATTTTCGGTGCAAGGTAATAGAAATTCTAAACGCTAAACATGACTTTTTTCAAGTCGTTCAGCTTTTTTAAGGAAAAAAATTAGAATTATCCCCTAACAATTTAATTGTGCAAAAATAAAACACTAACAGAAGCTTTTTTTTCTGGTTTTGGCAAAAAAGCCTAATTTGGAGGCTTAAAATAAGAACGATTTTCTTGTTTTGTTTATGATTGTTAATACATATACTTATATTTGTTTGTTAATTGGCAAAATAATTGCGTATTAATTAAATGCAATGGGCGTAGCCCAAAATCACAATCAATCAATCTAAAAAAGTTAGAACAATGAAAAAGCTGACCATCATTACATTTTTGACCTTATTAGGATTTGTATTTACTCCAAATCTTTATGCGCAAGGTACCGACCTGTTTTCTTTTATGGAAGATCACCTTTCTTCAGGAGAACAGGATCAGCTAAAAAGAGCAAAGGATAATATTGCAAAAGGAGATAAACTCGAATCGCAAATTAAAGAAGAAGACAAAAAAGTTCAGAAATACTTTACAAAAAAGAAGAAAAAAGGTGAAAAAAAATCAGTTGAGGTAAAAGAACTAAGAATAAGACAAGCTTTATATTATGAAAAAGCTTATGCTTTGATTTATAATGTTTACTCTGAGAAAATCAATGGAAGTAAATTTATTTTTGAAGAAGATGAGGCTAAAGCCAATGATCTTATGGACGAGGCATTAACAGACAATGCAGGTGCACAAAGAAAAATGAAAGCTTATAAAAGTGTATCGCCCAAGGATTTAAAAAAAGACATTCAATATGATAAGCTTAAAAGTGATTTGCAAGGGGCAATGAACCTATACATTTCAAGTATCAACCGTTTAATTGAAGCCTATTCGGTATTTCTTGATCAAGAAACAAAAAAACAGCTGGAAGAAGAAGAAAATACAGCCTGGCAAAATGCTGAAAGTGAGAACACTATTTATGCTTATCAAAGTTATTTAAATGACTTTCCTAATGGTAAATATGCCTCTCAGGCCCGTTCAAGAATGAACGATCTGGAAGAAGAAGAAAGAAAGAAAAAAGAAGAAGAAAGTAGAAGTTTACAAGGCAATCTTGAGTTTCAAGTTCAAATTGCAGCTTCGAAAAAACCATTACCTAAGTGGAAAATTGCAAAATTCTATAAAAGAACCAACGAAGTTACCACCAAAAACTACGATGGATGGCACAAATATGCTGTTGGCAGTTTTAAAAAATACGAAGATGCTAAACAATTTGTCAAAGCAGTTAAAGTAAAAGGTGCATTCGTTGTGGCCTATTTAAATGGAGAGAAAATAGATATTAAAGAAGCTATAAAAAATCAATAAGAAAACATAAAATAATCGGCTGTTGAATGAAAAAGTATTTCTTTTTGACTTTTGAAGTATTACTATCATTATTCTTATTTGTTGGGCTATCAGGAACTTTGGTAGGGCAAAATATAAAAGCAGTTGGAACTCCAGTTGACTTTCCGGAAGGAAATGAGTACGATCCTTCATTGAGTGTGGATGGAAACACACTGGCTTTTGTTTCAGACAAATCAGGACAATTCAAAATATATATTTGCCAAAAGGATGGTGATTCCTGGACAACTCCAGAAGAAATTGCTCCAATAAACAATTTTAATAATGGTAGTGGTAATATAAGGTTTCCTAGTTTTAATTATGACGGCAGCATTCTTTACTTTTCTGCCGATTATTTCAAAGACTCTACTGATGTAGACATATTTTATTCGAAAAAAAGCACAGACGGATGGAGCGAACCAATAAGTATTGGCGCTCCTATTAATACAAAATCCTACGATGGGCAACCCTCAATATCTGCAGATAACAAAACACTTTATTTTAGCAGAAATTCAAACACAGAGGCTTATGATGATTTTGATTGCAAGAAAATATTTGTTGCAATAAGAAACAATGAAGGAAACTGGAATAAACCAGAGGCCCTTCCAATCCCAATTAATATTGATTGTGAACAATGTCCAAAAATTGGAGTTGATAATAAAACACTTTATTTCTCGTCTGTTAGAGAAGGTGGTAAAGGAGGGTTTGATATCTATAAAACAAAATTAATTGCTAAAAATGTTTGGGTAC
This sequence comes from Bacteroidales bacterium, assembly GCA_050296515.1. Lineage (GTDB taxonomy): Bacteria > Bacteroidota > Bacteroidia > Bacteroidales > NBLH01 > NBLH01. The sequence continues at coordinate 88,254 of JBNKRJ010000023.1, read as the reverse complement.
CTGCTGAAAGTATTGATACTTTAAATTCTGTTAGTAATGATTATACCCCTGCATTAGGATTTAACTCAGAACTAGCACTATTTCCAATTGAACAAATTGACAAAAAAAACAAATTTAGTAAACTTTATCAGGCAACAATTCCACCTCAATTTTTGGTTGATAAAAATGTTCAGCTAAAGGGGAAAATTCTGGATTTGACAAGTCAACTCCCAATTGAAGCTACAATTTCAGTTTATGATCCTGTTACTTCAAGGTTGATATCAAGTTATTCAAATGATCCGAATACTGGAAAATACGAAATTTTCCTCACTAAAGGGAATAATTATCAAATAGACTTTTACAAAGAAAATCATTCTCATTACTTCAAATATATTGAAGCCGAGAAACTTAGAAAAAATGAGGTAATCACTGAAGATATTAACCTTTACAAGGATATAATTCTTATTCTTAATGCTTTTGATAACGAGTTATTTAGACCTGTTGATGCTACTATTGAGATAAGAAATAGCAGCAATGAGATTGTTCAAACTTCAGTAAACAAAGAAAAAGATGGCAGGTACAGAATTAAAATGCCACTTGGTGATGTCTATAAATTTTTATTAAAAGCTGAATTTTACGAAGATCTTGCTTTCGAATTTGATTTAACTGGAATTGTTCAGTTTGACGAATTTGAAAAAGATGCCGAACTAAAGGCAAAAAAAGTGGATTTCCAAATAGCAATTGCTGACGAAGAAACCCAAGCCGGCCTGCCTGTTGAAGTTATTATTACCAATCTGGATAATAACGAAGTAATTAGAACCACTGCAACTGCTGGATCCGATGGAAAATATACAATAAAGCTAAGAGAAGGAGACAGATATAGTGTTAGTGTCAGCCCAAAAGGATACTCTTTTTATAACACTACTGTTGACTTAAAAAAGAAGAAAGCTCCTAAAAAATTGGATGTAAAACTTAAGCAACTTAAAGAAGATACAAAGCTGACACTTAACAACATCACATTTGAAGTTAACTCTGCAGATTTAAATGAGAGTTCCTATTCAGAACTCGACAGAGTGGTAAAACTAATGAATGATAATCCAGACATCAATATTGAAATCTCTGCACATACAGACAATGTTGGTTCTGACTCATATAATTTAAGACTTTCGGATAGAAGGGCAGCTTCAGTTGAAACATACTTGTTGGAACAGGCGGTGAACGAAGAAAGACTGGTAGCAAAAGGATATGGTGAATCAAAACCTGCTTACCCCAATGATACTGATGAACACAAAGCACTAAACCGAAGAGTTGAGCTAAAAATCATAAAAATACAATAATCTAAAAGCTGAAGATAAACAGGCAATGAAAAAAGCTATTTTAAATAACAACCTGATAATTAAATATTTAATTACTTTTGTATTGTTATTGCAATTACAATTTGCTTATAGTCAAAGAAATCTTAAGTATAAAGATGTTTATAAGGCTGTTAATGAGAAGGAAAAAGAAGAGGTGTATTCTCTCCTTCTGGTTTATCAAAAGCAAGATCCTTTTTTTGCCAATACTTACTTCCAGCTTGGATTAATAGCACAATACTGGTCCAAAGATTATGATGCTTTAACAAATTTAAAAGATGTAGAATTTTTCATCTATAATACAGGTCTCTATTTTGGATTAGCAAATGCTAAGATTGATGCAAAAGAAATAAGGAAAAACGACAAATACTACCTTAATGTCGACAGGTTCAAGAGCCTTGAAAAGCTTGAAGTAGAAGAAGTTAAAACTTTTATTAATGAGCAGATTGCTGCTAATAACGAATACAAAAAAAACGTTTATATTGTTACAGATTTATTCAATTCAAGTATCAATCATTATAATAGATGTATAAATATCTTTAAAGACATTAACCGAAAAAATAATAAGATAAAAGATATCTACATGACTGCTGGTCCCGAGTTTACAAAACAATTAAACGAACTGGAAAGCAGTTTTGATTCAACAATTTACTATCTACAAAATTATCAGACGGCAATTAAAAACTATCCTATTAAAGAATACAATCAAAAGTATAAACTATTACCAATTGAAACATACAGATTACATGGCTTAACTGGATCAGATTTTCTTAAGGACGAAATTCCAATATGGAATTATGGCGCATGGGTCAAAGATGTAAAAAAGGTTCTTAGTAGTGATATAAGCAAAATAAGACAAGACATAAATACAGCGGATGATTTGTTAAATAAAAACACCAGCTTTTTGCTAGAAACAAATGAATTTAAAGAAGACTTTGGCTTAAAAGGTATAGATTCAAGACTAAAGTATAAAATTGGAAAATTTGATCATAAATCCATTTTGCTTTATTTATTTAATTATAAAGAAAGTAAATTGGAATTTTTGACTCAAACAAAAAAACCAATTAATAATCCGGAAGACTCACTAAATACCTATCTTACAATCCAAAAGGCTCGATTTTATGAGAATCTGGTAAACAAAAAGCTTTCTAGTGATAGTCTTAATAAAAACATTGTAAATAACATAAACTCTTATGATTTAAATAAATACAATGAGTTCTTTACTAATAAATATGGTGGGGAGGCTGGTTTAAAAAATTACTCAAACAATGAATCAGAACTTCTTAACAAGCAACTTGAAAGGTCACTAAATAACTTCAAATACTTTTTAGTAAATGATAAAAAGAGCGATTCTGACAGCATAGAATACAAAACAGCCCAAATCTATCTAAAAAAATCGATACCTGATTTTGAACATGCTCAAAATGGCATGTATTACACTGTTGATTATGTAAAAAGCGGACGTGATTTTTATATCACAGGTTATACTTCAATTAAAGGAAAATTACAAGCTTTTATAGCAAAAACAACAAGATTAAGCGATATTAAATGGTTAAAAATCATTACCACAAAAGGCAATTCAACGGGTACAAATATTCGCGAAAAAGGACTTGGATGCGAATTATTAATGAATGAGTTCAACGGTTCAGAGTTTACAAATGAATTGTACTCTTTTGATGATTTAGGTAAACAAAAAGATAAAATTAGTATAAATATCAAAGGTTACCCTCGTTATTTTAGTTTTGATGAAATAAACCAACAATACTTAATAATTTCAAAGGGAAATACGCCAAATTCAATTAATTGCCTTGCAGATCCATTAACTTTTGCAAAAGTAGGCTCAGAGAAAAATGAAGTAGTGTGGCAAACAAAATTGAACATAAAAGGACAGTTCGTTGACATTATAAAACTTAACCAGGAATATTATTTATTTAGCAATTTCTCAGAATACTCAACTGACTCAACAAAACTGGCCAGTAAAGCTGGTGCAAATCCATTATCTACAAATCTTCTAATTAATGTAGTTGATGAGAGCGGAGCCGTTTTGAAAGAAAAAGCAATTTTAAATAACAATCCATTTTTTGCCATTGATGCAATTAAGTTAAGTAACAAAACAATAAACATTGTTGGCTTAAAAAGCGATTTAATTGATTTAAATAATACTGAAGAAAGCAGAGAAAAGAAATTTCTTTATCTACTGTTAAATTCAAATGGTGAAGTTTATTACAACAATTGGAAATAAAACAGGCATTAAAAAAATCATATTCTATCATGGCCTTATTTGCATTTATAAATAGAAGATATCTAATGTTAACAATCTTATTTGTTACAGCATTTCATATCTCTGCTCAGGTCAAAAATTTAGGCATTCCATATTTTCAAAATTATACAGTTGAAGACTACAATGCTCATAAACAAAACTGGATGGCCACCCAGGACCACAGAGGCATACTTTATTTTGGAAATAATATGGGCGTGCTTGAGTATGATGGTCGTGATTGGAGCATTATTCCATTAACAGACAAGGCCAGAGTTGTAAGAGCCTTATACACAGACAAAAAAGGACGGATATATATCGGATCAGACAGGGAATTCGGATACCTAAGACCTGACTCAATAGGCCAAATGAATTACATTTCTTTAGTTGACAAAATAAAAGAAGAGAAAGATAGAAACTTTATTGGAGTTAATAGGATCTTTGAAATTGAAGACAAAATATACTTTACAGGAAATGATTACATCTTTGAACTTTATAATGGAGAAATAACCACTCATAATATTAAAGATCTGGGGCAAACAGCTATAATAAATGATGACATTTTTATTCGGATTTCAAAAAAAGGTTTATTTAAATTTGAAAATCAAAAAATTGTAGAAATCCCTAACGGAGAAAAATATGTAAATACAAGTTTAAGAGCCGCTCTGCCTTATGGTGACAATATTCTTATTGTAACTATGGAGGACGGTCTTATTTTATATGATGGGAATGAATTACAACCCTTTAAAACTCCTATTGATGATTTTTTAAAAAGACAAAAAATAATTTCAGCTACAATTTTATCTGATGGGAATTATGCTTTCGGACTTTTATCCAAAGGATTCATAATTATCTCTAAAGAGGGTGAAGTTCTTCAACATATTGATACAAGACTAGGACTTTATAGTGACTTAATTCTCAACATATTCCAGGCAAAAGATGGAAATTTATGGCTTTGTACAGGGAATGGTTTGTGTCATGTTATGTACAGCTTACCTTTGAGTAATTATGATAAGAACTTTTCATTAAACGCAGCAAGCTACTCAACACTTTTACATGAAAATAAGCTATATATAGCAAGTGCTGTTGGCCTGTATGAAAGAAGATGGAATGGCTCTGAGGCTCATTTAAATACAATTGAAACTTTTAAAAGAATAGGAGATCCTGTTAATGTTTTGCATTTAGATACAATTAATGGAAATATTTTAGTGGGAACTACTCGTGGAATAAGTGAGATCAGAGATGGAAAGATGAGGAAGCTAAACATGGAGCCTATTGCTGTTTGGAAGTTTTTGAGAACAGACAATCCAAATTTGGCTATTTTTAGTACAAATGAAGGTTTAAAACTGATTGAATTCAAAGAAGATAAAACAAAGAAATCAAAGAAAAACAAACTTAAAAGTACAGGAAAATGGGTTTTTAAAAAAGATATCCCAGGTTTTAAAGAAAAGTGCAGACATATTGTAAGAGATGGGGATGGTAATTTTTGGGTAACCCATAGTTCAAAAGGAATATATAAATTAAATCCAACGGAAAATTTTGATAGTATTGTTGCAACACCATACAACCAAGATAAAGGCATAGATAATCCTTATAATTGTCATGTATTCTGGCTAAAAAATAAGGTTATAATAAGCACCGATAATGGTTTGTATTATTATAATGAAAAGGAAGATAAATTTACCGAATATCAGGAATTCAATTCACTTCTTGGGAAAGATGTAAAAATCTGGATCATGGTGGAGGATAATTTCGGAAATATTTGGTATAAACAACAACGGCAAGAGAGCTTTAGTGGTGAAGATGTATTTGAAATGGGAGAATTGATATTTCAAGATAATGGTTCCTATCTAAACTATAAAACTCCATTTTACAAGTTTAAAAATAACATACAATCAATTAATCCTTTATCTAATGGCAATGTTATTATTGGTACGGCCAAAGGATTTATACATTACGACTCAAAAATAGACAAGGATTACAGCCAACCCTATAAAGCTTTAATTAGAAAAGTTGAATTTGTTTCAAATGATTCTCTTTTATTTGATGGGGCTTTTCTTGATAGTGCAGGATATGTTGGATCAAATCAACCCGAAGCACAGACTTATAAAATACCTTTTGAATTAAATGATTTAAGATTTACCTTTTCTGCACCATTTTTTGATAGTCCGGACGAAATATTATATAAATTCTACTTGGAAGGCAATGATGATGGGTGGACGGATTGGAAAACAAAGAATTTTAAAGAATACTCCAACCTGGGGCAAGGTGATTACATATTTCGTGTGAAAACAAAAAATGTCTATGAACAGGAGAGCGAAGAAGCCATTTATCACTTTACCATTCTCCCTCCATGGTATTTAACAACCTGGGCCTTCATATCGTATTTTATTTTATTTATTTTATTAATCTGGGGTATCGTCAGGCTAAGCGTACGAAGACTTAGAAAACAAAAAGAATATCTTGAAGAGGTAGTAAAACAGCGTACTTCTGAAATCAGGATGAAAAATGAAGAGCTTGAACAGCAAAAAGAAGAAATATTAGCCCAGAGAGATGAAATTGAAGTTCAAAAAGATAAAATTGAAGAGAAAAACAAAAACATTACAGCCAGTATAACTTATGCTAAAAGAATTCAGGAAGCAATGCTTCCTTTAAAGGATAAAATTGAGCAAACACTTGATGATTACTTCATTTTGTTTAAGCCAAGAGATATTGTAAGTGGCGATTTTTACTGGTTTGCACAGAAAAATGATAAAATAATTTTCACTGCTGTTGACTGTACAGGGCATGGTGTTCCTGGTGCTTTTATGAGCATGATTGGCAGTGAAATATTAACGACCATTGTCAATCAGGGAATAACCACTCCTTCTGAAATTCTGGACTATAAAAACCGATATGTCAGAAAGGCGCTAAAACAAGAACAAACTGATAATCAAGACGGTATGGACATGTCTCTTTGCTCCATAGACAAACATAATAAAATCGTTGAGTGGGCTGGAGCAAAAAACCCCTTGGTTTATATTCAAAACAACGAGCTTTTTCATTTAAAAGGTGATATGCAATCAATTGGAGGACACCAATTGGTAAAGAAAACAGAAAAGAAATTTACAAATTATTCAGTTTCCTATGCTGATGCAGTAAGCTACTTCTATATTTTTAGCGATGGTTTTCAAGATCAATTTGGTGGTCCAAAAGGCAGAAAGTTTATGGTAAAAAAACTAAAAGAATTAATTTATGATAATCACAAAAAGCCTATGAGTGAACAACATGCTATTTTAAATGAGGCAATTGAAGACTGGATGAAAAATGTGGAGCAAACAGATGATATTTTGGTTATTGGGTTTAAATTAATTCCATAAAATTTCAACTTATCTTTTCAAAGATATGCTAAACAGTGCCCCGAAAATAAAAATGTAATTCCTAATAAACTTTTTCTAAATCAGCAGAAGCACCCTGAGGTATTCTTGCTTGCTCTTTCGCAATTTGAACCATTCTATATAAGGTTCTAAATAACAAAATTAATGCAATAGGAACAATAAAGATAATAACTGCCAAGAATAAAAGTATTCCTGCCCACGCAGATTCCTTTCCCCTTAAAAAAATTATTTCTTTCATATTTTTTCTCTTTCACTACTAACAAATTTAATAAATTAACAAATCCACTTGCAAATTAATTAACACTTTTTTTTCAATCATTTGACGTTTTTCAAGGATAAATATTACATCATTGTTGACGAAACAACTCTTTTCTTTGATTACACAAAACACCTTTTTCAAATATATTCACTCAAAAGTGTTTCTTTTAGACTTATTTAAAATTAACTATCTTTGATTTAAGATCCTAACCTAATGCTAAGTACAATTAGAGCTAATTTAATTGAGAATGAATATGGACTTTAAACACAAACTTGATATAATTGATGTAAGTGAAAGAACCAAATTCGAAGAAAATTATTTAAAAAGACAGCAACCCGTTGTAATAAAAAACATATTTGATAATCAAAATATTAACAAATGGGATTTTAAGTTTTTTAAAGAAAATTTAGGCGATTTCGAAATAGGACTTTTTGATAGCAATGAAAAATACCTTGATCGCTCTTTTAAGCATCCTTCATTAAAAATGAAATTCGCGGATTACATTGATATTTTAGAAAAGGGACCGACTTCTTTAAGAATTTTTTTATTTGATCCGTTTAAATTAAAACCAGACTTGAAAAGACAATTCAAATTCCCGGATTTGGGGATAAAAATCTTAAAAAAATTTCCATTTATGTTTTTTGGTGGCGCAGGAGCCGTTACAAGAATTCATAAAGATATGGATATGTCGCATGTTTTCTTAACTCATTTAGTTGGAAGAAAGCGAGTTGTACTTTTTCACCCTAAGTACTCCAAACTACTATACCAGTATCCATTTGGTGTTCACAGCCCTGTAAACATAGATAACCCTGACTTTGATAAGTTTCCTGGATTACAGTTTGTTCAAGGATATGAATGTATCCTTGAAGACGGAGAAACACTATTTATGCCCAGTGGATGGTGGCACCACATAGAATACTTGGATCCAGGGTTCTCTATTAGTCATAGAGCATTAGGTGCTGTAGCTCATGGTTTATGGCAAGTTTCTGTTATTCATTACACTGATGAGTTTCTAAGAAAAGTAATGGGAGGAAAGTGGACTGACTTTAAACAAAGAAAAGCACAGGAAAATGCAAAAAAAATAATAGAAAAAACATTTGTATAAGATGTTTTTTTCTTATTTCTAATATATATTTACAGGGTAATTATAAATAGTCTGATAAATCAAATATCAAAATTAATTATGTTTAGTTCAAGCCAAATGGATATTTTATGAATGTTTAAGTCTTTAAACAAACTAAGATGAAAATTAAACTTACTATTATCCTTATCGCACTCGTAGCATCAATAGGAATTATTGCCTATTACGTTGTTTTTGAAAAAAATAGATTTGATGTAAGCGATAAAAAAACAGAATACAAATTAACCGCTATTGAATTATTTTATAAATTTGAAGATAATGAAGAACAAGCCAATAAGCTCTATCTGGGAAAAGTTATTGAGGTTACTGGAACAATATCAGAAATTCAGAAAAATCAAAATAACGAAACTCTAGTAGTTTTTAAAGAAAGTGGTGAGGTTTTTGGGGTTACATGTACTTTTAGAAATCTATCTGATAAAAAAGTACTTAAAGTTGGCACAACAATAACTGCAAAAGGTGTTTGCCAGGGATTTTTAACCGATGTTATTGTAAATAACTGTACAATTGTAGATTAAAAATTGAGCCATTTAAAATTATGAAAAGCTTTACCTATAAAAACTAAAAAGCAAATGGATAAAAAACTTATATTTCTGTTTATCATACTCTTTTTTTTGTCTTTCTGCACTTATAATAGCGAAAATGAGTTATATCCAAATGAAATATGCGACACATCAGACATTAGCTATATAAATGATATAAAACCAATTTTTGAACAAAATTGCTATTCGTGCCATAGTAATTCATACTATTCTGGGAATTTGAGTTTAGAAAATTTTGTACACATACAACGTGAAGTAGACGATGGCGATCTACTGAGAAATATAAAACATGAACCTGGCTCTATACCAATGCCTAAAGGTGCCGGGAAATTATCAGATTGTAATATTAATAAAATAGAGGCTTGGGTTAATCGTGGAATTCCGAATAATTAAGATGCTGTGAGATATATATTTTTCATTTTTATATTCTGTGCTTTTATTGGCTCTAACTTGGGGGCTCAGAAAAAATTCTTCACTAGAACTGGAAAAGTAGTTTTTTTTTCAAAGGCTCCTCTTGAGGACATTAAAGCAATTAATAAACAAGCCAGTTGTGTTTATGATGCAGCTACCAATAAAATTGTAGCAAAGGTATTGATAAAAGCATTTGAGTTTGATAAAGCTTTAATGCAAAAACATTTTAATGAGAACTACTTAGAATCAGACAAATACCCTAAAGCATCATTCAAAGGGAAAATTAAAGATGCTGAAAACCTTAATTTCAATGAAGATTGGAATAAAAGTCTTGAATTTGAGGGAGATCTGACAATTCATGGAATAACAAAAAGCATTAAAAGCCCATTTGAAATTTCGATGAAAAACGGCCAAATGAAAATAAGTTGTAACTTTTATGTGGCATTAAAAGATTATGAAATAAAAATACCATCAACAGTAATTAATAATGTTGCTGAAACAGTGAAAATAAATGTCGACCTTGAGATGTATGAATTGAAAAACTAAGTTACCATGATAAAAAAATCATTCTTTTTAACATTCGTCTTTAGCATTATTGTTATAAATGCTTTTTCTCAGGATTTGGACAGCCTACTTGAGGCTGAACTAAATAAAAATGAAGAAACAGAAATAGTCGAAGCTACTTTTAAAGGAACAAGACTTGTTCTTGGTCACTCAATTGAAAATACAGCAAAAGGTGAGCTTAACTTCATAATATCACATCATTTTGGGACTATTAACCAAGGTTTTTATAATTATTGGGGATTAGATCAATCGAGTATTCGTTTTGGGTTTGATTATGGCATTACAAAAAAACTAAATGTAGGAATAGGAAGAAGTTCATTAAACAAAATTTATGATGGATATATAAAACTGAAACTTTTAAATCAATCAACAGGAAAAAGAACTATTCCTATCTCATTATCAGCCTTTTCTAACATAGGTATTACATCGCTTGAATGGGCAAATCCTGATAGAGATAATCTTTTCGAGTCAAGAATTTCTTATACTTTTCAGCTTTTGATGGCAAGAAAATTCAGTAATCGCCTTTCATTACAATTAACACCTACAATGATTCATCGCAACCTTGTAAAAGCTAAAGATGATGAAAATGATGTTTTTTCCATTGGTGCAGGGGGAAGACTTAAGTTAACTAACCGTGTTTCAATTAATTCGGAATATTTTTATCTGCTTCCTGGAAAAACTGCGGACGACTATTACGATTCTTTCTCTATTGGTTTTGATATTGAAACAGGGGGACATGTTTTTCAGGTTTATGTAACAAACTCAAACGGAATGATTGAACCGGAATTTATACCAAAAACAAATGGAAGTTGGAACAATGGAGACATTCGTCTTGGTTTTAACATTTCAAGAGTTTTTACTATCGTAAAAAATAAGAAAGCCAACCTGAACAGTGATTATTAAAAAATTAAAGTCTAGTTATGAACAATTTAAAGCGACGACAATTATTTATATTCATTTTATTGTTACAACTTGCAATTAGCTCTTTTTCAGTTAAAAGCCAGCTTTATATTACAAAAAATGGAAAAGTCAATTTTGTTTCTGAGGCTCCTTTAGAAATTATAAAAGCTGCATCAACTAAGCTGACAGGAATATTAAATACCAACGATAAGAGCTTTATTTTTTCAGTATCAATGAAAAGCTTTAATGGGTTTAACAGTCCACTACAGAAAATTCACTTTAATGAAAACTACATTGAATCCGATAAATATCCGGATGCAAGGTTTAAAGGCAAGATTATTGAAGATATAAATTTCAGTAAAGTTGGTAAATACAAAGTAAGAGCAAAAGGAAAGTTTTCGGTTCATGGAAAAGAGAACCCAATGACCATAAGATGTAACATTGAAATAACGAAGGGAGAAATAAAAGTAAACTCTGAGTTTGAGGTTTACTTAAAAGATCATAACATCCAAATACCAAGCATTGTGAACCAAAAATTATCCGAAAAAATAAATGTAAGCATTGAAACTATATTAAAACAAAAAAAATAAGGCGTTTATTAGGTTGTTTACACCAAAAAAAGATTTACTTCGCAGAGTCCTGAGGGATTCCTTCGTTGTTGTACCTCCTCGGAATGATGTCATTGCGAAGACGAGGCACGAGGATGAAGCAATCTCTTACATAGAGAATATAATCAAAGGTATAAACTATCGTATAATCATAAAAAATAATGTTTGAATGAAGCCTGTTACCCTAAAAAAGAACCTTTTTCTAATTTTAGTGCTCTTTTTTTCATTTCAATTAAAAGCGCAAAGTCCTCATTTTAAGAACTATAACATCTTAAAAGGGAAAAAAAATTTCAATGTAAATATTGTCTATCAGGATCACTGGGGTTACCTTTGGTTTGGAACTTCTGAAGGATTAATTAAATATAATGGTATTAATTATCAATATTTTACAACTGAAAATAATCTTCCTGATAACAATATTACCTGTATTGCTGAAGATGATAAAAACAATTTATGGCTAGGGTTTAATACCGGAAAAATAAGCTATTACGATGGCAACTCATTCATTCCTTATAATTTATTAGACAGCCTGCTTTCCGAAAAAGTTTCTAAAATATTAATTAATGATTCTGTAAAGTGGGTAGCATCAGTCGGCAATGGCCTTTTTAGAATTAAAAACAGCAAAATAACACGATTTGACTCAGAAAGTGATATTGGAGACGATTATATCTACGATATAGAAAAAGACTCCTTAGGTAACTTATTTTTTGGTTCTGATATTGGCTTGTTAATTTTTGATTCAAAGTCAGAAACCTGGAAGAATTTTTCAATGAAAGAAGGCCTCCCAGACAATATTATTAAGGATATTGAGATTGATAAAGAAGGAACCATTTGGTTGGGAATGGAAGATGAAGGCCTAGCCATGTACGATATGGCAACAAACGCAATACATCAAATTCCATCATGGAATTTTGGTTCATTAAATAATTTCGTTATAAGAAATAAAAATGAACTGTGGATTTCAACAAGAAACCAGGGAGCTATAAAACTAACCTTCGAAAGCACAGAATCATATAGTTATAAAAGATACACACCTGCCAACGGACTTATTCATAATCAAACAATAAGTATTTTTAATGATTATGAAAACAGTATTTGGATTGCTGCAAAAGATGGTGTATCTCAATACACGGGGAGCTTATTTGAGTTTTTAAACATGAATGAAGGACTTCCTTCAAAAGAGGTCTTTAGCTTTCTTATTGATTCAAAATCGAACTACTGGGTTTGCTGCAAAAGCGGTTTATATTTACTTACCAAGTCAATAACCGGTGATTTTAGCTCAAAAAAACTCCTTGATGGAAAAAAATATGCTAACCACTCATTTACTTCTGTTTATGAAGACGAAAAAGGCTATGTTTGGGTAGGGACCTATGGCTATGGTGTTTATCGATTTGATCCAGAAAATGGAAAACACAAGGTTTTCGATAAAAAAAGTGGAATGTCTAATGATAACATCATCTCCATAAATGGAAAGAATGACAAAGTGTGGTTTTCTACATTTGGTGGAGGGGTTGACTATTGTGATATCTCAAAAGAAAAAATTAAGTTTGCAAATTACTCCACTGAAAATGGACTCGGGAGCAATTACATCTATTCGAGCTTTACTGATTCAAAAAACAGGGTTTGGTTTGCAAAAGACGGTGGTGGACTTGCACTTCTTGAGAATGAAAAAATTACAACCTTTAAAGAAGCTGATTCTATAACAAATGTAGTTTATGGAATTGCTGAAGATTTTGAAGGGAATCTATGGTTTACGACTGCAGCTCAAGGAGTTATAAAATACAATGGTAAAAAGTTTGAACACCTCAATAAAGCCAATAAATTACCAAGCAATTCGTATCAGAGTATTATTATCGATAACTATGGCAATTGTGTGCTTGCAGGTAATGAGTTTTTGACTGTTTATGATTTAGAAACCGGCACTTTTATCAACTATGCAGAAGAAGAAGGAGTAAGTTACACTGAACCAAACTTAAATGCAATTTTTAAGGATAAAACAGGTGACATTTGGATTAGTACAAACAATGGAATTATAAAATATAATCCAGATGTAAAGAAAGAGCGTAAAATTTATCCGAAAATCTTTTTTACAGATAAAAAAGCATTTTTTGAAACAATACCTTATGGTACAACAGAACTAAAATACGATCAAAATCACCTGGAATTTAGCTACTTAGGATTATGGTATAAAGCACCAGAAAGGCTAATATATCGCTATAAACTTGAAGAGCATGATCTTAACTGGAGTTATGAAACAAAATCATTGGTTGCAATCTATTCCAGCCTGGCACCAGGCAAATACACCTTCAAGGTACAGGTAACTAACGAACCAGGCAAGTGGTCAGAAAATCAAATGGCAGAATATAGTTTTAGAATAACTCCTCCATTTTGGCAAAGATGGTGGTTTATTTTAGGCATGATTATAATTGCAATCACCTCTATTTATGCAATTTTCAGACTAAGGCTTGCTAATTTACGAAAAGCAAAAGAAAGGCTTGAACTGGAAGTACAAAAGAGAACCAAAGAAATTGAAAGACAAAGAGACGAAATTGAAGAAAAAAATAAGAATATAACTGATAGTATTCTTTATGCTAGTCGTATTCAAACAGCTGTTCTTCCACCAGAAGAGTTTATGAATAAAACACTTCCTGAGCATTTTATATTGTTCAAACCACGTGACATTGTAAGTGGAGATTATTATTGGATGACCCAAAAAGGAGATGAAACAGTTATTGCTGTAGCTGATTGCACAGGCCATGGTGTACCAGGTGCTTTTATGAGTATGTTAGGTGTTGCCTTTTTAAATGAAATAGTGAACAGACGTGAAGAACTTAATGCAAGCAATATCCTTAATGAGCTTAGGGCAAATGTGAAAAAGTCTCTGAGACAAACAGGAAAAAAAGACGAAGCAAAGGATGGGATGGATATTGCCTTATGTGTGCTTAATCAAAAGAAAAAATGCCTGCAATATGCCGGTGCATACAATCCATTGTATCTTCTACGAAATGGTGAGTTACAACAATTTAAGGCAGACCGAATGCCAATTGGAATTTATTATAAGGAAAAGGAATCTTTTACAAATAATATTGTGGATTTACAGAAGGACGACGTAATATACTTATTTTCTGATGGTTACATCGATCAGTTTGGCGGCAATAATGGTAAAAAGTTTCTTCATAAGCAATTTAAAAGCCTTATCATCGATATTCATCAAAAACCTATGGGTGAACAAAAACATACTTTGGATTTTACCCTGGAAAGATGGATGGGAGATTATGAACAAGTTGACGATATCCTTATTATGGGTTTTAGAGTTGCATAACCAAAAAACTCAACTTCATTATCAAAATATTTGCTACTTTTGCAATCAATGATTGATTAGTAGTGAGAGAATGATGAATAAAAACAATTCAATAACTGATTTTTACTTAACCGCTTCAGAATTTTGTAAACTGGTTGAATATACAAGTGAAACGGATAGAACTGATTTCATCTCAAAAGCACAAAAAATTTTAAGCCTTGTTTATCTAAGAGCAAGTCTTATAGAAAAACCAAGTGAAATAACTGAAGGTGAAGTTGAGAAATTTGTACAGGAGGAAGACTGGATTTATATAAAAAACAATGTTTCTGATTTAATGGCTGGTGCTGATCGTTTTATTGATGTGGTTTTGCCGGAGGAGTTAGATCCGGAAAATCATGAAGAAGTAAGGTTGTCAGAAGGTTTTGCAGATATTTATCAGGATTTAAAAGACTTTGTAACCAGTTATGAGATTGGAAACGAAGAAGGGCTACAAGCCACTCTTTACGAATGTATTTTCAACTATGAAAAATTCTGGGGACAACGACTATTAGCCATTCTAGGCTTCTTACACAATTATCTTTACAGCACTGAACTATACAAAGAAGAAGAAGAAGAAGAATATAACTCAAACGAAACCCATCAAACAAATGTTGACACCACAAATTGGTTAATTAATCAAAGGTTTGAGGAATAAGTTATTAAAGGGCAGAAAATTAGTATCTTTGCCTGGATTTACTGGATAAAAATTAGGATGAGTACTTTTGAAAATAGCATAACCAAAGAAGAAATACATGATCTTCCTTTAACATCGTTTGACAAAGAGATTTATGTAATTGAAGAAGAAGAGCAAATTCCTGATGCAATTGAATATCTGAAAATGCAAAGTATCCTTGGCTTTGATACTGAAACTAAGCCAGCTTTTAAAAAAGGACAAAAAAACCAGGTAGCACTTCTTCAATTAGCCACAGACGAAAAAGCATTTCTTTTTAGATTAAACAAGATAAGATTCAACGGTCCTATTAGAAAAATTCTTGCTGATAGCACGATTGTGAAGGTTGGCGTTGCCATAAGAGACGATTTAAAAGCTTTGAACCACAAAAATTCATTTATTCCTCAGTCATTTATTGAATTGCAGGAAATGGTAAAAAAATATGGAATACAAAATTTCAGTCTTCAGAAACTTTCAGCAATCATACTTGGCATAAGAATCTCAAAATCAAAACGATTGTCAAACTGGGAAGCAGAAACCTTAAACGAGGCTCAATTAAAATATGCAGCTACAGATGCATGGGTTGCCTATGAGGTATATAAAAAGCTTTTAAACTCCAAAACCATAGTTTCTTAGCTTAAAAAACAAAGCCCGTACTTAAGCTGACAAAATCAGCTCCTCCCATGTTTGCTTTAATATACAAACCCAAATACAGATCTTGATTGTATTTTTCAGGGTCGAAGAAATAATATTGTAACCCTAACCTTGTGGATATCAATCCCTCTATTTGCTTATAAAATGTCCAGTCTTCTTCAATTAACTCTGTAAATCTTTTCCAGAATGGATGATGAACATTTATTCCTCCTTGGGCTAAAAGGCTCATTCGTCCCATTTCAAATTCATAGCCTAAGAAAATAGTAAAAACGGATGCTTTTAAGCGAAGGTTAGAACTAAAAGTAGAGTCTTCAACTATTTTTTCATAAAAACTTGAATAATACTTATACCCTATCCCAGCAAGAGCACTTCCAAGTTTGCCAGCAGGCTTTTTCAGGTAAAAAGCAAGGTCTGTAATAGTATATTTTGACTGGTTTACCGGCCCCAACTCATTACCAAACTCATGCAGACCTATCCCTGCCCGAATTCCATACTTTAATTCTTTTGATCTTTTATAATAACTATCATCTGTGTAAAACACCTTTGGTCTATTACCAAAATAATGTTTCAAACCTAAATGTGTGGTTATCATGTTCATCCCTACATTTGGCAATTGATAATGTCCATCTGAAGCATGGATTGCAGATAAACCAAAATTAAGATCAGTACTCTCATTAAGAATTCTGCGAAAATAAAGCTGAGCAATTGAAAGATTCGTTATGTGGCTACCAATCAAGATATTAGTCCTGTTTGACTCAGCATCATAAGGTTTGTTGAAATAGGCAAAACCAAGCCCCATTTTAATCTTTAAGCTCCATTTATTTTCATTAATTGCGTTAATAGTTACATTTGGAATCAACCCGATTGTGAAGCCTAATTCCTTACTGTTTCCTAAGTAACCACCAATTAATGAAACACCAACTTGTGGAAAACCATAATGTTGCTGCCACTGCCTGGTCCCAATCGTTTGTTTTCCAAAATTAAGTTCCATAAGAGCAGAAGGATTTCTTGGAGGAAAAGAATCCCAAAACACATAATTATTTATGATTAAACCTGAGTGCAAGTTTGTTTCGAGAAAATACTTCTTGGCTAATTTTAAAGAATCGTTAAGCTCAAGCCTTTGTTGAGCTTGTGACGAAATTGTCACTACAAAAAGAATGATTGATAACAACAGTGATTTATTCATTTTCTAATTACCTATAAAAAAAACTGGTGACAAAAATAATTATATTTGCTATCTAATCTCAAAGTTTTCCATAAAATGAATTTTCAACTAAGGCAGTTTAAAACATTAATCAAAATAGTTCTTTTTACAAGTATCTTTTTTCAATTTTTTATGATATCAGGTAAATCACAAGTAGCTGAAAATGAATCATCAGTGGTTTTTGTTGAGGGCGGTAAAATGAGGCTGGGAAGTAGAAAAGGTGATGTTGATGAAAAACCAAGAAAAAGAATAAAAATTGATAGTTTCTATATTGGCAAATTTGAAGTTTCAAATAAAGACTTCGTTGAATTCCTGAACGAAATGGGAAATCAATACGAAAGCCATGCATTGTGGTTAAGTACTTACGGAAAATGGGAAAATTTAAAGTGCAGAATTTTTGAGGAGAATGGAAAATTTAAGGTTGAAAAAGGCTATGAAAACTTTCCTGTAAATTATGTTAGCTGGTTTGGAGCAAACGCATACTGCAAATGGAAAGGTGGAAGATTACCAACTGAAGCAGAATGGGAATTTGCTGCAAAAGGAGGCGTTTTTTATAAGAAAAGAATTGCCAAAAAGCAAAAAACTACAGATTATAGCTGGTGTAACGAAAATTCTGATAAGCAATGGCATCGTTCAGGTGAAAAGAAGCCTAATTTGCTCGGAATTTTTGATATACAGGGAAACCTGTGGGAGTGGTGCAGCGATTTTTATTCGAAAAACTATTATAAAAGAAGGCCTAAAGAAAACCCAACTGGTCCGGAATCAGGAGATTACAGAGTAATGAGAGGTGGTTCATGGACTGATAATGCAACCACACTATCAACTTCAAACAGAAATGGAGTAAATCCTACATCTCACAAAATCAATCTTGGATTTAGAATTGCTTTTGATGTTACCAGTGCTCCTCTGTTGGAGCAATAAAATATACTTTGCAGCTGCTTCTGGTTTGATGGTTTTTATAATCAGTTAAAACCAATTCTATTCTATTCTCACCTTGAAGTAATTGTAAGTCAATATTTAAAGGAATGTCGCAATCTCCAGTTTTAACGAAAGCTGTTTCTTTTTTAGCATGATCAACTAATAACGAATCATTGAAAAAAAACTGAATATTCTTTAAGTTACTTTTAGTTGAAACACAAGCTTTTAAATTATAGTCCTGATAAATACTAGTGGAAACGGAATCCTGATAAAACTGAATTTCAGGCAAGTCATCATTTTTATACTTTAACAGTGCAAAATCCCACCCCCTACCCTGCATGTAGGTAGTTCCTGTTATAGCTAACCCATTATCCCGGGTTTCAATTACTTTATTTGAATAATCAAGACTCTTTCTTGCAAATACATTTTCCCATAAGTTGTTACCTGCTGAATCAAATTTACTGACAGCAAAATCTGAAGAAAGCACCTTACCCGATCGACTAAAACCTCCTACAACAATTCCATTATCATAAGTTGTAGAAATCGATGTAGCCTGGTCCCATCTGCCCCAACTGAAAACTTTTTGCCAAATCAAGTTGCCATCCTGATCCAATTTCAATAATACAACATCGTAATCAATAATTGAAAAAGTTCTTGTGTATCCTGCAACATAAATATAACCATCCAATCCCTCAACAAGCGAAGTTCCAACATCCCACTGATTTATCCGGTAAGTATTGTCCCAAATATCCAGTCCTGAGCTATCCATTTTTGCTACCCAAATCGATTTATAACCATCGCCATAAGAACTAGTCATACCACACACAACCAGCCCCTTATCGGAAGTTTCGATGATATCATTAGCATAGTCCGGTTTTTTGCCTCCCAAAGTAATATCCCAGACTTTTTCTCCAGCCGAATCCACTTTTATTATCCAGGCATCTTCCTGAAAATCTTCTGTGGTAGTTGTAACACCGGCCATTGCATATCCCCCATCGTAGGTTTCAACTACTCCGTATGCCTTTTCGTCAGCAATGCCACCATAATTTTTGTCCCACAGTTTTTCGCCAAATTGGTTTAGCTTCAGTATCCACAAATCGCTATTGTAGGCAAAGGGTTTTACAGAATAGCCTACTGCAACGATTGTTGAATCCTGCGCAATTAAAATATCTTTTGCTTCAGAAACTGGTCTTGCTTTATAGGTCCTACCCCACCTAGAATTCCCGTTTTCATCAATTTTTATGATCCAAAGGTGCTTTTCCTGAGACTTTGTATAGCCACAAAGCAACAAATCACCATCAGCAGTTTCTACCATGCTAAAGGCCTCGTCCCAGGCATCACCACCATAGGTTTTAGCCCAATCAAAAGTATACTGTGCAAACATATCAGAGGCGTGCACACAAAGACTTAAGATCAGAAAATATTTAAAAAAACCAGCTTTCAAAAATGTTTTATAATTGTAAATAATTATTTATTAAACTTACGTTTCTATAATTTCAATTTCAATGCCAAGTTTTAGCAGCGACTAAATTAGCAGATTCCAAATTAAGAATTAACATAAGTATTGTTAAAATATATTTTGATTCGAGAATTTAATGAAAATCAATTAATTTTAAACACATAAAATAGAATCAATTTTATGTTTGTAAGACAACCTAAGTTTAGTTTTTTTTGGAAAGCAGGCCAAATTTGGTGGTTAATATTCATCCCGATTTTCTTCTTACACTGGCTATCACCTTTATTAGCAGGGTTGTTAGCCCGAAAGAGAGGATGGGTATATTGGTCTGTTTATTACCTGGCTACTGTAGTTCTAATGTTTATAGCCTCTCCTATGCCTCATATTTTTTTAAGAGGTTTATTCATTGGTATTTTTGTTTTTAGTTGGTTAGGATGCTTTATACAATCAATTATCATTGCAGATAAGTTCATTAGAATAATGATAGATAATAAACTGGGTCGCAATTTTGAAAACAGAAAACTAACCCGAGCGCAGCAAAACTTTCTTAAAGGACATAGCACCAAACAAAAACGATGGATGCAAATGCTACTAGTTGAAAGAAAAGAAATTCTGGAGAACTATAATAAAATAGACCCTGTTTTGCAAAACGAAATGCTTGATATATTGGAAATGGTTGAAAATTATATCGATTATTCGAAAGAACTTATGACAAAAGAGCATGAGATAGAGAAAACAATTAAAGATTTAAATATCATCAATATTGAGCAAAAAATTAGACAATTAAATCATCAAATGTTAAAAACGCCCAACCCAAACCTTAAAAACCAATACTTACATTCTATTGATAATTATAAGAAACAGAAGGAAGTATATTTGAATTTCCTTGACAAAAAAAAGCAAATAAACCTAAAGTTTGAATCAAACATTGGGAAGTTAAGAGAAATAAAATACGATCTTATTGAAATGAAATTCAAGTCATCCCGAGACGAAAAAGACAAGCTACTGAAAAAAGCAAACGACCTCTCTGAAGACATGACAGTTTTTGTAGAAAATATAGGCACAGACTATAACGAGCTATAACTATAGGAATACATTTAACCAGATGTTACTTATTGTAAACCAGTGTTATAAATAAATACACTTTAAAATTAGAACTCTTCTTAATATTTTTATTTGTAAACAATTTTTTATATATTGCCAAATATCTTATAACTAAACGATATGGCTAAAACGAAGTACGAACTTGAATATGATTTAAATACTTCCCCCAAATTACTCTTCACTAGATTAAGCACACCTAGTGGTCTTTCAGAATGGTTTGCCGATAATGTAAAATTAAATGGGAAAAATTTCGTATTTGAATGGGATGGCAGCGAGCAGGAAGCTAAAGTTGTGATGAAAAAGGCCAGTGAATATATGAGGTTTCAATGGATTGATGACGAGGATGAAGACGAAGATATCTACTTTGAATTTCGTATAACTAAAGATGAACTAACCAGTGATGTTTCTCTTTTAATTACAGACTTTGCTGAAGAAGATGAAATTGATGACAATAAAGATTTGTGGGACCAGCAAGTCTCTGAATTAAAAAGAGCCATTGGATTATAACTTCCAACCAAAATAAAAGGCACCTGTTTCAGTATTTAACCATAGTTGGTTCAACATCCATTGACCAAAGGTGTATACCTCCATCTAAGTTATGGACTTTCTCATATCCACATTTTTGCAGATAGTTTACGACTATGGCACTTCTGACTCCATGATGGCAAAGAACTACCATTTCCTGATCAAAAGGTAGTTCCTTCATTCTGGCAATGATTTGTCCAAGAGGAATATGTAAACTGTTTTCCAGCTTACAAATATTGTATTCATAAGGCTCTCTAACATCCAAAATCCGGATATCATTACGTTTCAGCCTATTGTGAAGCTCTTTTGGTGTCATCGTTAACCAATCTCTATTTAAAATGAAAACCCTCCTGTATCTTGCTGAACGATAGTCCTGGAGCTCGTCTTATCCAGGATTTCCTGTTTTTGTTCGTCAGTATATTTCTTCCAATCGCCAATTTCGTCTCTGGTTCTTCTGCAGCCAATACATATTCCATTTGGGTCCATTTGACATATCTTAATACATGGTGATCCAATATTGCTCATTATTTGCGAAGCTTTAGTTTAAAATTTTGCAAATAAAGATATTTATATCTTATTTTCAAAATCAATTTGGTTAACAAACTCAACTCAACTCTTGGCCAAGTACTTTTTCAACTCGCAATTTCATGTTCTCAAAATTTGAATAACCACCAGCTATTATGCTTACATTTCTATTAATTTGAACCGCAACAGTTGGAAACCCCCTTACTCCATACTGTGCCGACTTTAAAAAATCATCCTTAACTAATTCTTTATACTTTTCAGAGTTAAAGCATTGCTCAAAATCGCCAAATGGAATTTCAAATTTTTCACATACTGATTTATAATTAGACTGCTTACTTAAATCAAGATTTTCAACATAAAAAGATCGTTGTAATTCCTTAAAAAAATCAAATTCTTTCTTTGGGGCTAAATCCCTAACAATCCTCACTGCTCTTGAAGGCGGTTCTGTATCGTAATTAAAGCTCTTTAAGCTAAAAATCTGATAATTAAATGGTTGCCCAGTACGTTCGTTTACATGTCCCCAATGACCTTTTAACATTTCTTTCATATTGTCATCCCATTTATCACCACCTCCAGGACGAAGCCCGCCTAAAACCAGCTCAAATTGAAGCTCATATTTAAAATGATCTCTTAATCTTTCCAAATCATTAGTTATACCCCAACACCAAGAACACATTGGATCTCCAAAATAGATAATTTTCCCAATAGGTTCCCTTTGTATAAACAATGACTTAAAATTACTTTCAGTAGTATTGCCTTCAATAACACAGCCGTCCTCTGTGCAAAGCATTCCTTTTTCTTCTTTTTTCTTTTCCATAAAAATATGTTTTATTTCCTGGCACAAAAGTCTAAAATACTCAGGAGTGAAATTGTCGTTTAAATGACAACTATTTAGAATCACTTTCTCTCGTGAAGGAATTTCAGAATATAAACCATTGTGTATCAAAAATTATCAACACAACCAAACAGTTTTATTGCTTTATTCAGGCTTTTTGTTCATCTTTATTGCTCCAAAATTTAATGTAGAGAATCTTGAAACTTATAAAAACAATTAAGCTTAACTTTCAGGAAGGCAATTCCGATAAAGTATATGAAGTTGATTTATGCGAAACGGATGATAACTTATTCCTTGTAAATTTCAGGTATGGGCGCAGAGGCACCAGTTTAAAGGAAGGAACTAAAACGGTCTTTCCTGTTAGTCTTGCAGAGGCAGAATCTGTTTTTAACAACCTGGTTAGCAGTAAAACAAAAAAAGGGTATAAGGAATCGCTTATCCCAGACTTTAAACCAACTAAAGAGAAAAAACCGGAACATAACCCTGAGGGACGAAACAAAGCAATAATTAAAAATCTTGAGCTTACTGTAAATGATAAATACAATGGCGATTGGAACATATCCAGAATGATTTGGCGTGCAGGTGAATTAAAATTAGAAGAAGCACTTAAACCAATTATTGATCTTTGTAAAAATAATGATGAATTTATTTATTACTCAGCCTGTTATGCTTTAGGAAGAATTAAAAATCAAGAAGCTAAGCCCGTATTACAAAGCATTTTAGATCAAGCACAGGAAGAATATTTAAAAAGGTTTGCCCAACTTGCCTTATTGAATATAATTCCAATAGATGATGGAAATCAACTCATTGAACAGCTAATTGCAAACCTACCGGTTGGATTAAGAGAGATTATCAAAAGCAAAAACACGCAATCGTTTGACAATCAAATAAATAACTACATTTTTGATGAGCAAAATAAGAACAAACAATTTGTATGGCATCTGTATGCTTTAGCAATTCATTTTGATTTTATCAGGCCTAAACTAATTGAGACCATAAAACAAATTCCTATAAAAAGCAACTATTTTAAACCTATCAGGCACATTTTCAAAGCAGCTGAATTGCTCGATGATTTTGAATTATTGGGTATTTTATCTTATAAATTTGCTGCTTCCGAAGCAAAATTTAATGCTGATGATTATTATGTTTCTGTTGATGGCAGGTGGTACAATGTAAGAGAGGAACTTGAAAAAGGCAATCATTTAATAGCTTTCACAAAAAAAACGAAAAGCTATTTCAACAGAAGAATTCTGAGAAATTTAATTAAACAGGCTGTTGAAGCAAGTCCTGATTACACTAAACTAGCCACTCAAATTTTGTTGCAATTCTCTGACGATAAAGACAAAGGAAGCCCGTTAGTAAAGCGGGATTACAATTACAACTGGGAGGAAAGAAAATACGAAACAACTGAATATCATTACGATACATATAGCAATTTCATCACTTTTTATTATATTTTATATGGAAAAAGCAAGCGTTATGAATATAAAAAAGGTGCAAAAAACTGGGATTGTATAAACAATTTTGTGCCAGGTAATCAAATACCTGCAGAAAGAGAAGAAAGCTACCCAGAGCTATGGGATAAAGCTTCAAAAGAAATAATTTTTCTTTTGGAAAAAAGTAAAGTTGAGAGGGTGCATTTATTTGCCAACAAAGTTTTTGCTGACAACCCTGATTTTGAAAAAGAAATTACCACAGAAAATATTCTAAACTTTTTAAATGTACCGTTTGAGTCAACGAATAAATTAGGTCTGGAAATTGTCAAAAAGATACATGACCCCGAAAAGCCTTCTGTAGAGCTAGTTACTGCACTTATCAATTCTCAACTTAATGAAGCCCGGTTACTTGCCATGACCTGGATTATGGCAAAACCAGATTTTTTCCTGACCAACACAAGCTTCCTGGTTGAGTTGATCTGTAGCAAAAATAAGGACGTTAGAGACTGGCTGGAAAACTCATTTCCAAAACAACTTTCAAAAGACAAACAATCTGAAGTTGTCTCAAAAGTCCTTGCGAAATTAAAAGTAATTGATGGTGATAAATTAGACATCTTGCTGGAAGATATTGGCAACTTGTTGATTAAAACATTGGAAGATGCATTAAAAAGCTTACCCGCAGTAGAACTTGAAAGTCTTTTTGCTGAAAAGAAAAGCCACTTAATGATTTTTGCAGGGAAACTACTATTGGCACTTCCAGGCATTGAAGAAAAGTCGGCACCGTATTTAACTGACTTTCTACAATCAGAAAATAAAATAGTTCGACAAACCGGGCTTGAAATTCTTGAAAAGTTTAATGAAAGAAGTCTTCTTGACAAAAGCGCAATTTTGGCCAGCTTTTGCATTTCAGAACTTGAAGATGTAAGGAAATCAGTGAGACCTGTCATAAAAAAACTGGTGAATTACAATCGTGATTTCGCACTAGGTTTGGTAAACAGTTTCATCCCAGTTTTTCTAGAAAAAGAGCCACATGAAGGCTTGCACGAAGACCTACATCAATTATTTGAAAATGAACTAATTGAACACTGCATAAATATTGACAACAAACGTATTTTTAAACTTCTGCGCTCTAGTTTCCATCATGCCCAATTAATAGGTACCTTGCTTTTCAAAAAGTACTTAGATATAAACAGGCTTGAAGTTGCAGATATAGTACAGCTTGCTAATAGCGACATTTTAGAAATCAGGGAATTATGTCAGCAATATTTTGAAAGGAATACTTCAAAGATAAAATATGAAAAATCTGAAAGCATAAGGCTATTAGATGCAAAATGGCAAGATACCCGTGAATTTGCTTTCGAATATTTTGAAAAGAATTTTACTGAACGAGAATGGGAACCTGATTTATTGATTCGAATATGTGATAGCGTCAAAGATGATGTTCAATTATTTGGGCGTAAAACACTAATGAAATTCTTTAAATCGGAAAATGCAGAAGAATATCTTACCAAGTTGAGTCAACATCCATCGCAAAACCTACAGTTATTTACAAGTAACTTTGTTGAAAATCATGCTGCAGGTAAGCCTAAAGTCATAGACGAATTACGCTACTATTTTAGGGTGGTTTTAAGACAAATAAATAAAGGTAGTGTAACCAAGAAACGTATTTTTAAGTTTCTTGAAGAAGAATCACTTAAAAATGAAGACGTTGCTAAAATAACATTGGATATTTTAAATGAAGTGTCGCTAACCATTGCTAAAAGTGATAAAGCAAGATGTCTGGAAATTATGTTGGCAATTAAGAGCAAATACGCAGATATGCCTTCAATAATCACAGAAAAAGAATTCATTACAAAATAGAAAACTTTATGTTATTCAATTATAAATATAGTGGTAGCTCATCGGTAAGTAGCAGTGGAAATGATGTAGGAATGAGCTTTGCTCCTGACACACTAAGAGAACCTACCTATTTTATTGGTGAACTTTCTAACAAGCTCCCTTTTCGCGAAGCAATTTCGGCACTCCATGATGTGGTGATTTCGGATTTTAGGTATCGTCCAAAAGACCGAACTGAGTACAAAAAATGGCTTGAGAGTCAGGAAGATGCATTTTTAGCAGAAGCTTTGGCTCAATCAGGCAATATTAAGATAAAAATTAAGGACCTGCAATCAAAGCTTGAAACATTAAGAAAAGAGCGTCAAAATATAATGGGCCCTTACTATAAAGCTCAGCGAAAATACTTTGATTACTTGTATAAAAGGGATTATCAGGCCTGGATTGTTCTGGATCCGGTAATTACAGTTCATCCGGATGAAATTTTCTTTGAATGCTTTAGCAAAGATGAATCTTCGTACGGCAAATTATCGTGCTCACATAATGTTTTTAAGTCCATATCTGATTTTAAGTGCGGGACCACCAACATTGATTATTCTGCAGCACTTTATGACGAGTTTCAAAAAATAAGATCGTACAAAAACACCAAACTACAGATAGATCCTTCAGGTTTTGACGTGCAAACCTCTCATGAAGAAGACTTTAAAGAAGTAAAAATTGATTTACCTGATAGCTGGGTTCGTGGGTTTTTACAGGTTAGCTCAGCCATGAACTTAGATGCTGTTAGCTTTGATTTGCACCCAGTAGACATGGCAAACTTCCTCTTTATTCTTAAAAGACAAAAGGAAAAAGAAAGCCCCAGATATATGGAGTATATTCTGGAACCCGGTCAGGCAATAAAGGTTCGTTTTGCTCCATGGGATCATGTTGTTGAATGTCCACGCTCAATTTACAAAGGCTCTGAAAGCAAAAAAATTAAAGTCTGGGGACGAAGAAGATTGTTTGCTCTTGAAAGGTTATTACCAATTGCAGGAAAAATTAAAGTTTTTCTGCTGGGTTCAGGGATGCCTTCATTCTACATTGCTGACATGATTGATATGCAATTCACCCTTGGATTATCAGGTTGGTCGGCAAATGACTGGTCGCGCATGGGGAATTTTGACCTGATGGGAACCAGAACAGAGGTTGATGGACTGACTCAACAAAAAATTTATACTGCTTTAAAAGAAAAGTGGTTTGATACAGCTGAAAATATTGCTTCAAGAACAAACATTGATAAAAAGCTGGTCTTAAGCTCATTATCATCGTTCACTGAAGCTGGTAAAGTAATTTACGACTTGAATAAAGAAGTATTTCGTATTCGTGAATTAAGCCGAGAGGCACTACCAGTTGACCAGCTAAAGTTCACCAATGAATTTGAGCAAAAAGCTTTTGATATTGTTGAAAAAGATGATATAAAAAACATTGAAATAAACGAAAAAGATAAGTATTTAGAACTTAGTGGCACGGTAACAAACCAAAATAAAGCCACCGTTTTAATAAATAAAGATCATCAGGTAATAAATGGTAGTTGCAATTGTAGCTACTATTATCAGAATAAAATGTACAAAGGCCCTTGTGAGCATATTATTGCATTAAAATTTAAAGGGCTTAAAATGCTGAAATAATCAGAACTTTGAAAATAGTGAATTTGATTTTTTTATTAACTAAATAGATATTATTTTTGAAACCGGTAACAGCAGAATTGACCTTGCAACCTGTCTGGTGGATCGCCAGGCTTGCTAAAAGACATCTAACGCTTCACTGGCGCGGTCTTTACTTTGTGAAATAGCACTAGTACGCCATTTCCGGGTAGACTTCTTTGAAGTGAAATAGCGTACTAGTGCTATTTCACTTGAGTTGACCGTTCCAGTCTCAAGAATTGACGAAGGATAAATCTGCTGTTACCATTTTTTTTGCATATGGCTAATCAGGATACTAACCGAAGACAAGAAATTTACGATAAAATACGAGAATCATCTAAAGATGAATTCATTCTTTCCGAAATGAAACGATTGGGTTTTTGGAAAGAGGATAAAGATAAACCTTCGCTGCCGGCTCAATTTATAAAAGAGGAATCTGAACTCACCAAGGAGCTTAGAGAGCTTTATGAAAAGCAGCGTAAACTTGAAAACAAGGAGGCTTTTCTGAAAGAGTCGCGTAAAAAACGCATGGAAGAATCGCGAAAAAAGCAACAGGAAACCAAGGAGCGAAAAAAAAGAGAACGACAGGAAAAAGCTGAAAGATGGGCTCAATATAAAACATTAGAAATTCCTTATTTGGGTGCTGAATATTCTAACCTGCTCAGTAAAAGAGAATATAAATCAGATAACCTGAATAAATACCAGTTGCCTGTTTTTAATTCGATTATTGATTTGGCCAACAGCATGGGTATTTCGGTAAACGAGTTGCGTTTTTTAGCCTACTCACGAAAAACCTCAAAAACAAATCATTACAAACGCTTTTACGTGAATAAGAAGTCAGGAGGTAAACGAATGATTTCAGCACCCATGCCTCGATTGAAAAAGGCCCAGGAATGGATATTGACTAACATTTTAAACAAAGTTGAAATAAATAATGCTGCAAACGGATTTGTTCAAAACAGATCAATTTTGAGCAATGCCACACCACATGTTGAGCAAGATGTTGTTATCAATATGGATTTAAAAAACTTCTTCCCTACGATAACATACGAACGGGTATTAGGAGTTTTCAAGAATTTGGGATACTCAGGGCAATTTGCAACCATTTTTGCTCTTTTATGCACAGAGCCAGATGTAGCCGAAATTGAACTTGATAAAGAGACCTATTTTGTTGCAAAATCAAAAAGATATTTACCACAGGGAGCTCCAAGCAGCCCTGCCATAACTAATATTGTTTGCAGAAAACTTGATAACAGATTAAATGGTCTTGCTGAATCATTAGGTTTTAGTTATACTCGTTACGCAGACGACATAACTTTCTCAGGATCAGATATTAAGAATGGAAACATTAAAAAAGTGTTAGCTGCTTCAAGAAAGTTTATCCAGGAAGAGAACTTTGTTGTTCATCCTGAAAAGACGAAGGTAATGCACAAAGGCAGAAAACAGGAAGTTACCGGGATAGTGGTAAATAAAAAAGTTTCTGTTAGCAGAAAAAAAATAAAACAGTTCAGAGCTTTACTTTTTCAGATAGAAAAAGATGGACTGGAAGGAAAAAGCTGGAATGGAAAAACTAATGGACAATTGTTGCCTAGCTTAAAGGGCTATTCAGATTTTCTAAAAATGGTTAATCCGGTAAAGTTTGAGAACATTCACTTTAAAGCACAAGAAATCCTTACAAAACATAATTACAAACACGAAATTAAGTATCCTAACAAATCACAGAAAGCAACAAAAACTAATAAAGAAAAAGTTGGTGCCGGTAAACAAAACAACTTCTTTGGGAAACTTAAAAAGTTATTTGGAGGATAGCCTATATTTTCAACCCAATCATCAGCATATCGTCTGTTTGTTTATTATCTCCCTGCCATTTATTAAGCTCATTTTCAATAAATTGACTCTGTCTGCTTAGTTTTTCATTATGGCAAGACATAATAATATCCTGGAGTCCTTTTGCATAAAGCCTTTTGTCTTTATTACCTCCAAACAGGTCAACAATTCCATCAGTATATAAATACAAGGTGTCTCCTTTTTGTAATTGTACCAATTGAAGGGCAAACTTATTCATTCTGCGATAAATACCAATGGGCATTTTATCGCCTTTGAACTTCATAAAATCATCTCCTCTCAAAATATACAATGGCTGGTTGGCACTTGCAAATTCTAGCTCAAGTGTTTTAGTATCCAAAATACAAATGATAATATCCATTCCATCTTTGCTGCCAACATCTTCTACTTTTTGATCCAGGCTTTTAATTACATTACTCCGCATTTTTTCCAGAGCCTCATTGGGTGAAGGCACACTATCTCCACCATATAAATCATTAAGTAGTG
Organism: Bacteroidales bacterium; assembly: GCA_050296515.1. GTDB lineage: Bacteria > Bacteroidota > Bacteroidia > Bacteroidales > NBLH01 > NBLH01. The sequence continues at coordinate 58,354 of JBNKRJ010000023.1, read as the reverse complement.
TAATTCCCAGCATGGTCATAAAACCTCCTGGAACACCATGCCCTGTACAATCGGATAATGCAAAAACAACCTTGTCTTTTTTTTCGGCAAAGTAATAAAAATCACCACTTACAATACTATGTGGTTTATTGATAACAAAATAATCTTCAAAAACCTTTGCCAACATGTCGCCTGAAGGCATTAAAGCTTTCTGAATGCTAAGTGCATAATTTATGCTATCGGTAATGTCCTTATTTTTCTTTCGGATTTCACGGTAAGTGTTCTTTATCTTTTTTTCATCTTCTATTCTTTGTGTGATATTCACAAAAACACATCTGTATGCAGTATCTTCACTCTCTGGTACTAATGAAACCGAAATTAAAACAGGAAAAATGGTCTTATCGGCCCTAATCAGCTCAAATTGAAGCTCTTTCAGAACTTTTTGCTCTTTTGATTTTTGGTTTATTTGCTCCATAAAAGAAGGGTTTCCTTCTTCTTTCACTACAAACTGCTCAATATTAAGTTCAGTGTTAGGCTCTACTCCCAAATTTTTGAAGAACTCATCATTTGCAAAAACAATATTTCCTTCCCAATCAATTTCAAAAATAGCTTCCGGTAATAATTCGACTAATCCTCTGATTTTAGCCTCACTCAGCATAAGCCGCTGCTTTTGTTCTTCTAAATTATCATTAATAGCTTGTATTTCTTCGTTTTGAAGCTTAAGTTCTTCGTTTTTTTCAAGGATGTCTTTACGCTGAATTTCCACCTCTTTTGTCCTTTTCTCAACAATTATTTCAAGATTTTTATTTTGATAGTCGAGTTCCAATGTTAGAGCCTCATTTTCTTTGAAGGTACCTGTAAATATCTTAGCAAGAACCAGTGATTGCCCCAGAATAAATATGAATGTACCAAATGGCACCAACTCAATAGACCATGTTAAAGCTCCCCTTGTGAAAAATATGTCGTTAATTATTGAGATAAAAAAGATGAGTATGGATGTAAGCAGAATTCTTGCACCATGTCTTTTGTTCAGAGCCGCCCTAACCAACCCAATAAAATAATAGACAATCGCAGCCAGGATGATTATCTGAAAAGGCAAGAGTAGCCTGGAAAATATTGCCGGAGGTAAAATTACTGTTAATGAGTAAATTAAGCTGATAAAAAAGAACAGCTGAGTTACTCTTTTACTTATCTCTTTTTTGTAAATCCGATATAAAAAAGATACGATCAACATAGGAGCAAAAAACAAGGTCAAATACTCAATTCGGTATTTTAAGGCCCAATCTATTTCGGGAAAAATTACAGTTATGTACTGTGAACCTGTAAATAATGTTCTGATTGAAAGAACTGCTGTAAACAATCCAAAAAACAATGAAGCAGATTTTTCACGACGCATAAAGAATATCCCAAAATGGTAGAAGCTCATAATTAAGATACTACCAAAAAGGAAAAGATCAAACGCCATATCGTTCGTTCTGCTTGAATAAATGTTTTTGCTCAAACCAATTTCAGGTGATTTAAAAAAACCACCAACACGATGATGGAAATTGGAGATTTGAAAAACCAGGACAGTTGTATCCTTTGAAAAATTAATTGTCTGAATAACAGGAAATTCTCTTGGCTTAGCATCCTCCTTATTGTCAGCAACTTCACCACACTTAAAAACTTCGGTGCTATCACACCAGAACTTGTAAGCTGTCATTTGTTCATCAACAAAAACATTTAACTGTTCTGCCTTATTATGAACAATTCTTAAACGAAAAGTGGCAAAACCATCCCCTCCTATTTCCTCTGAGTTAATAACCTGTCCGTTCCAATAACCTGGTACATTGTAATATTTTGCAGGTTTTAAATCAGCATTTCTAAAATCTTCAGGTGCAAGTAATTGTTTCCAATAAAACTCCCACTCTCCGTCAAGTGAAATATTTCCATCTTTATCAAAATCCCAGTTTGAAAGATCAATTATTCCTTTTTGCGCTACAGGAGCGTCATTCTGTTTTGATTCTCCGCATGAATAAAGAAATAATATTAATGATATAAAAAACAGGTATTTGCTCATTTTACTAGATGCATTCAAAATCATATAAAAATAGGTAAATAAGATTAACTATAAAACCCTGAGCACGACATTTATTAAGGAAACTTAATCTTTCGTCTATTAACAATAAGTAAATTTTGGAAATATAATCAAAGTTTAAATCAGCAAATATGCGAAAACCAATAAACATGCTCACCTTTGTTTATAGTTGAATCATAAAGAAGTAATACCTGTTTCTTGTTTGTGAATCTAAATAGAAATGAGTAAATTAGGCATATAATCAATGTAGAATGCCATGACGGATAAAGAAACAAAACTTTCAAGGAAATTTTACGAATCTGAATTAGTAAGACTTCAAATAGAGCTCGTAAAATTACAATCCTGGATAAAAAAGGCAGGACTAAAGGTTGTTGTAATTTTTGAGGGTAGAGATGCTGCAGGTAAGGGAGGAACCATAAAACGTATAACTCAAACCTTAAACCCACGAATATGCCGAGTGGTTGCATTAGGAACACCTACAGAAAGAGAAAAAACTCAATGGTACTTTCAAAGGTATGTTCCTCACCTTCCAGCATCTGGAGAAATGGTTTTGTTTGACAGAAGTTGGTATAATCGCGCTGGTGTTGAGAGAGTTATGGGCTTTTGCACAGATGATGAATATTGGGAATTTTTACGTGCCTGCCCAAATTTTGAGAGAATGCTTATCCGTTCAGGAATTATTTTAATAAAATATTGGTTTTCGGTAAGTGAAGAAGAGCAGGAAAGAAGATTTCAGGCAAGATTAAAAGATCCTACAAGAAGATGGAAGCTTAGTGGTATGGACATTGAGTCAAGGAATAAGTGGGTGGATTATTCAAAAGCAAAAGATGAAATGTTTGCTTACACTGATACTAAAATATCACCATGGTATGTGGTAGAAGCTGATGACAAAAAAAGAGCCCGTTTAAACTGCATTTCGCATTTATTAAGTATGATTCCTTACAAAGAAGTTAAACCTGAATTAGTAGAACTGCCGGAGCGAGTTGAGCAAAAAGGTTATGTAAGGCCACCAATGGATGAGCAAACATTTGTACCATCGGTTTATTAGAAGTTAGAACTTAGAACTTATTTCATGAACGAAGTGAGTAAATTAGAATATTGATAGGTGATTATGAAAACAATTGGCCTTTTGGGAGGAGTTAGCTGGCATTCTACCCTTGAATATTATCGATTAATTAATGAAATTACCCATGATAGACTGGGTGGTAACAACTCCGCCAAAATGCTGATTTACAGTTTTAACTTTCATGAAATAAGGGAACTGCATGCTCATTCAGAAAAAGAATTAAGCAAAAGGTTAGTACTTGAAGCCCAAAAACTTGAAGATACGGGCGCTGATTGCTTATTGATTGGTGCCAACACTTTACATATGTTTTATCATGATATTCAAAACAAACTCCACATACCTGTAATTCATATTGGAATTGCTACAGGAAAAGCTATAAAAGATAAAAAAATTAGTAAGGTTGGCTTATTAGGAACCAAACACACAATGGAAAGAGACTTTTATACTGAAAAATTAAAGGAAATGGACATTAAAACCTTTGTTCCTGATGAAGTAGATAGAGAAATAGTAAGCGATATTATTTATAAAGAGCTGGTAAAAGGTGAAATTCTTGATAAATCAAAAAAGCAATACCTTGAAATTATTTATAAACTGATGAAGCAACACCAAATTGAAGGCCTAATTCTTGGATGCACAGAAATTCCATTGCTTATTAAACCTGAAGATTTAGCAATCCCTACTTTTAACACAACAGAGATACATGCAAATGAAGCGGTGAACTTTGCCCTTGATTAATCATGTGTCTTTTAACTAATACAACTAGCATAAACCTAATATAATATTTTAGATAATCAGCAAGGTGACAACACCTTGCCCGTGCACTCGTCAGGTGTTGTCACCTGACAATTTGGGCTGAACATCGTTAAAAATTTAAATCAATTCCCAGGTTATCCAAGGTCTTCTTTTTAGGAATACCGTTTTTATCATAACCTTTTCTTTTGTAGTATTTCTGAAGCATTTTTTGCAGTGGAACTTTGTGTTTTTTCTTGTCACCCAAACGGCTTTCATTCAAAAACCTACTCGGCAATGTATCCTGCTTATAATCAACACCTTCAAGTGAATTCAAGTAACGTTCAAGCAAATGGATTCGTCTTCCTGCTTTTAGCATTTCTTTTTGAGATAAGCTTATTCCAGTAATTGCTTCATAGGATTTGTTATATGTACTCACATCCATTAGCGATAATGCTAACCCAGGTAAATACTGCATGGTCAATCCGAGCAAAAATTTTGGCGTGTGCTTTACAATAAAAGGCTCAAGCATGTATGCATAGGCAGTAAACTGACAACCATGCATAGAATTAATTGCTGCATAAAAGTTTTCAAAATAATCGGTGAACCTTACCTTTGACATAATTGTATGAGGCCTGACAAAGCCAAGAGTGGCTTCGACCGCAAACATGGCTGCAGAAAGATGACATCCGCCCCTATTTGCTACAGCATAGGCAAGCCCTTGCCCCCAGGCACCTCTTGGATCGTATGCAGCAATTTCCAATCCTTTAACGTGAATGGCAAATTCCTTTCCACCATATTTTTCAGATAGTTTTTTAGTGCCATTTGCAAGGTCATCTCCTAAGTTTCTTCTGTAAGCAATATCATTAATTGTTTTCTCGACCTCGTTGATAGATCCAAACTTTAGATTAGATTCAATGAGTCCTTTCTCTGTAGCCTCCATTGTCCAACCTAATACATTCCCGGCAGTGATGGTATCCATTCCTAACTTTCCACACTGGTCGTTCCATTTTGCAATGGCAACTGGATCAAAAACCTCTAAATTAGGACCTAACAAACCAGTTGATTCATATTCAGGAATGGCCATTTTTTTGCCGTCAAATTCACCTTCGTGCCCACACAGAATGGTGCATGGCTTGCAGGTTTTATGCTTTGTTGTATATTTCTCTGCATAAAGTTCTCCTGAAACTTTATGAGCCTCAGGATGTGAACCAGCCTTGAAATTCCTGACAGGTAAAATATTGGCTTTATTGCACTGGTTTACATGAGAGTTGGTCCCATAGTTTCGATACTCAACAGATGTAACTCTATTATTATTAATGAATTTGGTTCCTGTTTTTTTAACAACCTGAAGGGCAGCATCTTTTACTCCAACAAGTTTCATTTTTTTTCCAACAGCTACAATTGCCTTGATATTTTTTGAACCCAGTACAGCTCCTATCCCTCCTCGTCCTAAAAAGCGATGACCAGAACAGGCATTTGCATAGAAAACTTTGTTTTCACCAGCAGGTCCAATCACTAATGCACCTGAGGCTCTGTCTAGTTTTAAAGCTTCCTGTGTTTCGTGAGTATCCATTCCCCACAAATTTGTGGCTGATACTATCTCAATCTTATCATTAATGATGATTTGGGAGGGTTCTGAAGCTTTTCCTTTTACTATCAAACCATCAAATCCTGCTTTTTTAAGTGCCATACCAAATGGTCCGCCACACGAAGAACTAACAATTATTCCTGTTAAAGGAGATTTAGTTACTGCATTGAAACGAGCCGAGCATGGAACATTACTACTCATGTAAACACCTGTGTTTATTACAAGTACATTCTCTTCGCTTAATGGATCAGTTCCTGGTTTTAATCTATCTGCTAACAGTCTTAAGCCAAGCCCTTTGCCTCCTAAATACAACCTTCGATGATTATCTGATACTTTTAAAATATTGGATTTACCAGTTGTAAGATCAATTTCTACAATTCGATTGTTCGTTCCGGATAACTCTTCCATAACAAGTTATTAGGTATGATTTCTTTCAAATTTATTAAAATTTAGGGGATATTTTCATGTGTCTATTTTTTAATTACTTTTTATTTGCCGCATGAACCCCGAAGGGCTCTGCGTAGCTAAACATCCACAATTTGAAGCATTTATACTTTTTTACAAATTCTTTAGGATAGTCATTCCCCTGTGCGATAATTAATTATCACGGATGTTTCATCTGCTTTACTTTTTTAGCAAAATTTAAAATTGACAAAAACATTGTTTGTACTGAACAAGCTAATTCCTGGTCAATTAAAGGTGATAGCTTCTTACAATTCAATCTATCACACATCTATACTTCTAGTAAAGAGACATTTTGATGCTGAATTTTTCTACATATGCCGAAAAATTCAACACAACACATAAACACCTGTCTTACAAACAGATAGCATCAAGACTAGAAAAACTGTTGTATTATTCATCATAAATTACTGAGTAAAATCATTACACAATCGACACTAACCACCTCATTAAGTGAAACTTACAACCAACGGCACCTTTATTGCAATTTAAAGCCCGGAACCACCAGAACAATTACAAGAAACAGAAAATCAATAAATTAATTAAAATTATATCTATTAACTTAAATTAAAAATCAATGAAAAAATTAACGAAAATTTTAATGGTAAGCACTCTATTGGTTGGAGGAATGTTTTTCTTGTTATCAATGTCTAATGTTTACCTAACAGACTGGCCAGTGCCTGCAAAATACAAGAATATGAAAAACCCTATGAAGGGCAAAGCAGATAAAGATGGTATCGGAAAAGAATTGTGGGCAAAACATTGTAAAGCATGCCATGGCATAGTTGGACATGGTGATGGAAAAAAAGCAGCAAACCTTGATACTGAGATGAGAGACTTAACTTCAGCCGAAGTTAAAAAGCAAACGGATGGTGAACTGTACTATAAATCAATCATAGGACGTGATGAGATGCCTAACTACGAGAAGAAAATTCCTACAGAAAACGACAGATGGCTCCTAATTAACTATATGAGGACTTTAAAGTAACTTATTAAGTCTCTGAAAAGCAAGTGAATAAAAAGAAACGGACTTAGATTTTGATCTAAGTCCGTTTCTTTTTTAAGTATATAACGACTTTCAGAGCACATGTTTAATTATTCAACATGTGCAGTATTTTTCAACACTACATTTAAGAGATTAATTATCAACAACTTATTTACATTTACTCAATAAGTGTTTAATTATTCAACAATCAAGACTGAATAAAACTTCAACAACACCCAACATAAGTCACTGAATATCTAGCACTTAAAATCAATGGCATTCTTGTTGAAATATAAACATCAGTATGTTCATTGAAAAATTGTACAGATAATAAAACAAAATAATAACTCTTAAAAAAAAAAAAGTATGAAAACTCGAATTTTTATAATCATTGGCTTATTGTTGCTATATGTTTTAAATATAAGCAATAACAAAGTGGTTGCACAGAACAGTCCGACCTCCGACAACACTATGCTTGTTGTAAGCTCCCCTGAATTTTATATCCTCACTGAGAAATGGATAAATAACTTCAGCGTACTACATCCCAACGTAAAACTCAAGGTAATTGAGTTAAAGGATAACAATCCTGCGAATATTTTAAATACGAAAGCAGATTTCTATTTTGTATCGAATGAGATTTTTCAAAAGCTTGACAATGACAAATTGTGGAAAATGAAAGTTGGAGAAGATGCTTTGATTCCAATAATGAATTCAAAGAACCCTTTCCTGGCTAACATAAAGAAACATAATATCTCAAAAGAGCTTCTTGCTGAAATTTCCCGTCCGCATAACAGTAGAATATGGTTTGACTTTCCTGAAACAGGTAAAAAGGAGCTGATTAATTACTACATGGTACAGGATCAGGCGCAGGAAGCAATAATTTCCAGATTTTTATCTATTGAGCAATCTCCTGCTGGAATAAGTGTTGAAAACAATCAAAAATTAATTTCAGCTATTCAAAAAGATCCATATTCAATTGGTTTCTGCAAACTTAGTGAACTTATTAACTCAAATAATGATAAAGACATCACTATTCTGCCTGTTGATATAAATCAAAACGGTACAATTGATGATTTTGAGAATGTTTACACAAATTTAGAGACTTTTTTGAGTAAAAGCTGGTTTAAAAGATTGCCACAAGAACTGACTGAAAGCATTTATTCAGTTGCACTGCAAACCCCAACTAAAGAAAGCGAAATTGCCTTCTTAAAATACATTTCTACTGATGGTCAACACTTTACTGATCGTGAAGGTTACGTGATGCTGTCTCAATCAGAAAAACACTCTAACTTAAAAGAGTTGGGTTTTGGTGAAGACATGGTTGCAGTTTCAGAGAGTAAAACTTTTCCATGGGCACCTTATTTAGTTACAGGTTTTATTTTGTTAGCAATTATAGCAGGCTTTTTCCTTGCTCCAGATTCTGAAAATAAAGTTGCAAAACATAAAAAGTATTCTTCACAAGGTTTATTAAGCAGAGAATCATTGGTTGTTCCAACAGGTGTATATTTTGACAAATCACACACTTGGGCTTTTATGGAAAAAGACGGTCTTGTAGGAGTAGGAATTGATGATTTTCTACAACATGTAGTAGGTCCTGTTACAAAAATAAACATGAAAGAAACAGGCACAAAGATAAAAAAAGGAGAGTCTTTTTTATCAATTAATCAGGATGGGAAACAACTGTGCCTGAAAGCGCCTATTTCCGGAACGATTAAATCACAAAATAAAGAATTATTAGAAAATTCTGAGCTTCTAAATAATTCGCCTTATGAAAAAGGCTGGGTATATAAGATTGAACCATCTAACTGGTTAGTTGAAATCCAGTTTTTATCAATGTGGAAAAAATACAACGACTGGTTACAAAACGAGTTTACTCGCTTAAAAGAGTTCTTGAATGATTTCGTGAAGCCGACTCCTGAATATGCACCAGTACTACAAGATGGTGGAGAACTTAAAGATGGTGTTTTGACTGAGTTTGGCCCCGAAATATGGGAAGATTTCCAAGAAAATTTTATTGATAAATCAGAGTAAATTCAAACTTTATAAAACCAGGAAAAATGAGTACTAGTAGACGAAGCTTTTTAAAAACTCTAGGAGTGGCAGGAGCTACACTAACCATAGGGAAGCTCTTTGCCAAAACTCCGAAGAAGAAAGACAAAACAGAATTCTATGGATTCTTATACGACTCAACTCTCTGCAAGGGATGTATGGGCTGCGAGTATGACTGTGCTGAAGTTAACGGTCTGCCAGAACCAGAAGGTTCTGCAAAAAAAGGGCCGCTCAGGACAACAACTGAATACAGACGCACGGTCATAAATCGTTACGATGAAACCTCGAAAGGTAAAATGTTTATCAAAAATCAATGTATGCATTGTAACGAGCCAGCCTGTGCCTCCTCTTGCCTAACTAAAGCAATGTACAAAACGGAAGAAGGTCCTGTTATTTGGCGTGAAGACAAATGCATGGGATGCCGTTCTTGCATGATTGCCTGTCCGTTTGATATGCCAAAGTTTGAGTACAGCAGTACCAATCCTATCATACAAAAATGCACTATGTGCTTTGAGAAAGCGATTAAAGCAGGAGAAACTCCAATTTGTGCTTATAACTGCCCTGAAGAGGCATTAATTTTTGGCAAAAGAAGAGATTTACTCAAGGAGGCAAGAAAAAGAATAGCTGAAAACCCTGATACCTACGTTGATCATATTTATGGTGAAACTGAAGCTGGAGGTACAGGAGTCATCATGCTTGCTTCTGTTCCCTTTGAAGAATTAGGTTTAAGAACAGATCTGGAAACTTCACCTTATCCGGAACTGAATAAGACATTCCTGTTTTCAGATCCAATGATTTTTGTACTGGGGCCGGCCTTTTTGCTTGGACTGAGAAATGCTGTTGTAGAACGAATGAAGAACGAAAAAAATGAACTATTATGAAAAAGAAACAACAAATAGGTTTTTTAAAATTCATTTTGCGTGAATTAAAACCAAAAGGCAAAATTATTACGCCTTTTAATGTAATCTCAGCGATAACCATACTTGTTGCTATTTGGGTTTTATTTATCCGTTTTAGAGATGGCCTGGGTGCTGTTTCTCATTCATCGCAAGATTATCCCTGGGGTTTTTGGATTAGCTTTAATGTAATCACAGGAGTTGCCTTTGCAGGTGGTGCTTTTGCTCTTACATTTATGGTATATATCCTTGGACTTGAAAAATACAGGCCAATAGTCAGAGCTACAGTGCTTTACGCCCTACTGGCTTACATATTTTACGTAGGTGCTCTTATTTTTGATTTGGGCCGCCCATTAAATATTATAAACCCGGTAATAGGCAATTCATTTGGAACGAGTGCTGTACTCTTCCTTGTTGCATGGCACTTTATTTTGTACATGGGTTCTTTATTCATTGAATTTTACCCGGCAGTTACAGAATGGGCAACATGGAAAAAACAACGTAAATTCTTTGTTTCACTCACATTAGGAATTGTAATATTTGGGATATTGATCTCGACTTTACATCAATCCGGACTTGGTGCTCTTTTCTTAATTGCTAAATCTAAAATTCATCCACTTTGGTATACGGAATTTATCCCCGTTCTTTTCTTTATTTCAAGCATTTTTGCCGGATTTTCACTGGTCATTATGTTAGAAACCATCAGCCAAAGGGTATTTAAGAACAATATGTCATTTGAACACAAAAGCTCACATAGAAATATTATTCTAAGCCTTGCCAGAGTCTGTTCTTTAACAATGTTTGTTTACTTCTCCATGTTAGTTTTGGTTTTTATCAATAATCATGGTTTGCAGTACATTAATACCTCATGGGGATACTGGTATCTTTTAGAAGTAGTTGGATTTGTGCTGGTGCCATGTATTGTATTTATGCTGGCCTATAATTATCGCAACTTATTCTTAGTCAGGACTGCTGCGGTACTTACAATGATTGGAGTTATTTTGAACAGGATGAACATCTCAACCATTGCATTTAAATGGTATGATGGCGTTATACCATATCCAACCTGGCAAGAAGTAGTAGTAGGTATTGCGGTGATATTTGCCCAAATTTTGGTATTTAGGTGGATTGTTAGAAGAATGCCAGTGTATAGAAAATCTCCATCATGGGTAACCGGAGAAAAACAAGAGGAATCGTTGATTAACAATGAAAAAAATGAACAAAAATGGAAAATTTCAGTAAAGTAGATATTTTTGAAACAAAAGGCGCTGAATATCTGTTTATAATAGGCTATTTGTTAGTTTTATTGGTGGTTTGGAAACTATCTGGCAGACAGTCAAAAGCCAAAGATCAGATTCATGAAGCTCTTAAAAGCCTTTCAGACAATGTTTTAAGAGTCCCACAGGGTTTATTTTTTAATCAAATCCATACCTGGACTCATTTAGAAGAATCAGGACTTGCTAAAGTTGGATTAGATGATTTTCTTCAGCACATCATAGGAAAAATAAAATTCACCAATTTTAAATATCCCGGAGAAATCATCAATAAAGGTGATTTACTAGCCGAAATAGTTCAGGATAAAAAGAAACTTAGTTTATATTCACCTATTTCAGGCGAAATTTTCAACACCAATTTAACACTTTTGAAAAATCCAGAAATCTTTAGCGAAGATCCTTTTCAGAAGGGGTGGATTTACAAGATAAAGCCCACCAATTGGGTTGAAGAAACCAATTCGTGTTATATTGCTGAGGATGCAATAAACTGGACAAGAAACGAATTGGATAGATTCAAAGACTTTTTAGCTGGAGGAGCAATGGAAAAATATTCGTTAGAACCCTCAATGGCAATATTGCAGGATGGTGGTGAAATTCGCAGTAATGTTTTATCTGAGCTGCCAGACGAAGTATGGAATAACTTTCAGGCAGATTTTTTAGATACAACTGCTGAAGAGAAAATTTAATCGGGCATATTTTGAGTCTTTTGCAATCTTTTAAATTGTAATTTGAGTAATTCCACCTAAAAGAAGATAAAATCCTGATAATAAGAAATATAAAAATTAAAATCAGGAATAATACTTCAATCAGGTATTTTACTCAAATTGCATTTATTGGCTAATTGGCTAATTCATTTCTTTAACAAAACAGATTTATTTGACTGATGAGAAGGTAGGTATTATTGCGCATAGCTTTGAAAATCACTTCTTTTTGTGTAAATTGCAGAAAGGATTTAGTCCTCATTTGATGGTTAAACAATTTTATAATAGATTAATCTAAGAGCTTAAAGCTTTGGTTAATCTACTATAAATCAACAAAATAACTAAAAAGCCCTATATATCATGTTTAGTTTTGTAAAAAAACTGCTTAGAAGAAGAATAAGACTACTTTCTTCTATCTATGGGCAGGTTGTACTGACCATTACTATATTATCTTTTTTTCTGTTTGTTGCCTTCGGTATCATTTTCAGTTCAGTAAATGAGCATTACTTAAATACCATTATTTGGCAAAATGGGAATAATATGAGCTCAATTGTTGAAGGAGCGCTCTATAATTCTATGCTTGAAAACGACAGTAGTCAGCTACAAAATACAATTGACATAATAAACGGGATGCCTGGTATCCAGGATGTGAATATGTACGATAGCCTTGATAATCTTGTTTATTCTTCATTTACTTACGATACAATCGGACATAATAACCCAAACTGTAAAGATTGCCACAATAATCTGAGAAGAATGTTTCCCAGAAAAGAGAAATCCTTTAAAATAGTAAATGTTGACAGCGATTGCGAGATGGATGAAAAAGGCTATAGTCACCGAATTCTTCTAATCAAATCACCTATTCTAAATGAAAAATCATGCTACACAGCTGCCTGTCATGAACATTACGAAAGTGATGAAGTACTTGGCTCTATTATCGTTAGAATACCATTAGAAGAACTCGACACGGCAATTGCAAGTTCATCATCAAACTTTTTCTTTCTGGCCGCATTAACTACATTCTTGTTAGTCGTAGCCTTAATGATATTCTCAAGAAGTAAGATAAGAAAACCATTAAAAGAAATAACAAAAGCAAGTTTAGCTGTTTCGCAAGGTGATAAGAATACAAGACTTAACATAAAAGGTAATCAACTAAGTGATATTCAAATGGTTTCTTCAGCATTTAATAATATGCTTGACAACCTTGAAGTGGCAACAAACGAACTGCAAAACTGGTCGCGCCAGCTTGAATATAAGGTGCAGAAAAAATCGGAAGAGATTACAGAAATGCAAAAAGAGATGGTTCATGTTGAAAGAATTGCCTCCTTAGGTAAATTATCTTCTTCTGTAGCTCATGAAATAAACAATCCGTTGGCAGGCATTTTAACTTATGCAAAACTGGTTCAGAAGCATCTGAACAAACCTGAAATAGATTGTTCACAAAAAGAGTCGATGCTTAAGTATCTAGGAGTTATTGAAAAGGAAACAAAACGTTGCGGAGAGATTGTGAACAGCTTATTGGAGTTTTCGAGAAAAGATCAACATGATTTTGAAGTCAGTCATATACATGAAGCTCTAAAAGAAGCACATACTTTGATGTCTCATAAATTTAAAATGGCCAACATCATTTTTTATACTGATTTTGCAGCTGAATCTGATATCGTTCATTGCAGCCAAAACCAGATAAAACAGGCATGCATAGCAATACTTTTGAATGCTTCTGAAGCAGTTTTGGAAAACGGTGAAATCATCATGAAAACAAGCAACCCCAGCGATGATGAAATTAGAATTGACATCACAGACAATGGCGTAGGAATTTCACCTGAAGACACTCCGCATATTTTCGAACCGTTTTTCTCGGCTAAGCAAAAAGTAAATGGCACTGGCCTCGGATTAGCGATTGTTCATGGTATTATACAGAATCATAAGGGAAAGATAGATGTATCGTCAAAACTTGGTGAAAAAACCACATTTTCAATAACTTTACCTTTGCAAAAGAATTAAATAAAACAATATGGCTGCAAACCTTTCGATATTAATTGTTGATGATGAAGAATCCGTAAGAGATTCGCTGTATAATTGGTTCATAGATGATGGTTACGTAGTAGAATGTGCAGAAAATGCAAAGCAAGCCCTATCTATGCTCGAATCAAAGAATTTTGACATCATCCTTTTAGATATCAAAATGCCAGGAATGGATGGCATGGAAATGCACAGACGGGTAAAATCCATGAACACTAAATCAATTGTTATTATTATGACTGCCTTTGCCTCCGTATCTACTGCAGTTCAGGCCCTTAAAGACGGAGCCTACGATTACATAACTAAACCATTTGATCCTAACGATTTATCGCACTTAATAAGAAACGCAACCAGCCAAATAACTCTGGCGGCTGAAAACGAGGCACTAAGAAATAAAGTAGTTACCCTCGAAAATGTTGAAGAGCTTATTGGAAACAGTGAGGCAATGATTGATGTTTTAAAAGAAGTTGGACAGGTTGCACATTCTGATTCACCTGTGATAATCACAGGTGAAAGCGGAACAGGTAAAGAATTGATAGCCAAAGCAATACACGCAAACTCAAAACGAAAATTCTTCCCATTAGTAGTGGTTCATTGTGGAGCATTGAATGAAAGTTTATTGGAAAGTGAATTATTCGGGCACGAAAAGGGTGCATTTACAGGTGCCATGTACAATCGAAAAGGACGTTTTGAAATGGCCGATGGAGGAACTATTTTTCTGGATGAAATTGCTACTATTTCAACCAAAATGCAGATTGAATTATTACGGGTTTTAGAATCAAAAACATTTGTTCGAGTAGGAGGAAACAAAGAAATATCCTCAGATTTCAGAGTGATTTGTGCAACCAATAAGGATTTAAAAAAGATGGTTCAAAAAGGAACTTTTCGTGAAGATCTTTTCTATCGCTTAAATGTCGTAAACATTAAAGTTCCTGCACTTAGAGAAAGGGTTGACGATATCCCAATTCTCGTCAACCATTTTATTGAAAAATATTGTACAGCAATGAGTCGGGATATTAAATCAATCGATCAAGCAGCCCTAAAACGATTAGAAGAATATGATTTCCCAGGCAACGTTCGCGAATTGGAGAACATGATTGAACGCGCAATAGTTGTTGGCGATGATAAAGTTATTCGATTAAAAGATCTTCCTTTGGAAAAAGGTGCGATTAATGAAACTGACTCAATTGAAAGTCTGGAAGGTCTCGAAAAAAAACACATACTTCAAATACTAAATAAGTATAGCTGGAATATTTCACGTTCTGCAAAAGCCCTAAAAGTAGACAGAGCTACATTGTACAATAAAATCAAGAAATACGATTTACAAGCTCCGAATTAATCAATTTTAGATTTAGCACAGACATTAATCAATTAAATAATTATAAATCAATGATTTATTAAATAAAAAAAATAATTGAATAAGCAAAGTATTTTATTAATTTCTATTGGAAAATTTGAAAAGAATTTTCCTGAGATAGTAGCCAGGGAGGTGGAACGTGAATATAAATGCCCGGCAACTATTGAAGAAAAACATCTTGATTTGAATATATTTTACGACCCTGTGC
Source organism: Bacteroidales bacterium (assembly GCA_050296515.1). Lineage (GTDB taxonomy): Bacteria > Bacteroidota > Bacteroidia > Bacteroidales > NBLH01 > NBLH01. The sequence goes on along the minus strand of JBNKRJ010000023.1, from coordinate 42,958 downwards.
GAAGACAGTACAATGCCAATGACTTGTTAAGAGAAATTGATAAACTTTACTCAGCAAATCATTCAAAAAACATTGGTTTATTTAATGTTGATTTATTCATCCCCATTCTTACCTATATTTTTGGACAAGCAGTTTTTAAAGGCAATACAGGAGTTGTCTCCATATACAGACTTAGGAATGAGCATTATGGGCTAAAAAAAGATGATGATTTGCTGCTCGAACGTTTCAAAAAAGTAGTAATTCATGAACTTGGGCATAATTTCGGACTTGTACATTGCCTAAATCCAAGCTGTGTAATGAGATCGGGCACCTATGTTGAAGATTTAGACCAAAAAGAAGCGACTTTGTGCAGTAAATGCAGAAAAGAGCTTATAGCGAAACAATAAATGAAAGGACACAAAAATAAAAAACCAAGCAAATACTGCTTGGCTTTTTCGTACCGAGAGCGTGACTTGAACACGCGACCTCGTGATTATGAATCACGCGCTCTAACCAGCTGAGCTACCTCGGCATTAAGTATGTTTGCTAATTTTTAGCGGCTGCAAATATAAAATAAATTATTTAGCATCCGAAAAATATTTTTAAATTTTCTATCTAAGTACAAAAAGTCATTCCATTAGAGATTGAATCACAACGTCTTAAGATAAAAATTATTTTAAAATAAGAATAACGAGAGTAAACTAATAAACTTCTCATATTATTAAATGATTATGCGCTTGTTTACCATTAAAAGCAAATTGCTTTTCTTCACTCCCTTTTAGGGTCGGGGTAAATGGAGAAAAGCAATTTGCGGTTGGTATAAACTAGCTGACAATCATTAAAAACAATCATTGATGTTGGATGTGGTATTGGAGAATTAGTCAGATGGATGGCAAGCGAAAATGCCAAAGTGATCGGCATTGATACACTCGAAATGATTGAAAAGGAATTGAACTATCCAATAGTAAAAGACGAAAAATACAGAATTGGAAAAGGAGAAGAACTTTCTGTAGGTGCTAATTTTGCTGATGTTATGACTTTTACAGCAAGTTTTCATCATATTCCATACGATTTAATGTTGCAAGCTTTAAATGAATGCTACAGGTACTTAAGCCCAAAGGAAAAGTTGTGGTGATTGAACCAGTTGCCGAGAAAGATTCGTACTATGAAATAATTAAACTGGCAGAAGATGAGGCAGATATACGAAATAAAGCATATCAAGTTAAAAAAACTCCGATAAAGCACAATTAACTTTCTTGAAGGAAGAATCCTTTTTCTTGAGCGTTCTTTTAATAACTATACTAAGTTAATTGAACTATTTGTAGAAGAAAGTCAACAATCAATAATTCTTGAAAATGCTAGACAAATTACCCTTGAATTAAGCAAACAGGCGAATGTAAAATTTGATGATTTTTTGTTTAAATCCGTTGCAAAACTTATCGTTTTACAAAAGAATTGATTATATTGAATACAAATTCGCAAACATTTTGCAAAAATCCATACTACTCTTAAAAACTAACACAATGAAATTAAAAACTTTAATTCTTGGTGCAATTGTTTTCTCTTTTTCCTTTAATTCTTTTGCCCAGCAAAGCGGGAATGTTGTTCTTGGACATTCATACAATTACAGTCGTTCTAGCAACCAACTTTCTGTTGATAAACTTTACATAGATGATACTTCATTTATTGTTCAGGCAAATGTTTTAAAAAATGTAATTGCTGATAGTTATGTAGCCACATTTGGTGTTTCTGAATCCTCAAATACACTGATTGATGCCAACTCTAAAATTGACAAACGAATAAACGATTTTATGGCCGCATTATTGAAAATGGGCGTATCAAAAGACGATGTTTATGTTGATATGACAACCCAAACACTTATTTCAGACTATAAAGTTACCGGAAATTATGCCGAACAATTTATCAGTGGTTTCGAACAGAAAAAAAACGTAATCATCAAGTTTGAAAATATTAAATCGCTAGATCAAATGATAGTAGTTGCTTCAGATTATGGTATTTACGACCTTGTAAAGGTGGATTACATTGTACTGGACATCAACAATATATATACAGAATTGTTTCAAAATGCTATAAATGTAATACATGGAAAAAATGAGTTGTATGCTAAGGCTACAAATGTAAAGCTACAACCTGGTTCACAAATCTATGGCGAATCGTTCTACAGTTTTTATCCTGCCGAACTTTACAAAAGCTACACCCCCAATATAAGCACCGAGTATTATAGCTACAGCAATTATTCAAAACGAAAAGATTTACGAAAAAACACTACTTATTTTTATGATAAGGTAAATTATTCTGGTTTCGACAAGGTAATTAATGCTGTAGTTACCGAACCTGCAGTGGAATTTGTGTTGATGCTGCAGATAAAGTATGATATTGTTAAATAAGCACACATGCATCACACATATACAACCAATTGAACTAAAACAAGTTACACTAAAGCAATAGTTTATATGGTTATAAGTCTGAAGGCAGGTGCTGGAAGTTTTTTGTTTATAAGTAATACCAATTGTATTTATATTTTAGTCCAAAGGCAAAATATAAATTGCAATGGCAAATGCCGATGCTACTTGAAAATAGTCGAATGAGGCTTTGCCAAAATTGGACTATTTTGAAAGTAAAATCGGTATAACAACACTATTCTCAGGTTTCGTAAAAAAAAGAACCACATATTCACCAAATCCGCATCACTTAAAAACAAAAACCTAACAAGTTTATTTGTGTTTTTGAATGGTAAAAAAAGTCATTGGTTATAAAAAAGTAAGACCAATGACAAGTGACAAATGTTAAGTCAAATAGGGTGTTTCGGGTAAAATAGCCAGGTGACAACACTAATGACTTTTTATAGTTTTATATTCAAAATAAACTACTCTTCTTTGGCAGTTTCTTTTTCAGACATTGGTTCCCCAATATGCTTTTCAAGGAATTTCTCCATAGCACCATAAAACTCAAAGCGATTTTCTTCGTTTCTGAAACCATGTCCTTCGTTATCCTTAACAATGTATTCTACTTCAATACCTTTGGCTTTTAAAGCCTCAACAATTTGATCTGATTCAGGTTTTGGTACCCTTGGATCATTAGCTCCTTGAGCAACCAACATTGGAACCTTAATTTGGTCAATGTGAAATAATGGCGAAGCCTCGGCCAACAACAAGCTATCAGCCACCGGGTCACCAACCATTTCGTATAACATTTTACGGTAGGGCTCCCAATAAGCAGGAATAGCATTCATCCATGAGAAAATATTTGAAACCCCTACGTAATCGACACCGCAAGCATACAGTTCGGGAGTAAAAGTAACACCGGCAAGGGTAGCATATCCACCATAGCTTCCTCCATAAATTGCAATTTTTTCTTTGTTTGCAATTCCCTTGTCAATTAACCACTGAACACCATCACTAATATCATCTTGCATGGTTTTACCCCATTGCTTAAATGATTTCATCCAGAATTCTTTACCATAACCTGTTGAGCCTCTGAAATTCATCTGTAAAACAGCGTAGCCCCTGTTTGCAAGAAACTGAATTTCAGGATTAAAGCCCCATCCATCGCGAGCCCAAGGACCACCATGAGGATTCACAACTACGGGTAAATTTTTGGCTGTTTCCATGGTATATCCTTTAGGAAGAGTCAGGTATCCGTTAATGGTTAAACCATCGCGAGCATCGTACTTGATTGGAGCTACCTTTGCCATATTATTCTCTTCAATCCATGGACTAACATCAGATATTTTCTCTAATTTATCAGCTTCGCTGTCATAGATGTAATAGGCGCCTAAAGAACGATCGCTATAAGTTCTGATAACAAATACTGTTTCATCCTTGTTAATGGCACTGATGCCTAATTCGTAATCACCAAGCTCTTTTTCAACTCTTTCAAAAAACTTTTTAGTTTCATCGTCAAAGTAATGTCTTTCTCTTTTCCATGAAGTAAATGATGCTGAAGTCAGCACCTTTCTTTTATGCGAAAAAGCAACATTTTCAACATCAAAATCAGGATTTTCGTAAAGGACCTTAACTTCTTTACCATTTGCAATATCAAACTCAACAACTGCGGCCTTATCACGACCAAGATTTGAAACAGCAATTACATTTTTATTATCAAAAGTAAAAAATGCAACAGCCATAGTTTCCTTAAAGGTTGTAGTAAGCACAGTATCCCACGCCGCGTCTTCAGCTTCTCTGTATAACAGACTGGTATTAACACCATTAACAGCAGATGCCGCCCTTAATTTACCATCATGATCAAAAATCCAACTATCAATATTTCCTGGATTTTCTGCAATCATTTTCATTTCGCCAGTTTTGATATTTAGACGATAAGGATCAAAAACCTGGGGATTTCTTTTGTTTAAGCCAATAATCACTTCTTCCGGGATATCCTGTAAATCATCAATAATTTGGGTACGAACGCCTTCAAATTCGGTAAAACAAACTTCGTTTGTGCCATCGATGTTTACTCCATATAATCTAAAATTTTCGTCTCCTCCCTGGTCTTTCACGTAAAGAATTTGTTCGTTGTTTGGCCAAAAATAACCAGCAATGTCTCTGTCGGTTTCTTTGGTAATTTGAACTGTTTCTTCCTTGCCACGCTCCTGAATGAAAATATTCATTCGGTTTTGATACGGTGCCATGTAAGAATAATACTTTCCATCAGGTGAAATTTGATAACGGGATTTTTCAGGGTTTTTGAAGAAATCTTCCAGAGCAATTTTGGGGGCTCTTTGAATTTCTTCTTTACAACTGTACACTGACAATAGCAATATTGTCATCAAAATAATTGGTAGTTTAGTTCTCATAATTGACTTTTTAGTTAAACGTATTAAAAATACCAGACATAAAATTAGCCTAATACATTTTTTAAATCAATTGTTAGTCGCCTTTTTTACTTGAAATGTTACAAAAATCATCGATTTTTTAGTTTGATTTTATAAATTTGGCGATGTAAATCAACCACATTCCCTTTAATTACTTTCATGCCATTATAAAAAAGGTTCAGCAGTTTATTTGCTACCTGTTTTTTAACTTAAAACCCAATATTATGAACAAAAAATTAATCATTCTGGCATTAATCACTGTATTTTTAAGCCAATTTGCTTTCTCTCAGAAAATATACGAATGGAGAAATACCAACAGGGCAGGCATTTATAACGAATCAAATTTGCTAAAAAGTTGGCCTGAATCTGGTCCTAAAGAAGTTTGGGAATACAAGGGCATAGGCAATGGCTATGGCTCACCCGTTTTTTCTGAAGATAAAATGTTTGTTTTAGGCGAAATAGATACTGTCGGGTATTTGTTTGCATTCAACCTTGAAGGAAAACTGCTGTGGAAAGTTGATTATGGCAACGAATGGGTAAAATCTTTTCCTGGATCGCGCTCTACTCCTACCCTTGTTGATAATTTGATTTATGTCTGTTCAGGATTGGGCAACATTAGTTGCTTTGAGGCTGGCAACGGAGAAAAAAAATGGTCAATTGACATGCTAAAAGATTTAAGTGGCACTTTCACCATGCATGGGCATTCAGAATCGCCTGTTATTGATGGTGATAAGGTGTTTTTGACTGCTGGTGGCAAGGAAAACAATGTAGTAGCATTGAATCGTTTTTCCGGGAAACTTATTTGGGCATGCAAAGGGCTAGGAGAACGACCTGCTTATAATTCGCCAAACCTGATAAAACTTAAAGATAGAGATATTTTAGTTACCTTCTCTGCTTATGCATTAATGGGAATAGATACCAAAACGGGAGAGCTACTTTGGACTCATATTCAGGACAATGTGCCAATTGAAAAGCATCAACCAGGTATGGGAGATACTCACAGTAATACAATTTTGTATGATAATGGTTTTGTTTATTATGTGGCTGGTGATGGCAATTGTGCTGTAAAGTTAAAACTGTCGGAAGACGGCACTAAAATAACCGAAATATGGAGGAATAAAACCTTCGACAGTTACATGGGAGGGTTTGTTAAAATTGGTGATTATCTTTTTGGAGGAACCACTGCAAAAAAAGATTTCAGAAGTTTGGATGCAAATACGGGGCAAATAGCTGATAGTCTGAAAATTGGAAGTGGTGCTTTGATTGCTGCTGATGGACTAATTTATTATTACAATATGGGCGGGAAAATGCATTTAATCAAGCCTAATCCAAAAAAACCGGAAGTAATCAGCTCATTTAGAATCACAAAGGGAACAAAAGAACACTTTTCGCATCCGGTAATTAACAAGGGGAAACTTTATTTACGAAGAGGTAATACAATTATGGCCTGGGATATCAAAGCATAGTCATGAAAAATTATCTATAAAAAAGAGCCTTCAACTTTACCTAATTAGTATTATTGTAAAGTTGAAGGCTTTAAAGTCTATATTTTCTACATTATCTCAAAACTTGTTGTAAGCTCTATTCGATCAGAAGCCTTTCCTACCAATATTTCAAATTTCCCCGGCTCTATTTTCCAATCGCCCGATTCTACATCCCAGAATGCAAAATCTCTGTCAGAAAGCGTAAAATAAACCGTTTTCTTTTCACCTGGTTTTAGATTGATTTTCTTAAAATCTTTCAACTCCTTTTCTGGTCTTTCAACTGAAGCGTCAGCATCATGCACATATAGTTGAACAACTTCCATTCCATCTACAACCCCGGTGTTTTCAATTTCTACCCTTACATTAAGCTTTTCCTTAGTAGTTATTGAAGGTTTTGAAATTTGTAAGTTACTATACTCAAAAGTTGTATACGAAAGGCCATGGCCAAAGGCATACAATGGTTTAATTTTTTTGTTTTCATACCATCTGTACCCAACAAATATGCCTTCATCATACTTTATGTCATATACTGGGAGAGTGATATTCATATCAGGCTCCCATCCATCATAAAGCTCCTCTCCTTCTGGAATATATGGATACCCTGGAGAATCTTTAAAAGATTTTTCAATAGTTATTGGTAATTTTCCCGAAGGATTTGTAACACCCGTAATTATTTCTGCCAGAGCTTTAAAACCTATTTGTCCCGGATACCATGTATACAGGATTCCTGCGACTTTATCATTCCAGGGACTCATATTTACCCCACTTCCTGAGCTAACAATAACAAGGGTATTAGGATTTAATTTAGCAATATTGATTATTTCAGTATTTACAGAATCGGGTAAATCAAATGGTTTATCCCATCCTTCGGAATCTTTAGTGCCAGCACTATATATTACATGGCTAAATTTTTTAATTTCTTCATCAGTTGGTTTTTCAATGTAAGTTATTTTATCACCAAATGCCTCATTCAAAGCATCCTGCATCGAAACTAAATCATACCCTTCAACTTCTGCAGAGCCACCTCCTCTTGGTATTTCATTTACAAAACGTCCTGTTAGTAAAATAGAAATCTCACCCGCAGGATCTATTGGTAACAAATTTTTGTTTTTCAAAAGAACCATACTTTCCCTGGCTGTTTTTAAAGCATGATTAACGTGTTCATCAAACTTTTCGAAATAGGCAGCGTCTTTTACAGGTCTATCAAGCAAGCCCATTGATATTTCGGTAGTTAAAATATTAAGCACCATTCTTTCAATGTCCTTCTCAGTTACCTTTCCTTCCTCTATAAGTTTTTTCGCTGTATATCTGAGATAAAACTCATCCTTTCTTGCATACTCAGGCATCCAGTCCTGAGGTTCGCCAGGCATATCCAAATCAAGACCTGATTTAATAACTTTCTCAGCATCCCAAACAGACCACCAGTCACTCATTACCAACCACTTAAAGCCCAAATCTTTTCGTAAAAGTTTATTGATAACATATTCACTTTGCCCGGCATGTTCACCATTTACCAGGTTGTAAGACGTCATCACAGCCATGGCACCAGCATTAACTCCAGCTTCAAAAGCAGGCATATAAATTTCGTGCAGAGTTCTTTCATCAACTACTGAATTTGCAGTGCGTCTTCTGTAATCAGTATTATTTGTGATAAAATGTTTCAATGTTGTGATAGTCCCGGTACTTTGCATTCCCACCACATAGTTTTCGATCATTCTGGCAGCCAGGAAAGGATCTTCTCCAAAATATTCAAAATTTCTACCATTTTGAGAAATTCTGTAAATGTTCATTCCCGGGCCTAATAATACAGCGATATCTCCAGCCCTGCATTCTTCGCCAATGCATTTGGCATAATTCTTTGCCAGCTCAGTATTCCATGTGCTCGTAAGTGCAATCGGACATGGGAAAGCCACTGATTTTTCCAATTGTTCATCAAGGTCTTTTCGAATATGTACCCCTTGGGTTGCATCAGAAAAATAAAGCTGAGGGATACCATATTTCTCATATCCCTTTGTAAAAAACAGGTTGTAACCACCTATCATGGCAATTTTTTCATCAAGGCTCATTTTTGATACAATAGTTTCAGCCTTTTTTCTGGCTTCTGCATACGAAACCGGAGGCTCAAAAGCCTGAAATTCTTTTTCTTGCTTAAACTCTTTTCCGGAAGAGCCATTACATGCCGCAATAATCAACATAATTAAAATTAATGGAATTAGTTTTTTCACTTGTTTAAATTTTAGTTAAGTAATTGATATTTATTCACTTTTCTTAAACTATTTATATGGAGTTCATGAGCTTCGCAAGGTTAAACACATTCTTTTGTAGAGCGATTATTCGCTTTGCTCATGAGATCACTTCGTTAAGTTAAGTTTCTCTATAAACCCCGAAGGGCTCAGCGTAAGCTAATCCCTCTATGAGGGTTTCACTTGTTTAAATTTTAGTTAAGTAATTGATATTTATTCACTTTTCTTAAACTATTTATATGGAGTTCATGAGCTTGCTTCGCAAGATTAAACACATTCTTTAGTAGAACAATTATTCGCTTCGCTCATGAAATCACCACGTTAAGTTAAATTTCTTTAAAAATACCTCTATGAGGGTTTCATTCGTTTACTTATTTGGTTTTTAATGTCAGGAGGGAAAACCCACACATCTTAATCCCCAAAGACATCAAAAACTGATTAAAATTATCCATGGGTGCAGCTTTTTGAAACCATGGATGGTTCATTTCAGTAAATTTCGAGAATAAAATTAAGCGGTTGTTTAAGCGGCTAATTTAATAATTATTTGAATGGAAAAAAAGAACACTAATTCGATAATGGGTGAAGGTATTTTAACTCTTCAAGGTTAATCATTTGAATCTGATTCGTTGCAGTAGTATTAATTATCATGTATTTTGGAGAGGTAATTTCTTTTCCATCAGAGCTATAAAGGCCATATTGCTTTTGAATACCCACAGGAGCAAAATCCTTATTAAATAAACCAATTTCTTTAGCTGCCGGGTAAACCATAACATCTCCTTTATCATTTTCTATCCCCTTAAAGCCATTATGGGTGATTATTTGATATTTTTCATTGAAGGAGCCTTTTAAATCAGGATTAATTCTTTGCCCTTTTTTATCAATAAAATAAACCTGGAAGTCTTTATCCCGAACTTTGGCTATTCCATTTTCAAAAGGCCAGGTATGGGTGTATTCTCCTTCAATTACCACCTCTCCTGTTCTATCAATATATACCCATCCCTTTTGCAGTCTCACAGCAGCCAGTCCCTCGCTAAACTCCTGTGCATCTTTACATTCTAATGATATTTTTAGTTCTCCTGAAACATTAATATACCCAGCATTCCCTTTTCCTGCAACAAAACATAAACCTTCTGAAAAACTACCGAAAGTCTGATATTTCCCAAATGAGACGATAAGTTCAGCCTTATCATTGTATATAGCATATTCCCTTTTTTTATTTTTTACCACATACAAACCATAATTGATATTTTGTGCAATTTCGTTGTATGAACCTGGCAAAATCTTTCTTCCTTTTACATCAATCAGCCGGTATCTTCTTCCTTTTTTTACAACTACCTGTCCATTAGACACATCACTGCAATGTTTTGATTTAGTGTTAAGTACAACTTCTCCCTTTTTGTCAATAAGCACATAAACCCTTTTACTTTTTATAAGCCCCAAAAGCTTTGATGGAAAGTACATTTTTGCTTTTGCCAGGCCTTCATTGAAATTACCTGAATCGGAAAACTGACAGGGAATCACCAACTGTCCCAGCTCATTCAGAAACCCCCAGCCTCTAATTCCTTTAACTGCTGCCAGACCTTCACTAAAATCTTTTACTTCAAAAAAATCACCAGCAGGGAATTCGCGCATTTTTAAATCCAAAAATTTCCACTTTCTTCGGGCAATTTTAACCCGTGCAATATTATCTTTAAAGTCACTAATGTATTCGTATTTTGGGTCTAGTACTAACTTTCCTTTTTTGTCGACCAGCCCCCAGAGTACTTTTCCATTATTATTGAGGGTTTTAAAATATAGCTGACCTTTTGATACCAAAAAATCAACATCGCTGTACTCTATTGGAACAATGTTTTTACCATGTTTATCAATTACGCCCCATTTGCTTCCAATTCTTGCTTTAAAAAAAGGTATAGCTGCCCAATCGCCATCTTTTACTCCTGAGAAATAGCGCAACTCATCATAAATAAAGTCAATAACTAACTCATCTTTTGGGGTTACTACACCCCATTCCATATCCTTTTTTGCAATAAATACTCCATTGGCATACGATTGAAGAAACTGGTATTTAGGCTTTACTAACCAGTTCCCGTTGATATCAATTACTCCCCATTTTCCACCATAACAAACAACATCCCTACCCTCCTGCCATTCTTTTCGCTTTGGGAACATTGTTTTTTCCCTGTTCAGGTAAAGCTTATGTGCAAAATCGTCCTCATAAGTTAATTTGCCTCCTTTATTTACCCTGGCATAGGTATTTTCAAAATTATCAACATAGGCAATCCCTTTTATCAAAACGTTTGCTAATGAGTCAATTATAGTTGCCCGCCCGCTACTTTTCATGCACCTGATAACATTGGCATTTTGTAAATCGCTTGTATGAATTACCTTGTAAACATCTTCCAAAATAATTTTCCCGGTTCGTTCATTTACAATACCACAACTCCCATAAGGACTGGTTGTTCGCACCAAATCAGGATTATTTAAAAAATTCCTGGATATGTCATCATAACTGTAGTCGATAATTGTTCTTCCTCGTGGTGTAAACAACCCGTAATAAAATTTTTGACTCTTTTCCCCCTGTTTCCAATAATTTCTTTCCAATGGTAGGGATGAAGATTTAACAAAAACATAATTTTTATAACTTGTTTTGTCTTCCAGTCTGCCATTTTCATCAAGAGTAACCACCAGTACCAATTTCTCTTTGTTTACAACAATTGTATTTCCTTGAAAATCAGTACAAACCTGTTCTTCATAATATTGGGGTTCCAATAGTTTCTGACCATAAATATTAATCATCCCTACCCGATAGCGCCTTTTTCGAATATCGTTTTTTGGAACCCGGATATCCAAATCGTAATCGCGCTTCATATCTTCGAGGCTGGCATAGCCATATTTAAAGGATTGGATGAGAAATATTTTATCATGCCCTGTGGCAAAAATATTGCGAAATTGAGGCTCGATAATTATACTTCCTGATGAATTGATAATTCCGAACTTTTCACCAACTGAAAAAGAAAAACAATCGGGGCTAAGCTCTTTAAGTCTCTCATATTTAGGGCTAAACAAAATTCGTCCATTAGCAGAGGCCAATCCAAACAAAGAATCTTTTTCAATAATAAAACACTTGTTGGTTTCAGTTATTTGTTGCTTATCGAAAGGCAAAACGATATTTTCGTTATCATCTATAACACCTGTTTCACCATCTTTACCGACAATGAACTTATTTCCAAAGACTAAACGAATACTATTATACTGAAGGTCAATTACTTTCTTCCCACCATGTAAAACGGCTCCCCATTTGTTTTCGTTTCTTACTAACCAAAATTTCCCCTCAGACCTGAAATAATTGAACTTTGGAGGCAAAATAATTTCCCCATCTTTGCGAATCATCCCTACTTTACTTTCTTTGTACACAAAGAATATTGAATCATTAAGCCTTATGTCATCATATTCAGCAGCAATCAGTTCGTTGTAATCAGGTTCAAGAATTCCTTTTTTTCCCTCTGTTTCAAAAACAAAATAACTATCTTGGGAAAAGTAACTCCCCATTGAATTTTGAATATATGGATTGTAAAGATTCCTTATAAATGAAGCTTTGATTTTCTTTTTAAAATTACCATTGCCATCAATAATTATTAGTGAATCGTTTACTGCATAAGCAAAATTATTCTGATTAATCTTAAAGAAGTTTAATTGATTAGTTTTTAAATAATTAAAGCCACCCTTTGTAGTAACTATAAACTTTTCGTTTTCCAATGTAGTACAAAAAAATAAATTATCACTTTTTTTATCGATGTTCACAAATTGCCTGGAAAACTTCTTTTGAATTGTATTGTAAAGCAGCTTTAAACTGTCCTTTTCAAGCAAAATAAGTTCATTGTTCAGTTCTTTAATTTTGGTAAAGGCAGAACTTTTGATTTTATTATTCAAGTCATAGAAAAACTTTCCTTCATCATCTAATATTGCAAGATCTTGTATTGGAATATCTATACTTCTGTAATTGCAATCTAATAAGGTTTTTCCTTCAACATTCTTAATGCCCCACAAACCATTCTTTTTGACGATGAAAAAATCACCTAAAGCGTCCTTAATCTGCTCATATTCAAATGGTGAAATAAGATTTTGTTTTTTATCAAGCAATCCAAAATAACCTTTATCTTTAGCACAAATAAACTTGTCTTTAATTATAAATAAATCGCTGTACTGATACTTTGTAACCAGGTTTAGATTTGTATCCACAGCTGCCCATTTCCCATTTTTATAAACCGGTAAAAGTTCCTGCTGTGAATAAACAGAATAGGGTAACAGTGCACACAGAATTATGAGCAAAAACTTAATCATTATTCAACTAATTTTATCTACAAAGAAGAAATTATCTCATCCAGGTCTCCAGGGTTGGTGATTTGTTTATCAAGCCGTTGTAATTCAAAAATTGCCTTTCCATCAGCACCTTTTTTTTGAGCAGCTTTAATAAAATCCTCCGTACTCATTACTGCCACTGTTTTGTCTGGGAAAATAGCGACAATCTTATTACTCAGGCTTTGCGAATAATAGAGCTTCTTGGTGTAACTCGCATTTACTACCACATCATCTTCACCTGTGATGTGAAACAATGGTAAGCCTTGCACCTTGGTTTCCGGTTCGTTTTTAATTTTGAAATCAGCACTGACAATAACAGCATCAGAACGATGATATAAAATATCATAATTCATTAATCCTAACTGACTTACATTCACTTTGCGGACTATCTTTTTAGGAGCATTAGACTGAGATACAGCATATTCATACTCTTTCATTGCCTTTTTATAAACTTTTGGCTGAAAAACAGGCACAATTGGAAAATTATATTCCTTTGAGCCAGATTTAAAATTGCAGGTATATTTTCCCTTCACTCCTGTTTGCGAAATACTTGTTTTATAAACCTTAGAAGATAATATTTTTACAACTTCATCATTTGTTAAGTCGCCATTATATTTCCAAATAACTCTTTTATAAACAGCAAGTTCAGGAATTTGTTTGTGCGAAGCATCAATATCAAGAATTAGATCATTATCAGGATCTACCTTCACTGGCTTTAAAGGAATGATTGCATCTTTGGGCTGTATATTTGCATTTAAAGGTACCTCATTCTCAGATACTCCCTGATAATTCCAGTTTTCTCCGTTGTAATAATAAACATTGTAATTACCAGGCTTGTTTGATACGTAGAAGACTTCTATGTTTTTGCCATTTTTTAAAAACACCTCATCATTCCCGGAATAAGCTCTTAAATCAAACATACCGGCAGTTTGAAACTGATAAGTAGTTCCGGCACTGTCGTAAGTCATATCCACATTTTCAATAATAATATCCGATGGAGATTTGATTTCTTTGTACTTTACAGCTACCTCTCCTTTTACATCTTTTCCTTCTTTATCAACAAAAGCGTTCTCAGGAATAGTTATTTCAGCATCAGTATTTGTTTTTATGCTTGTAGATTTTGATGTTTCAACCTTCTGAACAAACTGTGGGAGTGAAATACCTTCAAAAGTGCTTTTTAAAGTGGAAACCAAACGAGCATCTGTTGTAATTTCCTCAACCAAAGTATTTGTGTTTTCTGTGGAACTGTTGTTACAAGTGAACAAAAAACTAATACTTACCAAAAAAAGAGTGATTTTTTGCATAGTTGTAGTCTTTAGAGTTTTACCTTTCTATAAATTTATGAAAATTATAGATAAAGGTAACCGGAGTTTTGACTACAAAATTTTAAGAGCTCCTTCAGGAAAGCTTCTTTACACACATTTAAACAACTGTCAATCAGCTATATAATACCTACTGCATAGAATATGCTCCATTGGCTACTATTGTTTGCTCAATATTTGGTTTATCGGCTACTGTAGGATTAAGAATTATTGCGGGCACTTCTTTTCTTTGTTTAAACTTAGTTTTCAAAACTGGTAATTAATTTCGAACCGTAACATTTTAATCAAACTGGCCTATGGAATTAGTAGCTGATTTATTTTAAGGTTACAATGCAAGAAACCATCACCCAAAAGTTTCTCCTAAATATGAATACTATTGATCTCTTTAAAAACGCAATTGGATAATTCCGTTTTATAGACAAAAATTGTAAAATAAATCTTTTAAAACAGTAAACTTTTATAAGAAATATTTTATTTTGTATTAGAAATACAACAAATCAGATCAATATGACAAGAAAAGCAACTTTAGGCCAACGTTTTAGATACTTTTTTGACAATACACTTTCGAAAGGAACTATCTCTATAATCACATGGCTTGCAGCACTATCCTTTATTCTGGTTCTTCTATTTGGAACTATCTATGTGGTCTCGGGATTAAATATGGAAGGCGAAGAAGGCATGGGCTTTTTTGAAGCCTTGTGGCAAAGTTTAATGCGTTCTGTAGACCCGGGAACAGTTGCAGGAGATTCTGGATGGGCATTCAGATTGGTTGGTTTGCTAATTACCATCGGAGGAATATTTATTTTAAGTACCCTGATTGGTGTTTTATCATCTGGCCTTGATGAAAAGTTGCAAGACTTAAGAAAAGGCCGTTCATTAGTTATTGAAGAGGGTCATACACTTATTCTGGGCTGGTCACCAAAAATAATTCATATAATAGAAGAACTGATTGTGGCTAACGAAAATCAAAAAAAGCCTCGTATAGTGATTTTGGCCGAAAAAGATAAAGTGGAAATGGAGGACGAAATCAGGGACAATATTAGCAACAGAAAAAATACAAAAATCATCTGTAGAACAGGTAACCCTTTAAATATCACAGACTTAGAAATAGTCAACCCGCATGATGCGAAATCAATAATTGTCCTGTCACCTCCTATAGAAAACTCAGACACTCATGTTATTAAATCGGTTCTTGCAATCACGCATAATCCAAAAAGAAAATCAGGAAAGTATCACATTGTTGCCGAAATAAAAGACAAAGTAAACCTTGAAGCTGCTCATCTTGTTGGAAAAGATGAAGCTCTTTTTGTTCTCACTCCTGATTTAACAGCAAGAATTACTGCTCAAACATCGAGACAAGCAGGCTTAAGCATTATATACATGCAACTTCTTTGTTACGAAGGAGATGAAATGTACTTTAAACACGAAGAATCATTAACAGGAAGAACATTTAAGGAGGCAATATTTGCATATAATGATTCAGCAGTTTTAGGATACATGAATAATAAAGGAAAGGTGAAAATTAATCCTCCAATGAATACAGTTCTTTATGAAGATGATAAAATTTTAGCAATCTCTGAAGATGATGATACTATTATACTTTCAGGCATGGAAGAATTTAATATTGAAAGAGAAAATATTGCTGAAAATTATCAAAAAAACATAGTTCACAAGGAAAGAAACCTGGTACTGGGTTGGAATCAAAAAGGAAGAACCATCATTAAAGAATTGGACAATTATGTTGGTTCTGACTCTGAAGTTCATATTGTTTCCGAAATTGAAATTGAAGAAAAAAACATTTTTGATTTGCAATCTGTTTTAGTCAATCAAACAATTTCTTTTGAAAAGGGAAATATTGCAGATAGTGCAACCCTTAACAGAATAGATGTTACTTCGTTTGACAACATTATTATACTCAGTTACAACCACATAAACCACCAGGAGGCAGATGCAAAAACATTGATTTCGCTGCTCCACATCAGAAACTTTGCCGAGAAAAAGCAGAAAAAATTGAACATTGTTAGTGAGATGTTTGATCAAAATAATCGAGAGTTAGCAGCTGTTACAAAAGCTGATGATTTCATTATTAGTGACAACCTGATTAGCCGCATGCTTTCTCAGCTATCTGAAACACGAGATTTAAAAAAAGTATTTGATGATTTATTCGATGCAGATGGCTCTGAAATTTACCTGAAAGATGCTATCAAATATGTTAAACCCAATATTCCAGTTAACTTCTATACAGTATTAGAATCAGCTGCAAAAAAAGGTGAAACAGCAATCGGTTATAGAATTGTTGAAAAGGCACATTCGGTTGAAGACAACTACGGAATTTTCATCAATCCCCTAAAGAATGAGAAAGTAATCTTTACTGAGGAGGATAAGATAATTGTATTGGCAGAGGATTAGCATATATTTTCTAGTTTATAAATTTATACCATTTCCTAAATTAATGAATTCAATAAAAAATACTGGTACCAATCTAATTGGTTAGCACCAGTATCGTTATTATGTCTTTCTAAATCTCTTCTTCTCCTTGTCTATGCCAAGTACCATAGGATATCTTTGCATAATGACAATATAAATAAGGAGGATATGAAGAAGGAATCATATCACCTTCAATCTGAAAACGAACCAATCTTTTCCCTGCTGGAATATTGTTATTCCCAAGTTGAACTAGTTTATTTGTCCAAAATTGCAATTCGCTTGGAGATAAACACGCTTTATTAGGATTATTTAAAACATCACTCCAAAGATATTCAGAATATTCATTATGGTAAAAATTTGTAATTTTAATATCAGTGTAATACCCTGGTTCAAATATGCTTGGTATATAGCTGTTTGCATGACTAGCAATTAACTTACCACCATCAAGTCCAGAGCCTTGACCTTCATAACTTCCACATTGTCCACCTTCCCAAATAGGATGCCAATAGTCGTTAGGTAAAAAAGCCATTGGTAACTTAGGGTGGCCAAAATCTGGCGAGATTATTGTCAACTTTAAAGTTTTGCTACTTGCTTTGCTTTTGTTATCAATAATTTCAACATCTATCAACTCGTGTTTCTGATTTTCATTAATTAACATAGCTTCATCACGAAAGACTTTATAAGCATATACAACATCATTGAAATTGACATCTCCATTCTCTGAAACTGGTATTGTAATTAATTTTGAGCGAGTCTTTGTAAAATCTGAACTAGAATATTCACAATAGTCAAAATTCAAAAGTGCTTCAAGATGCCAAACGGCAGAATTAACTTCAATCGTACCTACAGCTTTATTTTTACTTTCAACTTTTTCTTTGAAAGTAAGGATTTTTTGCTTAGTAAAATCTATTTTCTCTGGGCCATCCATATCTTTTTCAGTACAAGAGAACAAGCCAAAGGAGAAAATCCATCCTAATAAAATAAACTTTAATGTTTTCATTTTTATATTTTTTGTTTGATTAAAGCCACAAATATAACCCTCGTCTATATATAACCAAAGTTAATCGCGGCATTTTTTTTGAAAAAATGATAAACATCAATGCAATCCAAGGTTCTCCAAGAAAATAAGATCGCTCTTCAAAATTATTTACTAACAGGCAAAATCACTCGAAACTTATAATCTGACAGTTAAAATTTTGCAAATAAACAATATAGCACTATTTTTATTCGCAAAATAGGATAACCCAAATCATTAATGAAAAAGTTTAAGCCTGTCATTGAGCAATTTACCAATTATCCTCTTATTGCTGTGAGGAACTCTTATATCACCATTCAATGGAGGGTTAAGAATGCTTTGTTTGTTTATATTAACAATGGGATAGGCCTAAAAAGAACAAAAGGGATTAAACTTACTACCTTAAACAAATCAAATACGTACAAAATAAAAGCCTTTGGTTTCTTGGGGACCGAAACAAAATACATCTATCCAATTACCCTTAGGGTAAACAATAAAGTTCCAAAGCCTCAATTAATAAAAAAAGAAGTTGAGGTAACAAATATCATCAACATAAATAATTCGGAAATAAAAAAAGCGGTTAACTTTAAACAAATTAATAGTGTAAATGTTCGGTTTAAAGATTTAAAAACAGACCCTGACATTGAACCATTGTATAATGATTTGAAGCTACTGACAGCTTGCGAAACAACCGAAGAGTTGAAAAGCTTTAGGGATTTAATTATAAATGAATAAGAATAAAAAAGGTCATCAGTCATTGGTCACTAGTGTCGTGTCAAAGCTAACTTGTCAGGTGACAACACCTGACAAATGCACCAACCAGGTGTTGTCCCCTGGCTAATTACCAGAAATATCATACTTGACATGACACTAGATTTAATCGACAAATTAATGACAAATGACTCAATAACAAATGACTCAATGACAAATAAATATCCAAATTATGTATAGAGCAGAAAAATACTTTGAAAAGAGACGTAAACCTGGAGCACTGACTCGCTTTATGTGGTGGTCGGCTGGTGCTGATGCAAAATTACTACAAGCTTGCTCCTATTCCGATCACGCCAAGTACTTCGGCCTTGGAGGAATTGTAGTTGCCACAGGATTATTAGCAACCATATCAGGAGGTTATGCATTTTACACCATTTTCTCACCAAAGGAAATCCAGGGAGCTTTGGAAAATGTAACAGATATACCTTCTGTTGTGATATCAGGTATTTTTGGCCTAATTTGGGGAGCTATTATCTTCAATCTCGACAGGTTTGTTGTTTCAAGTACCGGAAAAGGGGATGGTACTGAGAAAATCACCCGAACAGAATTCATGAACGCGCTCCCACGTATTATTATGGCATTAATTCTTTCAATTGCCATTGCTGCTCCTTTAGAAATAAGAATTTTTCAGGCAGAGATTGATGCAGAACTTTTTAAAGTTCAAAAAGAAAAAATTAAGGAGTTGAACAAACTGACTGACGAGCGCTTTGCTGATGATGTAAAAGATGCAACTGCCAATAAAGAAAAGCTGGAAAATGAAATTCTGGAGTTGGATAAACTAATAAAGGAACAAAATATTAAGCTTCAGGAGGAAGTGGCAGGCAGAGTTGGCTCTGGTAAAGATGGTTACGGGCCTGCAGCCAAACAAGTTGAAGCCTACATTGCCAAACTGGAGCAAACAAGAAAAGAACTTGACACTCGAAATCAAAAGAAAATAGCCAATCTTGAAATTGATATTGAAAAACTGAAAGAAAACCGTGAAGAAGAAAAGATCGAGAACGAAAATCAGGCGAAAAAGCTAGACGGTTTATTACAACGAATTAAAATAGCAGAGAAAGTTGCCGGTTGGAAAATTATCTGGCTGTTACGAATGATTTTGATTGTGATTGAAACAGGTCCCATTTTCTTTAAAATGATGGTGATAAAGAGTCCTTATGACTATCTTGAAGAAAACCTGAAAGAAGAAATAAAAGCCCGTGCAGGCATGATTGCCAAAAGCGAAGTTCATCTTGACGAAGATGGTAAAGAAGTGGTTGAATATACTTATGCCAGGGCACAGCAAATCATCAATGATAAACTAAAACTCCTTGAAGCACAAAATGATCTTTCGCAATACATCATCGAAAAATGGAAAGAAAAAGAAAAATCAAAAATTGATGAAAATCCCGAAGCATACATTAACACAGTGGAGGAATAAAATGTCAAATCACTTTTAACTTGAAACTTTCCACTTTTAACTAAATTATGAAAGTCCTCCGCTTTATTGGAATTGATGAAAATATACTGGAATATTGTTCTGCTCAGGAGCAATTTCTTTATAAAGCCTTCAATATCTTACAATTACTACTAATAATGATTGTTTGGTTTTCGACTTTCTACCTGTTCCAAATCATCTTTGAAATAACATGGTTATCGGTTGTTCTTGCTTTTTTTTGGTCATTTATTTTCTACAACCTTTACCGGTTTATTTTAATGATAACTTCAGGATTAAAAGGGGAAACATTAACAGAAAAAATCAGCATTTGGATTCCTAATACATTTAAAATCATTGTTGTAGGGTTTTTCGCAGTTTTCATATCGCTGCCCATTGAACTATACATGCACGAAGATTTTATAGAAATTAATTTACCAATGGCCCTTGAAAAGAAAATTCAGGGAGTAAAAGCTGATATTGACCAGATTTACTACACCGAATACTATGAGATTGAAAGCAAGATAAATGAAATGCGGGACGAATTAAGTGCCTTAGACAGCCTGATAAGTCAGCAGGAACAAAAGATGCAAAAAAGTATAATCAAAGCTGAGCAGCGTCAGATTTTCCTATATTTAAATAAATTGCAGAAAGAACGACACCTATTACATGAAGAATATCTGCCATACATCCGAACTCTAATTAGCGAGTTACAGATAATTGATAATGAAAAACGTAAAGATTTACAACAATACGCAAACATCATCAAAGACTCAAACTTATTACTTGAACGCTTTGATATTTTGTTTGAAAACAGGGCATTAACGGGTTTCTTTTGGGCAGCTTTTGTTGTACTGCTTTTTCTTTCACCACTGGTTTATAAGCTTTATTCGCTCTATAAAATGGATTTTCAGTACGAAAAAGTAATTCAGGACAGAAACAAGCACGAAGTGCTTTATCATTATCACCTGTTTAAAGAACGTTTTAAAAAAATTACAGAAGAAGTATTTGGTGAAGAAAAGGAATATATTGAAAGATACGAAGATGCGCCTTTTAACACCATAAAAAAATCAGAAATCACCTTAAAAGAAAATAAAGGACAGTTTTCGGCAGACTTAATTAGTGAGTATAATAAGAACTTAGAAATTAGAACTTAGTGTATTTGAAATTGAGAAGTAGACTACAGTTAGCAATTCTTTGCCGACAGTCAACAATAACCATTGAAAACATCATGAGCAACAGGAAACTAGCAACAAGAAACCAGTAACCAGAGACCAGCTACCAGAAACAAGTGACCAGGAAAAA
This sequence comes from Bacteroidales bacterium, assembly GCA_050296515.1. GTDB lineage: Bacteria > Bacteroidota > Bacteroidia > Bacteroidales > NBLH01 > NBLH01. The sequence continues at coordinate 21,805 of JBNKRJ010000023.1, read as the reverse complement.
AGAAATAGAAATATCGAAAATCAAGTTTGCCTACTTTAAAGGGAAAGTTAAGCTAAAGCTTAGAGGACTGAAGGTAGACGAAATATCAAAAATTGTCAGAGATATTTACAATTTAGATATTTACCAATCAGAAATTACTGGTACGCAAGCTATTACCAAACAAGAATACGATAGCTTTGAGGATGTAGAAGGTAAGTTGACACCTGAACTAATAGAAGCTTTAGTTGAAAAGCCTGAAAAGCGAAAAGACAAGCATTTTTATGTTGAAGACATTCGTAATTGCATTATCCACAGCTATGAGTACGAAAGTTTTAAGCAAGATAGAACTGCCTATGCAATAGTTAAGGGGGAAATTGTTTTTCAAATTGAATATAGAGTAAAAGAAAAGGTGCAGATTGATGTTCCTTTTGATGAAGTGTTTACTATCAATGCTGGTAAAATTAAAATAAAACGAGCAGCTGTTGCTAATAAACCCACTGAAAGCGGAGAAAAACTAATCCTAGCAGGCATCGTAATAGCTATTTTTAAGTTCGTAGCTTTGCTAGCCCTCACACTCACCTTTATTTTTGCATTTAGGGAACATTGGCAGACTGCGCTCTTGCTTGGTGGCATTTTCGGGACAGTTTGGTTTATAGGATACTTCGGCAAACATCTTGTTAAAATTGTCGGTACGCTTATTTCCTGGGTAATAATGCTATTGGTACTGGGCTTTCTTTTTGCATGGTTTTCAACCAAAGAAGATTCTTCTGAAACTGAAGCAACTGAAGTTCCCGAAGAAATTATTGTAGAAAATGACAGCCTAAAATTCCAGGATGATGAAGAAATCACTGCAGCCGATACTGTTTTGTTAGACAGTTTATCAATGAAATTGATTTACAACACATTACACTGGTCCGATTATTCAGGTCAGCAATACTCTTTCGAATATTATATTGATTCATCTGATTTTCAGAAAGCCAGATACAATCGTTCTCATTTTACGGGCTACAGCTGGTATTATATTTACCAAAACCTGTATCAGAACGACAAAGATTTACTCAAAAATATCTATCAAAAATACGATTCGCTGCGTTCAGGAAGCAACGCACTTGAGTTTGCCAGGATTGTTGTTAGCTCAATTCAGGAGGTACCTTATACCTGGATACTGCCCGAATCGTGTTTTGATGCTAATAATCAACAGGAGATTAATAAATCGGGCTATGCATGCCTTGGAAATATAAAAAAGTACGGCATCCAGTCTCCTTTGGAGTTCATGGCCAATCAAAAAGGAGATTGTGATACAAAATCATTGATTATTTATTCCATTTTAAAACATTTTAATTACGATGTGTGTATTTTAATCAGCGAAGCCTATGAACATGCTCTTTTGGGTATAAATATTCCCGCTAGTGGCAAGTATAAGATGCATCAGGGCAAGAAGTATTACACATGGGAAACGACCGTAAAAGGAATGGATATTGGCCAAATATCGCCCCAGCAGTCGAATATGAATTTGTGGGAGGTGGCGATGTAAATTACAAAGCAAAAAGTGTAATAATTTTTTTTAAGTCATAAATTGGCCCTGGCTTTAGCCAGGGATTATAAGCAATAATTCAAACCCGGCTTTAGCCGAATAATGGAAATAAAACAATATGCCATATGTAAAAGTATACATCCATTTTGTCTTGAGCACAAAAAACAGAGCTCCACTGCTTTCAAGCAGCGATTTGAGAAAAAAAGTCTGGCAGCATATAAAAGAAAATGCAAAAGAGAAGAACATTTATATTGATTTTATAAATGGATATTCCGATCATTGTCATTGTTTGGTTTCGTTAGGTATAGATCAAACAATAAAGAATGTAGCTCAATTAATAAAAGGAGAATCATCGTTCTGGATAAACAAAGAGAAACTTTGTGATTCAAAATTTAATTGGCAAAACGATTATTTCGCTGCTTCTGTCTCGGAATCAATGATTATATCAACAAGAGAATACCTTAAAAATCAGGAGCAACATCATAAACACAAATCTTTTAAGGATGAATATAATGATTTCTTAATTAAACATGGATTTAAAAGATATGAGGATTAGTTTGGCTAAAGCCAATACATACTTGCTTATTCCCACCCTGGCTGAAGCCAGGGGCAAGGTATTATTTCTATATGAGAATATTTACTCAATCATAGATTGGCCATGGCTTTAGCCAAATAATTAAAACAAACTGGGACCTTAATAATATACCAACAAAATATATCAATAAAAAAATATAAATTATGAACTCAAATCTATTATTCTTATCAACCATTCATCTTATTTTATCCATTTTTGTTGGGGTGATGGTACTTTACCTGTCGTATTACTTTACACTGAAAGTCTTTAATAAAAAGAACTACGAGATTGATAAAAGCAATTTTGCTTTCGGAATATTTATGTCTTCCATTCTGCTTTCTGTAGGCATTATTGTATCAACGGCTTATGCCCCTTCAATGAGTCTTATACAGCTATTGCAGAAGTCAACAGCTGGCAAAACAGAGCTTTTCTTTGAGTTTAGCAAGTACTTTTTGATGTTTTTAGGAATAGCACTTGTGGTATCATTTCTTATCGTCATTATCTCAGTCAGGCTGTATAACATGCTTACCAAGAACATTAAAGAACTGAAAGAAATTAGCGAAAACAACATGGCGATTGCTTTAATCACAGGTGTAATGATAATAGTGGTTGCAATGTTTGCAAAAGACAGTGTGGGGATGATAATCGAATCGCTTTTACCTTATCCTGATGTTAGTTTAATTTATTAACTTAAACTTAATGTTTATTTGATCCCCCGTTCTTTTTTAATCAGTTCGTAGGCTTCTTTAACTTCTCTAAAGCGCTGCTTTGCAATTCTTTTTTGCGTTTCGCTTTCTCCACTTAGCCGATCAGGATGGTATTTCATTGCTAGTTTACGATAAGCTCTTTTCACCTCTTCATTTGTAGCACTTCTTTCTAACCCAAGACTTAAATAAGACGAAATATTGGGGGAGAAAAACTTTTGAGCAAATGTTTCATTTCCATATGTATACTTCTGCTCTTTTTTAGATTGCCCTGCATATTTATTTTGCCTTTGCTCTTTTTTTACAAATTTAGATTTAATGATGCTAAAGTAGTTGCTATCAATGTTTATTAACATAGCAATGCGTTTAAGAAAAATCTCTTCTTCAATTTTTAACACACCATTAGCCATTGCCATGGAAAAAAGATTGTAAAGAAAGATTAAACGGTTTTTATGACTTGATTCAGCTATTTCTCTTGTCTGGTAAAACAAGTCAACTTTTGTCCGTTTAAATTTAAGTACAAAAGCCCTGGTCATTTCACCAACCTCAGGTCCATATTCTTTAAAAAAGTAATTACATAATCTGTCTAATTCAACTTTAGTAAACTTTTTATCTTGCCTAAACAAAGCAATCGACAAATAAGCAAAAGAAACTCCTATAGAACCAGTATACATCCACAAACCGATCTCTGGTCCTAAAAATTTTGCAAGGCGCTTTTTTAAATAATCAATCACACTTTGGAATTTAACGGCTAAAATATAAATTATCTAATAACGTAACCTGAAAAAACAAAATATTTAAATGTATTGTATAACATATTAAAAAAACAGATTATAAAGCCTAAAGACAGTATCTTTATACTAGATTCAAACAGTTAAATAAAAAGAAAACAATTGATTATGGAAAGAAGAATAATGCTGATTTTAGTTAGTTCCAGACAAGAAAGTACCCAGACAGTTCAAAAAATCCTAAGTGGATGGGGCTGTTTTATTAAAACCCGATTGGGTTTGCATGATGATGTATTAGAAAATTGTTCAGAATCAGGCCTGATATTCCTGGAATTAAAGGGTGAAACTGAAAAATTAGACGAAATGGAAAGAAAGTTAAACCTTATTAAAGGGGTAGATGCTAAACAGGTTGTTCTTAAGACTGAATAAGGTAGTCATTCTAAAAACAATTAAACAAGGTTGCTTCATTAATTAGCAGCCCTGCATTCTTTTGCAAAAAAACTAGAACTTTAAACCGAAATTAAGATAAATCATATTGGCATCTCCTTCAGAAAAATACCTGTAATTCGTTGAAATAAAGAAGTTTTCAACAGGTTTATATTGTACGCCTGCAATGTGATAAGAAACATTTGAATAGGTTGCAGATTCACCAATATAATCATAGCGATAAAACAACTCAAACTGCTCATTCAGCTGATAATAAGCAAAAGCAGACAAACCTGACCATTCAGCATCATAAAAGTCAGCTTTTTGAACATAATCATATTCCAGCCCGAGCCTGTATTTTTTCTTATCAAAACCAACAAAGGCCGAATAGATGTTTTTTGCATTCAAACTATCAGCACTGCTCGACTGATTTCCATAATAAAACTTTAGCATCAATTCATTTATTGGTTTGTACTCAATATTAGCACATGCTAAAAAGTTTGATTCAGTGTCTTGCTTTCTAAAAGGGCCTTCACCATTAAATGCACCAAGGTACAACGCCAGCTTCTCTAAAGGCTGATATTTTAACCGCATCCCAAAATCTGCGGGGGCACCAAATCGGTTTAACTCCTGAAAAGTCACCTCAACATAGCGATGTGCCCAAAATTTATCCTGAAAAGTGAGGTATTGTGTGTTTAATAATTGCCCAACTGATAAACTAAACTGTTCATGAAACTGCCAGTTTATCTCCGCCATTTTTAAAAAAGCAGTGTACTTGCTCCCCTCGAAGTAACTCACATTTAGTTGATTGCCCGAAGAATCTGTTACCTGGATATCATTGGTGGTTCGCGTAACATCAAAAATAATAGTACCGGTAACTTTATCGGCCAGTTTTCTTTTATACCCAATCAATGCAGTGGTTAAAACAAAGCCGGATTTTGGCTTATTATCATCAAACCTAAAATTGAAACCGGGATAAATATTTGCAAATAACTTTCCTTTATCGTTTGTTTTTGTTGAATCAGTTTTTTGAGCTATGCCACCTATAGTTAGCAATAAAGCAATCATTACAACAGCAAAACGTTTTATTAATTTCTCAAATGAATAGTCCATGATATTAATTCTTTATACATCCGTAAACCGCGCGAAATTATAAAGATTAGTGAATGAAATCATAAAAAAACGACAAACTTGATATTAATCATATTTCGTACAACAAAAAATAAAACTAAGTATTCATCATTCAGGTAAAAGCCTAATTTACAAATACTTAAACACTAAAAGCCGGCACGTGCCGGCTTTTAGTGTTTGTTTGGCCAAAATATTTTTCAATACTTTGGATATATATATGGTGTGTATGAGAAGCTAGTTAGTTTGCCCAGTAATTACTGTCATACATCCAGCAGCTTATTTCCAAAGCTGCTTCAGTGTCAGAATTATCCCAATAGTCAGATGATTGCATCCAGGCCTCAATATTTAAGTCTTTTTCACTTTCCCAGTAGGTTTCATCTGTCATCCAGGGTTCAATACTTAATGTATTTTCATCATTTGTCCAAAACTCTGTGTCAAGCATCCATTCTTCAAGGCTAAGTGTTTGTTCTTCAGCTTTCCAAAGTTCAGTGTCTGTCATCCATGGTTCAATTTGAATTGGCTCTTCTTCGTTTACTTCTGTTTCGTTCCAGTAGTTTGTATTTTGCATCCAGTTTTCAATCTTAAGCTCGTTTTCAACCTCCAGGTCATTCCAATAATCAGTATTACTCATCCAGGGTTCAATATTTAAATCACGCGACTCAAGTTGAGATTGGATATTTCCCCAAAAGTTAGTGCTAGACATCCAGGCTTCAATTTCTGTAGGTTTTTCTCCAATGCCGCTATAAAATTCAAGTGAAATATTGTTATTTGAGTTTGAAGCCAGAATAAGATCTTCATTCTTATTGTTTTGTGCAAATAAACTTGTTATGGTTAACAATGCAAGTGCAAATGTTAAAGTTATTCTGCTAATGTTTTTTATAATATTTGTTTTCATTTTAAGTTCCTCCAATTAGTTTACTTAAATTAAAACATCTTTTGTGCCAAAACAAATAAGAACCTAATTACTAAATACTTACAAACAATACTAACATTACCTTAACATCAAATTCGAACGCTACCGAAACATTCTGTGTACGTTTTCGAACAGCAAAACCCTAAAAATATGTTAAAAAACACAAAAAACTCCTCAAACACGTTATATGGCTAGTGTCATGTCAAGTATAATATTTTAGGTATTATTTTAATATACAGCATATTTTAAATAATCGCAAGTCACTGTTTACTAGTCATTAGTCATTAATAACCAGGAACTAATGACTAATGACTTTACCAGAAATCTGACATTTGACATAACACTAGTAATAAATAAGTTAAAAAAAAACTATTCATCTCTTAATGAATCAACGGTATTTGAACTAGCCACTTTTAAAGCATGTTTTGTAACAATACCTAAAGTCAGTATTAAAATAGAAAGTGTGGCATAAACATAAACCTGCCATTCGATATTGGTATGGTGGGCAAAATTCTTAAACCATTGCTTGATTAATATCCATGAAAGTGGCCATGCAACCAGGTTGGCAATTAAAAGCAAGCTGGTAAAATCTTTTATAAACAGGCGCAATATTTCCTGAATCGATGCCCCAATTGCTTTTCTTATTCCAATCTCTTTGGTTCGTTGAATGGATAAAAGAGAGGTAACTGCCCAAACTCCCATGCTGCTAATCAGTATTATCAAAATTGAAAATACCCACAAAAAGAAATTAAGAAGATCTTCGTTTTTATATTGTTCATCGAGCAGTTTATCTAACAAATAAGATTCAAAAGGCCTGTTTGAAGCATAGCTTTTCCATAGTTTATGAATAAACTTGTAGGTTGTTTTTGAGATTCTGTTACGGAATTTAATCACCATGTATTTTGTAGCTTCCGTTGCATTATAATTATTCATAGCCATTCTTATAACTAACGGAGTCACAGGCTGATGAAGCGACCGCGTGTTAAAATCCTTAATTATTCCTACTATTCTTTCATTCCCTTTAAAACTTACCAGTTTTTTTCTTATTGCATTTTCATAATTCTTATATCCCAGGGCTTTAGCAAGATTTTCATTAATTATAACTTCGTCTTTAGCTGATTCAACATTTTCAGTTGTTCCTTTTTTGAAACTTGACCCTGCAAGCAGCTTTATCCCCATTGTTTCAATAAAATCATGACGAACAATAATTTCGGGAAAAAATTGCACCTTTTTCTTACTATTTCTAACATAAAAATACCTCCGATAAGATTGATCTGCTCCAACAATATGATTTACAGCTGAAACTGATTTAATATCAGGATTCTTGAGCAGTATTGATTTAAACTCTTCGTAATTCTCAGATACAGGTGTATTAATTACAGGAATAATTAACACGTTTTTATCATCAAAACCTAATTCTGAATTTTTTAAATAAATCAGTTGTTTAAAGTTTACAAAAACAACAATTAGCAATATCAACGAAATAGCATATTGAATCAATATCAAAATTTTTCCAGTGAACCACTTTCTTGAAGCAAGTTTATATTTAAAACGCCCAACATTAAAAGTTGGAAACGAAGAAGCATAAAGTCCTGTGTATGAACCTACAATCACTGCAGCCACAAAAGCAACAGCAAAAATTATAAAGAATCCTCCTTTCTTTATTAATCCACTGATTTCAATCTGCTCGCCAGTGAAATAATTCACTAATGGAACAAAAGCCTCAATTAAAAACAAGGAAATAAGCAAAGAAATCATGCTAGTAAGAATGGCCTCAACAATAAACTGATAAGTAATCAGCCTTTTTGATGAGCCAAGTATCTTTCGTATACTGACTTCACGTATTCGGGTAATAGACCCGACTATTGATAAATTGATAAAATTCAACCACGAAACAAAAAGCAAAAAGCCTGCAATCCATAAAAGAATATACACATACAACGATTTACTTGTACTGTTAATTTCTGACTCAAGATCCGATTTTAAATGAATATCTGTAATAGGCTGTAAAAAAACAGAAGAATAATCCTTTAAAGCAATGTCAAAGTACTTATTAATAAACCCTGGTAGTTTTGCTTCCAGCTTCTTTGGGTCTGTTCCTTTGTTTAAAAGAATATAAGTCCAACAAGGGCTCCACATCCATGTTTCAGGCTCTTTAATTATAACATATAGTGATGATAATGAGGTGATTACATCGGGTTTAAAATGAGACTGTCTTGGAAAATCCTTGTAAACTCCAGTTATAGTCATTGGAAAACCTTCATCAATAAGTATTTCTTTTCCAATGGGGCTGAACTTGCCAAAATATTTCTTTTTGATTGATTCAGAAATAATTACTGTATTAGCAGATTTAAGGGCGTTTTTAGCACTTCCTTCAACAAATTGAAAATCAAGAATATTAATAATACTTGGGTCAGTGTAATAGAAGTTTTTCTCATTAAAATGCTTATCATGATACTCAACCAGGTGAAAATCATTTTCGAAGTTAAATACCCTGACTGCTTCATCAATGTAATTCGGAAACTCTTTTAACAGAGCTTTGGCTAGTGGAAATGGTGTAGTGGCATATTTATTTAAGGTACTGTCTTTTTCATAAACCCTTGCAATACGGTAGATTCTATCAGATTTATCATGAAAATCATCGTATGAAAGTTCATCAATTGCATAAAGCCAGGTAATAGCAAAAACTGAAATTCCGGTAGCAAAGCCCAAAACATTGATAATCGAGTAATATTTGTACTTAAAAAGATTGCGATAAGCAATTTTCAGGAAATTTCTCAGCATTTCTTTGTTGGTGTTTGCTTAAATAGCATCTCAAAAATAATAATTATTCATGGTTTTCTGACAGGCTTATAAAATATTACCTTAAACCCTCTTTATGTTTTCTGTAACAATATGGCCATCAAACAATTGAATAATCCTATGGGCTTTTTCAGCATCAGTTGCCGAGTGAGTTGCCATTACTATTGTAGTTCCCTGATTATTTAACTGTGTCAAAAGCTCCATGACTTCTTCTCCGTTTACAGAATCGAGATTTCCTGTTGGCTCATCTGCTAAAATCAGCTTGGGATTAGTAACTACCGCTCTTGCCACAGCAACTCTTTGCTGCTGTCCACCTGATAGCTGCTGCGGAAAATGTTTTTTCCTGTGGGCTATTTGCATGTGTTCAAGTACGTCAAGCACTTTCTTTTTCCTTTCAGATTGTGAATATTTTAAGTACAACAATGGAAGCTCAACATTCTCATAAACAGACAATTCATCAATAAGATTAAAGCTTTGGAAGACAAAACCGACGTTGGCTTTTCTTAACTTTGTACGCTGCCTTTCGGAATGCTTTGAAACTTCATAGCCATTAAAATAAATTTCACCCGAAGAAGGATTATCAAGCAAACCAAGTATATTTAGAAGAGTGGATTTTCCACAGCCTGAGGGCCCCATTACGGCAACAAATTCCCCTTCTGAAATTTCAAGGTTCACATTGTTTAGCGCAGTGGTTTCAATTTCATCACTACGGAATATTTTTACTAAACTTTTAGTTCGTAACATTTTTATGCTTTCTTTCTGTATAAAACCTGAATAAACTTAGAATTCCCCAAAGGTGCAAAAATTTGCAACAACTCCCATGATTTATCATAATTTTCGATGGATTTTTTCAATCTGCTAATCCTTGCTAATGAGACACTTGTTGAGTCTTTCTCGTTGGATAATTCATCCTCCTCATCCCAAACTAAAGGCACTACTTTGAAATGAATTTCTTTCTTTTCTTTACCAACAAGCATGTTAATTTCAACAGGCTCATCAATATCAATATGGGGTATTGGCAAATTTATTTGGTTCATTATCTAAGCTTAATTTATAATTATTAGTCTAAACTCTCAAGATTTTCATACACTTCACCACCTGTGTGTCAACAAAGCATATACCACACAAGTTAATCAATAGATAATTAGATAGTTATCAATTATTTATATTCAAAAAACGTACGAATACGAACAGGTGCTGTACGAATTCGGTCAATCTTAAAAATAAAACATTAATAACCAGATAATAAGAAACTTACGAGTAAAATAATAATAAAATCTTCTATCCAAAATCAATTTTGTTTTACTGCTTATTTGATATTAAATTGCATTTTTTTTTAACCTAAAATCTGTATTTTGAAAACGCTAAAATTACTACCGGTTTTTATCTTCTTTTTTGTTTCATGTTCTGATAAAGATGCTAAAAACCATGATAATACAACTATCAATGAAAATTTGTATACTAGTACTACAATTCAGGAAATAGTTAATTTTCAAAACGATAGAAACACAGCAGAATTACTTCCATACTTGCAAAGTTCAAAAGCACTCTATCGAGAAACTGCTGCACTTGCATTTGCTTCAGTTCAGGATAAAACTGCCTTAAACGATCTGCTCTTCCTGCTTGAAGAAGATAAAAGCGAAAAAGTCAGGTTGGCAGCAGCTTTTGCTATTGGACAAACTGGAGATAGTCTGGCTCAAAATCAATTAATACAATTGCTTGAAAAAGAACAGTCAGAAAAAGTAAAATCAGGGATAGCTGAAGCTATTGGCAAATGTGGAAACGACAACGGACTTGATTTTTTAGTAAAACTATTAAATGAACCTAATCGTAGTGCAAATGAACAAAAAGCTATACTTCCAGGCATTTCGCGTTTCTCACTTCGCGGTATTTTTTCAGACAAAGCCCTTGAAACTGTTCTGCAAATTGTTATTAATGAAAATACTGATCATGAAGTAAGGTTTCAGGCAACAGTTTCACTAACAAGACTTAAAAACTCAAACTTGAATGCTTATGCAGAAAAACTTATTGAAACCTTTAACAAATCTGAACATTTATTTACTCAATTAAACCTAATTAGTGCATTATCAAATACAAATTCTCCGGCAACATTGACTTTTCTTAAAGATGTTTTATCAAATGATTTTGATTATCGATTGAAAATCAATGCAATTAAGGCATTAACTAAATTTAATTACAAAAACACAAGTGAATTAGTTTATGAAGCATTAAATGATGTAAATGTAAATGTGGCTGTTCAAGCCTCAGAATACTTTTTGTTATACGGAAAAAAATATGACATTGCAAACTACATTAAGAGTGCTAAAGGATCTTGTAATTGGCGAGTAAAGGCAAATTTATTTGCTGCAGCTTTGAATTTTTCAGATCAGAAGCAAACAATTTCAAAGTTAATTATTGATAATTACACCAAATCATCAAACATTTATGAGAAAGCCAATCTACTGGCTGCATTAGGAAGTGATGTTTATAGCTATAAATTTGTAAGCCAACAAGTTCACGAAAGTAAGGAATTAGTGATTGGCACTTACGGAATGATGGCTTTGGCAGAAATGAGAAAAAATAAAGACTTTGATAGTATCAATGCAATTTCACTCAAAAGTGGAAAAGATTTAAACAAAGAGTTTGCTTATATTTTTAAAGATGCAGTTATGTCGGGTGATGTTGCTAAAGTCACTATTGCTGCTGGTGTAATACGTGATCCTGAGCTGGATTTTAGAAAACTCTATGAAAACACCTATTTTCTAACTCAGGCCCTGAATAACTGTAAACTCCCTGCCGAAATGGAAGCTTATGTTGAACTCCAAAAGGCAATTGCTTTTATTGATGGCAAAGAAGAACCGCCAATACAGAAAATTAAAAAGGAAAAAATTGACTGGTCCTATATCTCAAAGCTACCATTCAATCAGCAAGTCAAAATAATTACTTCAAAAGGCGATATTCTATTGGAATTATATGTAAATCAGACACCTATAAGCGTTGCAAATTTCCTTAAACTGGCTAAAAATGACTATTTTGATAATAAAATTATTCATCGGGTAGTACCCAATTTTGTGGTTCAGGATGGTTGTCCTCGTGGTGATGGCTGGGGTGGCCCGGATTATACTATTTGTTCTGAATTTGCTCTAAATTACTACACCGAAGGAAGTATTGGGATGGCTTCATCGGGAAAAGACACAGAATCGAGCCAGTGGTTCATCACCCACTCACCCACTCCTCACCTTGACGGAAGGTATACAAATTTTGGAAAAGTGATAAAAGGAATGGAAGTTGTGCATCAACTTGAGGTTGGAGATAAAATTGTGGATGTTGAGTTGGTTAGATAGCTGCACGTCACTGATCTGTCTATTGTTTCACAAAGATTCACAGAGGTTCACAAAGAATCCTTTTGCACTTGTGGCTGTATCAAAAGTCTAATTCAATGCAATTTTACTTTCATTTCAACAACAAAAGAGCGTATTTCAACAAGATTGAAAGCAGATTGATTGGATTGATGTAAGATTGAAAGAAAAATTTATAGCAAAACTAGTTTTGATACAGCCCCAAATTAATCTTGATACGACATTAACAACCAACATCCAACAACGTTTAAGAATAACATAAATTTCCCCTAAAACAATTGCACTATCTTTACGTTTTTAAAATAATGGAAATGAAGAAAATTTGTGTGTTTTGCTCTTCAAGTGATGTAGTAGAACAGGTTTATAAAAATGAAGCCCATAAGTTAGGTGTTTTTTTAGCGAAAAAGTCGACGACTTTAATCTATGGTGGTGCCAAAGTTGGTATGATGGGCATTATTGCTAAAACAATGTTGCAAAACAACGGACATGTTATTGGAGTTATTCCTGAGCTAATAAATAATCACAATTTGGCAGAGAATTCTGTAAGTGAACTAATTATCACTGAGGATATGAAATCGAGAAAGGCAAAAATGCATGATTTAGCAGATGCATTTATTGCTTTGCCAGGTGGATTTGGAACTCTTGAGGAACTGGTAGAAGTAATCACATTAAAACAATTAGGATATCATAAAAAACCAATAGTTATTATTAACACCAACGGCTTTTATGATAAACTAAACGAGCTTTTCGAAATGTATTACTCAACAAATTTTGCAAGAAAAGAATACCGAAATTTATATTTCATTGCTGACTCGGTTGAAGAAACGATGGATTATTTAAGTAATTATCAGCCAGAAGTTTTAGCAAATAAATGGTTTGAAACTGATGTGAAAAACTAATTACAGAACTTAGAACTTGGAAATTAGAAATTAATAGGAAAAATTTCTAATATCTAACTTCTTGTTTCTAATTTCTTATTAAATGTACGATATAATTGGTGACATACACGGCTATGCAAAAACCTTAAAGGCTCTTTTAGAAAAAATAGGTTACAAGGAGCAAGATGGTTGTTTTCGGCATCCTGCCAGAAAGGCTATTTTTGTAGGCGACTTGGTAGACCGTGGTCCGGACATTAGGGGTGCATTGAAAATAATTAAAAACATGGTTGAAAACAATGCTGCAATGGTTGTTTTAGGCAACCACGAGTATAATGCCATGTGTTATCATACCAAATCAAACGGTGGAGATTTTTTTCTTCGCCAGCATAGTAAGCGAAACAAAAGAAACCATCAGGAAACGCTAAATGCCTTTGCGAATTATCAAAAAGAGTGGGCCGAATATTTGCTTTGGTTTAGAACACTGCCACTTTACATTGATTTAGAAGAAATTAGAATAGTTCATGCTTGTTGGGACGATTTTGTTGTCGCTTTTCTGGAAAAGAAGTTAAAAAGTGCTGTAATGAACGAGGAATTTCTGCATCGTTCATCAATACCGGGTTCAGTTGAATATAAAGCCATAGAGACTTTACTAAAAGGTTACGAAGTTTATTTGCCGCCAGGCTATTACTACTGCGACCGTGATGGAAACACCCGCACAAAAATACGTGTAAGATGGTGGAAATCATTTAATTCTGAAACTTATCGAAGTATTTCTTTGAGCAATGATAAAGCACTTCCTGAATCATTTGTTCCGGATTCCAAACTTCAACGTTTTAGTTCTTATAATTCCGATAAAAAGCCTGTATTTATTGGTCATTACTGGAATACAGGCAAGCCAGAAGTTCTGAAACCAAATGTATGTTGTGTAGATTACAGTCTGGCCAAGCGCGAAAAATTAGTGGCTTACCGATGGAATGGTGAAAAAGCATTAACTAACAAAAACTTCATTTCCCAGGAATGTATTGATTTTGCATAATCAATTATCTATAAACTAATTACATTCCTATTTCGCCTGCAATTTCTGTCATTGCATCAATTGCAAGTTGCAAAAAAACATCAAGTTCAATTCCTGCCTTTTCTATATCATAAATAAACTCACGATTCACCGAAGCTGCAAAAGCTTTTGATTTTAGTCTCTTTTTTATTGAGCTTACTTTTGTTCCAGCCACTTTCTTTTCAGGTGTTAATATTACATATGCTGATATAATTCCTGTAATGTTTTCAGCTGCTGACAAGATTAACTCAAAATCAGTAGTTCTTTTAGCCTCATTACCGCTAACACCTTCTGTATGAGAAATAATCGCATTAAACATCTCAGGAATATTATACCCTTCAGCTTTTAATAACTCAACTGCCTTGTAACCATGTTCTGAGTAATTTCCATTGATTACATCCATATCCAAATCATGCAAAAGACCGGTATTTCCCCAGAAGTCCTCATCTTTACCTAAGTGATTGGCAATTTTTCTCATGATTGCCTTGCTTTCAATAGTGTGCAGACGCAAATATTCTGTTTTCAGGTACTTATCCCAAATCTCTCTGGCTTCTTGATTGGTTATTGATGTTTTCATAAATTCTTCCAGCTTTTATGTTATTCATCCCAACCAGGATATTGCTCTGGTGGATTTCCTTTACTTTCAACAACTTCAATAGCAGAGAGCTTTTTTGTTTCTTTTGTGGTTGATTCAAATTTCTCAAATACAATTGTAAACTGCCAATAATCACCATAATCATAGGTAAATACCATTTCATCATTTATTTGGATGGGTAATTTGCCAATGGACACATCTTCCGTTGTTGGGTATTCAGCATAACCAATATCTGGTGCGCCGTGAAAGGTGAGGTCGTAACCAAAGGTTGATGTGAATTTTATATCGTATAAATGATCAAAGTCAAAATCAAAGGCTTCTAAAACTGCATAACATAAATCATCAAGGGTGTAACGATGATCAACTTTAAGTATGCGCCATATATCATCTAGCTTTACTTTAAAATAATGAAAACCTTCCCGTTGCTCAATGTTTATCTTTAGCCGCTCTGTAAAATCAGGAATTACTTCGCTTATCATATCTGCAAAGCGATTGACCCTGCCAATTTCTTCTATATCTTCAACTGAAAAACCATCATCTTCATCAAGCTCATTATCAAACTCTTCATCATAACCAGATACTGCAAACATACTATCTAATTTTAGCTTGCGAAGTACCTCCCATTCCCCAGGCATAAAACTCTTTGGCTGAACTGATAATACATTCCATCCTTCTTTTTCTTTTGGAGGAGCATCTTCAATATCAATTAAACCAAACATATCAAAAGCAATAAAAATGGTCTTGTATTTATACATCCCAAAAAAACGCTCCTTTTCAAACTTGTCAGGAGCCCACCTTCGCTTAAGTTTAGTCAATCTTTCTAAAATAATTTCAATTTCAAAAATAATATCGCCCTCATGGATAGGTTCAAAAGAAAAATTAGCAAAGGTTAATGAAAATAAGTAAAAGTATTTATCCACATCAGAAAAACCATCCCATTGCTCCATCATTTCAGATTTTACGCTTAAAAACCGCTTCTTTCCTTTTATTTTAATTCCACCTAACCCACTCAATCTGAACAAGATAAACAACGTTAGTACATTTGGAAAACTTTTTAAAGCCGGCCGAGCCAATTGCATTGGAATTTTCCTAATAATCTGTTCATTCACTAACTTAGCAGAAGCCATTGACAACACATTGTTTTTTGTTAACTCTAGTTGCCCATTTATTGCCATTTCAATAAATTTGTCAAAATCGGGGACAATTGTTGAGTTTTCAATAACTTCTTTATAGTTTTCCGGAAATTTAAATTTTATGTTTTCGGTGTTTTTCATGGGTTAAAATGATTGTTTCAAAAATTGTTATAACCAGATTTTAATTGTTTAATTCATATTCAATCACACTTATAAAGCCCCAGTTAGACAAACATTCTTTTATCATCTCTTCATCCAAACCTCCACGTTGATAATCTCTCACAGCCTTAATAGTCTCCCATCTTCGTTTTTTGAGAGACGGGTCATTAAGATTAAATGCATCCCTTGTTACTTCCGCCCTTTTTCTCTTTAAATCAGACAAATCATCTTTAACATCCAATTCACCCCATTCTGTAAGCTCAAAATATTCAGATGGATTCTCCAATGCTGGGTTAATTATTAATTCATTTTCGGTTTTAGTTTTGCCTTTCAGGTATTTTTCATCTTTATATTTGCCACCAAAATCATCAGAATTACAAGAAACAAAAAGATTTGACCATTTAAATTCAAGCCTGGGGAAAAATGCTGCATTTTTTCGCTTTAAATGTTCTATGTGAGAATCATTGTTTTCATATTTAAGAGGCAACTCTGTATAAGCGCATTGATTATTTTGCTCTTCTTCTAAAATATATTTTCTGGTATTGGTGCGAACTTCTAAATCCAGTTCACTCCAGTTTTGAGGTTTGTTTTTCTTAACATTTTCAATAAATTCAGGATAAGGTATCTTATTTATTTGAATCATTTCTTTTTACTCTTTGCTATTTCAAGGTTTATACTAATAATTTCAGGAGCTGTTGGTTGCATTATTTTTTTCAACTCCTCAAACTTAGTTTTAAACTCAGATGACTCATATTTTTTCAGTTTTACCAGTTCCTGAACTTCAAGTAATAATTGTTCCACATATTTATTTCGCACTCCTTCAACCTTGAAGAAATCAATTAACAACGATTCAATATTTTTACCATAGCTATTGAATGGAATTTCTTTTATTTCCCCTTTATCTAACACAAAAAGCTGTTCTTTCTTTATCCCTGACACAATATTAGGGGAATGTGTTGCTATTAAATATTGGTTTTCTGCATTCAATTCATCAATATTTTGTTCTACTTGCTGAATAAATTGGCGTTGCCACTCAGGATGCAAGTAAGTATCCGGTTCATCAAATAAAAACAAAGAGTTTTCACCAGCTAAAAACTCTGAAAGTCCTTTGATGGTGATTACTTGCTGCTCGCCTTCGCTTAAAATACTGAAATTGCCATATTTATTGCCCACTGTCTTCAGTGAAAATGAAATATCTTTTAACAAGCCATCAACAAGCATTATATTCAATATTTCGAACAATTTTCTTTCTTCAACTAAAAACTCCCTGATTTCAAATAATCTTTGTTGGCCAACAATAGTAATGATGATGAAATCATCTTGCATGGCTTCAAGAACTAATCCTCCAGGCTTATCAGGTTTTACAGTTCCTTTCAATTCTTCAAGAGTAGTTTTATTTTCATTCAGGTAATCCAGAAACCTTCGTACTTCTCCATCTGCACCCCAGAAGTTTTTTATGGTATCTTTTACCCATTCAGGTTTTTGCAGTTTTATAGAAATGCTCTGGAAACCTGAAATCTTTGCTTTTTCTTTTAAAAATTCAGGTACATCACCATACTCATACGATAATAGGCTTAACAGGATAATATTAAAGTGTTCTGGCTGAAAATAAAAGAAGTCCCTTTTTGCAACAATTTTAGGATTTCGATAAGCTTTTGAAAGTGCTTCATTATGTGGTTTGCAAACTTCTTCTAATAATTTTGATAATCCTGAATAATAAATCACAATATTATCAGGGAATATTGAAAAATCTTTATCCTCGTTTATATCATAAATTGTTAATTTCCCACCTTCTTTTTGTTTTCCCTGATAAATAGGCTCCCCTTTATCATTAGAAATTTCAACATGTATTTCTTTTCTTTTATCCTCAGCAGAAAGAACAATTTGAAGACACTCTGTATATAACTCTGTCTTTTTTAAGACTTTGTTTTTTGCCACTTCGTTTTTTAGTCCAGGATAATTTAATGAATAACTTAACTCAAAACCAAACTTTGCCTTTTCAGCTAGTATTGCATTGCTAAAAATGACCGCAATAGCTTCCAAAACAGTTGATTTGCCGGAACCATTGGCCCCAATAAATACCGAAATTGACTTTTCTAAATCCAAAGGAAATTCAATGGTAAAATTTTTTAGGATTTTGTAGTCTTTTATGTACAGTTTTTTTAGTTGCATGGTTCAAATATGGTGTTTTCGAATTCGATTTTAGCTTGGTCAATATTCTTTTTTGATTTTTTTTTCAATTTATCAATTTCCATTTTGATATTTGAGACAAATTCAACAATAGCTTCTTGTACATTTAATGATGGCTTTGGAACAGGAACATTAATCAAGTTCTGTTGTGATAATGATGGTTGCGCTGAAATTACTTTAAATCTATTAAGGTTCAACAACTCCAATACAATTTCCAGGTATTCATCAGAAAATTCATTATCTACTTTATCTGTCAAAAAAGCGTTATCGGTAACCCAGTATTTACCTGAAACCAAATGTACATTGCCACACTTTTTTCCTACACGTCCAATAATTATTCTTTTTCCTTCATGTTGCCACTCCTTATGAGTACCAGTAATTCCATTACCACCATAAACATTATATTTCCCAGATATTTGATTCTTTGCTGGTAAAAAACTTCCACTTTTCATTTTTAAAATACTCCCTAAGGTAATATTTTGGTACTTTGTGGACTTATATGCATTATTAACATTCCAAACAGCCCAAATCGAAATATCACAATAATTAATAAATGAGAAACTGTTTTTTTGCTCTTTTATTGGTTGTTTTTCAATATGTAAGGATTCAAACAAATATTCCTCAATCCCTTCTTCAAGCTCACTTGCTTTTTGTTCCTGCTCTTCAGCTAGCTTTATTTTTGAATTATAGGCTTTAACAATTCGGTTTTGTTCTTCAATAGAGGGCAAAGGAATTAAATAACCAAGAACATGATAAGGCCTGATTGCTGCATAATTGGTACTACCTGTTGCTTTCACCTGTTTTGAAAAGTCGTTACACTTTACAAGTATTGATAGAAAATCTGGAAGCAACCTTTTTTTGTCAATCTCAAACAAAAAATAATGCCCACTTACAATAGCCCCCTCTAAATAATCTGGCACAATACCATAACCACCTACTTTTGCATCAATTTCAGCAACCAAAAAATCATCCTCCTTACAAAGTTGTTGTTTTTTTGTCTTGATTTCTTTCCCAAAAACTTCATCCCTCAAAATAACCCCTTGTGCCCGTGTTTGAACCCTGCAACGCTTGTATCTCAAATTATCATCAATTACAATAGGCTCTTTTCGTTGAGTTAAAACCACTGATAATTCAACCAGTTCAAATTTTGAATGGATTTGAGATTTATTACTCAAAGTATAATAATCCCAAAAATTTAATTGCTTTAAACTCGAAAATGAAAGATACTTGTTCTCTGTAACCATCCTATCCATAAATTTCTTGTGGTTCACCCGCCATTGGTATACGGAACATTTTGCCGTTGTCCATTATTTCGTAGCTAATAGTTTCAAACTTGCTTTTCCACAGCTTGTTTTTTTTGCGGTATTGGGTAAATTCTTTGCAAAGGGGTATTAATTCGTTTTCTATTTGGGCACCTGTAGTACTTATACCTGCTTTTTCAACTTCGGCAATGGGTATTTGGTAGTCAAAGTCTCGTTTAATTTGGTTTTTTATTTCAGCTTCCATCATTTCCTGTAGTTGCTTTAATTGCTTTCGCAGGTCTTTTTTCTCATTAGTGCCGGGCATATCTTTTCCTCGCAGTGCCAACTTTTTATTTATGGAGTTTATTTTTTCCTCATATTTCTTATTTATTTCAACAGTGGCCTTTTCTGCAATTTCATTCCATTGTGCAGCTTCTTTTATTGTAAATTTTTTAAAGAACAATAAGCTTGGCTTTACTGTAGCACCTGATGCTATAAAAACATCCTGTGGGATAGAGGTAATCAAGATTATTTTTGCTTTGCTTTCGACATAATCACGCACTTTCTGTAAGTTAGTATTGTTGAGCACTCCTTCTGACAGAACTATGCCCATTCGTCCACCTGGTTTTAATAAATTCAAACATCGTTCGATAAACAAAACCTCGGTTAAAGAACTCAATTTCCCGGTATCATATAAGCTTAATAATGGCTTGCCAATGTTTTTATTTACCCGATCCAATGCTTTATCGTAAGCTTTTCCGTATCGTTCTTGATACTTTTTAATACGCTCTGTATCAGTATACTTATCTGCTTCGGTTATTTTCAGACTTTTCTCAATACGCGAACCAAAAGGCGGGTTGGTCAGGATAATATCAAAGCGGTTTTCAAAAACGCCATTTATATTCAGCAAACCATCGTTATGATGCACCCCTCCATGCCCGTCGCCATGCATAATCATGTTCATTTTGGCGGTACGGCTCATGCGTGGGTTGGCATCCGTACCAAAAATACAATCGTAACTTAATGTCCTTAAACGACTGTTTGGGTTATTGATGTCCAGCTCAAAATTTAGTTTTATAAACTGGGCATTTAATTTTTCGTCAATCGTTTCTTTTTCTTTTTCAGAAAGTTTTTCATATTCCGTAGTGTAAGTCTCCGTTTTTATTTTCTTTTTTGCGTCCTGAATTTCATTCTCAATTTTCTCCCTTACATATTCAAATGCACGGATTAAAAAACCGCCACTGCCACAACATGGATCACAAATCACCTCACCTTCCTGAGGGTCGAGCACTTCCACCATAAAATCAACAATGGTTCTGGGAGTAAAAAATTGTCCCAGCTCGCCCCTAAAAGTACGCCCAAGAAATTTTTCAAAAGCAATCCCTTTTACATCATCCGAAGTTGTAGACAAGTTGTAAATTTCCAATTCTTTTACAATTGCCTCAAAGCTATTTTCCCTGACCCTTATTGTTTCGTTAGGGTCAAATAAATCATCATCTTTAAAATCATCCTTTGTTTGCTGGAATAAGAACTGGTAAAAATCTGCACCATCTTTAGGTTTATATTTCTCGTAACTTTCCTTGTCTTTTTTAAACTCTTTTTGAGAAAATATTTGCGCCCCTGTATTATCCCTTTCGTACCTGATTTTAATAAAAAGGATTTTACTTATTTCATCAAAGGCAGCCTCAGGAGATAATTTATCGTTATTTCTAATGATATTATGACATTTAAAAAGCAATTTTGAAAATTCGTCCCTGGTAAAAGCTTTGGTTTGTTTTAAAAGTTCTTCAACCTTTTTCTTGTTATTAATTATCGAAGCATCAGGAATATTAATAACTTCTTCCAGTTTTTTAGGAATCTTTCCTTTAAGTACTTTAAAAATCCGGGTTTCTTTAAGGTTGGTGGTTACAAAAAAGTCGGCACCTGCCCATGAGGCATAATTATACCCCTGAAAATAATCTTCTTCGCGCACAGAAATATGTTCAGCTTTGCATTCAACGACAATTACAGGACTATTGCTTTCATTTTTATCCTGTTCAGTCTTCCAAATTACAATATCAGCCATAGCACGACCTTGTCCTCGTTGTGAATTGCTAACTTTCACCTCCTGCTTCATTTGCTCTAGCGTAAAACCATACTTTTCAACCAGGCGGATAATGTATCTTTGACGAACCTCCTCTTCAGGCTTTAGAACCAGCCACTTATCTTTTAGTGGGGCAAATATTCTTCCTTCACTTATTTTTATGTCCATGACCCTTAATTACTTTAATGATTCTAAGGTAGTTTATACCAATCGCAAATTAATTTTCTTCATTTACCCCAGCCCTAAAGGGAGTGAAGAAAATCAATTTGCTCCCTTTAGGGCTGGGGTAAACAAATTGATTTTCAGAACGGAGCCTCAATTT